>NZ_JBVIYK010000003.1:544435-801048 GCF_055592645.1 Streptomyces sp. NPDC041108 | reverse complement strand
GCGGGGAAGTTCGGCAGGGTGGAGAGGTCGTTCCCGAACGACGCCGTCTCGGAGGTGAAACGGTCACCCGTGAGCTGCATCCCGTCACCGGAATCTCCGGCGAACCGGATGATCACCCGATCGAGTCGGCGGACGTTCTTCGTCCCCGCCGGTTTGCGCTGTTCTCTCAGTTCTCCCAGAGCGGCCTCGTCGGCCTGCTCTGCTGGGCTGCTGACCTGGCTGGTCACTGAACTGGACCTCCCTCGGGGCGGCTGTCCGGGAACGGCCGTCCCGCCGGCCCTCCCAAGAACAACCCTACGTCGGCAAGGGTGACCTTCCCTTGCTCTTTCGCCTGATGGACGTTGTTTTGCCGCTCCTCTACGACCTGACTTGTCATGATTTACCCGCCCGTGTCACTTCCTCCGGAGACGCGCACTGCCCGGTGGGTGGTTCTCGAACCGGACGGCGAGGGGCGATCGGTGAGCGAGGAACGGGGAAGGCGGCGAGGGTGGGGCGGGAGCGGCGGAGTGGTGGAGTGGCGGGGTGGGTGAGCGGCACGGCCCGCGTCACCGCCGCGTGCGACCGCCCGGCGTGGCCGCCCCGACCACTTCCTGACACAGTGTCAGAGGATCATGAATTGAGGTAGGTGAGCACCGCCAGCACACGCCGGTGGTCCCCGTCGCTCTGGGACAGCCCGAGCTTCAGGAAGATGTTGCTCACGTGCTTCTCGACGGCTCCGTCGCTCACGACCAGTTGCCGGGCGATCGCCGAGTTGGTCCGCCCCTCCGCCATCAGCCCCAGCACCTCACGCTCCCTGGGGGTGAGCCCCGCGAGCACGTGCTGCTTCCGGCTCCGCCCGAGCAGCTGCGCGACCACCTCCGGGTCCAGCGCCGTACCGCCCCGCGCCACCCGGACCACCGCGTCCACGAACTCCCGGACCTCGGCCACCCGGTCCTTCAGCAGGTACCCGACGCCGCGACTGGACCCCGCGAGCAGTTCGGTGGCGTAGCGCTCCTCCACGTACTGGGACAGGACGAGCACCCCCAGCTCCGGATGCTGCTTCCGCAGCTGTACGGCGGCCCGTACGCCTTCGTCGGTGTGCGTCGGAGGCATCCGTACGTCCGCCACGACCACGTCCGGCAGGTCTCCCTGCGCCGCGAACTCCGTGATCGTCTTGATCAGGGCGTTCCCGTCCCCTACCCCCGCCACGACGTCGTGTCCCCGGTCGGTCAGCAGCCGCGTCAGCCCCTCGCGCAACAGCACCGAATCCTCGGCGATGACCACCCGCACCCTGTCCTCCACGCCTCGTCCCCCCACGACACCCGCCGCCGACCGGCCCATGCTCCGGGCCCGCCCCGTACGACAGCCCCCAGCATTTCAGCATCGGGACCCCTGGGCTCCGCACAGAGCAGGGATTCAGGTCAGGAACATCGGACAACTGGCCGAATGTCACCGTCGCCCCGGGTGGCGGGGTGCCGGTCCGTCTGGAGAAGGGGTGGGGCCGGGGGAGGACGGGAGGTCGGGAGGGCGGGAGGTCGGGAGGTCGGGCGGTCGGGAGGAGGAAGTAAGGAGGACGGGAAGAGGGCAGGCAAGGGGACGGGAAAGAACACGGAAGCGCGCCCAGGGCGGATACCCCTGGACGCGCCTGCCGGGCCGCCCCGCCTTTCGCGGGACCCCCGCCGCAACCATCTGCTCTTGCGGGCCACCTCGGCTGCCTTCAGCCGATCGTCATCGCCCCGCGTTGCCCACCCGTTGTGCCTCGTGCCTCGTGCCTCGTGCCTTGTGCCTCGTGCCTTGCGCCTCGCCCCGCGCTGCCTGCTGCCCGTTGCGCCTTGCGCCTTGCGCCTCGCTCCGCGCTCCTCGGGCCTGGCCCCCGAGCCTCGCCCCCAGCCCCGCGTGTCATGCCCGGACCAGGCCCTCAACGCCCCCACAACCTTGCCCCCGCACACGCCCTGATGCCCGCCCGCCCTCCGTCAGGTCGCCCGCCAGGGCAGCTCCGCCGTCATCCCCGGGTCAGACCGCCCGCCACGGCAGCTCCGCCGTCACCCGGGTCGGGCCGCCGGCCGGGGAGTCGACGACCAGGATGCCGTCGACCGCTCCGATCCGTTCGGCGAGTCCCGCGAGGCCGGAGCCGCGTCCGGTGTCGGCGCCGCCCACGCCGTCGTCGGCGACCTGGAGCATCAGCCGGTTCTCGACCTTCCACACATCCACCGTCGCCCGCGAGGCCCCCGCGTGCTTGCTGACGTTCTGCAGCAGCTCGGAGACGGTGAAGTACGCGATGCCCTCGATCGCCGGCACCGGTCGCGCCGGCAGGTCCACGTCCACCACCACCGGCACCGTGCACCGCGAGGCGACCGACGAGAGCGCCGCGTCGAGCCCCCGGTCCGTCAGCACGGCGGGATGGATGCCCCGCGCGAGGTCCCGCAGCTCCTGGAGCGCCGTCTTCACCTCACCGTGCGCCGAGTCCACCATCACGGCCGCCGCCCGGGGATCCTCCGCCAGCTTCTCCTTCGCCAGCCCCAGATCCATGGCCAGCGCCACCAGCCGGGCCTGCGCCCCGTCGTGCAGATCGCGCTCGATCCGTCGCAGATCGGCAGCGGCCGTGTCGACCACGACGCCCCGGTCCGACTCCAGCTCCACGACCCGCGCACCCAGCCGCGACGGGCCGAGCAGCGCGCCCACCATCACCCGGTCGACCGACGTCAGGCCCCGCACGATCCACGGCGAGGCCATCGTGAACAGCAGCCCGACCAGCGCGGTCATGGTCACCTCGAACGGGTTGTCGAGATACACGGAGTGCGTCTCGTCCCCGTACAACTGCAGCCCGTCCTGCCCGGCCCACACCGGGAACACCCAGAACCACAGGGGATACGTCAGCATCGCCCACCCGTACGTCCAGAAGGTCACCGCCACGACGAACGAGAACACCGACCACGGGAACTGGATCACCGCGTACAGCAGCTGCCGCCACGAGGACCCGCTGCGCAGCACGGCACCCATCCACGCCATCGCCCCGCGCCCCTTCGGACGCAGCGGCTCCGGCGCCGACACCTCCGCCCCGAGCAGGGCCCGCGCCCGCGCGCGCTCCAGCGCGCCGAACCCCCGGCACCCGACCAGCCCCGCCGCCAGCACCGGGACCCCGAGGAAGGTGACGAGCAGCCCCGCGCCGACCGACACCATCGTCACGGCGTACGTGAACAGCAGGATCCCGATCGGCAGCCCCAGCAGCACGTACCCGAACTCCCGCCAGCTGCGCGCCTCGACCGGCGCCCGCAAACCGGCCGGCAGCCGGTGCCGCCGCTCCTCGCCCCAACTCCCGT
Source organism: Streptomyces sp. NPDC041108 (assembly GCF_055592645.1). NCBI lineage: Bacteria > Bacillati > Actinomycetota > Actinomycetes > Kitasatosporales > Streptomycetaceae > Streptomyces > Streptomyces sp. NPDC041108. The sequence goes on along the minus strand of NZ_JBVIYK010000003.1, from coordinate 797,749 downwards.
ACCCGTCCCCGTACTCCGTGGCCATCACCGTCGCCCGCCTCCGCTGGTCCCGCACTCCCGATGTCGTACCTCCACCCTCCTCGCCCCCGCCCGCCGGAACCATGGAGCGGGTCGGCGTCTCGGTACGGGGGTTTTCCCCACCCTCCCGGACCCGCTCACACCGAAGGGGCGCCCACGACCGGCCGTGGGCGCCCCTCACACTTCCGCGGTTCCGACCTACCGCCCCCGCCAGGGCAGCTCCGCGGTCACCGTCGTGGGCCCGCCCACCGGCGACTCGATCACGAACACCCCGTCGACCGCGTCGAGTCGCTCCGCCAGCCCGGCGATCCCGCTCCCTCCGTCGAGCCGCGCGCCCCCTCGCCCGTCGTCCCACACCTGGATCAGCAGCCGGTCGTCGGACCGCCAGACATCCACCGAGGCAGCCTTGGCCCCGCTGTGCTTACTGATGTTCTGCAGCAGCTCGGACACGGTGAAGTACGCGATGCCCTCGATCGCGGCGGCAGGCCGCGCCGCCAGATCGACGCTCACCTTCACCGGCGCGGTACAGCGCGAGGCGACCGACGAGAGCGCCGCGTCGAGCCCCCGGTCCGTCAGCACGGCCGGATGGATCCCCCGCGCGAGGTCCCGCAGTTCCTGCAGCGCCAGCTTCACCTCCCCGTGCGCCTCCTCCACCATCGAGGCGGCCGCGTCGGGATCCTCCAGCAGCTTCTCCTTGGCCAGCCCGAGCCCCATCGCCAGATTCACCAGCCGGGCCTGCGCCCCGTCGTGCAGATCCCGCTCGATCCGCCGCATGTCGGCCGCGGCCGTGTCGACCACGACCCCCCGGTCGGACTCCAGCTCCGCGATCCGCCGCTCCAGCTCGTCGGACGGCGACAACAGCGACCGCACCATCGCCCGGTCCACGTTCGTCAGCCCCCGCACGATGTACGGCAGCACCGGCCACGCCACGAACAGCCCCGTGAGGGTGATGACGAACGTCGCGACGGCCCACGGCATCCGGATCAGCTCGTACAGCATCGAACGCCAGCCGACGGGATCCTTCACGCTCATCCACACCTGCGCGACGAACCCCTCGTCCGCCCGCCGGCTGCCGCCCCGGAACGGCAGTGGACTCGGCTCGTCCACCCGCACCCGCAGCAGCCCCCGCGCCCGCATCCGCTCCAGCCGTCCCAGCTGCCGGGCCCCCATCAGCGCGGCGGCGAGCAGCGGAAAACCGATCACCGTCAACGTCAGGAAGGCGCTGGTGAACAGCACCGTCGTCACGTACACGAACCCGATCAGCGCGCAGGGCAGGTTCGCCAGCAGATGCGCGATCTCCCGCCACGTCTGTCCCCCGAAGGCGAACCGTGCCGGCGGCAACGGCTCCGACGGCGTCTGACTGGAGGGCAGCGGACGACCGTACGGCCGCCCGGAGCCGGAGGATGGGGATGCGGTCATGCCCTCCACCCTGCCCGCCCGCCCCGGCTCCGCGCCATGAGGCGGACCGCCCCGGCCGCCCTGGGGAAAACCCCACCCCACCCCGTCCTGCCCCATCCCGCTCTCTCTCCCCACGCCTCGTCCCGCCCGGCCGGCCGGGCACTCGGGAGCACCCACCCGTGACGGGCTGCTTACGGTCTCTTTAGCAGGGCCTAGACTCCCGTGCGTACAGATCGTCGAACAGCGAAGCACGTACGGCGTCCGCAGCGCGTACGTACGAATCGCCTGGCCAGGGAGCGAGGGACGGACGTGCCGGAACCGACCGTCGCCGTAGCGGCGCAGCCGACCGTCGCCGTCGCGGCGGACTACTTCCAGTCCTACTCGATGGTCGGGCTGCTCGCCGCCGTGGGCGTGCTCTTCGTCGCCGTCGCCTTCGGCGCGGGACGTCTGCTGCGCCCCGACGTCCCCACCCGGGAGAAGCTCCTGACGTACGAGTGCGGCGTCGACCCCGTCGGCGAGGGCTGGGCCCACACCCAGGTCCGCTACTACGTCTACGCCTTCCTCTACGTCATCTTCGCCATCGACTCGATCTTCCTCTTCCCCTGGGCGACGGTCTTCGCGGATCCCGGCTACGGCGCGACGACCCTGGTCGAGATGTTCGTCTTCCTCGGTTTCCTCGCCGTGGGCCTGCTCTACGCCTACAAGAAGGGCGTCCTGACATGGACGTGACCCCAGAAACGAACCCATCGGAGGCGGCGGACGCCCCGGGGCCCGTCCTCCTCCCGGAGCCGAAGCGGCTGGGCGCCCTCGCCCGGCTCGCCCCGGAGCCGATGAAGGTGATCCTCAACTGGGGGCGCCGTTACTCCCTCTGGGTCTTCAACTTCGGCCTCGCCTGCTGCGCGATCGAGTTCATCGCCGCGTCCATGGCCCGCCACGACTTCATCCGCCTCGGCGTCATCCCGTTCGCGCCGGGCCCGCGCCAGGCCGACCTGATGGTGGTGTCGGGCACGGTCACGGACAAGATGGCCCCGGCGGTGAAGCGCCTGTACGAACAGATGCCGGAACCGAAGTACGTCATCTCCTTCGGCGCCTGCAGCAACTGCGGCGGCCCCTACTGGGACTCCTACTCCGTCACCAAGGGCGTCGACCAGATCATCCCCGTCGACGTCTACGTCCCCGGCTGCCCGCCCCGCCCCGAGGCCCTGCTCCAGGGCATCCTGAAACTCCAGGAGAAGATCGCCCGGGAGTCCCTGAGGGAGCGGTACGGCACCGGCGGCGGCCCCGCTGCGGAGGCCGGCCCGTCGACGGCGGCCCTGCAGAGCGGCCTGGTGAAGCCGCCCGCCCTCGCCACCGGCGCCGGGACGACCACCGGCGGCACCACCGAAGTGGGGGACAAGTGACCGGCTGGCTGCCCGCCCCCGCCGAGGAACTCTTCGGCCCGGAGGCCACCGCCGAGGAGTCGTACAGCGTCCTCACCGTGGACGTCCCGTCCGCATCCTGGACCGAGGCGCTGCGCACGGCCCGCTCCACCCTGGGCTGCACCTACTTCGACTGGCTGAGCGCGGTCGACGAACCGGGCACGGGCTTCCGTGTGGCGGCGCACGTGGTGGCCCTGGCCCCGGTCCGCCGCCTGCTCCTGCGCACGACGGTCCCCCACGAGTCCCCGGTCCTGCCGACCGCCGTCGGCATCTACGCCGGCGCGGCCTGGCATGAACGCGAGACCCACGAGATGTTCGGCGTCCGCTTCGAGGGCCACCCCGCCCTGGACCACCTCCTCCTTCCCGAGAACTTCGAGGGCCACCCCCTCCGCAAGGACTTCGTCCTCGCCGCCCGCGTGGCCAAGGCCTGGCCCGGGGCCAAGGAGCCCGGGGAGCCCGCGGCGGGCGCGGCACACGGTGGCCCCAAACGCCGCCAGATGCTTCCCCCCGGCGTCCCCGACCCCAACGAATGGGGCCCCCTCAAGGGCCAGCTCCCCCCGGCTCCGACCCGCCCCGCCCGAGGCACCGCCCGCCCACCCGCCGACCGCCCACCCCGCCGCACCCGCACCGCGGCCGAGGGCTCGGCGGGCCAGACGGCTGCGGGCCGGACGGCTGCCGCCCCGGCACCGGACGCTTCGGGTACGCCGGTTTCCCCGCGACGCGCCCGTTCGGCGGCCGAGGGCTCCGCCGGCCGGACGGCTGCCGCCCCGGCACCGGACGCGAGCGGCAGCCCCACGACGCCGCGCCGTGCGCGCGGCGCGAGCGAGGGGTCTGCCACGCAGCGCGCCCAGCCTGACCGGACCCAGCCCTCCCCGGCCGGGCCCGACGCTCCCGAGGCCCGGCCCGCCGCCGGTGAACGCCCCACCTCGCAGGAGCACTCCACGGCTGAGACCCGGGCCGCCTCCGACCCGCAGCCCACCTCCGGCTCCGGGACCGCCCCCCGCTCAGGGACCGCCCCCGCCGAGCGGACGTCTCCTGCCGGGCCGCGCCGTGCCCGCAGCGCTTCAGGGGGCTCGGCGAGCCGGCGCGAAGGGGCCCCGGACGCAGCCCCCGGCCCCGCCGAGCCCGCGCCGCAGCCCCGCCCCACCCGGCCCGCCCCCCGCAGCACGGACGCCCCTTGGCACCACGCCCGCCCGGCCTTCGACGCCCCCGAGCAACAGCCCGACCCGCAGGACGAGCCCGAGCCGAAGGCCCAGCCCGAGCCGAAGGCCCAGCCCGAGCCGCCCGGCACCGCCACCGATGACGCGCCCCAGGACAACGGGGGCAACGGGGACGACGGGGGCAACGGCACCCCCACCGAAGGCACCCCCCGCGACACCCCTGACCCCGAACCCCCCACGGGAGGCTCGCAGTGAACGACGCTCTGGACGTCGCCCTGAGACTCCTCATCGTCTTCGTCGTCTTCCTCACCTTCCCGCTGATCATCGGCCAGACCGAGCACAAGGTGATGGCCCACATGCAGGGCCGCCTCGGCCCCATGTACGCCGGCGGCTTCCACGGCTGGGCCCAACTCGTCGCGGACGGCGTGAAGTTCGCCCAGAAGGAAGACATCGTCCCGGCCGGAGCCGACCGCCGCGTCTTCCAGCTCGCCCCGGCCGTGGCCCTCCTGCCGTACCTGCTCGTCCTCCTCGCCATCCCGATCGGCCCCGGCGAGGGCGCCGTCGGCGAGGTCATCGACGCCGGCGTCTTCTTCGTCCTCGCGGTGATGGGCGTCGGCGTCCTCGGCTCGCTCATGGCCGGGTGGGCCTCCGCCAACAAGTTCTCCCTCCTCGGCGGCCTCCGCACCGCCGCCCAGCTCCTCGCCTACGAACTCCCGATGCTGCTCACCGCCGCCTCGGTGGCGATGGCGGCCGGCACGGTCTCCCTCGTCGGCATCGTGGACGCCTTCGAGTGGTGGTGGCTCCCCTGGCAGATCGTCGGCGCGATCGTCTTCTTCGTCGCCGGCCTCGCTGAACTCCAGCGCCCGCCCTTCGACATGCCCGTCGCCGACTCGGAGATCATCTTCGGCGCCTACACCGAGTACACCGGCCTCCGCTTCGCCCTGTTCCTCCTCGCCGAGTACGCCGGCATCGTCGTCCTGTGCGGTCTGACCACCGTCCTCTTCCTCGGCGGCTGGCACGGCCCCTGGGGTGCAGACGGCCTCGGCTGGGTCTGGACCCTCCTGAAGACCGCCGTCCTCGCCTTCGTGGTCATCTGGCTCCGCGTGACCTACCCCCGGCTGCGCGAGGACCAGCTCCAGAAGCTCTCCTGGACCCTTCTCGTCCCCCTCTCCCTCGCCCAGATCGCCCTCACCGGCGTCGTCAAGGTGGTGATCCGGTAACCATGGCCCCCTTCCCCGGCTCCGGCCTCGCCAAGGGCCTGGCCGTCACCCTCCGCACGATGACGAGGAAGACCGTCACCGAGCAGTACCCGGACGTCCAGCCCGAACTCCCGCCCCGCACCCGTGGCGTCATCGGGCTCTTCGAGGAGAACTGCACGGTCTGCATGCTGTGCGCCCGCGAGTGCCCGGACTGGTGCATCTACATCGACTCCCACAAGGAGACGGTCCCGCCCGCCGCCCCCGGCGGCCGCGAACGCAGCCGCAACGTCCTCGACCGCTTCGCCATCGACTTCTCCCTCTGCATGTACTGCGGTATCTGCATCGAGGTCTGCCCCTTCGACGCCCTCTTCTGGTCCCCGGAGTTCGAGTACGCCGAGACCGACATCCACGAGCTCACCCACGAGCGCGACAAGCTCCGCGAGTGGATGTGGACCGTCCCCTCCCCACCACCCCTGGACCCCTCGGCCGAGGAACCCAAGGAACTGGCCGCCGCCCGCAAGACCGCCGAGAAACTGGCGACCGCCCAGGCCGCCGAGACGGGCGGAGCCGCACCGACCGAGAACCCCGAACCGCCGACCGCAGGGGGAGACGCGTGAGCCTCGTCGCAGCCACCGCCGCCACCGCCGCCACCACGACGGACCCCACGCTGGCCGCCTCCGCCCTGGCCGCCGTCGAGACCCGCGGCTTCCTCTCCCCGACCGGCGTCGAGATCGCCTTCCTCCTCGTCGGCCTGGTCACCTTCGGCGCCGCGATCGTCACCGTCACCACCCGGCAGCTCGTGCACGCCGCCCTGTGGCTGGTGGTGGCGCTCGGCGGGCTCGCCGTCGAGTACCTCCTGCTCACCGCCGAGTTCATCGCCTGGGTGCAGGTCCTCATCTACGTCGGTTCCGTCGTCGTCCTCCTCCTCTTCGGTCTGATGCTCACCAAGGCCCCCATCGGCCGCTCCCCGGACGCCGACTCCGGCAACCGCTGGGCCGCCCTCACCGTGGCCGTCGCCTCGGCCGCCGCCCTCGTCTGGGTCGTCGTCGACGCCTTCCGCACCACCTGGATCGACCTCGACGGCCCGGCCGCCGGCTCCACCGAGGCCACCGGCGAGAGCCTCTTCCAGAACTGGGTGCTCCCCTTCGAGGCCCTCTCCGTCCTCCTCCTCGCCGCCCTGGTCGGCGCGATCGTCCTCTCCCGCAAGGCGAAGGCCGACGCGCCTTCTGCGGCCCCCGCGAACCCCGCGGCCCCCGCGAACCCCACGGTCCCCAAGTCCGCCGACGGAGGTGCCCGCTGATGCACCTCGCCTACCCGGTCGTCCTCTCCGCCCTCCTCTTCTGCACCGGCCTCTACGGCGTCCTCGCCCGCCGCAACGCGATCCTCGTGCTGATGTCCGTCGAGCTGATGCTCAACGCCGTCAACCTCAACCTCGTCGCCTTCGACGTCTGGCTGAGCAAGGCCGCCGAGGAGACCCTCCACTCGGGCCAGGCCCTGACCCTGTTCACGATCACCATCGCCGCCGCCGAGATCGGCATCGGCCTGGCGATCGTGCTCGCCGTCCACCGCAACCGCGGCACCGCCGACATCGACAAGCTCCGCGACACCGCCGAGGGCCACGAGCCCGCCGGCCCCGACGGCCCCGAGGACCTAGCCGAAGCCGAGGCCCCCGGCCGCCCCGAGCGGAGCGAGAAGGCTGAGGCCACCACGTGAGCACGACCACCCTCGCCGTCCTCGTCCCCCTCCTCCCGTTCCTCGGTGCCGCCGCCGGCCTGCTCCTCGGCCGCACCGCCCCCGGCTTCGTCCGCCCCCTCGCCGTACTCCCGACCCTCACGGCCTTCGCCCTCGCCGTCCTGGTCGCCGTACGCCAGGGCGGTGCCGCCGCGGTCGACGCCGCCACCCGGCTCACCCCGACCGGCTCGGTCCCGATCGACCTCGCCCTGTACATCGACGGCTTCGCCGCCCTCGTCGCCGTCCTGGTCGGCCTCGTCGCCACCTGTGTGCAGATCTACTCGACGGGCTACCTCCGCGACGACCCGCGCTACCCCTCCTACGCCGCCCTCGTCTCCCTCTTCACCTCCGCGATGCTCCTCGTCGTCTACTCGGGCGACCTGATGGTGCTCCTGGTCGGCTGGGAGATCATGGGCATCTGCTCGTACTTCCTGGTCGGCCACTACTGGGAGACCCCGGAGGCCCGCGCCGCCTCCCTCAAGGCCTTCCTGGTCACGAAGCTCGGCGACGTCCCCTTCCTGATCGGTCTGTTCGCCCTCGCCACCGACGCCGGGTCGTTCCGGATCACCCGGATCCTGGCGACCGTCGCCGAAGGCGGCCTCGACCACCCGACCCCGATCGCCCTGCTGCTCCTGGCCGGTGTCGCGGGCAAGTCGGCGCAGTTCCCGCTCCACACCTGGCTCCCGGACGCGATGGCGGGCCCGACGCCCGTCTCCGCGCTGATCCACGCCGCGACGATGGTCGCCGCCGGTGTCTACTTCGTCGCCCGCCTCCTCCCGGTGTTCGCCGCCTCCTCGGCGGCCCTGGTCGTCCTCGCCGTCATGGCCGCGGTGACCATGACCGGCTCGGCCCTCGCCGCGCTCGCCCAGGACGACATCAAGCGCGTCCTCGCCTATTCGACGATGGGTCAGCTCGGCTACATGACCGGCGCCCTCGCCGTCGGCGACCGCGGTGCCGCCGTGTTCCACCTCATCTCCCACGGCGCCTTCAAGGCGCTGCTGTTCCTCGCGGCAGGCGTGACCATCCACGCCGCCGGCACCAACTCCCTGGCCGCCATGTCCCGCATGAGCCACCTGCGCGCCCGCGTCCCCGACGCCTTCTGGACGATGACCGTGGCACTGCTCGCGCTCGCCGCGATCCCGCCCTTCAGCGGCTTCTTCTCCAAGGAGTCCGTCCTCGGAGCCGCCGAGCACGCCGCCGGCGGCCACGCCCAGCCCGTCCCCGGCGCCGCCGGCTGGACCGTCCTCGTCGCCGGTGTCGCCACGGCCCTGCTCACCGCCGCGTACGCCACCCGGCTGTGGCTGCTCGCCTTCCACGGCAAGGGCACCGAGGCCCCCGACCACGGCCGAGAGCCCCGCACGATGACCGTCGTGCTGTGGGTGCTGGCCGTTCCGTCGCTCGCCCTCGGCGGGTTCGCCTACGGCAGGCTCCCCGACTGGTTCGACGGCGACGGCCTGGCCCCCACCCTGACCACGTCCGTCCTCGGCACGGGCGCCGCCCTGATCGGCGCCCTGCTGACGTACGCGGCCTGGCGGTCCACCCGGCCCGAGGCGGCCCGCGTCCCCCTGGGCGCCGTCGCCGCCCATCCGGAGGCGGACGCCGGCACGGTCGAGGCGGAGGCCATCGCCGGCCACACCCCCGCCTACGGGGACGTGGCCTCGGCACCCGACCCGGCGGACCCGGGCCGCCGTCTGCTCGGCCCGCTGCACCGCCATGCCGCCGCCGGCTTCCATCTCGACGCCGTCTACGCGGCCCTCTTCGTCCGTCCGGTCCAGGCCGGCGCGAGTCTCGTCCGGTTCCTCGACCGCGAGGTCGTCGACACCTATGTGAGCGGCGCGGGCGCCCTGCCCCGTCTGCTGGGCGCGGCCGTCCGCCGGGCCCAGACCGGCAACGTCCAGACCTATGTGAGCGCGCTGCTCGCCGGCACCGTCGTCCTGGTGGTCGCCGCCCTCGTCGTCGCCACGGGAGCGTGAGCAGGCGTGATCGATATCAACGAGTCCGTGATGCAGGTCCTTCTGGCGTTGATCGTCGTCGGCCCGCTCATCGGTGCCGCCGCCGCTCTCCTGCCGGCCCCGCCGGGGCTGAAGGGGAAGTCGCCCGAGCAGGCCGTGCTCCGGCACGGGATCACCGTGACCGGCGCGGTCCTCATCGCCGCGATCGTCCTCGCGCTGGGCTTCGACCACGACCAGCCGTCGAAGATGCAGGCCAGTACGGACATCAGCTGGATCCCGGCACTCGACGTGCGCATCCACCTCGGCATCGACGGCATCTCCCTCCCCCTTGTGGTCCTGACCGCGCTGCTGACCTTCCTCTGCGCGCTCTACTCCTACTTCAAGCTGCCCACGGGCCCGTCCCCGAAGGCATTCGTCGCGCTGGTGCTCGTCCTGGAGTCCGGCACCCTCGCGACCTTCGCCGTCCTCGATCTGCTGCTGTTCTTCCTCGCGTTCGAGATGGTGCTCATCCCGATGTACTTCCTCATCGCCCGCTGGGGCGGTGAGCAACGCGCACGAGCCGCCTGGAAGTTCATCCTCTACACCCTGCTCGGTTCCGTGGTCATGCTGCTGGGCCTGCTCCTGATCGGACTCAGGGCGGGCACCTTCGACATCGTGGCACTCACCACTGACAATCACCCCGAACTGACCACATCCGTGCAGGTCGTCGCCGCTTTGTCCATCGGGATCGGACTCGCCGTCAAGACCCCGATGTGGCCGCTGCACAGCTGGCTGCCGGACGCCCACACCGCCGCCCCCACGGTCGGCTCGGTCCTCCTGGCCGGTGTCCTGCTGAAGATGGGCACCTACGGGTTCGTCCGCATCCTGCTGCCGATCACACCCGACGGGTTCCGCACCTTCGCGCCCTACCTCGCCGCCTTCGCGGTCGTCGGCATCATCTACGGCTCGCTCGCCTGCCTCGCCCTCGCCAGGCAGGGCGCGAAGGGCGACCTCAAGCGCCTCATCGCGTACTCCTCCGTCGGCCACATGGGCTTCGTGCTCCTCGGCATCGCCACGATGACCCCGACCGGCGTGAACGGGGCCCTGTTCGCCAACATCGCCCACGGCCTCATCACCGGCCTGCTGTTCTTCCTGGTCGGCGCCCTCAAGGACCGCACCGGCACCACCGACCTGGACACCCTCGCCCAGGAGACCGGCGCCGCCCTCTACGGCAGGGCCCCACGCCTCGGCGGCCTGCTCGCCTTCGCCGCCGTCGCCTCCCTCGGGCTGCCGGGACTCGCCGGGTTCTGGGGCGAGATGCTGGCGCTGTTCGGCGCGTTCGAGCCCGCCGCGGGCCTCAGCCGCCCGGCCTTCCTCACCTTCATGACGATCGCCGCGTTCGGCACGCTCCTCACCGCCGCGTACCTGCTGATCGTGGTCCGCCGGGTCTGCATGGGCGCCGTCCCGAAGGCCCCGACGGACACGCAGAACCCGCGGAACCCGCAGGACGGGCCGGGGCTCGCGGACGTACAGCCGTACGAGTTCGCGGCCTGGACCCCGCTCGTCGCCCTCACCGTCCTCGCCGGCCTCTGGCCCGCGGCCCTCCTCGGTCTGACCGATCCGGCCGTGCAGCAGCTCCTCGCAGGAGGCACCCGTTGAGCCCCTTGGCCCAGCAGCCGGTCCCGGCCCACGCCCAAGCCCACGCCCAGACCCTGGCCGAGTCCGTCGTGCAGTCCGTCGACTGGGTCGCGATCGCGCCGCCCACCATCGCCGCGGTCGTCGGCCTCGCGGTGCTCGTCGCCGACCTGTTCGTGGGCGAGACGCGGAAGCCGCTGCTCGGCTGGACCTCCGTCGCGGGCCTCGGAGCCGCCCTGCTGGCCCTGCTTCCCCTCCTGGACGGCGACCGCGCCACCTTCTGCCTGACCGGCTCCCCGGACGTCTGCAGCTACAGCGCCGACCGCTTCACCCTCGTCGTCCAGTTCCTCGTCCTCGGCGGCGCCCTCCTCACCGCCCTGCTGTCGATGACCGCCCTGAACGACGAGAGGAAGGCCCTGCCCGCCGGGGAGTTCTGGTTCCTGCTGCTGTCGTCCGCTGCGGGCGCGGCGCTACTGCCCGCCTCCCGCGACCTCGCGACCCTGGTCGTCGCGCTGGAGGTCGCCTCCCTGCCCGCCTTCGCCCTCGTCGGCATCCGGCTCGGCGACAGACGGTCCTCCGAGGCCGCCCTGAAGTTCTTCCTGTCGTCCGTCACCGCCACCGCCGTCAGCCTGCTCGGCATCAGCTTCGTCTACGCCACGACCGGCACCCTGTACCTCACCGAGATCGCCGACCGCATCCAGAACGTCGACGCCCAGCTGCACACCGTCACGCAGGCCGGCGTCGTCCTCACCCTCATCGGCTTCGCCTTCAAGACCGCCGCCGTCCCCTTCCACTTCTGGGTCCCCGACACCTACGTCGGCGCCCCCCTGCCCGTGGCCGCCTACCTGTCGGTCGTCGGCAAGGCGGTCGGCTTCTCCGGGCTCATCCTGATCACCGTGGTCGCCCTGCCGTCGTACGCCGACGTCTGGGGCCCCGCCCTCGTCGCCCTGGCCGCCCTCACCATGACCGTGGGCAACCTGGGCGCTCTCGGGCAGCGCTCCACGCGCGCGTACAGCGCGGTCCGGCTGCTCGCCTGGTCCTCCGTCGGCCAGGCCGGCTACCTCCTCGTCCCGATCGCGGCGGCCGCCTACGCCGACAACACCGAGGACGCCGAGAAGGCCGTCGGCTCCACGGTCGCGTACGCCCTGATGTACGCGGTGGTGAACCTGGGCGCCTTCGCCGTGGCCGCCCTGGTCGGCCGTACGAAGACCCTGAACCGCGTCAGCGACTACCGCGGCCTCCACGCGTCGCATCCCCTGTCCGCCCTGCTCCTCGCCTTCTTCCTGCTCTGCCTCGCGGGGCTGCCGCCGGGCATCATCGGCCTGTTCGCCAAGGTCACCGTCTTCTCGTCGGCCGTCGACGCGGGCCTCGGCTGGCTGGCCGTCGTGATGGCCGTCAACGTGGTGATCGCCCTCTTCTACTACCTCCGGTGGACGGCACTGCTGTTCCGCGCCCGCGAGGACGCCACCGAGGGCACGACCGTGGCCGAAGGTGCCGGCGCAGCCGGCCCGCACCGCGTCCCGGCGCCCCTGACCGCAGCCCTCGCCCTGACCGGAATCGTCGGCATCGCCCTGTCCGGCGCACCCCAGCTCGTCCTGCGCTTCGCCGGCATCGGTCTCTTCTAGGCCGACCCGCCCACCCGGACGGCCCACCGGCAGGGCCGCGCGCACAAGGGAACTAGTGCCTCCCGCCTGGCGTTGACCAGTACGGGAAGGTCCACTGAGAGGTGGAGTCGACAGCGACCAGCAAGCAAGGGGTTCCCCTGCCGCACGACTTGGAGGGCGCACCGTGCACCGCCGGCACAACGGGCTCAGGACCGCCGTACTCCTCGGGGGACTGTCCGCACTCATCATCGTCATCGGAAGCCTGTTCGGCCGTATGGGCCTGGTCATCGCGGTCGTCGTCGCCCTCGGCACGAACGCGTACGCGTACTGGAACAGCGACAAACTGGCTCTACGCGCGATGCGTGCCCGCCCGGTCAGCGAGTTCGAGGCCCCGGCGCTGTACCGCATGGTCCGCGAACTCTCCATGCAGGCCCGGCAGCCCATGCCACGCCTGTACATCTCCCCGACGGACGCCCCGAACGCCTTCGCGACCGGCCGCAACCCGCGCAACGCGGCCGTGTGCTGCACCGACGGCATCCTGCGCCTGCTCGACGAGCGCGAGCTGCGCGGCGTCATCGGCCACGAGCTGAGTCACGTCCACAACCGGGACATCCTCATCTCGTCGGTCGCCGGCGCCCTCGCCTCCGTGATCATGTTCCTGGTGAACTTCGCCTGGCTGATCCCCATCGGCCGCTCGGACGACGACGACGGCCCCGGCCTCCTCGGCATGCTGCTGATCATGCTGCTGGGCCCGCTCGCCGCGTCCCTCATCCAGCTCGCCGTCAGCCGCTCCCGGGAGTACGAGGCGGACGCCTCCGGCGCCCACCTCACCGGTGATCCACTTGCCCTCGCCAGCGCCCTTCGCAAACTGGAAACAGGCACCAAGCAGCTGCCGCTGCCCCCGGAGCCCCGGCTCGAGACGGCGAGCCACATGATGATCGCCAACCCCTTCCGGCCCGGCCAGGGATTCTCCAAGATGTTCTCGACACATCCGCCGATGGCGGAACGCATCGCCCGACTCGAGAAGATGGCAGGTCGCCCCCAGTGAAGACCATTCTGAACATCATCTGGCTGATCCTCAGCGGGTTCTGGCTCTTCGTCGGCTACCTGTTCGCAGGCTTGCTCCTGTGCATCACGATCATCGGCATCCCGTTCGGCATCGCCTCGTTCCGCATCGGCGTCTACGCCCTGTGGCCCTTCGGGTACAGCGCCGTAGAGCGCCGCGACGCGGGCGCGCCGTCCTGCGTCGGCAACATCCTGTGGCTGGTCCTGGCGGGCTGGTGGCTGGCGCTGACGCACATCTTCACGGGCCTCGTGCTCTGCGTCACGATCATCGGCATCCCCTTCGGCATCGCCAACTTCAAGCTCGTGCCGGTCTCCCTGATGCCCCTGGGCCGCGAGATCGTCCGCTCCGACCAGCCCTTCGCCCAGCAGCGCTTCTAGCCCGGCACGCCCCGGCCCCCGGCCCCGCTCAGCCGCTGCGCCGCGCCCACCATCGCCGCACGCCGTACGCCGCCGCCCCCACGCCGAGGACGGCGGCGCCCGCGCCCACCGACGACGCCGGCAGCGCGAACGCCAGGACGGCGCACCCCACCAGCCCGATCACCGGCACCACGCGCGCGAGGGGCGCCGAACTCAGCGTCCAGGCGGACGCGTTGGCGATCGCGTAGTACGCCAGGACGCCGAAGGAGGAGAACCCGATCGCGCCCCGGACGTCGGCCGTGGCGGCCAGCACGGCCACCACGGCACCCACGGCCAGTTCCGCCCGGTGCGGCACCTGGAAGCGTGGGTGCACGGCGGCCAGGGCGCCCGGCAGATGCCGGTCACGGGCCATGGCGAGGGTGGTGCGGGAGACGCCCAGGATGAGCGCCAGCAGCGACCCGAGCGCGGCCACCGCGGCCCCCACCCGCACCACGGGCACCAGCCCCGGCACTCCGGCCGCCCGCACCGCGTCGGCCAGCGGCGCGGCGGCGTGCCCCAGCCCGCCGGAGCCCAGGACCGCGAGAACCGCGACGGCGACAGCCGCGTACACGACCAGCGCGATGCCCAGCGCGAGCGGGATCGCGCGCGGGATCGTGCGCACCGGATCCCGCACCTCCTCGCCCAGGGTCGCGATCCGGGCGTACCCGGCGAACGCGAAGAACAGCAGACCGGCCGCCTGCAGCACCCCGCCCACGCCCCCCGACGCGCCGCCGCCCAGCCGCCCGGCCTCCGCCTCCCCCGAACCCAGGCACACGACCACCACGGCGGCGAGGACCGCGAGCACCACCGCCACGATCACCCGCGTCAGCCACGCCGACTTCTGCACGCCGCCGTAGTTCACCGCCGTCAGCGCCACCACGGCCGTCACCGCCACGGCGTGCGCCTGCCCCGGCCACACGTACGCCCCCACGGTGAGCGCCATCGCCGCGCACGAGGCCGTCTTGCCGACGACGAACGCCCAGCCGGCCAGATACCCCCAGAAGGCGCCGAGCCGCTCACGCCCGTACACGTACGTGCCGCCCGACGCCGGGTAGCGGGCCGCCAGCCGCGCCGACGACATCGCGTTGCAGTACGCCACGACGGCGGCGGCCGCGAGCCCGAGCAGCAGCCCCGACCCGGCCGCGCGCGCGGCCGGCCCCAGCGCGGCGAAGATCCCCGCGCCGACCATCGACCCGAGGCCGACGACCACCGCGTCCCCCACCCCGAGCGTGCGGCGCAGCTCCGCACCCGATCCGGTCTGTGTCATGCGCCGCACCCTACTGACCACCGCAACCGCCGGATGTCGCCCGGACGTCCTCCCGGACAACAGGACAGGACGGCATGGTGCCTGGTCCCTGTACGTGGGGGGAAACACAGCACGGCTTGAGTAGCTGTACGGCACGAAAGGGCAGGTTCACGGCATGAGCATCATCGGCTGGATCGTTCTGGGGCTGTTGGCCGGCGCCATCGCCAAACTCCTGCTGCCGGGCCGGGATCCGGGCGGCTTCATCGGCACGACCCTCATCGGTGTCGCGGGCGCGTTCATCGGCGGCTGGATCTCCGCCCGCTGGCTGGACCGCCCGATCTCCGAGAACTTCTACGACGGCGCCACCTGGGCGGCCGCGATCGGCGGCTCCCTGGTCCTGCTGATCGCCTACCGCATCCTGTTCGGCCACTCGCGCCGCTGAGTACGCACACCGTCCGCCGCCACGGATCCGGGGCGGGCGGACGAAAGGGTGGGCACCCCCGGGCCCGGGGGTGCCCACCCTCTTCGCGTACGGCCTCACCTCAGCCGTTCACCGTCCACCCAGGGATGATCACCGGTAGTTGACGAACTGCACCGCGAAGTCGAAGTCCTTGCCCTTGAGGAGGCTGATCACGGCCTGCAGGTCGTCCCGGCTCTTGGAGCTGACGCGCAGCTCGTCGCCCTGGACCTGGGCCTTGACGCCCTTGGGACCCTCGTCGCGAATGATCTTCGCCACCTTCTTGGCGTTCTCCTGGGAGATGCCCTCCTCGATCGACGCGAAGAGCTTGTACTCCTTGCCGGACAGCTGGGGCTCACCCGCGTCCAGCGACTTCAGGGAGATCCCGCGCTTGATCAGCTTGGACTGGAAGACGTCGAGGATGGCCTTGACCCGGTCCTCGGAGTTCGCCTCCATCAGGATCTTCTCGCCGGACCACGAGATCGAGGCGCCGACGCCCTTGAAGTCGTAGCGCTGCGAGATCTCCTTGGCGGCCTGGTTGAGGGCGTTGTCGACCTCCTGCCGCTCGACCTTCGAGACGATGTCGAAACTGGAGTCGGCCATGTGCTGTGGCTCCTTGAAATCGAGGTGTCGGGGGGCGACAAGCCTAGCCACCCCGGCCGCCACGAGTACTGATCAATCAGGTGGCGGAGCACCCCCGGGCATCAGGTATCGTTTACGTCGTTGCCACAGAGCACCGCCGAAAAGCGGTTCGAAGGGCAGCATCCCAGGCGGTGTGCCCGAGTGGCCAATGGGAACGGACTGTAAATCCGTCGGCTATGCCTACCCAGGTTCGAATCCTGGCGCCGCCACGTGGAGGGAAGCCCCTCCGGACTGTGCAAGCAGTCCGGAGGGGCTTCTTCGTGTGTGCGTGTCCGGGGAGTGTCAGTCCGGCCGGGCACACTGACCGCATGTCATCGCGTCGTAGGAACTGCCCCGAGTGCCGTCGTGAGATCGCCGTCGTGGCGGGGCGGTTCGCGCGGCACGATCCGCCCGGAGCGGGTGGGGATCTGGTGTCGTGCCCCGGGTCGCGCAGGCAGGCCCTGATCGGAGCGGCCCAGCCCGCGCTCGACGGGTACGTCGTGCCCGAATTCCCCGGTCAGCTGCCGCTGTTCTGAAGCCCGGGAAACCCCCGCGGGTGCCTCAGTTGCCCGCCACCGACTTCACGGCCACGGACACGGGCACCGAGCCGCTGATGAGTTCCAGGGTCAGACCGGCGGTCGCCGGGGTGTCCAGGAGTTCGGCGAGGGTGGCGGCCACGTCGTCGCGCGGGACGGGGCCGCGGCCCGTGGACGCCTCCAGACGGACGAGGCCGGTGCCGGCGTCGTCGGTCAGCATGCCGGGGCGCAGGATCGTCCAGTCCAGCGCCTCCAGACCGCGTACGTACGCGTCGGCCTCGCCCTTGGCCCGCAGGTAGACGTCGAAGATCTCGTCGCCCTCGTGCGCCGGGTCCGCACCCATCGACGAGACGACGAGATGACGGCGCACGCCCGCGCGCACCGAGGCATCGGCGAACAGGACCGCGGCCCCGCGGTCGACCGTGTCCTTGCGGCCCGCCCCGCTGCCCGGTCCGGCGCCCGCCGCGAACACGGCGGCGTCCGCGCCCCGCAGATGCGCGGCGACCTCCTCGAGCGACGCCGACTCCAGATCGCACAGCACCGGTTCGGCACCGGCCGCGCGCAGATCGTCCGACTGCTCGGCGCGGCGGATGATCCCCGCGACCTCGTGACCACGTGCGGCGAGCAGTCGCTCCAGCCGCAGCGCGATCTGACCATGACCTCCGGCGATGACAATGCGCATGACTCCGACCGTACGCCCGAACGGACGCGTCCGCCGCACAACCATCCGGCCGTCCCGGGCGTCTCACCCATGTTCGCCGTGCCGGCGGACACCGGAACCACGGGGGGAAACATCACCGCCATGCGTACAGCCACGCGCAACAAGAACGTCGTACGCCGTGCCTTCACCGGTGCCGGCTGCGCGGCGGCCGTGCTCGTCACGGCGGCCGCGTGCGGAACCGTCGAGAACCTCACCGCGGGTCAGAAGGTCGACAGCGCCGTCGAACGGCTGGGCGAGCAGAAGTCGCTGGCCTTCGGGATGCGGCTCGACGCCGACCCGGACGACCTCACCGCGCTGATGGGCGAGGACAGCGAGGAGATGCCGCCGGAGATGACGGAGTTCTTCACCGGCCTGCGCGTCGACGTGTCGGTCAGGTCGAAGAAGCCGCTGGCCGAGTCCGGCGAGAAGGACATCGCCGGAATGGGCATGAAGATCTCCGGCCACGACGGTGTGCTCGTCGAGTACCGGGTCGTCGGCGACTACACGTACTACCGCGCCGACATGGAGGCCATGGGCGACGCGATGGGCATTCCGTTCCCGACCGCCGACGAACTCCCCGAGAGCGAGCGGCACTTGCGGCCGGCTCTGGAGGGCGACTGGGTGAAGGTGAACACCGCCGAGCTGCAGGACGCCGCCGGGGACGAGGGGACCGGCTCGGGCGGCTCCGACGACATCGACGCCAAGACCCAGAAGAAGATCCTCGACGCCGTGCGTGGTGTCTTCGCCCGCGAGGTCGGTTTCAAGACCAAGGACGGCAAGGACGGCACCGAGGTCGTCACCGCCAAGGCCAACTTCCGCGACCTGCTCACCGGCATCGTCGACAAGCTCCAGCCGCTGGAGGGCGAGCTGCCGCCGGGAGCCGAACTCCCCACGGCCAAGGACATGAAGGACGCCCCCGACAAGAACGTCGCTGTCGACTTCACCCTCAAGAACGGTGACCTGACCCGTATCGAGACCGACCTCGCCGCCCTCGCCGACGACCCCAAGGGCGCCAAGGCCCCCCTGGTCCTCACCTTCGGCAAGGCCGGCGACGTCAGCGCGCCCAAGGGCGCGGCCGAGATCCCGGTCGACGAGTTCAGCGACCCGTTCGGCGGCGGTCTGTTCGGCGTCTGATCACACCGGCGAGCACCGAACCCACCGGCGAGCCGAGCACACGGGGGAGACGACAGCACGGGGGAGACGGCAGCACGGGGGAGTGCACCCGTACGGGGGAGCGGGCACCCACCCTCGCGGGCACGCGCGCCAGGAGCGGGAGAACCTCCACGCGCGCGTGCCGTACGCCCGGGTACGGGCGTACGGCCCTTCACCCCCGCCCCTGCCGCGGCAGATCCACCGCCGCCCCCGCAGCGCCCGTCGCCGAGCCGCAGTACTCCCGTACCGCGCTGGTGCGCGCCACCACGCGCCCCCGGTGCACGACGACGCGGCTGTATCCGAGCGACAGCACTCCCGCGAGCCGGGTGCCGCGCACGGCGAGCAGTTCGGCGGGGAAGCCGGCCTCGACGCGCACCTCGGGCAGACCGAGACCCGCGCGCGCCACCCCGCTGACGGCGTCGAACGCCTCCTCGGGCCGCAGCCCGTACCGGGAGGCGAGCAGGAACGCGGCCTCCAAGGGGTCCCCGCGCCCGACGGGGTTCGACACGTCCCGCAGCGCCCCGCTGCCCGCCGCGACGCGCACCCCGGCCGCCCGCAGAAGCCGTACGGGGGCGGTCTCCCGGCCGTCCACGGTGCCGCAGCCGCCCTGCGGGAGGCAGACGACGGTCACGCCGGCCGCCGCCAGCTGGTCGGCGGCCCGGGCGGCGGCCTGCGCGGGAAGACGGGCCAGCCCGCCGCACGGGCCCAGCGTGACGCCCGGCCGTAGACCGCCCGCCATGGCCGCGAGCCGGGCGAGGCGGGCCGGGTCGTCGCCGTCGGTGTGCAGGTCGACCGGGCAGCCGTGCTCGGAGGCGATCTCCAGGACCGCCTCCACGTATCCGGTGGGATCCGGGTCCAGATCCGGGCAGCCGCCGACCACCGAGGCGCCCATCTTCACCGCGTCCCGCAGGATCGCCAGCCCGTCCGCGCCGGCCACCCCGGTCAGCACCCGGGGCATCGCCACCGTCGTCAGCTCCGCGAGGCCGCGCAGTGTCTGCCCCGCCCGGAGCACCGCCGCCAGCGCCTCCAGACCCTGGACGTCGCCCACGTGCACATGCGAGCGGACCGTCGTGGCGCCGTGCCCGAGCTGCAGCAGCGCGGCCTCCGTGGCCCGCCGCTGGACGTCCTGGCCGTCGTAGGGGACCGGGCCCTCGAAGTCGGCCGACAGGGCCGTGTCGCCGTGGGCGTGCGGCTCCACGGGGGCCGGCAGGAGCAGATGGCCGCCGAGGTTCACCCGGGTGGCGGGCGTCCCGGACGCGGCGGGTCCCGCGCCCAGGCTGCCCGCCGTGCCGACCGCCTCGATACGCCCGCCGCCCAGCCGCACGTCCACCACCCGGCCGTCGGTCAGCCGCGCCCCGCACAGCAGCAGGACGCCTGCCTCGTCCGGGCCGGACGGCGGGCCGGAGGAGGAGGGGGACGGCTGCGGCTGGCTGTCGGGCATCGCACTCCCCGGGGGACACAAGATCACGCAGAGTGAGTCGAGCCTAGGCGGGCCGCACCTCCCCGTCGCGGAGGAGCGCAATAGTCGTACCGGTGTGCCTCACCTGCCGGAGGAGCGCCGGGAAGCGCCGGGGAGAGCCGGTGGCGACGGGGCGCGTGGGGCCCGCGTGGCCTGGGTGAACGGCTCGGGAGCGGCGCGGCCGACCGCTCCGGACGGCGGTCCGACGACCCCCGGAAGATCGCCGATGGAGCGGTGCGCCGACCGGCGCTCCGACCGGTGCGCGACGGGCGGACGACCCATGGATGCGGGCGGGGAAACGGATTTGGGCGATCGGCGGTGGGGCGTGTAATGTCTTCATCGCTCGCCCCAATAGCTCAGTCGGCAGAGCGTCTCCATGGTAAGGAGAAGGTCTACGGTTCGATTCCGTATTGGGGCTCTGGTGTGAATGGTTCCCGCCGCAAGGCGGGAGCTGCTCGCATCAAAGCGGTGTAGCTCAGTCGGTAGAGCAAGCGGCTCATAATCGCTGTGTCACCGGTTCAAGTCCGGTCACCGCTACGGACAGTAGCCGATTGCGGGGTCGGTCCTTCGATCGGCTACTCTTCTATGCGTTAAACCCTGTCCCATCCGTTCGTCAAGGAGCACTCACGTGGCTGCCACCGACGTCCGCCCGAAGATCACGCTGGCCTGCGTGGAGTGCAAGGAGCGGAACTACATCACCAAGAAGAACCGGCGTAACAACCCGGACCGACTGGAGATGAAGAAGCACTGCCCGCGTTGCAACGCGCACACCGCGCACCGCGAAACGCGATAAATCAGGCTCGTACGCGAGGCCGTCCCCGAGAGATCGGGGGCGGCCTCGCGTCGTTGCACGACCCGTACCGGTCAGTACCGCCGTATCCGTACCCCCGCGTCGGTACCGCCGTACCGCCATATCCGCCGAGCAACCAGGAGGTGCCGAGCCGATGGCGCTCGACCAGTCCTTCGTGGGGCGTTCCTACCCGCCCACCGACCCCTACGAGGTCGGCCGGGAGAAGATCCGCGAGTTCGCTGAGGCCGTGGGGGACACCAACCCCGTCTACACCGACCCGGAGGCCGCCAAGGCACTCGGGTACGCCGATGTGATCGCCCCGCCGACCTTCGTGTTCTCGATCACCTTCAAGGCGGCCGGACAGGTCGTCCAGGACCCCCAGCTGGGCCTCGACTACAGCCGGGTGGTGCACGGCGACCAGAAGTTCGCCCACAAGCGCCCGGTGCGCGCCGGTGACCGCCTCACGGTCACCTCGACCATCGAGGCGATCAAGTCCCTGGCGGGCAACGACATCCTGGACATCCGCGGCGAGGTCCACGACGAGTCCGGCGAACACGTCGTGACCGCCTGGACCAAGCTCGTGGCCCGCGCGGCCGAGGGGGCGTGAGGATCCGATGACCGCCAAGATCTCCTACGACGACGTCGAGGTCGGCACTGAACTGCCCGCGCAGACCTTCGGCGTGACCCGCGCCGCCCTCGTCCGGTACGCGGGCGCCTCCGGCGACTTCAACCCGATCCACTGGAACGAGAGGTTCGCCAAGGAGGTGGGCCTCCCGGACGTCATCGCGCACGGGATGTTCACCATGGCCGAGGCGATCCGCGTCGTCACCGACTGGACCGGCGACCCGGGCGCGGTCGTCGAGTACGGCGTCCGCTTCACCAAGCCCGTCGTCGTCCCCGACGACGACGAGGGCGCCACCATCGAGGTCAGCGCCAAGATCGGCGCCAAGCTCGACGACAACACCGTCCGCGTCGACCTCACGGCCATGAGCGCCGGCCAGAAGGTCCTCGGCATGTCCCGGGCGGTCGTACGACTGGCCTGACCGCCCGCGCGGCCGAGCCGCACCCCTACGGTCCCCCGCCCCTCCCGGGTGCGGGGGTCTCGTACTCTTGAGCCCGTGCAGGAACTCCACGACGCCCCCCTCGCCCCGCTGACCACCTTCCGGCTGGGCGGGCCCGCGCGCCGGCTGATCACCGCGACCACCGACGACGAGGTGATCGCCGCCGTCCGCGAGGCCGACGACACCGGTACGCCGCTGCTGCTCATCGGGGGCGGTTCCAACCTGGTGATCGGGGACCAGGGCTTCGCCGGGACCGCGCTGGTCGTCGCCACGAAGGGCTTCGCGCTCGACGGGACACGGCTGGAACTGGCCGCCGGCGAGGTGTGGACCGACGCGGTCGCCCGGACCGTCGAGGCCGGGCTCGCCGGCATCGAGTGCCTGGCCGGCATCCCCGGCTCCGCGGGCGCCACCCCGATCCAGAACGTCGGGGCGTACGGCCAGGAGGTCGCCTCCACCATCACCGAGGTCGTCGCCTACGACCGCCGCACCCGCGAGACGGTCACCGTCCCGAACACCGAGTGCGCCTTCTCGTACCGCCACAGCCGCTTCAAGGACGAACCCGAGCGGTACGTCGTCCTGCGGGTCCGGTTCGAACTGGAGGACGCCGGCGGCCTGTCGGGACCGGTCAAGTACGCCGAGACGGCCCGCACGCTCGGTGTCGAGCCCGGCGACCGGGTGCCCCTGGCCCGGGCCCGCGAGACCGTGCTGAAGCTGCGCGCCGGGAAGGGCATGGTCCTCGACCCCGAGGACCACGACACCTGGTCCGCCGGGTCGTTCTTCACCAACCCGATCCTCGACGACGAGCAGTTCGCCGCGTTCCACGCGCGCGTGCGGGAGCGGCTCGGGGACGACGTGAGCCCGCCCGCGTACGCCGCCGGCGACGGGCACACCAAGACCTCCGCCGCCTGGCTGATCGACCGGGCCGGGTTCACCAAGGGGTACGGCACCGGCCCGGCCCGGATCTCCACCAAGCACACCCTGGCCCTCACCAACCGGGGCGCGGCCACCACCGAGGACCTGCTCGCGCTGGCCCGCGAGGTCGTGAGCGGAGTCCGGGACGCCTTCGGCATCACCCTGGTCAACGAGCCGGTGACGGTCGGCGTCAGCCTCTGACCGGAGCCGCTAGCCGACCGGGCGGGCGAGCCAGTCGTCCACCCCGGACAGCAGCTTCGCCCGCTCGCTCTCCGGCGCCGCCGACGCCCGGATCGACTGGCGGGCCAGCTCCGCCAGTTCCGCGTCCGTGAAACCGTGATGGTGCCGGGCGATCTCGTACTGGGCCGCGAGGCGGGAGCCGAACAGCAGCGGGTCGTCCGCGCCGAGCGCCATCGGCACACCGGCATCGAACAGAGTGCGCAGGGGGACGTCCTGGGGCTTCTCGTAGACACCGAGCGCCACGTTCGAGGCGGGGCAGACCTCGCACGTCACGCCCCGGTCCGCGAGCCGCCGCAGCAGCCGCGGGTCCTCCGCCGCGCGCACGCCGTGCCCGATCCGCGAGGCGTGCAGATCGTCCAGACAGTCGCGCACCGACGACGGGCCGGTCAGCTCACCGCCGTGCGGCGCCGACAGCAGACCCCCCTCGCGCGCGATCGCGAAGGCCCGGTCGAAGTCCCTCGCCATGCCCCGGCGTTCGTCGTTGGAGAGCCCGAAGCCGACCACGCCCCGGTCCGCGTACCGCACCGCCAGCCGGGCCAGCGTGCGCGCGTCCAGCGGGTGCTTCATCCGGTTCGCGGCCACCACCACCCGCATCCCGAGCCCGGTCTCCCGCACGGTCGTGTCCACCGCGTCCAGGATGACCTCCAGCGCCGGGATCAGGCCGCCCAGCCGGGGCGCGTACGACGTGGGGTCCACCTGGATCTCCAGCCAGCCCGAGCCGTCCCGCACGTCCTCCTCCGCGGCCTCCCGCACCAGCCGCTGGATGTCCTCGGGCCCTCTGACACACGAGCGCGCCGCGTCGTACAGCCGCTGGAACCGGAACCACCCCCGCTCGTCCGTCGCCCGCAGCTTCGGCGGCTCCCCGCCGGTCAGCGCCTCGGCGAGCGCCTCGGGCAGCCGTACCCCGTACTTGTCGGCCAGCTCCAGCACGGTCGTGGGCCGCATCGACCCGGTGAAGTGCAGATGCAGATGGGCCTTGGGCAGTTCAGAGAGATCACGTACACGCTCCATCGCCCGATCCTGCCGCACGCCCGTGCCGTCCCGGTAGCGGAATCCTCGAACGTGGTCTTGCTCGCACGAACGACAGGGGGCCGCCCACCGGAATCGGTGGACGGCCCCCTGCCACGGACCTCAGTCCCGGGCCTCCGCCAGGAGCTTCTGGATACGGGAGACACCCTCGACGAGATCCTCGTCACCCAGGGCGTACGACAGCCGCAGATAGCCGGGGGTACCGAAGGCCTCGCCCGGGACGACCGCCACCTCGGCCTCCTCCAGGATCAGCGCGGCCAGCTCGACCGTGTCCTGCGGGCGCTTGCCCCGGATCTCCTTGCCCACCAGGTCCTTCACCGAGGGGTAGGCGTAGAACGCGCCCTCGGGCTCCGGGCAGAACACGCCGTCGATCTCGTTGAGCATCCGCACGATCGTCTTGCGGCGCCGGTCGAAGGCCTCCTTCATCTCCTCGACGGCCGACAGGTCGCCGGAGACGGCGGCCAGCGCGGCGACCTGGGCCACGTTGGAGACGTTCGACGTGGCGTGCGACTGCAGGTTGGTCGCGGCCTTCACGACGTCCTTCGGGCCGATGACCCAGCCCACGCGCCAGCCCGTCATCGCGTACGTCTTCGCGACACCGTTGACGACGATGGTCCGGTCGGCCAGCTCGGGCACGACCACCGGCAGCGAGTGGAACTCCGCGTCGCCGTAGACCAGGTGCTCGTAGATCTCGTCGGTCAGGACCCACAGGCCCTTCTCGGCGGCCCAGCGGCCGATCTCCTCGATCTGCGCGCGCGTGTAGACCGCGCCGGTCGGGTTGGAGGGGGAGACGAAGAGCAGCACCTTCGTGTTCTCGGTGCGGGCCGCCTCCAGCTGCTCGACGGAGACCCGGTAGCCGGTGGTCTCGTCGGCGACCACCTCGACCGGGACACCGCCGGCGAGACGGATCGACTCCGGGTACGTCGTCCAGTACGGCGCGGGGACGATGACCTCGTCGCCCGGGTCGAGGATCGCGGCGAAGGCCTCGTAGATGGCCTGCTTGCCGCCGTTGGTCACGAGGACCTGCGACGCGTCGACCTCGTAGCCGGAGTCGCGCAGGGTCTTCGCGGCGATCGCGGCCTTCAGCTCGGGCAGACCGCCGGCCGGCGTGTACCGGTGGTACTTCGGGTTCTTGCAGGCCTCGACGGCCGCCTCGACGATGTAGTCGGGGGTCGGGAAGTCGGGCTCACCGGCGCCGAAGCCGATCACCGGACGCCCAGCGGCCTTGAGGGCCTTCGCCTTGGCGTCCACGGCGAGGGTGGCGGACTCGGAGATCGCGCCGATGCGCGCGGAGACCCGGCGCTCGGTGGGAGGGGTTGCAGGGCTCATGGGCCCCATCGTTCCAGACCGGAAACGCGCCGGGCACGCGGGTTTCACAGACTGAACAGCGACGGAACAACCGTCCGTATCCGCGGCCGGAAACGGTCGATCTTCGGCGGGCAACGTCCCTACGGACGCTTTCTGTTCGACGACAGCCCTCGGACCACGTATGCTCTGTCCTCGTTGGTCTTCACCGGCCGCGCCCGTCAGGTGCACACCGTGCACTCGCTCGGATGCGGTACGTTGGTGGAGAACCGCAAAGGGTCGTAGCTCAATTGGTAGAGCACTGGTCTCCAAAACCAGCGGTTGGGGGTTCAAGTCCCTCCGGCCCTGCTACACACTCCTCACGCCAGGATGTGTGCGCATGTACGTACAGCAATGTTCCGCCGTGCGGCTCAGACCGGGCGCGGCACGGCCACGACCCGGACCGGAATCAGGTGAGGATGAATGACGGACGCCGTGGGCTCCATCGACACGCCTGATGCCCAGGACGAGGTGCCCGAGGACAAGAAGAAGACCCGCAAGGGCGGCAAGCGTGCCAAGAAGGGCCCGCTGAAGCGCCTCGCGCTCTTCTATCGCCAGATCATCGCGGAGCTGCGGAAGGTCGTCTGGCCGACCCGCTCCCAGCTGACGACCTACACCTCGGTGGTCATCGTCTTCGTCGTCATCATGATCGGTCTTGTCACTGTGATTGACTTCGGCCTAGACAAGGCCGCCAAGTACGTCTTCGGCGGCTGAGCCGAAAGCGAAGGGCGCCGTGACTTGGCGCCCCTTTTCGCATGTTCCACCCCCATGATCCAGGAAGAAGCAGCCACGTGTCTGACCCGAACCTGAAGGACGCCATGGAGCCTCGCGGTGAAGGTGCCGAGTCCGTGGATGACGAACTCGACATCGTCGAGGGAGCAGACTCCGAGGACGGCGTCGACGAGGTCGAGGCTGCCGAGGCCGAGGCGGGGGAGCCGGCCGAGGAAGAGGCCGTGCACGTCGAGGACGACTCCGACGTCGAGGATTCCGACGTCGAGGGCTCCGAGGACGAGGACGCCGAAGAGGCCGTCGAGGAGGAGACCGAGCCGGTCGACCCCGTCGAGGCCCTGCGTCAGGAACTGCGGGCCCTGCCCGGCGAGTGGTATGTCATCCACACGTACGCCGGTTACGAGAACCGTGTGAAGACCAACCTGGAACAGCGTGCCGTCTCGCTGAACGTCGAGGACTTCATCTTCCAGGCCGAGGTGCCGCAGGAAGAGGTCGCGCAGATCAAGAACGGCGAGCGCAAGACGATCCGCCAGAACAAGCTCCCCGGCTACGTCCTCGTCCGCATGGACCTGACGAACGAGTCCTGGGGCGTCGTCCGCAACACCCCCGGCGTCACCGGCTTCGTGGGCAACGCCTACGACCCGTACCCGCTGACCCTGGACGAGATCGTCAAGATGCTCGCGCCGGAGGCCGAGGAGAAGGCCGCCCGTGAGGCCGCCGAGGCCGAGGGCAAGCCGGCTCCCGCCCGCAAGGTCGAGGTCCAGGTGCTGGACTTCGAGGTCGGCGACTCGGTCACCGTCACGGACGGCCCGTTCGCCACGCTGCAGGCGACCATCAACGAGATCAACGCGGACTCGAAGAAGGTCAAGGGTCTCGTGGAGATCTTCGGCCGCGAGACGCCGGTCGAGCTGTCGTTCGACCAGATCCAGAAGAACTAGCCGGCCACCGGCTCCTTCCTGGACCACCGCTTCCGACCAGGTCAGACGGGCTGTCAAAAGCTTGTCTGACCTGCTCGGTTTTTGGCCGCGCATCCATACCCGTTATCGTTGTGCGGTATGCCTTCATCCGGGACGCGACCTGGATGAGGGCGCACTCGAATCGAAAGGACCCGGAGAGCAATGCCTCCCAAGAAGAAGAAGGTCACGGGGCTCATCAAGCTCCAGATCAACGCCGGTGCGGCGAACCCCGCCCCGCCGGTCGGCCCCGCGCTCGGTCAGCACGGCGTCAACATCATGGAGTTCTGCAAGGCCTACAACGCCGCGACCGAGTCGCAGCGTGGCTGGGTGATCCCGGTGGAGATCACGGTCTACGAGGACCGCTCCTTCACCTTCATCACCAAGACGCCGCCGGCCGCGAAGATGATCCTCAAGGCCGCGGGTGTCGAGAAGGGCTCCGGCGAGCCGCACAAGACCAAGGTCGCCAAGATCACCGAGGCGCAGGTCCGTGAGATCGCCACGACCAAGCTCCCCGACCTCAACGCCAACGACCTGGACGCCGCGTCGAAGATCATCGCCGGCACCGCCCGTTCCATGGGCATCACGGTCGAGGGCTGAGTCCCACCTTCGTAGAACCTCGCGGCAGCCGTACACGGCGGCCGCGCGTGGCAGGGCCTGCTCGGCCCGTACCACGACTCCTTTTCAAGAACACACAGGAGCAGTTGTGAGCAAGCGCAGCAAGGCTCTCCGCGCTGCGGACGCCAAGGTCGACCGGGACAAGCTCTACGCCCCGCTCGAGGCCGTCCGTCTCGCCAAGGAGACCTCCACGTCCAAGTTCGACGGCACCGTCGAGGTCGCCTTCCGTCTGGGTGTCGACCCGCGCAAGGCCGACCAGATGGTCCGTGGCACCGTGAACCTCCCGCACGGCACCGGTAAGACCGCCCGGGTCCTGGTCTTCGCGACCGGTGACCGTGCCGAGGCCGCGACCGCCGCCGGCGCCGACATCGTCGGCTCCGACGAACTGATCGACGAGGTGGCGAAGGGCCGTCTGGACTTCGACGCCGTCGTCGCCACCCCGGACCTCATGGGCAAGGTCGGCCGCCTCGGCCGCGTGCTCGGTCCCCGTGGTCTCATGCCGAACCCCAAGACCGGCACCGTGACCCCGGACGTCGTGAAGGCCGTCAACGACATCAAGGGCGGCAAGATCGAGTTCCGCGTCGACAAGCACTCGAACCTGCACTTCATCATCGGCAAGACGTCGTTCGACGACACCAAGCTGGTGGAGAACTACGCCGCGGCGCTGGAGGAGATCCTCCGTCTGAAGCCGTCGGCCGCCAAGGGTCGCTACATCAAGAAGGCCGCGATCAGCACCACGATCGGCCCCGGCATTCCGGTCGACTCCAACCGCACCCGCAACCTCCTCGTCGAGGAGGACCCGGCCGCCGTCTGAGCCTGACGCTCACCGGCAGCCGCGTCGCGGTCGCACAGCCCGAGGACGAGCCCCGCAGCCTTTCGAGGCTGCGGGGCTCGTCTTCTGCGTGGGCCCTGAAGGCGCACGACAGGCGCCGTCCGTCGGCGCTAGTGTCCCTGCCGTCCCACACGGGTGGGGCGTGAGGTTCCAGGGGGACAGATGAGGTTGGCCGCACAGGGCTCCGTACGTCGTCGCAGAGCGGTCGGCATCGCCGTCGTGGCCGCGCTGCTGGGCGGTGCCACCGCCTGCGGCACGGAGGCGGGGCCGGAGGCCGAGGCGAAGCCTGAGACGCCCGCGGAGGCCGAGGCGAAGCCCGCAACGCCCGCGGAGGCCGTGGCCCGGGCCGCGGAGCGGACGGCGGACATCGCGTCGCTGCGCTACCGGGTGACGGGGACCCTGCCGGAGCACGGGAAGATACGGGCCGAGGCGGCGATGACCGCGCGGCCGACCGCGATGCGCATGGAACTGACCGGGTGGGGCCCGAGCGAGGACAAGGCCCTGGCGGTGCGGTTCGCCGACGGGGTGATCTACGCCGAGGGGGACGCGGCCGCCGTCGGCGCCCCCGCGGACAAGAAGTGGATCAGCGCCGGGCCGGCCGTCTGGGGACGCGGGGCGGCGGAGAACAACACGTACCGCGTCCTGCCCGGTCCGTTGGAGGCGAGCCCGCTCGCGCAGTCCACGCTCCTCACCGGCGCGAAGAAGGTCAGCGAGGTCGGTGCCGAGAGGGTCGAGGGCAGCGGGACCACGCACTACCGGGGCACGGTCACCACGAAGAGCCTGCGGGCCGCCCAGACGGCCGCCCGGGACAAGGCGACCCGGGAGATGCGGACGACCAGTCTGGACCAGTTCATGATGCTGGGCATCGAGGAGACGCTCACCGTGGACCTGTGGGTCGACGACGACGGCCGGGCCAAGCGGTACCGGCTCAGGGGCGAGACCTACGCCCTGCAGGAGGGGCGCACGGTCGACGGAGGGCCGCTCGACCTGACCGTCACCCTCCTGGACGTCGACCGCCCGGTGACCGTCGAGACCCCGGCGGCCGAGGACACGGTCGACCTCGCCGAGCGGGTGGACGGGGCCGGAGGGGGCTGAGCTGCGGCCTCCGGGAGCGGATTTGCCCGACAGGGACACGGTCCCGTACTCTTCCGAGGAAGCCAAAGACCGCTGGTCGTTGCCGTGTGCTCACAAGAGGGCGCGGTGGCCGAAGGATCCGCTGAACTGCGGACGACCCGCGCAGGTGACTGTGGAAGTTGCTCCTGGTCCGGTTCCGTCTCGTACGGGATTCGTCCGGTCGAGCCACGCCCCGTGCGCCTGCGCCGGGGCGTTTCGTTTTCCCCAGCCCCTTCTGAGCGGTCCTCATCACCCGGAAGGAGGCCGACGCTCTATGGCAAGGCCCGACAAGGCTGCCGCGGTGGCCGAGCTCACGGAGCAGTTCCGTAGCTCGAACGCCGCCGTGCTGACCGAGTACCGGGGTCTCACCGTGGCGCAGCTCAAGACGCTGCGTCGTTCACTCGGTGAGGACGCCCAGTACGCCGTGGTGAAGAACACGCTGACCAAGATTGCGGCCAACGAGGCCGGGATCTCGACGCTCGACGACCTGTTCAACGGTCCGACGGCGGTCGCCTTCATCACCGGTGACCCGGTGACGTCGGCGAAGGGTCTTCGTGACTTCGCCAAGGACAACCCGAACCTCGTCATCAAGGGCGGTGTCCTTGACGGCAAGGCGCTGTCCGCCGACGAGATCAAGAAGCTCGCGGACCTCGAGTCCCGCGAGGTTCTGCTCTCCAAGCTGGCGGGTGCCTTCAAGGGCAAGCAGTCCCAGGCTGCGCAGCTCTTCCAGGCGCTTCCCTCGAAGCTCGTCCGCACCGTGGACGCGCTTCGTGCCAAGCAAGAAGAGCAGGGCGGTGCCGAGTAACTCGGCTCGCGAAATGACCGCCGCCTGAGGCAGTCCGCCTCCGGAAGCGGTCGTAGCGGGCCGTCGTACGCCCGCCAGACATGTACATCCCGGCACCAGCCGAATTAGTGGAAGGAAGCCATCGTGGCTCTCACCCAGGACGAACTGCTCGCCGAGTTCGAGGGCATGACCCTCATCCAGCTCTCCGAGTTCGTGAAGGCGTTCG
The DNA here is from genome assembly GCF_055592645.1 of Streptomyces sp. NPDC041108. Lineage (NCBI taxonomy): Bacteria > Bacillati > Actinomycetota > Actinomycetes > Kitasatosporales > Streptomycetaceae > Streptomyces > Streptomyces sp. NPDC041108. The sequence goes on along the minus strand of NZ_JBVIYK010000003.1, from coordinate 767,392 downwards.
AGGAGAAGTTCGACGTCACCGCCGCCGCGGCCGTCGCCGTTGCCGGCCCCGCCGTCCCCGGCGCCCCGGCCGAGGCCGCTGAGGAGCAGGACGAGTTCGACGTCGTCCTCACCGGCGCCGGCGAGAAGAAGATCCAGGTCATCAAGGTCGTGCGTGAGCTGACCTCGCTGGGCCTGAAGGAGGCCAAGGACCTCGTGGACGGCGCCCCGAAGCCCGTTCTCGAGAAGGTCGCCAAGGAGGCCGCCGAGAAGGCTGCCGAGTCCCTCAAGGCCGCCGGCGCCTCCGTCGAGGTCAAGTAAGGCCGAGCCGGTTCGCCGGCTCTCCTGGATCCGCGAGGATCCGTGCGGCACGGTTTCGAGACAAGTATCAAAAACTTGTTCGAGGCTGTAACGCGAACGTACCGAAGGGCGATCACCCAACTGGGTGGTCGCCTTTCGGCGTTCCGGGACGTCGGCGGACGGCTGCCTTGCACTGTCGGTGCCGACGAGTATGGTGATCTTCGTCGTGCCTCCGACACCCCAGGTGGCGAGCCGCGAGTGACGATCGCGGCACCGGGATCGGGCATGCGGGGCCTTGACGAACTGCACGCAGCGCGCAATTCTCAGGACGCGTCGTCACACCGATCCGAACTCCGAGGCATGGATCGACGGCGAAGAGGGCAGTATCAACGTGCGTTGAGGGCGTGGGCTTGCGTAGGTGTCGAGAACAACGAGGGTCTCAAAAAACCCGCACTGGACATCAGTGTGCCAAGTGGCTACACTGACCCTTTGCGCTGCCTGTTAGCTGTCCCCTGCCCGTCACCAGGGGCATGCCCTCGCTTGAGCATCGACGAACAGACCATTCCCGACCTGGCCTTTTGGTCAGATCAGGAACAGCCTGCTCTCTTTGCGCATAAGAGGGGCCGGTACGCGCGTAGTGAGTCCGAGCCCTCGGAAGGACCCCCTCTTGGCCGCCTCGCGCAACGCCTCGACCGCGAATACGAACCCCGCCGCCAGCACTGCCCCGCTGCGCATCTCTTTTGCAAAGATCAAGGAGCCTCTCGAGGTTCCCAACCTGCTCGCGCTGCAGACCGAGAGCTTTGACTGGCTGCTCGGCAACACCGCCTGGCAGAGTCGGGTCGAGGAGGCTCTGGAGAACGGACAGGACGTCCCCACCAAGTCCGGTCTGGAGGAGATCTTCGAGGAGATCTCCCCGATCGAGGACTTCTCCGGGTCGATGTCGCTGACGTTCCGCGACCACCGTTTCGAGCCGCCGAAGAACAGCATCGACGAGTGCAAGGACCGCGACTTCACGTACGCGGCCCCGCTCTTCGTCACCGCCGAGTTCACCAACAACGAGACCGGCGAGATCAAGTCCCAGACGGTCTTCATGGGCGACTTCCCGCTCATGACCCACAAGGGCACCTTCGTCATCAACGGCACCGAGCGTGTCGTCGTGTCGCAGCTGGTCCGTTCGCCGGGTGTCTACTTCGACTCCTCCATCGACAAGACGTCCGACAAGGACATCTTCTCCGCCAAGATCATCCCGTCCCGGGGTGCCTGGCTGGAGATGGAGATCGACAAGCGCGACATGGTCGGTGTGCGTATCGACCGCAAGCGCAAGCAGTCCGTGACCGTCCTCCTCAAGGCCCTCGGCTGGACCACCGAGCAGATCCTGGAGGAGTTCGGCGAGTACGAGTCCATGCGCGCCACCCTGGAGAAGGACCACACCCAGGGGCAGGACGACGCGCTGCTCGACATCTACCGCAAGCTGCGTCCGGGCGAGCCCCCCACGCGTGAGGCCGCGCAGACGCTTCTGGAGAACCTGTACTTCAACCCGAAGCGCTACGACCTCGCGAAGGTCGGCCGCTACAAGGTCAACAAGAAGCTGGGTGCGGAGGCTCCGCTCGACGCGGGCGTCCTGACCGTCGAGGACGTCATCTCGACGATCAAGTACCTGGTGAAGCTGCACGCGGGCGAGACCGAGACGGCCGCCGACAACGGCCAGACGATCGTCGTCGAGACCGACGACATCGACCACTTCGGCAACCGTCGTCTGCGCAGCGTCGGCGAGCTCATCCAGAACCAGGTCCGTACGGGTCTGGCGCGTATGGAGCGTGTCGTCCGCGAGCGCATGACGACCCAGGACGTCGAGGCGATCACGCCCCAGACCCTGATCAACATCCGGCCGGTCGTCGCCTCCATCAAGGAGTTCTTCGGCACCAGCCAGCTGTCGCAGTTCATGGACCAGAACAACCCGCTGTCGGGTCTGACGCACAAGCGTCGTCTCTCGGCGCTGGGTCCCGGTGGTCTGTCCCGTGAGCGGGCCGGCTTCGAAGTCCGTGACGTGCACCCCTCGCACTACGGCCGCATGTGCCCGATCGAGACGCCCGAAGGCCCGAACATCGGTCTGATCGGCTCGCTCGCCTCCTACGGCCGCGTCAACGCGTTCGGTTTCGTGGAGACGCCCTACCGCCGGGTCACCGACGGTGTCGTCACCGACGAGGTCGACTACCTGACGGCCGACGAGGAGGACCGGTTCGTCATCGCGCAGGCCAACGCCACGCTCGACGACGACCTGCGCTTCACCGAGAACCGCGTCCTGGTCCGCCGCCGTGGCGGCGAGGTCGACTACGTCCCCGGTGACGACGTCGACTACATGGACGTCTCGCCGCGCCAGATGGTGTCGGTCGCGACCGCCATGATCCCCTTCCTGGAGCACGACGACGCCAACCGTGCCCTCATGGGCGCGAACATGATGCGTCAGGCCGTGCCGCTCATCAAGAGCGAGTCCCCGCTCGTCGGCACCGGCATGGAGTACCGCTCCGCCGTCGACGCCGGCGACGTGGTCAAGGCCGAGAAGGCGGGTGTGGTCCAGGAGGTCTCCGCCGACTACATCACCACCACCAACGACGACGGCACGTACATCACGTACCGCCTGGCCAAGTTCGCCCGCTCCAACCAGGGCACCTCGGTCAACCAGAAGGTCATCGTCAACGAGGGCGACCGGATCATCGAGGGCCAGGTCCTGGCCGACGGTCCGGCCACCGAGAACGGCGAGATGGCGCTGGGCAAGAACCTGCTCGTGGCGTTCATGCCGTGGGAGGGTCACAACTACGAGGACGCGATCATCCTGTCGCAGCGCCTCGTGCAGGACGACGTCCTCTCCTCGATCCACATCGAGGAGCACGAGGTCGACGCCCGTGACACCAAGCTCGGCCCCGAGGAGATCACCCGGGACATCCCGAACGTCTCCGAGGAGGTCCTCGCCGACCTCGACGAGCGCGGCATCATCCGTATCGGTGCCGAGGTCGTCGCCGGTGACATCCTCGTCGGCAAGGTCACGCCCAAGGGTGAGACCGAGCTGACCCCCGAGGAGCGGCTGCTCCGCGCGATCTTCGGTGAGAAGGCCCGTGAGGTCCGTGACACCTCGCTGAAGGTGCCGCACGGCGAGATCGGCAAGGTCATCGGCGTCCGCGTCTTCGACCGCGAGGAGGGCGACGAGCTTCCCCCCGGTGTGAACCAGCTGGTGCGCGTGTACGTGGCGCAGAAGCGCAAGATCACCGACGGTGACAAGCTCGCCGGCCGACACGGCAACAAGGGTGTCATCTCCAAGATCCTGCCGATCGAGGACATGCCGTTCCTGGAGGACGGCACCCCGGTCGACATCATCCTCAACCCGCTCGGCGTGCCGTCCCGAATGAACCCGGGACAGGTGCTGGAGATCCACCTCGGCTGGCTCGCCAGCCGCGGCTGGGACGTCTCCGGTCTGGCCGACGACTGGGCGAAGCGTCTGCAGGTCATCGGCGCCGACTCCGTCGCCCCCGGCACCAACGTCGCGACCCCGGTCTTCGACGGTGCCCGCGAGGACGAGCTGGCCGGTCTGCTCCAGCACACCATCCCGAACCGCGACGGCGAGCGCATGGTGCAGCCGACCGGTAAGGCGAGGCTGTTCGACGGCCGCTCCGGTGAGCCGTTCCCGGACCCGATCTCGATCGGGTACATGTACATCCTCAAGCTCCACCACCTGGTCGACGACAAGCTGCACGCCCGGTCGACCGGCCCGTACTCGATGATCACCCAGCAGCCGCTGGGTGGTAAGGCTCAGTTCGGTGGCCAGCGCTTCGGTGAGATGGAGGTGTGGGCGCTGGAGGCTTACGGCGCCGCGTACGCCCTCCAGGAGCTGCTGACCATCAAGTCCGACGACGTGACCGGCCGCGTGAAGGTCTACGAGGCCATCGTCAAGGGCGAGAACATCCCCGAGCCCGGCATCCCCGAGTCCTTCAAGGTGCTCATCAAGGAGATGCAGTCCCTGTGCCTCAACGTGGAGGTGCTGTCCTCGGACGGCATGTCCATCGAGATGCGCGACACCGACGAGGACGTCTTCCGCGCTGCGGAGGAGCTTGGCATCGACCTGTCCCGGCGCGAGCCGAGCAGCGTCGAAGAGGTCTGACGGGAGTCCGGCGGCCTTCACCGCGAGAAGCATGAAGGCCGCCGGCCCCAGGACCCCCGTATCAGACCCCATGACTTACAACCCTGAGAGGGATTGACGCATAGTGCTCGACGTCAACTTCTTCGACGAGCTCCGGATCGGTCTGGCCACCGCTGACGACATCCGTCAGTGGAGCCACGGCGAGGTCAAGAAGCCCGAGACGATCAACTACCGCACGCTCAAGCCCGAAAAGGACGGACTCTTCTGCGAGAAGATCTTCGGTCCGACCCGGGACTGGGAGTGCTACTGCGGCAAGTACAAGCGTGTCCGCTTCAAGGGCATCATCTGTGAGCGCTGTGGCGTCGAGGTCACTCGCGCCAAGGTGCGCCGTGAGCGGATGGGCCACATCGAGCTTGCCGCTCCCGTCACCCACATCTGGTACTTCAAGGGCGTCCCGTCGCGGCTGGGCTACCTGCTCGACCTCGCCCCGAAGGACCTGGAGAAGGTCATCTACTTCGCGGCGTACATGATCACGTACGTCGACGAGGAGCGCCGCACCCGCGACCTGCCCTCGCTGGAGGCCCACGTCTCCGTCGAGCGTCAGCAGGTCGAGAACCGCCGGGACGCCGACCTGGAGGCCCGCGCCAAGAAGCTCGAGACCGACCTGGCCGAGCTGGAGGCCGAGGGCGCCAAGGCCGACGTGCGCCGCAAGGTGCGCGAGGGCGCCGAGCGTGAGATGAAGCAGCTGCGCGACCGTACGCAGCGCGAGATCGACCGTCTCGACGAGGTGTGGACCCGCTTCAAGAACCTCAAGGTCCAGGACCTGGAGGGCGACGAGCTCCTCTACCGCGAGCTGCGTGACCGCTTCGGCACGTACTTCGACGGCTCGATGGGTGCCGCGGCGCTGCAGAAGCGCCTGGAGTCCTTCGACCTGGACGAGGAGGCCGAGCGCCTCCGCGAGATCATCCGCACCGGCAAGGGCCAGAAGAAGACCCGTGCGCTCAAGCGCCTCAAGGTCGTCTCCGCGTTCCTGCAGACCAGCAACAGCCCCAAGGGCATGGTGCTGGACTGCGTGCCGGTCATCCCGCCGGACCTCCGCCCGATGGTGCAGCTGGACGGTGGCCGCTTCGCGACCTCCGACCTGAACGACCTGTACCGCCGTGTGATCAACCGGAACAACCGACTGAAGCGGCTTCTCGACCTCGGCGCGCCCGAGATCATCGTGAACAACGAGAAGCGCATGCTCCAGGAGGCCGTCGACGCGCTGTTCGACAACGGCCGTCGTGGCCGTCCGGTCACCGGCCCCGGCAACCGCCCCCTGAAGTCCCTCAGCGACATGCTGAAGGGCAAGCAGGGTCGATTCCGTCAGAACCTGCTCGGCAAGCGTGTGGACTACTCCGCGCGTTCCGTGATCGTCGTCGGTCCGCAGCTGAAGCTGCACCAGTGCGGTCTGCCGAAGGCCATGGCGCTGGAGCTGTTCAAGCCGTTCGTGATGAAGCGGCTCGTGGACCTCAACCACGCGCAGAACATCAAGAGCGCCAAGCGCATGGTGGAGCGCGGCCGCACCGTCGTGTACGACGTCCTCGAAGAGGTCATCGCCGAGCACCCGGTGCTGCTGAACCGTGCTCCCACCCTGCACCGCCTCGGCATCCAGGCCTTCGAGCCGCAGCTGGTCGAGGGCAAGGCCATCCAGATCCACCCGCTCGTCTGCACCGCGTTCAACGCGGACTTCGACGGTGACCAGATGGCCGTGCACCTGCCGCTCTCCGCGGAGGCGCAGGCCGAGGCCCGCATCCTGATGCTGTCCTCGAACAACATCCTCAAGCCCGCCGACGGCCGTCCGGTGACGATGCCGACCCAGGACATGGTCCTCGGTCTGTTCTTCCTCACCACCGACGGCGAGCTGCGTGACACCAAGGGCGAGGGGCGCTCGTTCGCCTCCACGGCCGAGGCGATCATGGCGTTCGACGCCGGCGAGCTGGCGCTGCAGTCCCAGGTGGACATCCGCTTCCCGGTGGGCACCATCCCGCCGCGCGGCTGGATGCCGCCGGCGCGCGAGGAGGGCGAGCCGGAGTGGCAGCAGGGTGACAGCTTCCGTCTGAAGACCACGCTCGGCCGTGCGCTCTTCAACGAGCTGCTGCCCGAGGACTACCCGTTCGTCGACTACTCGGTGGGCAAGAAGCAGCTCTCCGAGATCGTCAACGACCTGGCCGAGCGCTACCCCAAGGTCATCGTGGCGGCGACGCTCGACAACCTGAAGGCGGCCGGCTTCTTCTGGGCGACCCGTTCCGGTGTCACCGTGGCCATCTCCGACGTCGTCGTTCCCGAGGCGAAGAAGGAGATCGTCCGCGGGTACGAGGCGCAGGACGAGAAGGTCCAGAAGCAGTACGAGCGCGGTCTGATCACCAAGGAAGAGCGCACGCAGGAGCTCATCGCGATCTGGACCAAGGCGACCAACGAGGTCGCCGAGGCGATGAACGCGAACTTCCCGAAGACGAACCCCATCTTCATGATGGTCGACTCGGGTGCCCGCGGAAACATGATGCAGATGCGTCAGATCGCCGGTATGCGTGGTCTGGTGTCGAACGCCAAGAACGAGACGATCCCGCGTCCCATCAAGGCGTCCTTCCGCGAGGGCCTGTCCGTCCTTGAGTACTTCATCTCCACGCACGGTGCCCGTAAGGGTCTGGCGGACACCGCCCTGCGTACCGCCGACTCGGGTTACCTGACCCGTCGTCTGGTGGACGTCTCGCAGGACGTCATCATCCGCGAGGAGGACTGCGGCACCGAGCGCGGTCTGAAGCTGCGGATCGCCTCGAAGGACGAGACCGGGGTCCTGCGCAAGGCCGAGGACGTCGAGACCAGCGTCTACGCCCGCATGCTCGCCGAGGACGTCGTCATCGACGGCAAGGTGATCGCGCCGGCCAACGTGGACCTGGGCGACGTGCTCATCGACCAGCTCGTGCACCACGGTGTCGAGGAGGTCAAGACCCGCTCGATCCTGACCTGTGAGTCCAAGGTCGGCACGTGTGCCATGTGCTACGGCCGCTCCCTGGCCACCGGCAAGCTGGTCGACATCGGTGAGGCGGTCGGCATCATCGCCGCCCAGTCCATCGGTGAGCCCGGTACCCAGCTGACGATGCGTACCTTCCACACCGGTGGTGTGGCCGGTGACGACATCACGCAGGGTCTGCCGCGTGTCGTCGAGCTCTTCGAGGCCCGTACGCCGAAGGGTGTCGCCCCGATCTCCGAGGCGGCCGGTCGCGTCCGCATCGAGGAGACCGAGAAGACCAAGAAGATCGTCATCACGCCGGACGACGGCAGCGACGAGACGGCGTTCCCGATCTCGAAGCGCGCCCGTCTGCTGGTGAGCGAGGGCGAGCACGTCGAGGTGGGCCAGAAGCTCACCGTGGGTGCCACCAACCCGCACGACGTGCTGCGCATCCTGGGTCAGCGTGCCGTCCAGGTCCACCTGGTCGGCGAGGTCCAGAAGGTCTACAACTCGCAGGGTGTGTCGATCCACGACAAGCACATCGAGATCATCATCCGGCAGATGCTGCGCCGCGTGACGATCATCGAGTCCGGCGACGCCGAGCTGCTGCCCGGTGAGCTGGTCGAGCGCTCGAAGTTCGAGACCGAGAACCGTCGTGTGGTCCAGGAGGGCGGTCACCCGGCCTCCGGTCGTCCGCAGCTGATGGGTATCACCAAGGCCTCGCTGGCGACGGAATCCTGGCTGTCGGCCGCCTCCTTCCAGGAGACGACCCGAGTCCTGACGGACGCGGCGATCAACGCCAAGTCCGACAGCCTCATCGGCCTCAAGGAGAACGTCATCATCGGTAAGCTCATCCCGGCCGGTACGGGTCTGTCCCGGTACCGCAACATCCGGGTCGAGCCGACCGAGGAGGCCAAGGCCGCGATGTACTCGGCCGTCGGCTACGACGACATCGACTACTCGCCGTTCGGCACGGGCTCCGGCCAGGCCGTCCCGCTGGAGGACTACGACTACGGTCCGTACAACCAGTAGGCGAGCGGTTGTAGTTGCTTGAGCTGAGGGGCGGTCACCTTTGGGTGGCCGCCCCTTCGGCGTGGGTACGGGTGTTCGGTGTGGCAGAACCGCAACAGAACCGGGGCGGGGAACCCGTGCTCGGGGGCGGGCGTTGGAGCATCATGGAGGAACAACCAGTCCGGGGGAGTGTTTCTCGTGTCGAACCCGTCGTGGCAGCCGATTCCTTGGCAGCAGGCGCAGGGCAGTAGTCCTTCGATGCTCGCCGCACACGCCGACCGTGAGCGTGCCGTGGATGTACTGAAGGCAGGGTTCAGCGAGGGCCGCCTGCCGCAGGACGAGTACGAGAGGCGCGTGGAGAGGGCCTACAAGGCGCGCACAGTGGGGGAGCTGTCCCTTCTGGTCGCCGACCTGCCCCAGGGCCCCTCGGGGATGCAGCCGACCGCTATGGGCGCCCCGGTGCCCAGGACGTTCATGCCGGCGCCCCTGCCGCCGCCGGCGACCAACGGCAAGGCCGTGGGTTCCATGGTGTGCGGTGTGCTCACCACCATGACGATGGGGCTCACCGGCATTCCCGCGGTCATTCTCGGCCACACAGCCCGCGCCGAGATCAGGCGTACGGGCGAGGGGGGCGACGGCTTCGCGCTGGCCGGGATCATCCTCGGCTGGCTCTCCGTGGCCGGCTGGGGTCTCTTCCTCCTCCTCATCGCCATTCTGGAGACGTCCGCGAACCCCTGATCCGGGGCCGTGTCCAGGAGTTCGGGAGGGACGCGGGACCCTTCCGGGCGCCGGTTCCGCCGTGCGGGCGCCCCCTCCTCAAACCACCGCCCGCCCATTTGTTTTGACCGTAGCGAATGAGGTAGGTACGCTCAGACCTTGTGCCTGGGGTGTGCCCTGGCTCTCGTGCGTGCCTTCAACCGCACAGGGGGAGCCGTAAGCGGCCGCCGTACTCTGCGCCCTTTCTGCCTTGCGGCGGGAGTCTGCAGTTTCGACACACCCGACCGCGTGGGTCGGCGAATGTTCCAGGTTAGCTTCACCATTCGGCACACAGAAACCGGAGAAGTAGTGCCTACGATCCAGCAGCTGGTCCGTAAGGGCCGGCAGGACAAGGTCGAGAAGAACAAGACGCCCGCACTCGAGGGTTCGCCCCAGCGTCGTGGCGTCTGCACGCGTGTGTTCACGACCACCCCGAAGAAGCCGAACTCGGCCCTGCGTAAGGTCGCGCGTGTGCGTCTGACCAGCGGGATCGAGGTCACCGCTTACATTCCGGGTGAGGGACACAACCTGCAGGAGCACTCCATCGTGCTCGTGCGCGGCGGCCGTGTGAAGGACCTGCCCGGTGTTCGCTACAAGATCATCCGCGGTTCGCTTGACACCCAGGGTGTCAAGAACCGCAAGCAGGCCCGCAGCCGCTACGGCGCCAAGAAGGAGAAGTAAGAATGCCTCGTAAGGGCCCCGCCCCGAAGCGCCCGGTCATCATCGACCCGGTCTACGGTTCTCCTCTTGTCACGTCGCTGATCAACAAGGTGCTGCTGAACGGCAAGCGCTCCACCGCCGAGCGCATCGTGTACGGCGCCATGGAGGGCCTGCGCGAGAAGACCAGCAACGACCCGGTCATCACGCTGAAGCGCGCTCTGGAGAACATCAAGCCGACCCTCGAGGTCAAGTCCCGCCGTGTCGGTGGTGCGACGTACCAGGTTCCGATCGAGGTCAAGCCCGGTCGTGCCAACACGCTCGCGCTGCGCTGGCTGGTCGGTTACTCCCGCGCCCGTCGCGAGAAGACCATGACCGAGCGTCTGCTCAACGAGCTTCTCGACGCGTCCAACGGCCTCGGTGCCGCTGTGAAGAAGCGCGAGGACACCCACAAGATGGCCGAGTCCAACAAGGCCTTCGCGCACTACCGCTGGTAGTCGCTACCCCCATCGAGACCGAGAGAAGACCGAAGCCTTATGGCTACCACTTCACTTGACCTGGCCAGGGTCCGCAACATCGGGATCATGGCCCACATCGACGCGGGCAAGACGACCACCACCGAGCGGATCCTCTTCTACACCGGCGTCAGCTACAAGATCGGTGAGGTCCACGACGGCGCTGCCACCATGGACTGGATGGAGCAGGAGCAGGAGCGTGGCATCACGATCACCTCTGCTGCCACCACCTGTCACTGGCCGCTCGAGGACAACGACTACACGATCAACATCATCGACACCCCGGGTCACGTCGACTTCACGGTCGAGGTGGAGCGTTCGCTCCGCGTGCTCGACGGTGCCGTCACGGTGTTCGACGGTGTCGCCGGTGTCGAGCCGCAGTCCGAGACCGTGTGGCGTCAGGCCGACCGCTACGGCGTGCCGCGCATCTGCTTCGTGAACAAGCTGGACCGTACCGGCGCGGAGTTCCACCGCTGTGTGGACATGATCTCCAGCCGCCTGGGTGCCGTCCCGCTCGTCATGCAGCTGCCGATCGGCGCCGAGGCCGACTTCAAGGGTGTCGTGGACCTGGTCCGCATGAAGGCGCTCGTGTGGTCCGCCGAGGCTGCCAAGGGCGAGATGTACGACGTCGTCGACATCCCGGCCACGCACACCGAGGCTGCCGAGGAGTACCGCGGCAAGCTGGTCGAGGCCGTCGCGGAGAACGACGACGAGATCATGGAGCTGTTCCTGGAGGGCCAGGAGCCCACCGAGGAGCAGCTGTACGCCGCGATCCGTCGCATCACCATCGCGTCCGGCAAGTCCGACGGCGTCACGGTCACCCCGGTGTTCTGTGGCACCGCGTTCAAGAACAAGGGCGTCCAGCCCCTGCTCGACGCGGTCGTGCGCTACCTCCCCACCCCGCTCGACGTCGAGGCCATCGAGGGCCACGCCGTGAACGACCCGGAGGAGGTCGTCAAGCGCAAGCCGTCCGACGACGAGCCGCTGTCCGCGCTGGCGTTCAAGATCATGAGCGACCCGCACCTCGGCAAGCTCACCTTCGTCCGGGTCTACTCGGGCCGCCTGGAGTCCGGCACCGCCGTGCTGAACTCCGTCAAGGGCAAGAAGGAGCGCATCGGCAAGATCTACCGTATGCACGCGAACAAGCGTGAGGAGATCGAGTCGGTGGGCGCCGGCGACATCATCGCCGTCATGGGTCTGAAGCAGACCACGACCGGTGAGACGCTGTGCGACGACAAGCAGCCGGTGATCCTGGAGTCCATGGACTTCCCGGCGCCGGTCATCCAGGTCGCCATCGAGCCCAAGTCCAAGGGTGACCAGGAGAAGCTGGGTGTCGCCATCCAGCGTCTCGCGGAGGAGGACCCCTCCTTCCAGGTCCACTCGGACGAGGAGACCGGGCAGACCATCATCGGTGGTATGGGCGAGCTGCACCTCGAGGTGCTGGTCGACCGTATGCGCCGTGAGTTCAAGGTCGAGGCCAACGTCGGCAAGCCGCAGGTCGCCTACCGCGAGACGATCCGCAAGGCCGTCGAGCGCGTCGACTACACGCACAAGAAGCAGACTGGTGGTACCGGCCAGTTCGCCAAGGTGCAGATCGCGATCGAGCCGATCGAGGGCGGCGACGCCTCGTACGAGTTCGTGAACAAGGTCACCGGTGGCCGTATCCCGAAGGAGTACATCCCTTCGGTGGACGCCGGTGCGCAGGAGGCCATGCAGTTCGGCATCCTGGCGGGCTACGAGATGACGGGCGTCCGCGTCACGCTCATCGACGGTGGCTACCACGAGGTCGACTCCTCCGAGCTCGCCTTCAAGATCGCCGGTTCGCAGGCCTTCAAGGAGGCCGCGCGCAAGGCGTCCCCCGTGCTCCTTGAGCCGATGATGGCCGTCGAGGTCACCACGCCCGAGGACTACATGGGTGAGGTCATCGGTGACATCAACTCCCGCCGTGGTCAGATTCAGGCCATGGAGGAGCGGGCTGGTGCCCGCGTCGTGAAGGGCCTCGTGCCCCTCTCGGAGATGTTCGGCTACGTCGGAGACCTCCGCAGCAAGACCTCGGGTCGCGCAAGCTACTCGATGCAGTTCGACTCCTACGCCGAGGTTCCGCGGAACGTCGCCGAGGAGATCATCGCGAAGGCCAAGGGCGAGTAACGCACCGCGTTCCACGCACCGCGTCCACACGCTTTAGGCTTGACTCCGGAGCCTCAGGGGGCAAACACCCGCGAACACGGGTGTTTGCCCAAGGACCCGGACTTTCCAGCAAAGATCACCTGGCGCCGATGAAGCAAGGCGTTCCAGAACCACTCCCAGGAGGACCCCCGTGGCGAAGGCGAAGTTCGAGCGGACTAAGCCGCACGTCAACATCGGCACCATCGGTCACATCGACCACGGTAAGACGACCCTCACGGCCGCCATTACCAAGGTGCTGCACGACGCGTTCCCGGACCTGAACGAGGCCTCGGCGTTCGACCAGATCGACAAGGCTCCCGAGGAGCGCCAGCGCGGTATCACCATCTCCATCGCGCACGTCGAGTACCAGACGGAGACCCGTCACTACGCCCACGTCGACTGCCCCGGTCACGCGGACTACATCAAGAACATGATCACGGGTGCGGCGCAGATGGACGGCGCCATTCTCGTCGTCGCCGCCACCGACGGCCCGATGCCGCAGACCAAGGAGCACGTGCTCCTGGCCCGCCAGGTCGGCGTTCCGTACATCGTCGTCGCCCTGAACAAGGCCGACATGGTGGACGACGAGGAGATCCTGGAGCTCGTCGAGCTCGAGGTCCGTGAGCTGCTCTCCGAGTACGAGTTCCCGGGCGACGACCTGCCGGTCGTCAAGGTCTCGGCGCTCAAGGCGCTCGAGGGCGACAAGGAGTGGGGCAACTCCGTCCTCGAGCTGATGAAGGCCGTCGACGAGAACATCCCGCAGCCCGAGCGTGACGTCGACAAGCCGTTCCTGATGCCGATCGAGGACGTCTTCACGATCACCGGTCGTGGCACCGTCGTCACCGGCCGTATCGAGCGTGGTGTCCTCAAGGTCAACGAGACCGTCGACATCGTCGGTATCAAGCAGGAGAAGACCACCACCACGGTCACCGGCATCGAGATGTTCCGCAAGCTGCTCGACGAGGGCCAGGCCGGTGAGAACGTCGGTCTGCTCCTCCGTGGCATCAAGCGCGAGGACGTCGAGCGCGGCCAGGTCATCATCAAGCCCGGTTCGGTCACGCCGCACACCGAGTTCGAGGCCCAGGCCTACATCCTGTCCAAGGACGAGGGTGGCCGCCACACGCCGTTCTTCAACAACTACCGTCCGCAGTTCTACTTCCGTACGACGGACGTGACCGGCGTCGTGACCCTCCCCGAGGGCACCGAGATGGTCATGCCCGGCGACAACACGGAGATGAAGGTTGAGCTCATTCAGCCCATCGCCATGGAAGAGGGCCTGAAGTTCGCCATCCGTGAGGGTGGCCGGACCGTGGGCGCCGGCCAGGTCATCAAGATCACGAAGTGATCTTGAACTGACCCGGTAGGTCTGAGGACCCGGTTGGGTCTGAGGACTCGGTAGTTCTCTGAAGGGCCCGTACGACTTCGGTCGTACGGGCCTCTTCTGTTTCCCCGACGCCTTTCCTGTGACCCTCCTGCGGTGCCCTGCCCGCGACGCTTCTCCTGCGGTGCCTCGCCTGTGACGCCCTTCCCGCGACGCTTTTCTTGCGATGCTCGCCCGTGATGCCTCGCCTGCGACGCCCTTCCTGTAACGCCTTTCCCGCCCCGGTCCAAGTACAAGTGACAGCACGACCGACCACGGGAGGTACGTACCTTGGCACCGGACAGCAGAGGCCGCGGCGGTCCGCCGGGAGGCATGTACGACCCGGAGGCCTTCGAGGTCTTCTATCGCCGTCATGTCGACGCCGTCACCCGCTTCATGGCCCGGCGGGTCACCGATCCGCACACCGTCGCTGATCTCACCGCCGAGACCTTCCTCGCGGTGATCGACTCCGCCCGCGCGTACCGCCCCGAACTCGGGAGCGAGACGGCCTGGCTCTACGGCATCGCGCGCAACGTGGTGGCGGCGGAGGCGCGACGCAGCGCGCGGCAGAACGTGCTCGGCAACCGAATCGCCGGCCGACGGCTGCTGGAGGCCGACGACATCGGCCGACTGGAGGACAAGCTCGACGCGGAGGCGGCCGGACGGCGGGCGCTGGCCGCGCTGGAGGGGCTGCCCGAGGGGGAGCGCGCGGTCGTGGAGCTGGTCGCCGTCGACCAGCTGAGCGTCACCGAGGCCGCCACGGCGCTGGGGATACGCAAGGTCACGGCACGCGTACGGCTGCACCGGGCCCGCAGGGCGCTGCGCTCGGCGGCCGGAGGGAACGGCGAGCACGCGGCGGCACTCACCTACGCAGGGGGAGAGGCATGAGCACCAGGACGACGAAGACCTTCGAGGACCGGTTGCTGGACGAGCTCCGGCGCGAGATCGCGCTGCGGGCCGAGGACGTGCCCGAGCCCGGGCCCGTGATCCGCCGCACGATCACCACGCGGCGCGTGCTCGTCGCCCTCGCGGCGTGTGTCGCGGCGGCGGCGGTGGTGGTGGGGCTGCCGTCGTCGACCGGCGGGTCCAACGCGTACGCCGTCGAGCGGAACGGGAACGGCAGTGTCACCGTGACCGGTGAGGAACTCGCGCTCTGGGAGTACCGGGGCGAGCTGGCAGAGCGACTGCATGACGTCGGTATTCGGACGAGCTTCGACAGTCCCAGGAGCGGCTTCGTCTGCGCGAAGCCGCGCGGGGTGTCGCCGGGGCCCCAGAAGGTCACGGACCCGGACGCCCTCTGGACGTACACCTTGCGTCCTGGCGACACGATGGTCTTCGAGGATCCGGAGCCGATCAAGGGCTCGGTCAGCCCGGCGGGGAGCATGTACGTGGTCAAGGGGAAGGCGAAGCCCTGCAGGGAAGTGCCCTACGAAGGGGCGAAGTGGCTCGAGGAGTCCTTGAAGTGAAGTAGGCCGAGCGGCCCGCACGGCGTCGACCGTGCGGGCCGCTCGGGGCTTCGGTCTTCGAAACTATTCGGCGCGTACGACCCGTTGTCCCCTCGCTTCACTCCCTCCACCATTTGTCATGGCGCTGAGCAAATTCAGCCTTGGGATGACCGGTCGAGGGGTGTGGCATGTCCGCGGACGTCAGTCGGAGAACCGTTCTGGGAGCGGGTGCGGGGCTCGCCGTGGTGCCCGCTCTGCCGGGGGTGGCGCGGGCGGAGGAGGCGCCGGTGGGCGGCGGGCCGGGTGTGCTGGGTGAGTCGGTTGTGGGTGAGTCGGGTGGGCCGAGGGTCACCGATCCCGGCGCGTACCTCTCCTTCACGCCCGTGCCGGGGGCGTTCGCGCTGGTCGGCGCTCCGGTGGTGGTCAGCCCCGAGGATCACCCCGGAGTCGTACGGGTCGCGGGGGATCTGCGGGACGACATCGAGCGGGTGACCGGGGTACGGCCCGGGGACGAGACGGCGGCCGAGGTCGTGCTGGTGGGGACGATCGGGCGGAGCCCGCTGATCGACGGTCTGATCGCCGCCGGGAAGCTGGACGTCGACGGGGTGCGGGGGAGGTGGGAGACCTCTCTGCAGACGGTCGTAGAGCGGCCGATGCCCGGGGTGCGGCGGGCCTTCGTCATCGCCGGCAGCGATCAGCGCGGCACGATCTTCGGGGCGTACGACGTGTCGTACGGCCTCGGTGTCTCGCCCTGGTACTGGTGGGACGACGTGCCGCCGGTGCACCGGGACGCGGTGTACGTGCGGCCGGGCCGGTTCGGGCAGGGCACGCCGGCCGTGAAGTACCGCGGGGTCTTCATCAACGACGAGAACCCGGCGCTCGGGACGTGGGCGCCGGCGTACTTCGGGCCCGGAAAGGCGCCGGGGCACCCCGGGGGCTTCACCGCGGACTTCTGGGCGAAGGTCTTCGAGGTGCTGCTGCGGCTGAAGGGGAACTACGTCTGGCCGGCGGTGTGGGGGCGGGCCTTCGCCGAGGACGACCCGGAGAACCACGCGCGGGCGAAGCTGTACGGCGTTGTCATGGGCACGTCGCATGAGGCGCCCATGATGCGGGGCATCGAGGAGTGGAACCGTCACGCCGTGCCCGCGGTGCGCGACAGCGCGGGCACGGTGGTGACTCCCGGCCGGGACCCCTACGGGGGCACCGGGGAGTGGTCGTACCGCCGGAACGCCGAGGCCATCAGGGCGTACTGGCGGGACGGCATCCGGCGCATGGTCGACGAGGACTTCGAGGGCGTCGTCACGCTGGGCATGCGGGGCAACGGCGACACGAGCCTGCCCGACGGCGACGGCATCGAGCTGATGCGGGAGATCATCGACACCCAGCGGCGGATCATCGCGGAGGTGACCGGCCGCCCGCCGGAGGAGACCCCGCAGGTGTGGACCCTCTACAAGGAGGTCCAGCGGTACTGGGACCGGGGACTGCGGGCGCCGGAGGACGTCACCGTCGTCCTCACGGACGACAACTGGGGGAACATCCGTAGGCATCCGGACCCGGGGGAGCCCGTACGCCCCGGGGGTTACGGGTTGTACTACCACTTCGACTACGTCGGTGTCGGACGGAACTACAAGTGGGTCGACACGGCGAACCTCGCGAATCTGTGGGAGCAGCTGCACCAGGCGGACGCGTACGGCAACCACGGTCTGTGGGTGGTGAACGTCGGCGACCTGAAGGGGAACGAGCTGCCGACCGAGTTCTTCCTGAACTGCGCCTGGAATCCGGGGCGTTGGGGCACGGAGGAGCTGGAGGAGTGGGAGCGGGGTTTCGCGCGCCAGAACTTCGGGGCGGAGGCGGCGGCGGAGATCGCCGAGGTGCTGGGCGCGTACGGGCAGCTCCAGGCCCGTCGCAAGCCGGAGCTGCTGAACCGCCGGATCACCCTCGACGGGACGAAGGACCCCACGAAGGACGAGCGGGCGGTCGTCTACGACGACCGGGCGACCCCGTTCTTCTTCGGGCACCGTGAGCTGGAACGCGTCACGGACCAGTGGCGGGCGCTGGCCAAGCGGGCCGACCGGGTGGGGCGGCGACTGCCGGCGGCCCTGCGGGACGCCTGGTTCGAGCTGGTCGGCTACGAGGTGGCGGCCACCGCGAACCTGTACGGGTTACGGGAGGCGGAGTTCCAGAACCTGCTGTACGCGCGGCAGGGCCGGGCGGCGGCCAACGGCCGCGCCGAGGCCGCCGAGGCGGGACTCGCCCAGGATCTCGCGCTGGCCGACCGCTTCAACTCCGAGGTGGCGGGCGGGAAGTGGCGGGGCTTCCAGACCCAGCCGCACATCGGGTACGGGGACGTGGAGCGCTACGGCCCGAACGCCGGGTGGCAGCAGCCGGAGCGCAACAACGTGGCGCTGCCGGACGAGATCTTCCCCGCGGTGCGCCGGATCGAGGTGCCTCGGGCGGCGGAGCTGGGGGTGGCGGTCGACGGAGCCGACGACTCGGGGGAGTGGCGGCCCCGGTCCCGTGCGGAGGCGGTGCTTCCGGCGTTCAGTCCCTACCAGACCGGCCCCCGGCAGTACGTGGAGGTCTTCAACCGGGGGCGTACGCCCTTCTCGTACCGGATCGAGTCGTCGGCGCCCTGGCTGGTGGTGGACCGGACCCGGGGGCGGGTCGAGGAGCAGGTGCGGGTCGGTGTCCGGGTGGACTGGGGGCGGGTGCCGGCGGGGCGCGCGCAGGCATCGCTGACGGTGAGCGGGGCCGGGGCCTCGGTCGTGGTGAAGGCCGTCGCGGAGAAGCCGTCGGCGCGTCAGGCGCGGAAGCTGCGGGGGTTCGTCGAGGCGGGCGGATACGTGGCGATCGACGCGGAGCACCACACGCGGGCGGTGGGGTCGCGCGACGGGCGGGTGGGCTGGCGCCGGATCGAGCGGATCGGGCGTACGGGGGCGGGGGTGACGGCGTGGCCGGTGACGGCGGCCCGGCAGACGCCGGGCGGGTCCGGGCCACGGCTGGAGTACACGGTCAGTCTGCTGTCGGCCGTCGACGAGGTGACGGTGCTGGCGTACGTCTCGCCCCGGAACCCCGCGCTCGCGACGGGCGGGCTGCGGTACGCCGTCTCCTTCGACGCGGACGCCCCGCAGGTCGTCGACATCAACGCCGTCACCGGGGCCGACGACGGGCTCATGAACAAGCAGTGGGCGCGCAACACCTCGGACAACGTCAACGTGACGGCGACCCGGCACGCGATCGCCGGGCCCGGCGTGCACCGGCTGACGTTCTGGATGGTCGACCCGACGGTGGTGCTGCAACGGCTGGTGATCGACACGGGCGGGCTGACACCGACGTATCTGGGGCCGCTGGAGAGCCACCGGATCTGAGAAGGGACTTGTACATGACGACCTACATGAACCGCTTGCGCCTGCCCGTCCTCGGGGTGGTCGCCGGAGCGCTGCTGTCGACGGCGGTGGCCGTGCAGCCGGCCTCGGCGCACGGGACTCGTTCCGGCCCGCCGTTGCGGGCGCTGGCCGAGCGCGCCGGCGTCCGGATAGGGACGGCCGTCGACATGGCGGCCCTCGCGGACGACCGGACGTACCGCAGGACGACGGTCCGGGAGTTCGACTCGGTGACCGCCGAGAACGCCATGAAGTGGGAGTCGGTGGAGCCGCAGCGGGGGGTGTACGACTGGAAGGCCGCCGACGATCTGGTGCGCTTCGCCCGCAAGAACGGGCAGGTCGTGCGCGGGCACACCCTGGTCTGGCACAGCCAGCTGCCGGCCTGGCTGACGGCCGGCGTGACGGACGGGTCGATCGGGGCGACGGAGCTGCGCGGCATTCTCCGAAAGCACATCACGACCGAGGTGAAGCGGTACAAGGGGAAGATCCAGCAGTGGGACGTGGTGAACGAGGTCTTCGAGGAGGACGGCAGCCTGCGGAACTCGATCTGGCTGCGTGAGCTGGGGCCGTCGTACATCGCGGACGCCTTCCGCTGGGCGCACGCCGCCGACCCGAAGGCGAAGCTCTTCCTCAACGACTACAACGTGGAGGGCGTCAACGCGAAGTCCACGGCGTACTACGAACTGGCGAAGCGGTTGCGGGCCGAGGGCGTGCCGGTGCAGGGGTTCGGCGCCCAGGGACACCTGGCGATCCAGTACGGCTTCCCGGGCCGGGTCGCGGAGAACCTCGCGCGCTTCGGGGCGCTGGGGATGCGGACGGCGTTCACGGAGGTGGACGTGCGGATGATCCTGCCGGTGGACGAGACGAAGTCGGCGACGCAGGCGAGCTACTACCGGCAGTTGCTGGACGCCTGCCTGGGGGCGCGGAGCTGCACGTCGTTCACGGTGTGGGGGTTCACGGACAAGTATTCGTGGGTTCCCGGGGTCTTCGACGGTGAAGGGGCGGCGACTCCGATGGACGAGGCGTACGGGCGGAAGGCGGCGTACGGGGCGCTGCGGGAGGGGCTGGCGGAGGGGAGGTGACCGGCGTCGCCCTCAGCCCTGGTCTCAGCCCTGGTCCGGGTAGCGGGGCAGGCTCTCCGTGGCGATGGTCCAGTCCGCGATGGTGACGTCCTCGCCGTACACGAAGTCCTTGCGGGTGGCGTAGCGCGGGCCGTCCGGGGTGGCGTGGATGTCGGTGAGGACGGCGCCGGTGCCGGTGCGGGGGTCGAAGATCGCGTAGACGGGAATGCCCATCAGCGGGTAATCGCGAGCTTTACCCACCCAGTCGTTGTCCGGGTTTGAGCGTGAGACGACCTCGATGGCGGCGATGAGAGAACGGGGATCGAAGGATCCGTCGACATCCATGTCCTCTTCGACGATCACCATCACGTCGGGGCGGCGCATGATGTTTTCGGGCTCGTCCTCCACATCGGGCTCGCCGGTATGGGCCACGATCTCTTCCGGCATGACCTTCTCCAGGCGCTTCCGGAGCCGCAGCGTCGTGAGCTCGTGACGGCCGCTGGGCGACAGCATGTCGTGAACGATCCCTTCCTTGGTGATCTCGAATTTGCCGGGGATGGTGTCGTCCATCGACTGAACGAAGTCCCGCATGGCCCGGTAGGGGTGTGAGGCGCCGTGCTGCGCGTTGTCCGGGGTGATGGTCATGGCGCTCGCTCCTCGTCTGTGCCCGGAGGCAAGGATCGTCACGTTCATGCTAGGTGGACTCCATGAGGTCAGGCGTGGTGTGGGTGGGCCCGCAGTCGCGGCAGCGGCTCCCCTTCGGTCCCCGGAAGCCGCGGTCGCAGCCGTCGCAGTTCGTCATTCCGTAGTGGACGAGTGGCGGTGACGCCGGGGCGCGGTACGGCGGCAGGGGCGGCAACCGGTCCGTGAGCCGGTGGGCCAGGAGGGCGGCCGGGCGATGGAGGGGCTCGTTCGGGAGATCGCCGGTCAGGGCGTGGCGAACGGCGGTGGGGGTGACGTCACGCTCCAGCCAGGCGGCCACGCCCGGGGCGAGATGCGCGGCGTCGCAGGCCGAGAGGAGGAGGCGGGGGTCCGTACGGCGCAGGTCGGCGAGGAGGTCGGTGGCGGTCCGGAGGAGGGTGGGGGAGCGGTGGGCGGGCTGGGGGACGGCGGGGAGGGGCTTGCGGGGTGCCTTCTGCTGCCTTGGCGGGCGGCGTACGGGCTCGCTCTCCGCGTGGTCCTTGCCGCGGCCGGGTTGGTTGCAGGAGATCGTGCGGGTGATGATGCGGCCGCCGGGGACACGTTCGCGTTCGCGGCGCAGGTAGCCGTGGGCTTCGAGTTCGCGCAGGGCGGCGGCGATACGGGTCGTTCCCTCCGTGAAGCGACCGGCGAGCGTCTTGATGTCGACGCGGGCGCCCTTCGGGAGCGACTGGATGTGCACGGCCAGTCCGATCGCGAGGAGCGACAGCTCGGGGTGCTGGGCCAGGTGGTTGCCGATCACCGTGAAGCGGGTGGTGTGGCGGGAGTGGTCGTGCGTCAGGCCGCCGCCGTACGGGCTCTGCCGTTTCGGGTGCTTGTTGTCGGCAAGCCGGGCATGGGCCCGCGAGGGCGCGCTAGGGTTCTGCGTATCCATCGGGAAGCTCCTACTTCCTCGGTGGTCAGGCCCTCGCACTGGGATTGCCGTCCCGGCGGGGGCCGTCGCATGTCTGCGGTTGTGTGGGTGCTGCTGCGCTGAGCGTAAGGGCATCAACCGGCCCCGAATCCAGCCGAGTCGGCGATGTTCACCCGCGAGGGTGAGATGGCCCGCCGGGCGGGAGGAGGGGTGGGGTTTGGTGGGGTTCTTTCTCTCCAAGGTTCTTTGAGGAATGACCGCCCGTCCCACCGGAGCACGCGTCTGCGGGGTCCGGTGCCTGCGTTCCTGGCAGCCCTCGATGATCTCGCTCCAGGTCTTCACCGCACTGGGGCGTTTCAACTCGATGACTCCATGACTCGATGCGGTTCTGTGGGGTCTGACGAGTGGAATCGCCGGGGGTTCACCCTTGGTACTCTGCCGCTTCCTGTAGGGCATCAGTTCGAAGAGGTGTGAATGAAGTCAGGCAGACGGACCGTCGCGGTGGCCACGCTCGTGGGGGCGCTCGGGCTCTCGGTGCTGAACGCGCCGGCGGCTCAGGCGGCGGACACCGGTATCACCGTGTCGGACATCGTCATCAACAAGGGCAGGCCCATCGTGGTCGGCACGACGAAGGAGGTGGCGCCGCCGATCTCCTTCAACATCGCTCTGCCGGCGGGGCAGAGCACTGCCAAGCCCTCCGGTTACACCGCTCACCCCTTCATCTACCGCGGTGACAGGAGCAAGGCCGTCGACACCGGCGACGGTTACATCGGCCCGGGCATCTACACCTGCTTCGAGATCGACGCGAAGCACTCCCGCTGCGAGGGCGAGTTCCACATCGACCCGCATCCGAGCCGGAAGCAGGTGAACACCAACGCCGCCGCCACGGCCTGGAAGGTCGCCGTCGTGATGCGCCTGTGGAAGGCGAGCGGCGGCCTCAAGACCGAGGAGTACGAGACCCGGTCCACGACCGTGCAGCTCAAGCGCGCGGCCAGGGCCACCGTCGCCGCCACGCCGGAGACCGTGACCAAGGGCAAGAAGATCACCGTCACGGGCAAGCTGACCCGGGCGAACTGGAGCACCAAGAAGTACGGCGGCTACAGCGGCCGTACGGTCAGCCTCCAGTACCGCGCCTCGGACGCCACCTCCTTCAAGACGGTCAAGAAGGTCACCACCAGCAGCACCGGCGCCCTGAACACCACGGTCACCGCCTCGGCCGACGGCTTCTACCGCTGGGTGTACTACGGCAACTCCACGACCGACGCCGTCACCACCTCGGCGGTCTACGTCGACGTCCGCTGACCCCTCAGGCCAGCGTCGGCACCTCGCCGCCCTCCGCCCGCGTGAGCGTGACCCCCGCCAGGCCCCGCAGCCGACGGTCCGCCACGGCGGCCAGGGCCTCGGCGGCCGGCGGGGTGGGGCCGAGGCCGATCGCGTAGCGGGCGGGGGCCGTGGTGAAGGGGCGGGGCCAGGCGTGGCAGCCGGGAGCCAGCTCCGCGAGGTCGGTGATCAGGGCCCGCATCCTGCCCCGTACCCGGCCCTCGTCCACGGCCCCGTCCGCACCCTCGCCCGCCGTCACGACCGCCCAGGCGGCATGGCGGCGGTGCAGTGGGGGAGGGGCGAGGACGTCGGTCCACGAGGCGCCCTCCTCCAGCAACTCCCAGGCCCGGAACAGCTCCTGGGTGATCAGATCGCGCATGTCCGCCGTGACCTGGTCCGTGCAGGAACGCACCGGGGCGGACGGGGTGGCGACGGTGAGGGGCCGGGCCGGGGTCCCTTCGAGGCCGCCGACCGGCTCGCGCCAGTCCCACGCCGCCCAGGTCGCGAAGAAGTGCCGCAGCAGGTCGGCCGGTGGCAGATCTCCCGCCTCGCCCGCCGTGCGGGCCGCCAGCACGGACCAGGCCAGGCCCGGCAGGCCGCCGAACGGCGCCGAGTCCAGGCCCCGCGCCCGCGCCCACGCCTTGACCTGCCTGGCCAGCCCGGCGAACGCCGGACCGTGCCCGCCCACCGAGGCGAGCACCGCCTCCGCGTCGCTCACCGCGCTGAGCGCGATCGCCGCCGCCTCGCCCAGCTCGGCCCGGCGGCCCACCGCCTCCGCCGGGTCCAGCGCCCCGGTGGCCACGACGGCCAGGTCCACGTCGAGGCCGTCGAGCCGTAGCCGCAGCCCGGGGACACGCGCCCCGACCACCTCACGCACAGCGATGGCCCCGCGCAACTCCCTTCGCAGGGAACCGAGTTCGACGGTGCCGGGGAGCGCCGCCACCAGGTCCAGGTCCGCGCCGGGCAGCGCGCAGCCCATGCGCCGGGAACCGACCACGTGGACGACACCGCCGGGGAGCGCGTCCGCGACGAGGCGCGTGACCCGGTCGGCCACGCCGGCCTCGCCGTCCCGTTCGCTTTCGCTGTCGTGGGGCACCGCCTCCTCCGCCCAGCGCACCTCACCCGTCCCCAGGCTCACCGTCGCCCGCACCCGCATCGGCTCGTCCCCGCGCCGCGACAGCAGCGCCAGCTCGCCGACCCTGGCCGACTGCGGCGCGAGCCGGGCCGCGCACGCGGTGGCCAGGGCGTTCGGGTCGATGGTGCGGCCCAGGCTCAGATGCGGGGTGAAGCCCTCCTGACGGCCCCGGCAGCGCGGAAAGTGGCGTACGAGGGTGCTGTGGAGCTCGGCCCAGGGCCCCTCGCCGGCCGCCGCCGGGTCCAGCCACACCGTCGCGTCGTCCCGGTGGCCGAACCAGTGCACGCCCTCCAGCCGGACGTCGAACGGAGCCGTCACGGCCCCGGCGAGCACCGAGGCCGCCTCCTCGAAGGCGTGTTCCGGTACGAAGCCGAAGAGGACGTTGACGTGGGGAGGCCAGCGGTGGATCTGCGGGTCGTGCGCGCGCCGGATGTCCTGCAGTGGCGGCCACAGCTCCTCCGGAGGGAGCCACGCCAGGGCCGTACGGGCCGTCGGCCGGACGTCCAGCGCCGCGGGGGCGGGTTCGGCGGCGCCGGGGCCCACCTCCGCCCGTACGCCGTAGTGGTCCGAGACGAACAGCCCGTCCGGCGAGGGTGTGTCCCCGTACAGCTCGGCCGAGCGCACTGCGAGCCCCGGCCCGCGCACCAGCACCCGGTCCAGGCGGGACGCCCGCCCCGTCAGGGACGAGACCGCCGCCAGCGGGTTGGCGACCGGGTCGAAGGTCGGGGTCAGGTCGTCCGGGCCGTGCGTCTCGGTCCAGGCGTCCCGCATCCCGAGCGTCACCTGGGGTGTGTCGCCGCCGTCGTTGAAGTCGCCCAGCAGGACGAGACCGGCGTCCAGAGCCGCGAACCCCTCGGCGATCCGGGCCAGTTCGGCGGTGCGGCGGCCGGCTCCGTCGGTGGAGTGGTCGCTGCTCAGATGCGTCGCCGCGACCACGAGGGGGCGCTGCCCCGCCTCCACCACGACCGAGGCCACCGCCTTGTGCGGGCCCAGCGCGTGGAACGCGGCCTCGCGCACCGGCAACCGGGTCAGCAGCAGCAGACCGCACTCCTCCACGTCCCGCCCGCGCGGGTCGGACCCCAGCGTCCAGTCCGCCCGCACCCACGGCTCGCGCAGCAGCATCGTCAGCAGTGCCGCCTCGACCTCCTGCAGCGCGATCACGTCGACCTCTGCGTCCCGCAGGGCGCGCAGCAGCAGCGGCCTGCGTCCGGCGCTGTCGATGAGGTCGGCGTCGTAGCGGTCCCAGAGAGTGTTCCAGGTCAGCACCCGTACGCTCGCGACGCCGCCCTCGTCGACAGCGCCGGGACGTCGGGGGGTGCGCGTGGGCGCCCACTGCTCCCCGTCCCACACGTGCGGCGTGCGCGCCGTGAAGAACGGTGCCCGCAGCAGACGGGACTCCCGCACGCGCCCCGCGTCCGTCGCGTCGATCCGGTCCACGCCCGTCGCCCGGTCCCAGACCACCTCGCCGTCCGCCTCGACGAACAGCACCCGGTGCCACGGGATCTCCCCGCCGGGCACGAACGCGGGCAGCGGGACCCGCTTGGGCGCGGCGCCCCGCTGCAGCACGCCGAGCACGAAGCGGGCCGGGTCGAAGCGCGCGTCCCAGCGCACCCGGTGGTAGATCTCCTCGCTCGTCCGCACGGTTCCTCAGACCTCTTCCTCTACTGTCCCGCTCGCCCCGACGTACCAGGTGCGGTGCGCGTCCCCCGGATACGGCGGGGCGAAGCGGCGCAGCTGCGCGGTGAGCACCTCGGGCGGTACCGGGTGTTCGCGGCGGGAGTCGCGCCGGATCAGCTCGTCCTCCTCGACCAGGACCACGGCATGGGTGACCAGCGCGTTGCGGCGCTGCGCGACCGCGTGCACCAGCGAGCGCTGCTGGTGGGTGAGCGAGGTGGCGTCCCACACCGCCGTCCCGCCTGCGGCCAGCGCCGCGTCCAGCCGGTCGAGCCCCGCGCGCAGCACGTCCGGGTTGGCTCGCTGGTCGGCGCGCGCGCCCCGCGCCCCGCGCAGATCGTCCAGTGAGACATACGCGTCCACGCCCGCGAGCCCCCGCGCGAAGGTGCTCTTGCCGCTGCCCGACGGCCCGACCAGCTGGATCAGTTCCGGATAGGCCCCGGACCGCCAGCGCCAGGTCGCGGCGACGGCGCCCTCGGCATCCACGACGCGCCCCCGGGCGTACGCCTCGCGCGCCTCGGCCCGGCACCGGACCGCCGCGTCGGGCGACAACCCGGCGAACGCCTCCCGCAAGGCACCCTCGTCCAGCGGCCGCACCTCCTCGGCGTGCAGCGCCGACCACTCCACCAGCTCGCGCGCCTCCTCCGTCGCCGCCGTGGCGCGGGCGACCGCGTGCAGCAGCCCGAGATCGGCGGCGAGGGACAGCCGGGCCAGACCCGTACGGCGGTCCTCATCCGGGTACGGCCGGTGCAGCGCGGGGTGCAGTCCCACGAGGTCGGCGACCCGGCGCGCGAGCGGCATGCCCACGACCCCGGCCAGCCGTGCCGCGAGCCGGGCGCGGCGACCGCCGGGGCCGTGCGCGTGCAGCAGCGCGGCCAGTACGCCGGCGAGCCGGTCGTCCCCGGTCCGCCGGCCGGCCGCGTCGAAGCGGGCGAGGGCCTCCCGGTCCCCCTCGCCGGGCAGACCGACCGCCTCCGCCAGCGCGTCGGCGTCGGCGTGCGCGCCGGAGCGCACCGCCCACAGCGGCGCTCGCGTGCCCAGACCGTTCTCGACGACGGCCGCGTGCATCCAGTGCGTGTCCGTCCGTACGTGCCCGGCCCGCACCCACTTCGCGACGCGGGCGCCGAACTCCTGCGCGTCGAAGCCGTCCACGACCCGGACGACGTAGCCCTCCTGCCGCGCGAGATCCAGCCGCAGCGCGCGCAGCGCCCGCTCGTCGAACACGCCCCGCCACAGGACGGGCGGGACGGGGACGCCGAGTCCGCGCAGAAAGGCCACCGTCCGGTCCCAGTCCAGACAGCGCCCGTCCGCGTCCCACACCGAGAAGCCGTAGAACCAGCTGTCCAGGTCGTCGTAGGGGAGGGAGTGACGGGCGAACATGTTCTCGCCGCACACCCGCCAGCCCTCCGGGAGCGCGTGGCCGATCCGGGCCTGGAGCGCCTTGACCCAGGTACGGGAGGGGTGGTGCGCGGAGTCCAGTGAGCGGGCGTGCAGGCCGTCGGCGTACAGCGTGGTGTTCTCGCCGTCCAGCTTCTCGGTCACGACGACCTCGCGGCCGCGCAGGCCGGACAGGCCGGTGACCCGGAGATCGTCGGCGGTGGCGCCGGGGGACCAGGGCAGATGCCGGGTCCGCGGATAGTGCGTACGCATCGTGAACGTTCCCCCGTGACAGCCGCTGTACCTGATCAGCGTAGGAGCGCGGGCGGGGGCGGGCGAGCGGATTACCGGCGGCTTAGGGTCCGGTTATGAACCGGGCCGGGTGCGGCCGGTCCCGTCGCGAAGCAGGTGCCGTCGTGCAGCAGGTCCCGGCAGCAACGGGTCCCGGTAGGAAGCGGGCCCCGGCATGAAGCCCGGAGCGGGTGTCGGGCTCACCTCGGTCATGGTGGCGCTGACGCTGACGACCGGCATGATCGAGGCCGTCAGCTTCCTCGTGCTGGGCCCGGTGTTCACCGCGGTGCAGACCGGGAACCTCCTCTTCCTCTCCTTCGCGCT
The DNA here is from genome assembly GCF_055592645.1 of Streptomyces sp. NPDC041108. Lineage (NCBI taxonomy): Bacteria > Bacillati > Actinomycetota > Actinomycetes > Kitasatosporales > Streptomycetaceae > Streptomyces > Streptomyces sp. NPDC041108. The sequence goes on along the minus strand of NZ_JBVIYK010000003.1, from coordinate 739,963 downwards.
CACCGGCGCCGCCGATCTGTCCCCGGCCGCCTCGGGGGTCTCGTTCGCGGGGTTCACGGTTGGCGCCGTGCTCGGCTCCCGGTTCGAGTCGAGCGTGGACGCCCACGGCCGCCGCTGGTTCGTCCTCGCGCTGCTCGTCGAGGCCCTGCTGCTGGGGCTCGGCGGACTGGTCGCCTGGCGCACCGGCCTCGACGTGACGGGCGGCCCGGCGGACGACCCCCACTACACCGTCGTCGCCCTGGTCGCCGTGGCCATGGGTGTCCGCAACGTCACCACCCTGCGGGCACGGGTCGCGGACGTCCCCACCACGGTCTCCACTCGCGCCCTGACCGCGCTCCTCAGCGGCCTGCCTCCGCACCCCGACAGCCACATCGGGACGGGCGCCAGGAACGAGGGCCGCCGCCTCGCCTCGGTCGCCGCGATGTTCGCCGGCGGTCTGCTGGGCGCCTGGCTGCTGCTGCGCGAAGAGGTGCACCCGGCGCTGGTCCTGCTGATCCCCACCGCGCTGGTCCTCACCCTCGGCACGCTCTACGGGGCGCTGCCGCGCCGGCGTGCGCCGGAGCCGTCGGAGTCCGGCTGAATCGGAACACCCCCGCGAAATCGCGTTGGATCATGGACGCATGAGTCTTGCAGTGAGCCGCCTCATCGGCGCCGTTCTCGTACTCGCCGGAATCACCGGCGCCCTCTGGGCGGCCCTCGGCGCACCCCAGGACTGGACCGGAGGGATGCGGTGGATGCGGACCGCGCTGGCGCTGACGTCCTTGGGGGCGATCGGCCTGGCGGCCCACTTCATCTATCCCGATCGCGCGGCGGACGGCCCGGACGACGCCCCGGCGAGCGCCGATGCCGACGCCCCGACGAGCACCTGCGCCGATGCCTCGCGCGCCGCCGATACCGCCGCCCCCGAGGGCCCCGACGGCTCCCGGGTTTGACCTGCGTCACTCTCGGGGTAATCTCTCCGGCTCGATTGGCGGAGCCGGTGGGCCGTATGGCAGACTAGCGGGGTTGCTCGGTCGAGTGTTGATGCTGCGCGCCTCCCGCCGGGAGGACCGGAAGCGAGTCCCACAGTACTCGTCGCCCCAACTGCCTTACGGCAGCGCTGGAGCGGACGTACGGGAATCTTTCGGGAAGTGTCAGTGCGGCGCCGACCAGGCACCCGGTGGGCTTCTGCCCCCGGCCCACGGCTGCAGGAAGGGCTGTGTTTCCCGGACAGGGGATGCTCGGACAAGGGGCATCTGTGTCAGCGGAAGCGCGACACGCCCGACCGCGTGGGTCGGCGGAGCGGGTGACGGAACACCGGGTTCCAGAGCGTTAAACGAGACAAAGGACTACTGAGTAGCCATGGCGGGACAGAAGATCCGCATCCGGCTCAAGGCCTACGACCACGAGGTCATCGACTCCTCGGCGAAGAAGATCGTCGAGACGGTGACTCGCACTGGTGCGTCGGTCGCGGGCCCGGTGCCGCTGCCCACTGAGAAGAACGTGTACTGCGTCATCAAGTCGCCGCACAAGTACAAGGACTCGCGCGAGCACTTCGAGATGCGCACGCACAAGCGCCTGATCGACATCCTCGACCCGACGCCCAAGACCGTTGACTCTCTGATGCGACTCGACCTCCCGGCCGGTGTCGACATCGAGATCAAGCTCTGAGGGTCGGTGATCTGAGAATGGCTAAGCAGATCAAGGGAATCCTGGGCGAGAAGCTCGGCATGACGCAGGTGTGGGACGAGAACAACCGTGTTGTTCCGGTCACCGTCGTCAAGGCCGGCCCCAACGTCGTGACCCAGGTCCGTACGAACGATGTCGACGGCTACGAGTCGGTCCAGATCGCCTTCGGCGAGATCGACCCGCGCAAGGTGAACAAGCCCCTCAAGGGTCACTTCGCCAAGGCCGACGTCACTCCCCGCCGCCACCTCGTCGAGATCCGTACCGCTGACGCCAGCGAGTACACCCTCGGCCAGGAGATCACCGCCGAGGTGTTCGAGGCCGGCATCAAGGTCGACGTGACCGGCAAGAGCAAGGGCAAGGGCTTCGCCGGTGTCATGAAGCGTCACAACTTCAAGGGCCTCGGCGCCGGTCACGGCACCCAGCGCAAGCACCGCTCTCCCGGCTCCATCGGTGGCTGCGCCACCCCGGGCCGTGTGTTCAAGGGCCTCCGCATGGCGGGTCGCATGGGCAACGAGCGGGTCACCACCCAGAACCTGACCGTCCACGCCGTTGACGCGGAGAAGGGTCTGCTGCTCATCAAGGGCGCTGTCCCCGGTCCGAACGGCGGCCTCGTCCTGGTCCGCACCGCGGCCAAGGGGGCCTGAGGTACCGATGAGCACTGTTGACATCCTTTCGCCTGCCGGCGAGAAGACCGGAAGCGTCGAGCTCCCCGCGGAGATCTTCGGCGTGGAGAAGGTCAGCATCCCGCTGATCCACCAGGTCGTCGTCGCGCAGAACGCGGCTGCCCGTCAGGGCACGCACAAGACCAAGACCCGCGGCGAAGTCCGTGGTGGCGGTAAGAAGCCTTACCGGCAGAAGGGCACCGGCCGCGCCCGTCAGGGCTCGACCCGCGCGCCCCAGTTCGCCGGTGGTGGCGTCGTCCACGGCCCGCAGCCGCGTGACTACTCGCAGCGGACCCCGAAGAAGATGAAGGCCGCGGCCCTGCGCCACGCCCTCACCGACCGGGCCCGTCACAACCGCATCCACGTCGTCTCCGGCGTGATCGAGGGCGAGAACCCCTCCACCAAGGCCGCCAGGTCGCTGTTCGGCAAGATCTCGGAGCGCAAGAACCTGCTCCTGGTCGTCGAGCGCGCCGACGAGGCCGCGTGGCTCTCCGCCCGCAACCTGCCCCAGGTGCACATCCTGGAGCCGGGCCAGCTGAACACGTACGACGTGATCGTCTCGGACGATGTGGTCTTCACCCAGGGTGCCCTGGAGTCCTTCGTGTCCGGCCCGAACAAGGCCAACGACACCGAAGGGACTGAAGGCTGATGGCTATCCGTCACCCCTCCATCGCCTCCAAGGCGGCCAAGGCCGCCAAGGCCGCGCGCGTCGCCAAGGCGAAGCGCCACGAGGCCGAGGGCAAGAACACCGTCGTCACCGCGCCCAGCAAGGCGTTCACGGACCCCCGTGACGTGCTGCTGAAGCCGGTCGTGTCGGAGAAGAGCTACGCGCTGCTCGACGAGGGCAAGTACACCTTCATCGTCGCGCCCGGCGCCAACAAGACCCAGATCAAGCAGGCCGTCCAGGCGGTCTTCTCGGTCAAGGTCACCGGGGTCAACACGATCAACCGCCAGGGCAAGCGCAAGCGGACCCGCACGGGCTTCGGCAAGCGTGCCGACAGCAAGCGCGCGATCGTGACCCTTGCCGAGGGCGACCGTATCGACATCTTCGGCGGTCCGACCGCGTAAGCGGGTCGGATCGTCCGATATCGGACGAGGACTGAGAAATGGGAATCCGCAAGTACAAGCCGACTACGCCGGGCCGTCGCGGCTCCAGCGTCGCCGACTTCGTCGAGATCACGCGGTCCACGCCGGAGAAGTCGCTGGTCCGCCCGCTGCACAGCAAGGGCGGCCGTAACAACGCCGGTCGTGTGACCGTTCGCCACCAGGGTGGCGGACACAAGCGCGCCTACCGTGTCATCGACTTCCGTCGTCACGACAAGGACGGCGTGCCGGCGAAGGTCGCGCACATCGAGTACGACCCCAACCGCACCGCGCGCATCGCGCTGCTGCACTACGCGGACGGCGAGAAGCGCTACATCCTCGCCCCGCGCAACCTGCAGCAGGGCGACCGCGTGGAGAACGGTCCCGGGGCCGACATCAAGCCGGGCAACAACCTGGCGCTCCGCAACATCCCGGTCGGTACCACGATCCACGCGATCGAGCTCCGTCCCGGTGGCGGCGCCAAGTTCGCCCGCTCCGCCGGTGCCTCCGTGCAGCTGCTCGCGAAGGAGGGCGCCTACGCCCACCTCCGCATGCCGTCCGGTGAGATCCGCCTGGTCGACGTGCGCTGCCGCGCCACCGTCGGCGAGGTCGGCAACGCCGAGCAGAGCAACATCAACTGGGGCAAGGCCGGCCGCAAGCGCTGGCTGGGCGTCCGCCCGACCGTTCGTGGTGTGGCGATGAACCCGGTTGACCACCCCCACGGTGGTGGTGAGGGCAAGACCTCCGGTGGTCGCCACCCGGTCAGCCCCTGGGGTCAGAAGGAGGGTCGTACTCGTTCGCCGAAGAAGGCTTCGAACAAGTACATCGTCCGCCGCCGCAAGACGAACAAGAAGCGCTAGGAGCGGGTTTAGATGCCGCGTAGTCTCAAGAAGGGGCCCTTCGTCGACGACCACCTGATCAAGAAGGTGGACGTACAGAACGAAGCAGGCACCAAGAACGTCATCAAGACCTGGTCCCGTCGCTCGATGATCATCCCGGCCATGCTCGGCCACACGATCGCGGTGCACAACGGCAAGACCCACATTCCGGTGTTCGTCACCGAGTCGATGGTCGGCCACAAGCTCGGCGAGTTCTCGCCGACGCGCACCTTCCGGGGTCACGTCAAGGACGACCGGAAGTCGAAGCGCCGCTAGACGCGGGGTGGAATCGACCATGACAGACACTGGAAGGACAACCATGGAAGCCAGGGCCCAGGCGCGGTACATCCGCGTCACGCCCATGAAGGCCCGCCGCGTGGTGGACCTCATCCGTGGCATGGATGCCACGGAGGCTCAGGCGGTCCTGCGTTTCGCCCCGCAGGCCGCGAGCGTGCCGGTCGGCAAGGTGCTGGACAGCGCCATTGCCAACGCCGCACACAACTACGACCACACGGACGCCTCTTCGCTGGTCATCAGCGAGGCGTACGTCGATGAGGGCCCGACCCTGAAGCGGTTCCGTCCGCGCGCCCAGGGCCGTGCCTACCGGATCCGCAAGCGGACCAGCCACATCACCGTGGTCGTCAGCAGCAAGGAAGGAACCCGGTAATGGGCCAGAAGGTAAACCCGCATGGGTTCCGGCTCGGTGTCACGACCGACTTCAAGTCGCGTTGGTACGCCGACAAGCTGTACAAGGACTACGTCAAGGAAGACGTCGCCATCCGTCGGATGATGACGTCCGGCATGGAGCGCGCCGGCATCTCGAAGGTGGAGATCGAGCGCACCCGTGACCGTGTCCGCGTGGACATCCACACCGCGCGTCCGGGCATCGTCATCGGCCGCCGTGGCGCCGAGGCCGACCGCATCCGCGGTGACCTCGAGAAGCTCACGGGCAAGCAGGTCCAGCTGAACATCCTCGAGGTCAAGAACCCCGAGACGGACGCTCAGCTGGTTGCTCAGGCCGTCGCCGAGCAGCTCTCCTCCCGCGTCTCCTTCCGCCGCGCCATGCGTAAGAGCATGCAGTCGGCGATGAAGGCCGGCGCCAAGGGCATCAAGATCCAGTGCGGTGGCCGCCTCGGTGGCGCCGAGATGTCCCGCTCGGAGTTCTACCGCGAGGGCCGTGTGCCCCTGCACACGCTCCGCGCGAACGTGGACTACGGCTTCTTCGAGGCCAAGACGACCTTCGGCCGCATCGGTGTGAAGGTCTGGATCTACAAGGGCGACGTCAAGAACATCGCCGAGGTCCGCGCCGAGAACGCCGCTGCCCGCGCCGGCAACCGCCCGGCCCGTGGTGGCGCTGACCGCCCCGCCGGCCGTGGTGGCCGCGGTGGCGAGCGTGGCGGTCGCGGTCGTAAGCCGCAGCAGGCTGCAGGCGCCGAGGCCCCCAAGGCCGAGGCTCCCGCCGCCGCCGCTCCGGCTGAGAGCACCGGAACGGAGGCCTGAGGGACATGCTGATCCCCCGTAGGGTCAAGCACCGCAAGCAGCACCACCCGAAGCGTCGTGGCCAGGCCAAGGGCGGTACGACGGTCGCGTTCGGCGAGTACGGCATCCAGGCCCTCACGCCGGCGTACGTGACCAACCGCCAGATCGAGGCGGCCCGTATCGCCATGACCCGCCACATCAAGCGTGGCGGCAAGGTCTGGATCAACATCTACCCGGACCGCCCGCTCACGAAGAAGCCCGCCGAGACCCGCATGGGTTCCGGTAAGGGTTCCCCTGAGTGGTGGATCGCGAACGTGCACCCGGGCCGGGTCATGTTCGAGCTGTCCTACCCCAACGAGAAGATCGCCCGTGAGGCCCTGACTCGCGCAGCCCACAAGCTGCCGATGAAGTGCCGGATCGTCAAGCGCGAGGCAGGTGAAGCGTGATGTCGGCCGGTACCAAGGCGTCCGAGCTGCGCGAACTGGGTGACGAGGAGCTTCTCAACAAGCTCCGCGAAGCCAAGGAAGAGCTGTTCAACCTCCGCTTCCAGGCGGCGACCGGTCAGCTCGAGAACCACGGGCGGCTCAAGGCCGTCCGCAAGGACATCGCGCGGATCTACACCCTGATGCGTGAGCGCGAGCTGGGCATCGAGACGGTGGAGAGCGCCTGATGAGCGAGAGCAATGTGACTGAGACGAACACCGAGTCGCGCGGATTCCGCAAGACCCGTGAGGGCATCGTCGTCAGCGACAAGATGGACAAGACCGTCGTCGTCGCCGTCGAGGACCGCAAGAAGCACGCCCTGTACGGCAAGGTCATCCGCAGCACGAGCAAGCTCAAGGCCCACGACGAGCAGAACGCCGCCGGCGTCGGCGACCGTGTCCTCCTGATGGAGACCCGGCCGCTGTCCGCCACGAAGCACTGGCGTGTCGTCGAGATCCTCGAGAAGGCCAAGTAATTCCTGCGGCCAACCCCGCAGGTCAGTTCCGCCAGGCTCGGCAGGGGCTCCCTCGTGAAGAGGCGGCCCCTGCCGGGAACCGGCAGACAATCAGGAGATAGACGTGATCCAGCAGGAGTCGCGACTGCGTGTCGCCGACAACACTGGTGCGAAGGAGATCCTTTGCATCCGTGTGCTCGGTGGCTCCGGTCGCCGCTACGCGGGCATCGGTGACGTCATCGTCGCCACCGTCAAGGACGCGATCCCCGGCGGCAACGTGAAGAAGGGTGACGTCATCAAGGCGGTCATCGTTCGCACCGTCAAGGAGCGCCGCCGTCCGGACGGCTCGTACATCCGCTTCGACGAGAACGCCGCCGTCATTCTCAAGAACGACGGCGACCCTCGTGGCACCCGTATCTTCGGCCCGGTCGGCCGGGAGCTGCGCGAGAAGAAGTTCATGAAGATCATCTCGCTCGCGCCGGAGGTGCTGTAAGCATGAAGATCAAGAAGGGCGACCTGGTCCAGGTCATCACCGGTAAGGACAAGGGCAAGCAGGGCAAGGTCATCGCGGCCTTCCCCCGCGAGGACCGCGTCCTGGTCGAGGGTGTCAACCGGGTCAAGAAGCACACCAAGGCCGGCCCGACCGCCAAGGGTTCGCAGGCCGGTGGCATCATCACGACCGAGGCGCCGATCCACGTCTCCAACGTCCAGCTGGTCGTTGAGAAGGACGGCAAGAAGGTCGTCACGCGTGTCGGTTACCGCTTCGACGACGAGGGCAACAAGGTTCGCGTTGCCAAGCGGACGGGTGAGGACATCTGATGGCTACCACCACGACTCCGCGTCTCAAGACGAAGTACCGCGAGGAGATCGCGGGCAAGCTGCAGGAAGAGTTCTCCTACGAGAACGTCATGCAGACCCCGGGCCTCGTCAAGATCGTGGTCAACATGGGTGTGGGCGACGCCGCCCGCGACTCCAAGCTGATCGAGGGCGCCATCCGCGACCTCACCACGATCACCGGGCAGAAGCCGGCCGTCACCAAGGCCCGCAAGTCCATCGCGCAGTTCAAGCTGCGTGAGGGCCAGCCGATCGGTGCCCACGTCACGCTCCGTGGCGACCGCATGTGGGAGTTCCTGGACCGCACCCTGTCGCTCGCGCTGCCGCGCATCCGCGACTTCCGTGGTCTGTCCCCCAAGCAGTTCGACGGCCGTGGCAACTACACCTTCGGTCTCACCGAGCAGGTCATGTTCCACGAGATCGACCAGGACAAGATCGACCGTACCCGGGGTATGGACATCACCGTGGTGACCACGGCGACCAACGACGCTGAGGGCCGCGCCCTCCTTCGTCACCTCGGCTTCCCCTTCAAGGAGGCGTGAGCGAGATGGCGAAGAAGGCTCTGATCGCGAAGGCTGCTCGCAAGCCCAAGTTCGGCGTGCGTGGCTACACGCGCTGCCAGCGCTGCGGCCGTCCCCACTCCGTGTACCGCAAGTTCGGCCTGTGCCGCGTGTGCCTTCGTGAGATGGCTCACCGTGGCGAGCTGCCGGGCGTGACCAAGAGCTCCTGGTAGTCCCCGCTTTCAGGGACTCCCGAAGCTCTCGGTAAGCACTGGGCGTGTCAGGCGCCCACCCTTTCATGGCTTAGGCTTCGAGGGTTGGGCGCCTGACGGTAGCCCGTACGACTTACTACGCCGTAGGTCCCCGCACCGCACCCGTCCCGCCACCGAGTGGGGAGAGGGATGGCGCATACAGGAAACCCCGGCGAGAGAGGCCGAAGGCCAATTCATGACCATGACTGATCCGATCGCAGACATGCTTACGCGTCTGCGGAACGCGAACTCGGCATACCACGACTCCGTGACGATGCCGGCATCGAAGATCAAGTCTCACATCGCGGAGATCCTCCAGCAGGAGGGCTTCATCACGGGCTGGAAGGTCGAGGACGCCGAGGTCGGCAAGAACCTCGTCCTGGAGCTGAAGTTCGGCCCCAACCGTGAGCGCTCCATCGCGGGCATCAAGCGGATCTCCAAGCCCGGTCTCCGGGTTTACGCGAAGTCCACCTCCCTGCCCAAGGTGCTGGGTGGCCTCGGCGTGGCGATCATCTCCACGTCCCACGGGCTCCTCACCGACAAGCAGGCCGGCAAGAAGGGCGTAGGCGGAGAAGTCCTCGCCTACGTCTGGTAGCGGAAAGGAATCGGAGGAAAAAGCTATGTCGCGTATTGGCAAGCTCCCCATCACGGTTCCCGCCGGCGTGGACGTCACCATCGACGGCCAGACGGTCTCGGTCAAGGGCCCCAAGGGCACGCTGACCCACACCGTCGTTTCGCCGATCGAGATCGCCAAGGGTGAGGACGGCGTCCTGAACGTCACCCGCCCCAACGACGAGCGTCAGAGCAAGGCCCTGCACGGCCTGTCCCGCACGCTGGTGGCGAACATGATCACCGGCGTGACCCAGGGTTACGTGAAGAAGCTCGAAATCAGCGGTGTCGGTTACCGCGTGCAGGCCAAGGGCTCGAACCTCGAGTTCGCGCTCGGCTACAGCCACCCGATCACCGTCGAGGCGCCCGAGGGCATCACCTTCAAGGTGGAGAACCCCACCCGGTTCTCGGTCGAGGGCATCGACAAGCAGAAGGTCGGCGAGGTTGCGGCCAACATCCGCAAGCTGCGCAAGCCCGACCCGTACAAGGCCAAGGGCGTCAAGTACGAGGGCGAAGTCATCCGCCGCAAGGTCGGAAAGGCGGGTAAGTAAGCCATGGCATACGGTACGAAGATCGCTAAGGGCGACGCTTACAAGCGCGCAGCCATCAAGCGGCGCCACATCCGGATCCGTAAGAAGGTCAACGGTACGGCTGAGCGTCCCCGCCTGGTCGTGACCCGCTCGAACCGCCACATCGTGGCCCAGGTGATCGACGACCTCAAGGGTCACACCCTTGCGTCGGCGTCCACCCTGGACTCGTCGATCCGTGGTGCGTCGGAGGACAAGTCGGCGCAGGCCGGCAAGGTCGGCGCCCTGGTCGCCGAGCGTGCCAAGGCCGCCGGTGTCGAGGCTGTCGTGTTCGACCGTGGTGGTAACCGGTACGCGGGTCGCATCGCGGCCCTGGCCGACGCCGCCCGCGAGGCCGGGCTCAAGTTCTGAGCTCGCTGCGTAGCTAGCGGAAAGAGAGAGGTAAATCCAATGGCTGGACCCCAGCGCCGCGGTGGCGGTGCCGGTGGCGGCGAGCGGCGGGACCGGAAGGGCCGTGACGGCGGCGCAGCTGCCGCCGAGAAGACCGCGTACGTTGAGCGCGTTGTCGCGATCAACCGCGTCGCCAAGGTTGTGAAGGGTGGTCGTCGCTTCAGCTTCACTGCGCTCGTCGTAGTGGGCGACGGTGACGGCACCGTGGGTGTCGGTTACGGCAAGGCCAAGGAGGTGCCGGCCGCCATCGCCAAGGGTGTGGAGGAGGCCAAGAAGCACTTCTTCAAGGTCCCCCGCATCCAGGGCACCATCCCGCACCCGATCACGGGCGAGAAGGCCGCGGGCGTCGTCCTGCTCAAGCCTGCTTCCCCCGGTACCGGCGTCATCGCCGGTGGCCCGGTGCGTGCCGTGCTCGAGTGCGCCGGTGTGCACGACATCCTGTCGAAGTCGCTCGGCTCGTCGAACGCGATCAACATCGTGCACGCGACCGTGGAGGCCCTGAAGGGCCTGCAGCGTCCCGAGGAGATCGCGGCGCGCCGTGGTCTGCCGCTCGAGGACGTCGCTCCCGCGGCTCTGCTGCGTGCGCGTGCCGGGGCCGGTGCTGCGTAATGGCACAGCTCAAGATCACGCAGACGAAGTCGTACATCGGCAGCAAGCAGAACCACCGTGACACCCTGCGTTCCCTTGGTCTCAAGGGCATCAACACGCAGGTCGTCAAGGAGGACCGCCCCGAGTTCCGCGGCATGGTGCACACCGTCCGCCACCTCGTGTCGGTCGAGGAGGTCGACTGATCATGGCGGAGAACAACCCGCTCAAGATCCACAACCTCCGTCCCGCCCCGGGCGCCAAGACCGCCAAGACCCGTGTGGGTCGTGGTGAGGCGTCGAAGGGTAAGACGGCTGGTCGTGGTACCAAGGGCACGAAGGCCCGCTACCAGGTTCCGGAGCGCTTCGAGGGTGGCCAGATGCCCCTCCACATGCGTCTCCCGAAGCTGAAGGGCTTCAAGAACCCGTTCAAGACGGAGTTCCAGGTCGTGAACCTGGACAAGCTCGCCGCCCTCTACCCCGAGGGTGGGGAGGTCACCGTTGCCGACCTGGTCGCCAAGGGTGCCGTCCGCAAGAACAGCCTCGTCAAGGTCCTCGGCCAGGGCGAGATCTCCGTGGCGCTGCAGGTGACGGTCGACGCCGTCTCCGGCTCCGCCAAGGAGAAGATCACCGCCGCCGGCGGTACCGTCACCGAGCTCGTCTGAACACATCAGGCGTCTCGATGACTTGAGCGATCCCGACCGGGGATACCCCACAAATGGGGTATCCCCGGTTGGTCGTTCCTAGGGAGGCAGTCCCGCCGGTAAGGTGGCCTGCACTGTCCGTTTTCACAGGGGGCCCTTCACGGGGCACTCGCCGCGGCAGTTAAACGTTACGTAAGTCGTCCTCATCAGAATCTCAAAACCGTCACCCTTGACGCAGTAGCGCGGGGGTCGCAGGAGGCACCGTGCTCACCGCGTTCGCCCGGGCGTTCAAGACGCCCGACCTGCGCAAGAAGCTGCTCTTCACGCTCGGCATCATCGTGATCTACCGGATCGGCACGCACATCCCGATCCCGGGTGTCGACTACTCCGCCGTCCAGTTCTGCATCGACCAGACCAAGAGCAACTCCGGTCTCTTCGGGCTGGTCAACATGTTCAGCGGTGGCGCGCTGCTGCAGATCACGATCTTCGCGCTCGGCATCATGCCGTACATCACGGCGAGCATCATTCTGCAGCTGCTGACCGTGGTGATCCCGCGTCTGGAAGCCCTGAAGAAGGAGGGGCAGGCCGGTACGGCGAAGATCACGCAGTACACGCGTTACCTGACGGTCGCCCTCGCCGTCCTCCAGGGCACCGGCCTCGTGGCCACCGCCCGCAGCGGCGCCCTGTTCAGTCAGTGCCCGCAGGCCAACTCCATCGTTCCCGACGACTCGATCTTCACCACCCTGGTCATGGTCGTCACCATGACCGCCGGTACGGCCGTCGTCATGTGGCTCGGTGAGCTGATCACCGACCGCGGCATCGGCAACGGCATGTCGATCCTGATGTTCATCTCGATCGCCGCCACCTTCCCGTCCGCGCTCTGGGCCATCAAGCAGCAGGGCGACCTGGCGGGCGGCTGGATCGAGTTCGGCATCGTCATCGCCGTCGGCCTGGTCATGGTCGCGCTGGTGGTCTTCGTCGAGCAGGCCCAGCGCCGGGTCCCGGTCCAGTACGCGAAGCGCATGATCGGCCGTCGCTCCTACGGCGGCACGTCGACGTACATTCCGCTGAAGGTCAACCAGGCGGGCATCATCCCTGTGATCTTCGCCTCGTCGCTGCTCTACATCCCCGCGCTCGTGGTGCAGTTCTCCAACTCGACCGCGGGCTGGGCGACCTGGATCACGAAGAACCTCGCGGACACCGCCGCTCCGGCGCACATCACGGTCTACTTCTTCCTCATCATCTTCTTCGCCTTCTTCTACGTGGCCATCTCGTTCAACCCCGAGGAAGTCGCGGACAACATGAAGAAGTATGGTGGCTTCATCCCGGGCATCCGGGCTGGCCGACCGACCGCTGAGTACCTGAGCTACGTACTCAACCGGATCACCTGGCCGGGTTCGCTGTACCTGGGTCTGATCGCTCTCGTGCCGACAATGGCGTTGGCACCCCTCGGGGCAAACCAGAACTTCCCGTTCGGCGGTACCAGCATCCTGATCATCGTGGGTGTGGGTCTGGAGACCGTGAAGCAGATCGAGAGCCAGCTCCAGCAGCGCAATTACGAAGGGTTCCTCCGCTGATGCGAATCGTCCTCGTCGGGCCGCCGGGTGCGGGTAAGGGAACGCAGGCCGCGTTCCTGGCCAGGAACCTGTCGATCCCGCACATCTCCACGGGCGACCTGTTCCGGGCCAACATCAGCAAGCAGACGGAGCTCGGCAAGCTCGCGAAGTCCTACATGGACAAGGGCGAGCTGGTGCCGGACGAGGTCACCATCGCCATGGCGAAGGACCGGATGGAGCAGCCGGACGCCGTGAACGGCTTCCTGCTCGACGGCTTCCCGCGCAACGTCTCGCAGGCCGAGGCGCTCGACGTGACGCTCCAGGACGAGTCCATGAACCTGGACGCGGTGCTGGACCTGGAGGTCCCCGAGGAGGAGGTCGTCAAGCGGATCGCCGGCCGGCGCATCTGCCGGAACGACTCCGCCCACGTCTTCCACGTCACGTACAAGAAGCCGAAGCAGGACGGCGTCTGCGACGCCTGCGGCGGCGAGCTGTACCAGCGGGACGACGACTCCGAGGAGACCGTCCGCAAGCGGCTGGAGGTCTACCACACCCAGACCGAGCCGATCATCGACTACTACAAGGCCCAGGGCCTCGTGGTGACGATCACGGCGCTCGGCCCGGTGGAGGACGTCACCCAGCGCGCCATGGAAGCGCTCAAGCGCGAGGACGACGGCCAGTAGGTCGTCGGTCGGTACGTCGGCCGCGGTGCCCGTGAGGGGCGTCGCGGCCGTACTGTTGTGTAGGCACGACCCAGAGTTCGACATTCGCGGAAGACGGAGAGCGCAGGCCCCCATGGTGCAGATCAAGAGCCCCGAGCAGATCGCCAAGATGCGCGAGGCGGGGCTGGTCGTCGCAGCCATCCACGCGGCCACCCGTGAGGCCGCTGTGCCGGGTGCCTCCACGAAGGATCTCGACGAGGTGGCCCGCAAGGTGCTCGCGGAGCACGGCGCCAAGTCGAACTTCCTCGGGTACGGCGGCTTCCCGGCGACGATCTGCACCTCGGTGAACGAGGTCGTGGTCCACGGGATCCCGAGCGACGAGGTCGTCCTGAAGGACGGCGACATCATCTCCGTCGACTGCGGTGCGATCGTCGACGGCTGGCACGGGGACGCGGCCTACACCGCCTTCGTGGGATCCGGTCACGCCCCGGAGCTGATCGAGCTGTCCCGGGTGACCGAGGAGTCCATGTGGGCCGGGATCGCCGCCATGAAGGTGGGCAACCGGCTGGTGGACGTCTCCCGGGCCATCGAGACGTACATCCGCCGGCAGCCGAAGCCGGGCGGCGGCAAGTACGGCATCGTCGAGGACTACGGCGGCCACGGCATCGGCACCGAGATGCACATGGACCCGCATCTGCTGAACTACGTCGAGCGGCGGCGCGGGAAGGGGCCGAAGCTCGTCCCCGGGTTCTGCCTGGCGATCGAGCCGATGGTGTCCCTGGGCACCCCGAAGACCGAGGTCCTCTCGGACGACTGGACCGTGGTGAGCACGGACGGAACGTGGTCCTCGCACTGGGAGCACTCGGTCGCGCTGACCGAGGCCGGCCCGCTGGTGCTGACCGCGCCCGACGGGGGCAGGGCCAAGCTGGCGGAGTACGGGATCGTCGCGGCTCCCGACCCGCTGGGCTGAGTCCGTCCGCCTGCCGGGTCCGTCCGCCCGTCCGTCCGCCCGGGGGCCGTGGCCTCCCGCGGCCTGCCGTGGCCGTCGCCAGACGCTTCCGCGGAGCCGGCGTAAGGATCACCGGCCTTGGGCATGCATACCGAATTCGTGTTTCTGGAGGCCCTGGCGTAGACTGACTCGTCGGCTCTCGTGTTTCCGTGTGTCCTCATGCGGTTACGCCGAGTCGATCAAGGTAGTCGATTCGAAGGGCGAAGCGTGGCCAAGAAGCAAGGTGCCATCGAGATCGAGGGCACTGTCGTCGAGTCTCTTCCGAACGCCATGTTCAAGGTCGAGCTCCAGAACGGCCACCAGGTCCTGGCACACATCAGCGGCAAGATGCGTATGCACTACATCCGTATCCTCCCTGACGACCGGGTCGTGGTGGAGTTGTCTCCGTACGACCTGACGCGTGGCCGGATCGTCTACCGCTACAAGTAGATCTTGCCCCCGCTCTCCGTGCCCCGGTCTCCGGGTCGCGGGTGGTGGCACTGACCCGGAGAACCTCACCCCATGAAGGTCAAGCCGAGCGTCAAGAAGATCTGCGACAAGTGCAGGGTGATCCGCCGTCACGGTCGGGTCATGGTCATCTGCGAGAACCCGCGCCACAAGCAGCGCCAGGGCTGACGCACGACCGAACCCTCTGCTCGATTCGCAGGGATTCGCGCGACGCAAGCTGAATATGTTCATACGCAGGACCCAGACGCGCTGAGCGTCTGACACCCCCGGCTCGGAGGCCGGGGACCCGTGCCGTACCTACTCCTCCGCTACAAGAGGAGGCCGGCGGCCGGGGGCCCGGTTCTGTGGAAGACCTCCGACAATCACCAGGAGCCATTGAATGGCACGCGTTTCCGGTGTTGACATCCCGCGCGACAAGCGTGTGGAGGTCGCCCTCACCTACGTGTTCGGCATCGGCCGGACCCTCTCCCAGGAGACGCTGGCAGCGACCGGCGTCGACCCGAACACCCGCGTTCGCGACCTCTCCGAGGAGCAGCTCGTCGCGATCCGCGAGTACGTGGACAACAACATCAAGACCGAGGGTGACCTCCGTCGCGAGGTCCAGGCCGACATCCGCCGCAAGGTGGAGATCGGCTGCTACCAGGGTCTCCGTCACCGTCGTGGTCTGCCCGTCCGCGGTCAGCGCACCAGCACCAACGCCCGCACCCGCAAGGGCCCGCGTCGCGCCATCGCCGGTAAGAAGAAGCCGGGCAAGAAGTAGTCCTCAGCGGACAACGCTTCATCAGCGGTCTTCGCTGTAGGACCGACCACCTCCCCGTAGGAGTTTGTAGATGCCCCCCAAGGGTCGTCAGGGCGCTGCCAAGAAGGTGCGCCGCAAGGAAAAGAAGAACGTCGCTCATGGCCACGCGCACATCAAGAGCACGTTCAACAACACGATCGTCTCCATCACGGACCCCTCGGGCAACGTGATCTCCTGGGCCTCCGCCGGCCACGTCGGCTTCAAGGGCTCCCGGAAGTCCACGCCGTTCGCCGCGCAGATGGCCGCCGAGTCGGCCGCCCGTCGCGCGCAGGAGCACGGCATGCGCAAGGTCGACGTGTTCGTCAAGGGCCCGGGTTCGGGTCGTGAGACGGCCATCCGTTCGCTGCAGGCGACCGGTCTCGAGGTCGGCTCCATCCAGGACGTCACGCCCACCCCGCACAACGGCTGCCGTCCGCCGAAGCGTCGTCGCGTCTGACCTCGCTTCTCAGGGCTTTTCGGGCGGTACGGCTCTTGTGAGTCGTATCGCCCGTACCCTTGTTACACATCAGGGCGTCAAATAGCGGGCGCCCCTGACAGAAGGATCACCACATGCTGATCGCTCAGCGTCCCTCGTTGACCGAAGAGGTCGTCGACGAATTCCGCTCCCGGTTCGTGATCGAGCCGCTGGAGCCGGGCTTCGGTTACACCCTCGGCAACAGCCTCCGCCGTACGCTCCTGTCGTCGATCCCCGGTGCGGCTGTCACCAGCATCCGGATCGACGGTGTCCTGCACGAGTTCACCACCGTGCCGGGCGTCAAGGAGGACGTCACCGACCTGATCCTCAACATCAAGCAGCTGGTCGTCTCCTCGGAGCACGACGAGCCGGTCGTGATGTACCTGCGCAAGCAGGGCCCGGGTCTGGTCACCGCCGCCGACATCGCGCCCCCGGCCGGTGTCGAGGTGCACAACCCCGACCTCGTCCTCGCCACGCTCAACGGCAAGGGCAAGCTGGAGATGGAGCTGACGGTCGAGCGCGGCCGCGGTTACGTCTCCGCCGTGCAGAACAAGCAGGTGGGCCAGGAGATCGGCCGTATCCCGGTCGACTCCATCTACTCGCCGGTTCTCAAGGTCACGTACAAGGTCGAGGCCACGCGTGTCGAGCAGCGCACCGACTTCGACAAGCTGATCGTCGACGTCGAGACCAAGCAGGCCATGCGTCCGCGTGACGCCATGGCGTCGGCCGGTAAGACCCTGGTCGAGCTGTTCGGTCTGGCCCGTGAGCTGAACATCGACGCCGAGGGCATCGACATGGGTCCGTCCCCGACGGACGCCGCGCTCGCCGCCGATCTGGCGCTGCCGATCGAGGAGCTGGAGCTCACCGTTCGGTCGTACAACTGCCTCAAGCGTGAGGGCATCCACTCCGTGGGTGAGCTGGTCGCGCGCTCCGAGGCCGACCTGCTCGACATCCGCAACTTCGGTGCGAAGTCGATCGACGAGGTCAAGGCGAAGCTGGCGGGCATGGGCCTGGCGCTCAAGGACTCGCCTCCCGGGTTCGACCCGACCGCCGCCGCGGACGCGTTCGGCGCGGACGACGACGCGGATGCGGGCTTCGTGGAGACCGAGCAGTACTAAGGGCTCGGGCCATACGGTCCGTTCTCGGGTGCGGGTGCGCTGTGGCTTGTCGCGCAGTTCCCCGCGCCCCTTCCGGGAGCGCCCCTTCGGGGCTGCTCCCGGATCTCCGACAGGCGACCGCCTGCTCGGATACTGACCCCGGTACCTGATACGGCCGGGGCAGACACCTAGGAGAAACACCATGCCGAAGCCCACCAAGGGTGCCCGTCTGGGCGGCAGCGCCGCGCACGAGAAGCTGCTCCTCGCGAACCTCGCGAAGAGCCTCTTCGAGCACGGCCGCATCACCACCACCGAGGCGAAGGCCCGCCGTCTGCGGCCGTACGCCGAGCGTCTGGTCACCAAGGCGAAGAAGGGCGACCTTCACAACCGCCGCCAGGTGCTCCAGGTCATCACGGACAAGAGCGTCGTGCACACGCTCTTCACCGAGATCGGCCCGCGGTACGAGAACCGTCCGGGTGGCTACACCCGTATCACCAAGATCGGTAACCGCCGTGGCGACAACGCGCCCATGGCTGTCATCGAGCTGGTCGAGGCGCTGACGGTCGCGCAGCAGGCCACCGGTGAGGCCGAGGCCGCCACCAAGCGTGCCGCGAAGGACGCCGAGGCGCCGGCCGCCGAGGCCAAGGTGGACACCACCAAGGCCGACGCCGCCGACGAGGCCGCTGAGGAGTCGAAGGACGCGTAAGCGTTCTGCGGGGGGCCGCGTTCTCGGCCGCGGGTTCGCCGTGGTTGTTCACGCGGTTCCCCGCGCCCCTGAGGGGGCGCGTCTGAGCGGGCCCGTTCCTTTCACAGGAGCGGGCCCGCTTTTTTGTACCTGAGAGGATCTGTACGTGAGTGATGAAGCGGCGCCCGGTCATGTCCGCGTCCGGCTGGACCTGTCGTACGACGGGAGCGAGTTCTCCGGGTGGGCCAAGCAGGCCGGGGGGCGGCGGACCGTCCAGGGGGAGATCGAGGACGCGCTGCGGACCGTGACGCGGTCCGGGGAGACGTACGAGCTGACCGTGGCCGGGCGGACCGATGCCGGGGTGCACGCGCGCGGGCAGGTGGCGCACGTGGACCTGCCGGAGGGGGTCTGGCGTGAACACCACGAGAAGCTGCTGAAGCGGCTCGCGGGGCGGCTGCCGAGGGATGTGCGGGTCTGGGCCCTCAGGGAGGCTCCCAGCGGCTTCAACGCGCGGTTCTCGGCGATCTGGCGACGGTACGCCTACCGGGTCACCGACAACCCCGGTGGTGTCGATCCGTTGCTGCGCGGCCACGTGCTGTGGCACGACTGGCCGCTCGACGTGGACGCCATGAACGAGGCGGCCCGGCTGCTGCTGGGCGAACACGACTTCGCCGCCTACTGCAAGCGGCGCGAGGGAGCCACCACCATCCGTACGCTCCAGCGGCTGAGCCTGGTGCGGGGGGACGACGGGATCATCACCGCGACCGTGCGGGCCGACGCCTTCTGCCACAACATGGTGCGCTCGCTGATCGGGGCGCTGCTGTTCGTGGGGGACGGGCACCGGGGGGCCGACTGGCCGGGGAAAGTGCTGGCCGCGGGGGTGCGGGACTCCGCCGTGCATGTCGTACGGCCGCACGGGCTGACGCTGGAGGAGGTCGGCTACCCGGCGGACGAGCTGCTGGCCGCGCGCAGCAGGGAGGCGCGGAACCGGCGGACCCTGCCCGGGGCGCCCGGGGCCGGCTGCTGCTGACCCCGGGGCGGCTTCGCGCGGGGCTACTGCCCCTCGGCCGCGGCGGCCGCCTGGGTCTCGCCCCGGCGGCGGATCTGCTCGAAGGTGGACCTGCTGAGGTCGTCTCCGGCGATGAAGACCGCCTTGTCCTTCTCCGTGACGTCCTTGCCGTCGGTGAAGCCGGAGAGGGTGAAGTAGGCGTAGCGGCCGTAGGAGTTGGCGGTCGTCCGGCAGAACGTCGTCCGGCAGAAGGTGGGGACGCCGTCGCCGGGGAGGGAGACGATGGTGCTCTTCTTGTCCCAGTCGTCCTTGACCTTGGTGGCCTTGGCCTCGGTGTCGAACAGGGCGACGCCGATCGTGACCGCGATCTTCTCCCGGAAGTAGGTCACGCGCATGAAGCGGGTGCAGTCGTTGCCGGTCAGGAGGGTGCCCAGGGTTCCCTGGACGGCCGAGGCGCAGTTCGTCGTCGAGGCCGTGGCGCCCTTGCGGTAGACGACGTCGTCGCGCTTGGTCAGCTGGGAGCCCGGGAAGAGGATGTTCGGGCTGATCGGCGCCTTGTCCTTGCCCGAGCTGGAGATGAACTCCTTCGGGTCCAGCGGCGGCGGGGCGGAGGTCGGCGCGAAGGACGGGTCGGTCTTCGCGCTGGCGCTCGGGATGTCCCCCGCGGTCGGCAGGCTGTTCGGGCCGTTCGCCGTGGTGTTGCCGCCGTCGGTGTTGACGACGGCGACGGCCACGGCGACGCCTATGCCGACCGTGGCGAGGGCGCCGCCGACGATCAGCAGGAGTCTGCGGCGCCTGTTGCGTGTTTCGGACTGCTCGGCGAGTGACGCCCAGTCCGGGGTCCGGTTACTGGTGGAACCCCACTGATTGTCCCACGGATTGTGGGAACCCCCGGGGCTCCACTGAGACCCCCCCTGCCCAAAGCTCATGGGCCGCAGTTTAGACGGGCGAAGGCATGCCTCACCCAGTTATGGGTGAGGCCTTGTCCCACCGGTGATCCGGGGCGTGGCCGGGGGCCGTTTTGACCCGTCCGGGGCAGCGCGAGTAGTCTTGCCGCTTGTTATGCGTATTGGCTTGGTCGCTCTCAGGCGAGAAGTCCTTACGTAGGTTCCCTGGAGCAGTTACCAGTGGGCGGCATACGGGCAGCGTTCCCGGCACTGTCGTCCCCAGCTGCACGATCGCTTCAGTGATGCCATGTGTCAGCACCCATCCACTGAAGAAGAAGGCTGCGAAGTGCGTACGTACAGCCCTAAGCCCGGCGATGTGACTCGCCAGTGGCACGTCATCGACGCTCAGGACATCGTCCTGGGCCGTCTGGCTACCACTGCTGCGAACCTCCTCCGCGGCAAGCACAAGCCGACCTATGCCCCGCACATGGACATGGGCGACTTCGTCATCATCATCAACGCCGACAAGGTTCACCTGTCCGGCAACAAGAAGACCCAGAAGCTGGCGTACCGCCACTCCGGCTACCCGGGTGGTCTGCGCTCCGTCCGTTACGACGAGCTGCTGGCGAAGAACCCCGAGAAGGCCGTCGAGAAGGCCATCAAGGGCATGATCCCCAAGAACACCCTGGGCCGTCAGATGATCAGCAAGCTGAAGGTCTACTCGGGGGACCAGCACCCGCACGCTGCCCAGCAGCCGGTGCCGTTCGAGATCACCCAGGTCGCGCAGTAGTTCCGGCCACACCCCAAACAGAAAAGAAATCTGAGGAGAATCGTGGCCGAGACCACCACCGAGCAGCCGGTCGAAGAGACTGAGCTCGTCGACATCGAGAGCTACACCACGGAGTCGGACGTCCCCGTCGAGGGCGAGTACACGTCCGAGTCCATGGCGTCCCGCTTCGGCGACCCGCAGCCGGCCGCCGGCCTGGGCCGTCGCAAGAACGCCATCGCCCGCGTCCGGATCGTCCCGGGCTCCGGCAAGTGGAAGATCAACGGTCGCACCCTTGAGGACTACTTCCCCAACAAGGTGCACCAGCAGGAAGTCAACGAGCCCTTCAAGGTGCTGGAGCTCGAAGGCCGTTACGACGTCATCGCCCGTATCGCCGGTGGCGGTGTCTCCGGCCAGGCCGGTGCGCTCCGTCTCGGTGTCGCCCGCGCGCTGAACGAGGCCGACGTCGACAACAACCGCGGCGCCCTCAAGAAGGCCGGCTTCCTCCGCCGCGACGACCGTGCGGTCGAGCGCAAGAAGGCCGGTCTGAAGAAGGCCCGTAAGGCTCCGCAGTACAGCAAGCGCTAGATCCCGGCGCTTCGCCGCACCGCTCGCTTCGCCCCGGTGGCACACTCCTGTGCCGCCGGGGCGGTTTGCGTAGCAGGGTCGACGGTTCATCGCAGACTTACACGCAGACTGTCGGTACAACCCCGAAAGGGGGAGGACAGTCTCAGGGGATGTACTGGGTCCCGGGACGAGGGGGACACTCGGTGGACACCCGGTACGAGCCGCACATTCTCAGCAATTCGGAGGACACCACTGTGGGACGACTCTTCGGCACGGACGGCGTGCGCGGTGTCGCCAACGCGGATCTGACGGCCGAGCTCGCGCTCGGACTCTCCGTCGCGGCGGCACACGTACTCGCCGAGGCGGGAACGTTCGAGGGCCACAAGCCGGTGGCGGTGGTCGGGCGGGATCCGCGGGCGTCCGGAGAGTTCCTGGAGGCGGCCGTCGTGGCCGGCCTCGCCAGCGCGGGCGTCGACGTGCTGCGCGTCGGTGTGCTGCCCACGCCCGCCGTGGCCTTCCTCACCGGGGAGCTGGGCGCCGACCTCGGCGTGATGCTCTCCGCCAGCCACAACGCCATGCCCGACAACGGCATCAAGTTCTTCGCCCGCGGCGGCCACAAGCTCGCCGATGATCTGGAGAACCGCATCGAGGGCGTGTACGAGGAGCACCGCACCGGGGCGCCCTGGGACCGGCCGACGGGCGCGGGTGTCGGACGCGTCCGGTCGTACGACGAGGGCTTCGAGCGGTACGTCACGCATCTGCTGGCCGCGCTCCCCAACCGCCTGGAAGGGCTGAAGATCGTCCTCGACGAGGCGCACGGCGCCGCCGCCGGGGTCTCGCCGGAGGTGTTCACCCGGGCCGGTGCCGAGATCGTCACCATCGGGGCCGAGCCGGACGGGCTCAACATCAACGACGGGTGCGGGTCGACGCACCTCGGGAAGCTGCGGGCCGCGGTCGTCGAGCACGGGGCGCATCTCGGTATCGCGCACGACGGGGACGCGGACCGGTGCCTCGCGGTGGACCACCAGGGCGACGAGGTCGACGGGGACCAGATCCTCGCGGTGCTGGCGCTGGCCATGCGGGAGCGGGGGGAGCTCCGCTCGGACACCGTGGTGGCGACCGTGATGTCCAACCTCGGCTTCAAGCTGGCGCTGGAGCGGGAGGGGCTGCGGCTCGTGCAGGCCGCGGTCGGGGACCGTTATGTGCTGGAGGAGATGAAGGAGCACGGGTACGCGCTCGGGGGCGAGCAGTCCGGGCACGTGATCATCTCCGACCACGCGACGACGGGTGACGGCACGCTGACGGGGTTGCTGCTGGCGGCCCGGGTCGCGCAGACCGGGCGTACGTTGCGGGAGCTCGCCGGTGTGATGGAGCGGCTGCCGCAGGTGCTCGTCAATGTGCCGGACGTGGACCGGTCGCGGGTGGCGACGTCGGCGGAGCTGGCCGCGGCCGTGGCCGAGGCGGAGGGGGAACTGGGGTCCACCGGGCGGGTGTTGCTGCGGCCGTCGGGGACGGAGCCGCTGGTCCGGGTGATGGTGGAGGCCGCGGACATCGAGCAGGCGCGGGCCGTGGCGGGGCGGTTGGCCGATGTGGTGAAGTCGGCGCTCGGGTAGGTGCCGGGTTCTGTGTGGTCCGGGGGGCGTGCGTCCCGCGGGCTGGTGCGTTCCGGGTAGGGGCGTGGGGTTCCGGGAGCGGCGGGCCGCGGGTGCGTGGGGGCTGGTCGCGCAGTTCCCCGCGCCCCTGAAGTGCGGGGCTGCGCCCCTGCACTTCAGGCCCGCGTGCCGGATCCCTGTGCCGGATCCCCGTGCCGGATCCCCGTGCCGGTGGAGAGCGCGGGCTGCCCCCCTGCGGTTCAGCCCTTCGCGCCGCCGCTCCCGGTCATGAGGTGGTGCGTTGTCTTGACCACAGCCACTTCTGGAGCAGCAGGGTGAGGGTGCCTGCGAGGACGATGCCCAGGAGGTTCAGGAGCAGTTGCTCCGTCGAGCCGACCGTCTGCTTCATGTCGCCGTAGGCCAGGGCCACCGCGGCGTTCGCCGCCGCCGGGACCGTCGTGACCGAGATGGCCACGCCCACCAGGGCGCCCGACTTCGCCGAGGTGAGGGAGAGGGTGCCGGCGATGCCGGCCAGGACCGCCACGATGAAGGAGAAGGCGTCGGGGGCGTAGACGAAGGCCGTGTTGGGGCGGTCGGCCTCCAGCTTGGCCTCGGTGAAGTAGCCGAGCGCGTCCATGAAGAGGCTGAAGGCGACCGTCACCGCCATGGCCGCCGCGAAGCCCACGAGGAGCGCGATCAGGGAGCGCAGGGCGAGGCGCGGGTGGCGTTGCACGATGGACGTGCTGATGCCGGCCAGCGGGCCGAACTCGGGGCCGACCGCCATCGCGCCCACGATCAGGATCGCGTTGTCGAGGACCACGCCGCAGGCCGCGATCATCGTGGCGAGGACGAGGAAGGCGACGTAGGTGACGGAGAGCGTCGACTCCTCGCTGGTCGCGTCCGTCAGGTGCTCCCACAGGACCGCGTCGGCGCCCTCGCCGGGCGCGTCCTTCTCGGCGCTGTCGGCCCGCTCGGAGAGCGACAGGTCGATGTTCTCCACGGCGATGGAGCCGGTCCTGTCGAGGCCCAACGCCCTCAGCGCGCCGATCAGTTCGTCGCCCGCCTCGCGCGCCACGTCGCACATCACGACGTCTCCGGCGGGGTCGCGGGCGGCGCCCGTCATGACGACGAGATGGGTGGTGCCGACCGTGTCCTCGATCAGGCGTATCACCTCGTCGGTCCGGTCGGACGGGGTGATCAGGCGCAGATGCAGCATGCCCGCAGGGTAGCCGGACCGGTGGAGCTACAGCTTGCGCAGGCTGAGGCGGCGCACCTTGTGGTCGGCGCCCTTGCGGATGATGAGGGTGGCGCGGCCCCGGGTGGGGGCGATGTTCTCGACCAGGTTGGGCTTGTTGATGGTGCGCCAGAGGGTGCGGGCGTAGTCGAGGGCGTCGTCCTCGGAGACCTGGGTGTACTTGCGGAAGTACGAGTCGGGCTTCTGGAAGGCGGTCTGGCGGAGCTTCTTGAAGCGGTTGAGGTACCAGCGCTCGATGTCGTCGGCGCCCGCGTCGACGTACACGCTGAAGTCGAAGTAGTCGGCGAGGCCGACGCGGGTGCGGCCGTCGCTGCCGGGGAGGGCGGGCTGCAGGACGTTGAGGCCCTCGACGATGAGGATGTCGGGGCGGCGGACCGTGAGCCGCTGGTCGGGGACGATGTCGTAGATGAGGTGGGAGTAGACGGGGGCCGTCACCTCGTCCTTGCCGGCCTTGATGTCGGCGACGAAACGGGTCAGGGCCCGGCGGTCGTAGGACTCGGGGAAGCCCTTGCGGGAGACCAGGCCGCGTTCCTGGAGGTCCTTCATGGGGAGCAGGAAGCCGTCGGTGGTGACCAGTTCCACGTGCGGGTGCTCGGGCCAGCGGGCGAGGAGGGCCTGGAGGAGGCGGGCGACGGTGGACTTGCCGACGGCCACGGAGCCGGCGACGCCTATGACGAACGGGGTGCCCGACTGGGAGCCCTGCTCGCCCAGGAAGGTGTTGAGGGCGCCGCGCAGGCCGTCGGTGGCGCCGATGTAGAGGTTGAGGAGCCGGGACAGCGGCAGATAGATGTCCCGGACCTCGTCGAGGTCGATGACATCGCCCAGGCCGCGCAGCTTCTCGACCTCCTCGGCGTTGAGTGGGAGCGGCGTCTTTTCGCGCAGCGCGCTCCACTCGGCTCGGGTGAGGTCGACGTAGGGAGTCGCCTCCGGCCTGGGCCGGTGGGCGCTCCGCGGCAACGAGGAGACCGGTGAGATCACAGTCCATTGTTAACGGAGTTTGAACGGGGTGACGGGGTGGGGTCCGTCACGCCGGGGGCACGGTAGTGCATCCGCACCTCACTGTGGGTGAAATGTGACGAAGGTATGGACCTGGGGTGGGGGTGGGGCTAGCGTCCGGGCGGCCGGGAGGGAGCCGCCTCCCGGCCGACCCTGGGCTGTGGGCTCGGGGGAATTGGGGTTGTCTGATGCCTTTTGGTGTACCTCCGCGTGTACGGGACGCTGTTCGGCGGGAGGCTACGCGCGGTGACGCGGAGCTGGCCGGGCAGGTGTGCAGCGAGCTCTCGGCGGATCTGCCGGAGGAGGATCTGGGCGAGTGCCTCTCCGACGTGATGGACATGTACCGGATGGGGAGCAAACCCCGGTGCGAGGAGGCCGAGTATCTGGGGATGGTGCGGGAGGCGATCGAGCGGATCGAGGAGGGGAGTTGAGCGGTGGGGCCGGTCGTGGCGTGGGCCGGCGGTGAGCGTCAGGCCGTGATGTCCCGCCAGGCCGCCGGGATCGACTCCGCCACGTCGTGGGCTCCCGCCGGGGCGCCGTCGGCGGCGTAGCGGCCCGCCAGGCCGTGGAGGTACGCGGCCACGCTCGCCGCGTCCAGGGCGCAGAGGCCGGCGGCCAGGAGCGAGCCCGCCAGGCCCGAGAGGACGTCCCCGCTGCCGGCGGTGGCGAGCCAGGGCGTGCCGGTGGCGTTGACGCGGACCGGGGCGTCGGGGTCCGGGGTCGCGATCAGGGTGGTGGAGCCCTTGAGGAGGACGGTCGCGTCGTAGGCGCGGGCCAGGTCGCGTACGGCGGTGAGGCGGGATGCCTCGACCTCCTCGCGGGTGATGCCGAGCAGGGCCGCGGCCTCGCCCGCGTGCGGGGTCAGCAGGGTCGGGGCCGGGCGGGTGCGGACGCTCTCGCGGTCGGCGAGGCGGAGGCCGTCGGCGTCGAGGAGGACGGGGACGTCGGTGGAGAGCGCCTCGCCGACGGGGGCCGGGTCGTCGCCCGCTCCGGGGCCGGCGACCCAGGCCTGGACCCGGCCTGCCTTCTTCGGGCCCGTGTTCGAGACCAGGGTCTCCGGGAACCGGGCGAGGACCGCGTCGCCGGCCGCGCCGACGTAGCGGACCGCGCCCGCGCCGCCGCGCAGGGCGCCGGCGACCGCGAGGACCGCCGCGCCCGGGTAGCGGGCCGAGCCCGCCGCGATGCCCACGACCCCTCGGCGGTACTTGTCGCTCTCCTGGGACGGGCGGGGGAGGAGGGCGGCCACGTCGGTGTGCTGGAGGGACTCCAGGGCGGGGGTGGCCGGCAGGGTGTCCGCGAGGCCGATGTCGATCAGCCGGACCGAGCCGGCGTACGCGCGGGCCGGGTCGACGAGGAGGCCCGGCTTGTGGGTGCCGAAGGTGACGGTGAGGTCGGCGCGGACGGCTGCGCCGTGGACCTCGCCGGTGTCCGCCTCGATGCCGCTCGGGAGGTCCACGGCGACGACGGTGGCGGGGGAGGCGGCCACGAGGGCGGCGAGACGGGCGGCTTCGGGGCGGAGGCCGCCCTTGCCGCCGATGCCGACGACGCCGTCCAGGACGAGGTCGGCGCGGCCGATGAGGGCGTCGGCGGCGCTGGGGGCGGCGGTGGTGCCGCCCGCCCTCAGGAGGGCGCGGAGGGCGGCCGGGTGGGTGCGGTCGGGGGTGAGGAGTACGGCGGTCACTCCCGCGCCTCTCCTTGCCAGGCGGGCGCCGGCGTACAGCGTGTCGCCGCCGTTGTCGCCGCTGCCGGTGAGGAGGACGACGCGGCTGCCGTAGACGCGGCGGGGGAGGACGTCGGCGCAGGCGGCGGCCAGGCCCGCGGCCGCGCGTTGCATCAGGGCGCCGTCGGGGAGGCGGGCCATGAGGGTGCGTTCGGCTGTGCGGACGGTTTCTACGCGGTGGGCTGAGCGCATGGGGATGAGTCTGCCTTGTGTGGGGGGCGGGTGGGGGTGCGTCGGCGCCTCGGTGCGTTGTCGGGTGCGGGTCCGGTGGGGTCTGGTCGCGCAGTTCCCCGCGCCCCTGAAAGCCCGGGCCTCGGGCCCCGCGCCCCTGAAAGGCGGGGGGCGCCGCCCCGCGACCCGTATCCCTCACCCCTCCGCGATCACCACCGCCGAAGCCACCCCCGCGTCGTGGCTCAACGAGATGTGCCAGGACGTGACGCCCAGTTCGGAGGCGCGGTACGCGACCGTGCCGGACACCCGCAGGCGCGGTTGGCCGGAGGGCTCGACGTAGACCTCCGCGTCGGTCCAGCGCAGGCCGCTGGGGGCGCCGAGGGCCTTGGCGAGGGCCTCCTTCGCGGCGAAGCGGGCCGCGAGGGAGGCGACGCCCCGGCGTTCGCCGCTGGGCAGCAGCAGTTCGCTCGGGAGGAAGAGGCGGTCGGCCAGACTGGGCGTGCGCTCCAGCGAGGCGCGGAAACGGTCGATCTCGGCGACGTCGATGCCGACTCCGATGATGGGCATGATCCGCACCCTACGGTGGACGCGGCGGCTCTCACTCCACGGTCACGGACTTCGCCAGGTTCCGCGGCTGGTCCACCTCGTTGCCCCGGGCCGTGGCCAGTTCGCACGCGAAGACCTGGAGGGGGACGGTGGCGACCAGGGGCTGCAGCAGGGTCGGGGTCACCGGGATGCGGATCAGATGGTCGGCGTACGGCACGACCGCCTCGTCGCCCTCCTCCGCGATGACGATGGTGCGGGCGCCGCGCGCGCGGATCTCCTGGATGTTGGAGACGATCTTGTCGTGGAGGAGGGAGCGGCCCGCCGGGGACGGCACCACGACGACCACCGGCAGATCCTCCTCGATCAGCGCGATCGGTCCGTGCTTCAGCTCGCCCGCCGCGAAGCCCTCCGCGTGCATGTAGGCCAGCTCCTTGAGCTTCAGGGCGCCCTCCAGCGCCACCGGATAGCCCACGTGCCGGCCCAGGAACAGGACCGTGTCCTTGCCGGCGAGGGTGCGCGCCAGCTCCCGTACCGGCTCCATCGTCTCCAGGACCCGCTCCACCTCGCGGGAGATGCGGGAGAGGTCGCGAACCACCGCCCGGATCTCGTCGCCCCACTTCGTGCCGCGCACCTGGCCGAGATAGAGGGCGACGAGGTAGCAGGCCACCAGCTGGGTCAGGAACGCCTTGGTGGAGGCGACGGCCACCTCGGGGCCCGCGTGGGTGTAGAGGACCGCGTCGGACTCGCGGGGGATCGTCGAGCCGTTGGTGTTGCAGATGGCGAGGACCCGGGCGCCCTGTTCACGGGCGTGCCGCAGGGCCATCAGCGTGTCCATGGTCTCGCCGGACTGGGAGATGGCGACGACCAGGGTGTGCGGGCCGAGGATCGGGTCCCGGTAGCGGAACTCGCTCGCCAGCTCCACCTCGCAGGGGATCCGCGTCCAGTGCTCGATGGCGTACTTGGCGATCAGGCCCGCGTGGAAGGCCGTACCGCACGCGACGATGACCACCTTGTCCAGCTCGCGCAGTTCCGCGTCGCGGATGCGGACCTCGTCCAGACTCAGGGCGCCCGCCGCGTCGATACGGCCGAGGAGGGTGTCCGCGACCGCCTTGGGCTGCTCGGCGATCTCCTTGAGCATGAAGTAGTCGTAGCCGCCCTTCTCCGCCGCCGACGCGTCCCAGTCGACGTGGTAGGAGCGGACCTCGGCGGGGCGGCCGTCGAACGTCGTCACCGTGACGCCGTCGCGGCGCAGCTCGACCACCTGGTCCTGGCCCAGCTCGATCGCCGAGCGGGTGTGGGTGATGAACGCGGCCACGTCCGAGGCGAGGAACGCCTCGCCCTCGCCGACACCGACCACCAGCGGCGAGTTCCGGCGGGCGCCCACGACCACGTCCGGCACATCCGCGTGCACCGCGACCAGCGTGAACGCCCCCTCCAGCCGACGGCACACCAGGCGCATCGCCTCCGCGAGGTCCTCGCACGAGGAGAACTCCTCGGCGAGCAGGTGGGCGACGACCTCGGTGTCCGTCTCGGAGAGCAGCTCGTGGCCGCGCCCGGCCAGTTCGGCGCGCAGCGCGGCGAAGTTCTCGATGATGCCGTTGTGGACGACGGCGACGCGGCCCGCGTTGTCCAGGTGCGGGTGGGCGTTGGCGTCCGTGGGGCCGCCGTGGGTGGCCCAGCGGGTGTGGCCGACGCCGGTCGAACCGGTCGGCAGCGGGCGGCCGACCAGCTCCTTCTCCAGGTTGACCAGTTTCCCGGCCTTCTTCGCGGCGGCCAGGCCCCCGTCGGCGAGGACCGCCACGCCCGCGGAGTCGTACCCCCGGTACTCCAGCCGCCTCAGTCCGGCCAGGACCACGTCGAGCGCGGACTGTGCGCCGACGTATCCCACGATTCCGCACATATCAACCCCTGTGTCGTACCGTTCGCGACCTGTCGTGTGCCATGAGTGACTGTACGTGACGCCGGTGGTGTCCGGTGAGCCCGCATATCGGGTGACTTCCCACGCGGATATCGGGTGACCGTACGCGCGGCGACCTCGCCCGAGCGGGTGCGGGACGTATCGCTGATCACATGACGAGCCGACAAATGACGAGCGCACGAACGAGGTTCCGGGCCCTGGCCGTGTGCCTCGCCGTGTTCCCCGCGCTGGTGACCGCACTCCCCGTCGACGCCGCCGCGGCCCCCCGCGCACCGCACCGGTCCGCCCTTCCGCCCGGCGACGGCCCCCTGGTCCCCGGCGTGCCGCCCGGCCCGCACCAGCCCTGGCAGATCGACACGCCGGACCAGGCGCTCCCGCCGCGGGTGTACGCGCCCGGTGCGGCGGAGGAGGCGGTGGAGCCGAGGAACGCCGCGGCCGGGACGTACGACCTCATCGAGTACGTGCCGCTCGGCGAGGCCCAGGCGTTCGCCGCGGCCGAGGTCACCTGCACGAAGCTGACGGGGCCCTATCAGCGGCAGGTCGAGCGGTATCTGCGGCGGAAGGTGGACGGGAAGCAGTCGCGGGCCGACTGTCTGGCGATCCGGGCGTTCCAGATCAAGCAGCGCATCAAGCCGGCGATCGGCTTCGCGGGGCCGGTGACCTGGGCGCGGATGCAGCTGCTGGCCGCCCGCAAGAACCCCAACGCGGCCGGGAAGTGCCCGGTGCGCACGTACCGGGTGGCGTGCGTGGATCTGTCGCGGCAGCTCACGTGGGTGCAGAAGGGGAAGAAGGTGGTGTTCGGACCGGTGCCGATGCGCAGCGGCCGCAGGCAGTACCCGACCCGTGCCGGGTGGCACAAGGTGTACTGGAAGCACAAGAACCACTGGTCGACGCTCTACAACACGCCTATGCCGTACAGCCAGTTCTTCAGCGGGGGACAGGCGTTCCACGCGGTGTACGGGTCCATCTACACGGAGATCGGGTCCATGGGGTGCGTGAACCTGCGGCTGGCGGACGCGCGGACGCTGTGGGGGGTGCTGAAGACGAAGGACCGGGTCTTCGTGTGGGGGAAGCGGCCGGGGAAGTGAGGCGGGTGGGGGGCGGGGTCGTTCGTACGTCGTGGGCCGCGCCCGTTCGAAGGGGATTCCGGGGCTCTGAGACACTGGGGCTGACATGAGTGAGACAGCACCTCTGCGGAGCGCGCCCCTGCGGGCCCGTGCCGAGATCGATCTGGATGCCCTGCGGGCCAATGTGCGGACCCTGCGCGCGCGGGCGGCGGGTGCCGAACTGATGGCCGTCGTCAAGTCCGACGCGTACGGCCACGGGGCGGTGCGGTGTGCCCGGGCCGCCGTCGAGGCGGGCGCGACCTGGCTCGGGACGGCCACGCCGGAGGAGGCGCTCGCGCTGCGGGCGGCGGGTCTGTCCGGGCGGCTGATGTGCTGGCTGTGGGCGCCGGGCGGCCCCTGGCGCGAGGCGGTCGAGGCCGATGTCGACGTCGCGGTCAGCGGGCTGTGGGCGCTGCGGGAGGTCACCGACGCCGCCCGCGCCGCCGGTCTGTGCGCGCGGGTGCAGCTCAAGGCCGACACCGGGCTCGGGCGCAACGGCTGCGCGCCCGGCGACTGGCCGGAGCTCGTCGCCGAGGCGCTGCGCGCCGAGGCCGACGGACTGGTGAAGGTCACCGGACTCTGGTCGCACTTCGCCTGCGCCGACGAACCGGGTCACCCCTCCATCGAGGCCCAGCTCACCCGCTTCCGCGACATGGTCGCCCACGCCGAGGAGCAGGGCGTCCGCCCCGAGGTGCGGCACATCGCGAACTCCCCGGCCACGCTCACCCTCCCGGACGCGCGGTTCGACCTCGTCCGGACGGGCATCGCGGTCTACGGCGTCTCGCCCAGCCCGGAGCTGGGCAGTGCGGCCGACCTCGGGCTGCGGCCCGTCATGCGGCTCAGCGCCTCGCTCGCACTGGTCAAGCACGTCCCCGCCGGCCACGGCGTCAGCTACGGGCACCACTACGTCACGCCCGGCGCCACCACCCTCGGCCTGGTCCCCGTCGGCTACGCGGACGGGGTCCCCCGGCACGCCTCCGGCACCGGGCCCGTCCTCGTCGGCGGCAAGTGGCGGACGGTCGCGGGCCGGGTCGCCATGGACCAGTTCGTCGTCGACCTCGGCGGGGACGAACCCGTCGCCGGGGACGAGGTCGTGCTGTTCGGGGCCGGTGACCGGGGCGAGCCGACCGCCGAGGACTGGGCGCAGGCGGCCGGGACCATCGCGTACGAGATCGTGACGCGCATCGGAACCCGGGTCCCGCGCGTCTACGTCGATACGGGTGAATGACCGGGCGCGTGCGGCCACGGGTGCGGCCCCCGAGTATGTGATCACGGGAGTCCGGCGCGGCTGAGCCGGAGTGTGATCCGGGGCACGTCCGGGCACGGGCATGAGCGGCCGGTACCCGAACACGAGTAAGTGAAAGACGAACAGGACTGGACACTCCGTACGGATGTGCGGAGCGCCAGCGGCAGCGGTAGCGGGATCGACAGCAGGACCGGACGTCGGCGAAGAGGAGCGGGACGTGAGCGAGAGCAGCGCGGAGGCGGTGGAGGCCGTCGCGAGCGCGGCCGCCGCCTCGGCCGCGTCCGGCGACGGCATCTGGCGCAGAGCGGGTGTCGCGGGGGCGGCGATAGGCGTGGTCGCGGCCGGCGCGGCGGCGGGTGTCGCCATAGAGCGGCTCACCGTCGGACGCGGCATGCGCCGCAAGGCCCAGCTCGCGCTCGACTCCACCGGCCCGTACGGGACGCTGCGGGGCACCCCCGGCAAGGCGTACGCCGACGACGGCACCGAGCTGTACTACGAGGTCGACGACGTCGAGCCCGAGGCCGGACTCTCGCCCCGCAGGCGCCGCCTCTTCGGCCGCAAGACCCCCGCCCCGGTCACCGTGGTCTTCAGCCACGGCTACTGCCTCAACCAGGACTCCTGGCACTTCCAGCGGGCCGCGCTGCGCGGCGTCGTGCGGACCGTGCACTGGGACCAGCGCAGCCACGGCCGCTCCGGCCGGGGCGTGGCCCAGGCGCGGGACGGTCTGCCGGCCACCATCGACCAGCTCGGGCGCGACCTGCGGGCCGTCATCGACGCGGCCGTGCCCGAGGGTCCCATCGTGCTCGTCGGGCACTCCATGGGCGGTATGACCGTCATGGCGCTGGCCGCGCACTCTCCGGAGCTGATCCGCGAGCGGGTCGTGGCCGTCGCACTGGTCGGTACGTCCTCGGGGCGGCTCGGCGAGGTCAACTTCGGGCTGCCGGTCGCGGGCGTCAACGCGGTGCGGCGGGTGCTGCCGGGGGTGCTGAAGGCGCTGGGGCAGCAGGCGGCGCTGGTGGAGCGGGGGCGGCGGGCGACCGCCGATCTGTTCGCCGGGATCATCAAGCGGTACTCGTTCGCCTCGCGGGACGTCGACCCGGCGGTCGCGCGGTTCGCCGAACGGATGATCGAGGGAACGCCCATCGACGTGGTCGCCGAGTTCTATCCGGCGTTCACCGAGCACGACAAGACCGAGGCGCTCGCGACCTTCGCGGAGCTGCCGGTGCTCGTGCTGGCCGGGGTCAAGGACCTCGTCACGCCGAGCGAGCACAGCGAGGCGATCGCCGATCTGCTCCCGGACGCGGAACTGGTGCTCGTACCGGACGCCGGGCATCTGGTGATGCTGGAGCACCCCGAGGTGGTGACCGACCGGCTCGCGGACCTTCTCACCCGGGCGGGGGCCGTGCCGGCGGGGGCTACCGTTACTGGTTATGGAAGCGCCAGCAGCACCGCACGTCCCGGGTGAGTCCGGGCCGTCTCTGCGGATCACCGTTCATTCTCCCGACCAGATGCTGGAGCTGGGCCGTCGCCTGGCCAAGCTCCTGCGCGCGGGCGATCTCGTGATGCTCAACGGGGAGTTGGGCGCCGGGAAGACCACCCTCACCCGGGGGCTCGGGGAGGGGCTGGAGGTGCGGGGTGCGGTCACCTCGCCGACCTTCGTCATCGCCCGGGTGCATCCCTCGCTGGTGGCGGGGCCGCCGCTCGTCCACGTCGACGCGTACCGCCTGGGCGGAGGGCTCGACGAGATGGAGGACCTCGATCTCGACGTCTCGCTGCCCGATTCGGTGATCGTGGTGGAGTGGGGCGAGGGGAAGGTCGAGGAGCTGACGGACGACCGGCTGAGCGTCGTCATCCACCGGGCCGTCGGGGACACCACGGACGAGGTACGGCTGGTGACCGTCACCGGACTGGGTGAACGGTGGAAGTCCGTGGAGCTGGGTGTGCTCTCCGCGTGACGCTCCGCGGTGGTGGGGCGCTGGGTTCCGACGGGGTGTCGGCAAGTATTGCGCGGGTCGTCCTCGGCGTGGTCACATGGAAGCAATTCTTGGTTAGGTCTACCTAACTTGGTTCGCCCGGTGGCATCAGGAGGCGTCCATGTCGACAGCGGAACGTAGGCCGGTGCCCTCCGGGGCGGGCGGGGTGTCGATGCGGGACCTTCTGGCTTCCTGTGCGGCGGCGAAGGTGGTTTCCACGCCGCCGCCTGCTCCGCCCGTCGCTCCGCCGGTGAAGGGGGAGGGGCGGGGGTCTGTGGGTGATCGGTGCCGTAGGGCTGCTTAGAGGTTCGCTCCGGGAGGGGTGGTTCCGGTCGGTTCGCGGCTGCGGGTGGGTGGGGGCCGGTCGCGCAGTTCCCCGCGCCCCTGAAATGACCGGCGAGCCCCCGGCCGGTGACTAAAAGACCGGCGATCCCCCGGCCGGTGACCAAGAATGCACCCGGCGACCAGGTGGAACGCCTACTCGACCACGACCACCTTCGTGCCGATGCCCGCGAACTGCCACATCGCCTTGCCGTCCTTGCGGGACTCCCGGATGCCGCCCGTCTTGGTGGTGGGGTCCGGCTCGGGGGTGGAGCCGTCCACCGCCGCGCTGAAGCCGATGGAGACGCCGTCGACCGTGGCGAACCGGACGACGTTCTCGATGGGGGTGCCGTCGGAGCCGGTGACGGCGGCGGAGCGGGACGTGACCGTGTAGGTCGCGGGGGTGGGGTCGACCGTGCTGGGGGTGACCTCGAAGGTACGGGTGACCTTCTCGTTGGCGCCGACCAGCCAGACGCGGTCGTCGTCGAGGGAGTAGACGACGCGTTCGCCGGTGCCCGAGCCCTCTGGAAGGAGCTCGTCCGTGTCCTTCTTCCGCTCGCCGGGAGTCTTGGACTTCGGGAGGGCCGAGGACTTGGAGGGAGACGGCTTCCCGAGGTCGTCGGGCACGTGCGCCGACGCCTGATAGGTGAGGAAACCGACTGCGGCGACGGCCGCCGCGGTGAGCCCGGCCACGAATACCGAGCTGCTACTGGCCACCTTCTGAGTCCACCTCTCGTACCCACGTACGCCTTTGAAGCACGTCTGTGCTGTGACGGTAGCAGCAGAGGGGACGTGTACCGGGTCGGCCGTGGCCCGGCCCGAAGCGCCGTAGGCTGTTTGCGTGCTCTTGCTCGCTCTGGATACCGCCACCCCCGCCGTCACCGTCGCGCTGCACGACGGGACGGACGTCGTCGCCGCGTCGAGTCAGGTGGACGCGCGACGCCACGGGGAACTGCTGCTGCCCGCCGTCGACCGGGTTCTCGCCGAGGCGGGCACCCGCCTCGACGCCGTCACCGGCATCGTCGTGGGCATCGGCCCCGGCCCGTACACCGGGCTGCGCGTCGGCCTCATGACCGCCGACACCTTCGGCCTCGCCCTCGGGGTCCCCGTCCACGGCCTGTGCACTCTCGACGGACTCGCGTACGCGGCCGGCGCCGAGGGCACGGTCGAGGGGCCGTTCGTGGTGGCGACCGACGCCCGGCGCAAGGAGGTGTACTGGGCGCGGTACGCGGACGCGCGGACGAGAACCACCGAACCCGCCGTCGACCGGCCCGCCGAGATCGCCGAGACCGTGGCCGGACTGCCGGCGGTGGGGGCCGGAGCGGTCCTCTACCCCGACACCTTCCCGGACGCCCGCGGGCCCGAGCACGTCTCCGCGGCCGCCCTCGCGGCGCTGGCCGCCGAGCGGCTGGCGTCGGGCGGGGAACTGGAGGCACCCCGGCCGCTGTACCTGCGCCGGCCCGACGCCCAGGTGCCCAAGAACTACAAGGTGGTCACCCCCAAGTGACGACCCCGGTGCTGCGCGAGATGCGCTGGTGGGACATCGAGCCCGTCCTGGAGCTGGAGAAGGACCTCTTCCCGGAGGACGCCTGGTCCCGCGGCATGTTCTGGTCGGACCTCGCCCACGCGCGCGGACCCCACGCGACCCGGCGGTACTACGTCGCCGAGGACGCCGACGGACGGATCATCGGCTACGGGGGCCTGGCCTCCGCCGGGGACACCGCCGACGTACAGACCATCGCCGTCGCCCGCGAACACTGGGGCACCGGCCTCGGCGCGCTGATCCTCACCGAGCTGCTGCGGGCCGCCACCTCCTTCGAGTGCGCCCAGGTGATGCTCGAATGCCGGGTCGACAACGTCCGCGCCCAGAAGCTCTACGAACGCTTCGGCTTCGAGGCGATCGGCTTCCGCCGCGGCTACTACCAGCCGGGCAACGTGGACGCCCTCGTCATGCGCCTCAACGACCCTTCCGCATCCGTACAAGGAACCGAGATCAATGGCTAGGTCCATGGCTGACGAACCCCTGGTCCTGGGGATCGAGACCTCCTGCGACGAGACCGGCGTCGGCGTCGTGCGCGGCACGACCCTGCTGGCCGACGCGATCGCGTCGAGCGTCGACGAGCACGCCCGCTTCGGCGGGGTGGTGCCCGAGGTCGCCTCCCGCGCGCACCTGGAGGCGATGGTCCCGACCATCGACCGCGCGCTGAAGGAAGCGGGCGTGAGCCCGAAGGACCTCGACGGCATCGCCGTCACCGCCGGGCCGGGCCTCGCGGGCGCCCTGCTGGTGGGCGTCTCGGCGGCCAAGGCGTACGCGTACGCGCTCGGCAAGCCGCTCTACGGCGTCAACCACCTCGCCTCCCACATCTGCGTGGACCAGCTGGAGCACGGGGCACTGCCCGAGCCGACGATGGCGCTGCTGGTGTCGGGCGGCCACTCGTCGCTGCTGCTCTCCACGGACATCACCTCGGACGTACGGCCGATGGGCGCGACCATCGACGACGCGGCGGGCGAGGCGTTCGACAAGATCGCGCGCGTGCTGAACCTGGGCTTCCCGGGCGGTCCCGTCATCGACCGGTACGCGCGCGAGGGCGACCCGCAGGCGATCGCGTTCCCGCGCGGTCTCACCGGGCCGCGCGACCCGGCCTACGACTTCTCCTTCTCCGGGCTGAAGACGGCCGTGGCCCGCTGGATCGAGGCGAAGCGGGCGGCCGGCGAGGAGGTGCCGGTGCGGGACGTGTCGGCGTCCTTCCAGGAGGCCGTCGTGGACGTTTTGACCCGCAAGGCGGTGCGCGCGTGCAAGGACGAGGGCGTCGACCATCTGATGATCGGCGGCGGGGTGGCCGCCAACTCCCGGCTGCGGGCACTGGCGCAGGAGCGCTGCGAGAAGGCGGGGATCCGGCTCCGGGTACCGCGGCCGAAGCTGTGCACGGACAACGGCGCGATGGTCGCTGCCCTCGGCGCGGAGATGGTCGCCCGTAACCGCCCCGCCTCCAGCTGGGACCTCTCCGCCGACTCCTCCCTCCCGGTGACCGAACCGCACGTGCCGGGGCACCACCACGACCACGTGCACGAGGTGAGCAAGGAGAACCTCTACTCGTGACCGTCGCGCTGATGTGGGAGGCACGGGCGGCGGACGGCCGGGGCGGGGAACTCCTCGCCTGGGCGCGGGCCCAGGAGCTTCCCGTACGGCCACTGCGGCGCGAGACCTTGCGCGCGCCCGGGGACCGGGTGCTCGTCATCACCTGGTGGGACGCGGACTACGACGCCGAACTTCCGGAACTGCCCGAGCCGGGCCGGGAGTTGGTCAGTCGGGCGGTCCATCGGTGGCGGTTCGAGTCGCTGGACGGGTGAGGCGGCGGTACCGGCGTTCGCCGAGGCCGTCCAGGGCGGGGAAGAGAAGAGCGAGACAGAGCAGCGGGACGCCCCCGACCAGGAGCACCGTGTGTGTCGGCCGGTCGGTGAAGGCCATCCCCATGTCGAGGACGAGCATGGCGGCCGCGACGACCAGGCTCGCGAGACCCGCCCGCCGCAAGGCCGTGCGCCGCCGCGCCCCCCGCTCGATGCGCGCCTCCACCTCCGGTCGCTCCTCGGCCGAGGTGAGCCCGAGCCGCAGGGCGGTGGCGTACAGATCGGCGACCTCGGCGATCGGGTCGGCCAGCTGGTACTCGTCGAGGTGAGGGAGGCGGACCCGGCGCCCGTCGGAGGCGTAGAGATACCCCGACCAGCGGGGGACGCCGCCCCTGTTGTCCTCGACCCGGATGCCGTAGATGTCCGGCCACGCCCAGCGGCGGGTGCGCAGCGGCCCTCGTACGGTGACCCCGTCCGCCGTGACCGACGTCCGCGCCCGCCACTGCTCCAGCACCACTCGGCTCGCCGTGGCCACCCAGGCGGCCACGGCCAGCGCGTTCCAGCCCGACGGGCCGAGCGTCGCCATCGCGTGCAGCGCGCCGACGGAGACCAGCACCGCCGCGACCAGTGTGGTGAGGAACGCGGGTGGTACGCGCCGTCTGCGGTACTCCCGTTCGATGCCGTCGTTCACCGCGTTGTTATAGCCGGCCTCGGTGAGCGTGGGGTAAGGACGCCGACCGCGCGTACGGAACGGGGAGTACGCGGCTGTTCGGTGGACAGTACCGTGATCGGGCGGTCACGCTGGGTCGATGGTGCACGGTGTGGAGTGGGCGGCGCAGGGGCCGGGTGGTGAGCCCGAGTCGTCGGACAGCATGCGGGCGTTCGGGGCGGTGGTGCGGGCGCTGCGCGAGCATGCGGGGGTGAGCCGGGAGGAGTTCGGGGCGCTCGTCCATTTGTCCAGACACTCCGTCGCCTCCATCGAGCTGGGGCGACGGCTCGCGGACCAGCGCTTCGTGGAGCTGGCGGAGGAGGCCACGGGCGGCACGGGGGCGGTTCGGGGGGCGTTCCAACACATGGCTCGGCAGCCGGGGTTGGCGGCGTGGTTCAGGACGTGGGCGAGGCTGGAGCGGGAAGCCGTCTATCTCGCCACGTACGAGTGCCGGTTGGTGCCGGGGCTGTTGCAGTCCGAGGAGTACGCGCGGGCGGTGTTCGGCAACCGGCTTCCGCCACTGTCGGACGAGCAACTGGAAGCGCAGGTCGCGGCTCGTATGGAGCGGCAGCAAATGTTCCGGGAGCGCCCCAACACCTCGTTCACCTTTGTCATGGACGAGCACGTCGTCCGGCGTCGGTTGGGCGGCGTCGACGTCCTGCGAGGGCTCCTCGATCACCTGCTGGCAATCGCCCGACTCCGCAACGTGGAGATCCAGATCGTCCCGCTGGAGTGCGAGGCGCATGCGGGGCTGGACGGCCCACTGGCTCTGCTGGAGACTCCCGACGGGCGGCATCTCGCCTATGCCGAAGGGCAGGAGACCGGGCGGCTGGTGGCCGACGCGAAAGAGGCGGCCGTTCTGCACCGCCGATATGCGACACTCCGCGCACAGGCCCTCACCCCGCTGGATTCCGTGGGCCTGCTGGAGCGGATCAGAGGAGCGCTATGAGCACCACCGGACTGGCCTGGTTCAAGTCCAGCTACAGCGGTACCGAGGGCGGCAACTACGTTGAAGTCGCCCTGGAATGGCGCAAGTCGACCTACAGCGGCACCGCGGGCGACAACTGCATAGAGATCGCCGCCACCCCCACCACCATCCACATCCGGGACTCCAAGGACACCACCCGCCCCCACCTCGGCCTCGGCCCCGCCGCCTGGGCCGCGTTCGTCGTGCACGCGGCGGCCCAGGCGGACTGACCGCCGTCAGTTCTCCACGGCCCGGACCTCCGTCCCGCAGTGCAGCCGGCGGTCCGGGCCGACCTCCCGTACCGCCCCCTCCAGCGTCAGCGCGGCCCGGTGGCGGATGTCCGTGCTCGACGCCCCCAACCGCAGTTCCAGGGCGCCCGGTTCGACCACGAGCCGTCCCGAGCGGTCCGCGAAGGCCGACACGTCGGGGTGGAAGCGGAAGGTCACCCGCTGGGCCGCGCCCGGCTCCAACTCCACGCGCCGGTAGGCGATCAGGCGTACG
Organism: Streptomyces sp. NPDC041108; assembly: GCF_055592645.1. Lineage (NCBI taxonomy): Bacteria > Bacillati > Actinomycetota > Actinomycetes > Kitasatosporales > Streptomycetaceae > Streptomyces > Streptomyces sp. NPDC041108. The sequence goes on along the minus strand of NZ_JBVIYK010000003.1, from coordinate 700,551 downwards.
TCCGGGCGGGTCACCGTGGCCACCGGGTCGTGCAGGTACAGCTGGACGACCTCCGCACCCGCCCGCTCACCCGTGTTGCGGACGGTCACCGACACGTCGTACGTGGTGTCGCCGTCCGTGGTGATCGCGGCGCCCTCCTCCTCGAAGTCCGTCCACGCGAACGTCGTGTACGAGAGGCCGTGCCCGAAGGGGTACAGCGGGGTCGGGTCGATGTTGCTCGCGCCGCCGACGAGGCCCATGGGCGGCTGGAGGTAGGTCCACGGCTGGCCGCCGGGGCGGTCGGGGACGCTGACCGGGAGGCGGCCGGAGGGGGAGATGCGGCCCGACAGCACTCCCGCGACCGACGGGCCGCCCTCCTCCCCGGGGAAGAACGCCTGCACGGTGGCCGCCAGCCGGCCGTTCCAGCGGCCCAGCGCGTAGGGCCGGCCGGTCAGGAGGAGCAGGACCACCGGCGTGCCCGTGGCGACCAGCGCGTCCAGCAGCTTCGCCTGGACGCCCGGCAGCCGGAGGTCCTCCGCGTCGCAGCCCTCGCCGGAGGTGCCCCGGCCGAAGAGTGCGGCGCGGTCGCCGAGGACCGCCACGCAGATGTCGGCCTCGGCGGCGCGGGCGACCGCCTCGGGGAACCCGCCGGTGTCGGCGCCGTCGACCGTGCTGCCGGCGGCGTACGTGACCTTCGCGTCGGGGAGTTCCGTGCGCAGGGACTCCAGGACGGTCGGGATCTCGATGCCGAGGGCGGTGCCGGGGTGGGCGGGCAGGACGTGGGACGGGAAGGAGTAGCAGCCCAGCATGGCCAGTGGGTCGTCGGCGCGGGGGCCCACGACCGCGATCCGCAGGTCGGGGGCGAGCGGCAGCACTGCGCCGGGGTTGTCCAGCAGGACCACCGACTCCTCGGCGAGGCGACGGGCCAGGGCGCGGTTGCGCGGGGGATCCAGGTCGGCTGCGGCGGTGGCCGGCTCGGGGGTCCAGTCCTCGTCCAGGAGGCCCAGTTCGCACTTCTGGAGCAGGACGCGGCGGGCGGCGAGGTCCACCAGGGACTCGGGGACCTCGCCCGCGCGGACGGCTTCCACCAGGGGCTCGCCGTAGCAGCGCGGGCTCGGCAGCTCCACGTCGACGCCGGCGGCCAGCGCGGCATGGGCGGCCTCGGCGCGGCTGCCCGCCACACGGTGGTTGGTCTCCAGGAAGCCGATGCCGAAGTAGTCGGAGACGACCGTGCCGGTGAAGCCCCAGTCGTCGCGCAGGAGTTCGGTGAGCAGGCGCCGGTCGGCCGACACCGGGACGCCGTCCGTCTCCGTGTACGCGGCCATGACCGAGCGGGCGCCGCCCTCCCGCAGTGCCATCTCGAACGGCGGCAGGACCACGTCGGCGAACTCGCGGACGCCCGCGCGTACGGGCGCGTGGTTGCGGGCGCCCACCGAGGCGGCGTACCCGGCGAAGTGCTTCAGCGTGGCCACGATCCCGGCCGACTCCAGGCCCCGCACGTACGCCGAGCCGATGGTGCCCACCAGATACGGGTCCTCGCCCACGGTCTCCTCGACCCGTCCCCAGCGCGGGTCGCGCACGACGTCCAGGACGGGGGACAGGCCCTGGTGGACACCGACCGACGCCATGTCGTGGCCGATGTTCCGGGCCATCTCCTCGACGAGCGAGGGGTCGAAGGTCGCGCCCCAGGCGAGGGGCACCGGGTACGCCGTCGCGCGCCAGCTGGTGAAACCGGCCAGGCACTCCTCGTGGGCGACGGCCGGGATGCCGAAACGGTTCGCGGCCATGATGCGGCGCTGGAAGCGGGCCAGCACCTTGGCGCCCTCCGCCGGGTCGAGGGGGGCCGTGCCGAAGACGCGGGTGAGCTGGCCGAGGCCCCGGGTGATCAGCTCGTCGAAGTCGAACGACTCCGTCATGCCCGCCTCGTCGGGGGCGATGTCCTCACCGTTCGCGTCGTTCTTCACCCACACGCCGTACAGCTGCGCGGTCTTCTCTTCGAGGGTCATCCGGGACAGCAGGTCCTCGACCCGCTCGACGGCGGGCAGGGCGCGGTCACGCCAGGGGGTGGTCATACGACTCCTGTCAGGGGTCGGTGAGTGTCAGGGATGCGGAGAGCGCTCATTTGCCGCCCACACCCATCAGCCCTCCCACCAGCGCCCGCCGCGCCACCAGGTACACGGCGAAGATCGGGATGCCGGAGAGGACGACCGAGGCGAGCAGCGCGGGGATGTTGACGCCGAACTGGCTGACGTAGTTGAAGAGTCCGAGGGTCAGGACGCGTGGGCCGTCGGACTGGGTGAAGATCAGCGGGAAGAGGAAGCCGTTCCACGCCTGGAGCGCGGAGAAGATGACGACCGTGCTGATGCCGCCCTTGGCGAGCGGGATCGTCAGCTGGAAGAGGACCCGCAGCGGTGAGGCGCCGTCCAGGGCCATCGCCTCGTACAGGTCCTCCGAGACGTCTCGCAGGGTGCCGACCAGGACCAGGACGGAGACCGGCATCGCGAAGGCGGCCGTCGGCAGGATGACGGCCAGGAGGGTGTCGTACAGGTCGAGTTTCGCGATCAGCAGATACAACGGCACGACCACCGCCTGCGCCGGGATCGCCACGCCCAGGAGGAACAGGCGGAACGCGGCGTTCGACCAGCGGTCCCGGGTGCGGACGGTGACGTAGGCCAGGGGGATGGACAGCACCAGGACGATGCCCACGACCGACACCGCGACGATCGCCGTGTTGCTCAGCAGATGGCCGAAGCCGCTGGTGAGGACGGTGTTGTAGTTGTCGAGGGTCGGGTCCGTGGGAGGCTTGAGGGGGTTGCCCGTCAGGGCCTTGTCCGCGCCCGTCAGGGACGCCGACAGCATCGCGTAGATCGGGATCAGGACGACGACCAGCCAGACGAACGCGCCGAGGCCCGCGACCGGGTTGGGCCGCCGGGTCCAGTGCCGTCGGCGCCGGGGGGACTCCATGGACGGGCTCCCGTCCGGCTGCCGGGTTTTCGTGGGGCGCGCCAACGTGTCGTGTGACACTCCGTCACATCCCTTCGCGGGTGCTGCGCATGGCGCCGAAGCCCGTCAGCCGGACCAGGACCAGTGAGAGGCCCGTCGCGGCGATGACCAGGAACGACGCGATGGCGCTCGCGTAGCCGAAGTCGTACGTCTTGAAGCCGGCCTCGTACATCAGGTACGGCAGGATCGCGGTGTCCGTGCCGGGGCCGCCCTTGGTGAGGATCAGGACCGTCTCGAAGTACGTCAGCGAGCCGACGACCATCAGGACCGTGGACGTGGTGATCGTGTGCCGCAGCTGCGGCAGCGTGATCGAGAAGAACTGGCGGTAGCGGCCGGCGCCGTCGATGGCGGCGGCCTGGTAGAGGACCTCCGGGATCTGACGGGCCCCGCCCTGGTAGATCAGGGTGTGGAAGGGGATGAACTGCCAGCCGCCGACGAAGACGATCGCGAGGAACGCGCCGCTCTGCGAGCCCAGGGTGTCCGCCTGGATGATGCCGAAGTTCGGGTCGAGCAGGGCGTAGAACAGGATCGCGATGGCGGTGGAGGAGAGCAGGAACGGCACGAAGAAGACCGCGGAGAGGATCGCGCGGTTGCGCTGCCGGCCCGCCGCCCAGACGCCGAGCAGCAGGGCGATGACCGTCTGGAAGACCCAGCTGGCGACCGTCAGGACGACGGTCAGCCAGAGCGACTGGGCCATCCGCGGGTCGTCGAGGAGCTTCTGCCAGTTGTCGAGGCCGACCGGCCGCGGGTCGCCCAGGCCGTCCCAGCTGGTGAAGGAGAGGTAGAGGGCGAGGGCCATCGGGACGACCGCGAAGAACGTGAAGAACAGGACACCGGGAAGGGCCCAGGCGGCGTGCGGACGGCCGGCGCTGCTCGTGCGGCGCGCCGGCTCCTTCCGCGCCGCCGGGGCCTTCTCGACCGTGACGGTCACTTCAGCCCCTTGCACGCCGTCACGAACTCGCTCGGCGAGGACTTGCCGGCGAACAGCTTGCCTATCTCCGTGTGCATCCTGGTGCCGAGCCCGTCGCCGAGCGCCTGGTCCCAGGAGAGCGTGAAGGCGGGGGCCTTCTGCACCATGTCGTACTGGAACTTCGCGTACTCGGGGTTCGGCGCGGAGGCGAGGAGGGCGGACGCGTTCGAGGTGGTCGGTACGTCGCCGTTGTCGATCAGGGCCTTCGCGTACGCCTCCGAGGCGCAGTCCTTGAGGAAGCCGACGGCCAGGTCCTTGTTCTTCGTACGGGCGTTGATGGACCAGTAGTTGGTGGGGTTGCCGACGACGTTGAGGACATCGCCGGTGCCGCCCTCGACGGTCGGGAAGGGGGCCCAGCCGAGGTTGCTCTTGGCGAAGTCCGGGAACTTGCCGAGCTGGGTCGAGTACTCCCAGGAGCCCATCAGGTGCATGGCGGCCTTGCCGCGCGCGAAGACCGCGGGGGCGCCGCCGTTGACGTAGGACACCGAGGTGAACTTGGAGCCGAAGGCGCCGTCGTCGACGAGTTCCCTGACCAGTTCGGCGGCCTTGAGGATGGTGGGGTTGCCCCAGCCGTCAGAGTCGCCGTCCTGGATGCGCTTGAAGACCTGGGGGCCGCCGAGCCGGTCCACCAGGTACTCCAGCCACATCAGGTTGGGCCAGAGGTCGGAGCCGCCGAGGGCGAAGGGGGTGATCCCGGCCTTCTTCAGCTTCGCGTTGTTGTCGAGCAACTGGTCCCAGGTGGTGGGAGGCTGGAGCTTGTGCTCGGCGAAGACGGCCTTGTTGTAGAAGAGGATCACGGGCTGCATGCCGCGCATCGGGATGCCGTAGTGGCGGCCCTTGAGGTCACCGGCGGAGAGGACCGAGGGCAGGAAGCCGTCCTTGAGCACCGGGTCGTCGTCGATGATGTCGGTGAGGTCGACGAGCTTGCCCGCGTCCTCGTAGGGCTTGATCGAGCCGCCGCCCCAGTTGAAGAAGATGTCCGGGGCGCTGGGCGAGCCCATCGCCGTGCGGAGCTTGGGGGAGTAGTCGGAGCCCGGGACCTTCTGCAGCTTGACGGTTCCGCCGGCCTTCTTCGCCGCGGCCGACTTGTTGAACCGGTCGACGCTCGCCTGCTGGACCTTCACCGCGTCGTCGCCGTAGACGAACGCGGTGAGCGTCTTGCCGTCCCCGCCGCCCGCTCCGCCGCCGGAGCCGCAGGCGGTGAGGCCGGTGCCCAGTCCCGCGGTGAGCAACGAGGCGGAACCGGCACCGAGGAACCAGCGCCTGCTGAACGGCCGGGCGCCCGTGCTCGTACCGGCGGCCTGACCTCTACTCGACTCCATGACAGCACCCTTCGCGAATGTTCAGCCGTTCGACAAGACGAATGTTTCGGATGACACTTCGAATGTTCCGGGAACGTATGGCCGCCGAAAGGGTTCGTCAAGAGGTCGTGCAGGGATACGATCCCGCTCATGAAGCCCGCGAAGCCCGAGGAAATCCAGACAAGAGCGCGTGCGTCCCAGTCCACGCAGACCGCCACGCTCGCCGAGATCGCCCGGCAGGCCGGCGTCTCGGCTCCGACTGTTTCGAAGGTGCTCAACGGCCGTGCGGACGTCGCGCCCGCGACCCGCACCCGTGTCGAGGAGCTGCTGCGCGAGTACGGCTACCGCCGCCGGCGCGCCGAGGCGAGCCGGTCACCCCTCATCGACCTGGTCTTCCACGAGCTGGAGAGCGCGTGGGCGATGGAGGTCATCCGGGGCGTCGAGAACGTCGCGCGCGAGGAGGGTCTGAGCGTGGTCCTCTCCGAGAGCGCGGGCCGGCTCACCCCCGGCCGCACCTGGGCCGACCAGGTCGCCGCGCGCCGCCCGCACGGTGTCGTCCTCGTGCTGTCCGGCCTCGACGAGTCCCAGCGCGCGCTGCTGACCAGCCGCTCCATCCCGTTCGTGGTGATGGACCCGGCGGGCGATCCCGGTGACGACGTGCCCTCGATCGGTGCCACCAACTGGCAGGGCGGCCTCGCCGCCACCCGCCATCTCGTCGAACTCGGGCACCGGCGCATCGGCGCCATCAGTGGGCCCTCGCGGATGATCTGCAGCCGCGCCCGGGTCGACGGCTACCGGGCCGCGCTGGAGACCGCCGGGCTGCCGGTCGCCGCCGACCTGATCAAGGCCGGGGACTTCCACCACGAGACCGGCTACCGGCTGGGGCTGGAGCTGCTGCGCCGCCCCGACCGCCCCACGGCCGTCTTCGCGGGCAACGACCTCCAGGCCCTCGGCCTCTACGAGGCCGCCCGCGAACTGGGCCTGCGCATCCCGGAGGACCTGAGCGTGGTCGGCTTCGACGACCTGCCGGTCGCCCGCTGGGTGGGCCCCCCGCTGACGACCGTACGCCAGCCCCTGATGAAGATGGCCGAGGCGGCGGCCCGCCTGGTCCTGGACCTGGGCCGCCAGGACACCTCGGCCACGGCGACCCGGGTGGAACTGGCAACGACCCTGGTCGTCCGAAGCAGCACGACAGCACCCCCGGCCCCCTGAAGGAGCGCGGGAAACGGCGCGAGAAGCCACGACGGCGCGGCGGTCGGCAACGCTCCGTACTCGGCAGACGCGCTGCCGTTCCTCTAGGGGTGCGGGGAACTGCGCGACGAGCCACGACGGTGCGACCGCCGACCACGGACCGCACCCGGCACACCCACACCCGCCCCGAGCGGAACGCCCTGGCCGGAAGTTGATGTATTGACGAGTGGCACAACCCTCTCCACACTCCTCCGCAGTCAATCGGATGCACAACCGAAACTTTCGGAGGCACCCGCAATGAGAACCCCCAGAACCCCCAGGCGTTCACGTCTCACCCCGCTGCTCGCCACGCTCACCGCCCTCGCCGCCGCCCTGATCGCCGCCGCCCCCACCGCCCACGCCGCCGACCCGCCCCTGCGGGACCTCGCCGCCGCCAAGGGCAAAGGCATCGGCACCGCGGTGACCGGCTCCAAGCTCACGGGCACCTACGGCGAGACCGCGGCCCGGGAGTTCAACTGGCTCACCCCCGGCAACGCCATGAAATGGGCCTCCGTCGAGCCCGCCCGGGGCAACTTCAACTGGACCGAGGCCGACCGGATCGTCGACTTCGCCGAGGACCACGACCAGGACGTACGCGGCCACACCCTGGTCTGGCACAGCCAGAACCCCGACTGGCTGCAGAACGGCACCTGGACCCCCGCACAGCTCGGCCAGCTGATGAAGGACCACATCGCGCTGGAGGTCGGCCGCTACAAGGGCCGCCTCGCCGCCTGGGACGTGGTGAACGAGCCCTTCAACGAGGACGGCACCTACCGCCAGACCCTCTGGTACAACGGCCTCGGCACCGACTACATCGCCCAGGCCCTCACCGCCGCCCGAGCCGCGGACCCCGCCGCCGAGCTCTACATCAACGACTACAACGTCGAGGGCGTCAACGCCAAGAGCACGGCCCTCTACAACCTGGTCCGCGACCTGAAGGCACGCGGCGTCCCGATCGACGGCGTCGGCCTCCAGGCCCACCTGATCCTCGGCCAGGTCCCCGCCACCCTCCAGCAGAACATCCAGCGCTTCGCCGACCTCGGCGTGGACGTCGCCATCACGGAACTCGACATCCGGATGCAACTACCGGCCACCCAGGCCAAACTGGCCCAGCAGCGCACCGAGTACGACGCCGTGGTGAAGGCATGCGTGGCCGTGACCCGCTGCACCGCCGTCACGGTCTGGGGCTTCACCGACTCCGACTCCTGGATCCCGGACACGTTCCCGGGAGAGGGCGCGGCCACCCCGTACGACGAGAACTACGCCCCGAAACCCGCCTACCACGGCATCGTGACGGCCCTCGGCGGCACGGTGACCGAACCCCCGGTCCCGGCCGGCTGCTCGGCGGCGTACACCGTCGCCAACCAGTGGAACACCGGCTTCACCGGCAACGTGACGATCCGCTGCGCCGCCGGCTCCTCGCTCTCCTCCTGGCGGGTCACCTGGACCTTCGGTGCGGGACAGCAGGTCTCCCAGGCCTGGAACGCGAGCTGCACCCAGACCGGCGCGGCCGTCAGCTGCTCCAACGCCTCCTGGAACGGCGGCGTGCCGAGCGGCGGTTCGGTGAGCTTCGGTTTCAATGGCACCTGGAGCGGCACGAACCCGGTGCCGACCGTGACCCTGGGCTGAGAAGCCCGAGAAATCTGAGAATTTCCGAAGGAACGGCGACAGGTAGTTCCTCGCCGTAATAATTCGGACGTACGTTCATGTGTGTGACTGGTGAAGGAAACGGGCGCGGGGACGTCAACGGGGGCACGGCCACGGCCAGAGCCACGAGTACGGGCACGGGCACGGGCCCGGACACGGACGGACGGCGGCGCCGGCTGAGAATCGCCGGCTTCGCCCTCGCCGGCGTCCTCGTGCTCGCCGCGAGCGGGCTGGGCTGGACGTTCTGGCGGCTCAACACCAACATCAAGGGTGTCGACATCAACACCGCGCTCGGCGACGACCGCCCCGCGAAGATCACCTCGACGGCCGCCCCCGAGGCGTCGGCCACCGCCGAGCCCCTGCCGAGCGGCGCGCTGAACATCCTGGTCCTCGGCTCCGACTCCCGCAGCGGCAAGGAGAACGCCGCGCTCGGCGGCGGCGACGAGGGCGCGGGCGCCCGCTCGGACACGGCGATGGTCGTCCACGTCGACGAGGGCCGGACCGAGGCGACCGTCGTCAGCATCCCCCGCGACACCCTGGTCACCCGCCCGTCCTGCCCGCTGGAGTCGGGCGGGTCGACGGCGGTGGCGTACAACGTGATGTTCAACAGCGCGTACGCGGTCGGCGGCCCGGTCTGCGCGGTCAAGACGGTCGAGTCGATGACGGACGTCCGCATGGATCACTACATGGAGATCGACTTCGCCGGCTTCGCCCAGCTCGTCGACGCGCTCGGCGGGGTCACGGTCACGACGGACGAGGACATCGACGACGCCGACAGCCACCTGAAGCTGGCCGCCGGCACCCACCACCTCGACGGCGAGCAGGCGCTCGCCCTCGCCCGCACCCGCCACGGCATCGGTGACGGCAGCGACCTCGGCCGTATCGGCCTCCAGCAGAAGCTGGTGAAGGCCCTGCTGGACCAGATCTCCTCGACCGACCTCCTGACGAACCCCGCGCAGCTCTACCGGGCCGCCGACGCCGTGACCGCGAGCCTGACGACGGACACCGGCCTCGCCTCGATCACCGACCTGGTGCGCCTCGGCCGGAGCCTGGAGGGCCTGTCCTCCGCCGCCACCACGACGGTGATGATGCCGGTCGCACCGGCCCCGTACGACAACAACCGGGTGGTGGCACGGGAACCCGAGGCGAGGAAGCTCTGGGAGTCGCTGAAGTAGCGGGCGGTCGCTGCAGCGAGCCGGGGCGAAAAACTTTTCCCGGGAATTCCGGCGGCCGTGTCGATCCGGGGTGCGGCCGTTCGACGCATGGGTGAGAGTCGGGGAGAAGCCCCGGCCGCCGACGTACCAGGAGTCACCATGCCGCGCTATCTGTCGATGGTCCGGATCGACGAGACGAACGCCCCCGCCGAGGGCCCGAGCCCCGAGCTGATGCAGCGGATGGGGGACCTGATCGAGGAGATGACGAAGGCCGGCGTGCTGCTGGACACCGCCGGTCTGTCACCGACCGCGCAGGGCACGCGGGTGCACTGGGAGAGCGGGAAGCTCTCCGTCACGGACGGGCCGTTCACCGAGTCCAAGGAGGTCGTGGGCGGGTACGCCATCATCCAGGCCAAGGACATGGCCGAGGCGATCGAGTGGACCAAGCGGTTCCTGAAGGTGCACGAGGAGCACTGGACGGTCACCTGCGAGGTGCGGGAGATCATGGAGCCCTGAGCCCGCTCGGCGAGGGCGCCGTCCCCGGGCGAGATCACCGCCCTCGCCCGCCAGGCCGGGCTCCAGCCGACCGAGGGCGCCCCGGTGCTAGACGCTCAACCGCATTCTCGACGGAGACGACGACGGCTTCTACGTAACCATCAAGTAGCGGAGTGGATGCAAGGCAGCCCTGGGGGGCGTACCCCCCAGGGCCCACTCTCACGTCTGCTGGGGCCAGAACTGCACGAGGTAGCGCTCGACGCCCTCGGCGATGCCTTCCTCCTCGATGACGCGGGCCACCTCATCTCGGCCGGAGCAGTAGACCCGCACATGCCAGGCCCGATCGGGAGCCCCCAGCTCGATCACATCCTCAATCGGGCCGTACGCCACCGCCCACACCTCCAAGGTGCCCGTCGCGGACCGCACGGTGGTGTCGGCTCGCTGGTCCCACACGCGACTGGTGTCCAGGGGCGGTTCACCGTCCCACACCTGAGCGGTCATCGTCGGCGTGTGAGTATGACCAGCACTCTCGATATCGACCCGCCCAGGGTGAGCAGTTACGAAAACACCCTCGTCCATGAGGCGGCCACCTGGATACGCAACCTGGGCGGACTCCGCATCCTGGAGGCACATCCCGTAGAAATCCACCTCGGGTTCGAGTTCCTGCTCCCGTACCATCCGGGGCTCAGACATGGCACTCCTACTCCTCGATCGCCGCCTCTGCGCGCCTGAGCGCGAGGTATGCCTCTCGCTCAGGCCGGACGAACACCTTCAAGCCCACAGCCTTACCCCAGCACAAGCGACTCGTCGCCGAAGTCGGCCACGAGCTTGAGCTTTCCGCCGAGGGCTTCGACGTGGCGGCAAGCGTGTCGACCTCGGAGCGGCTGAGCACGCCCCTTTCGACGGCCGAGACACGCCCCTGGGTGACGCCGAGGATCTCGGCCACCGCCATCTGCGCAATCTGCGTCATGTGCCGGCGCTTACGGAGAGCTGGTGGACACCCCGGCACCACCACCGACGCCGCCTTTACGGGCCTGAGCGAGAGGCCTACCTCGCGCTCAGGCCCAGACGGACACCCTCAAGGCCGACCTTGCCGCCGCCGACCCGGATCACGGCGATCCGCTATCCGCTAACGCCGGCGTGGACCGTGGCCGGTACGGCAGCGCGGGCAGCGGCACGGGGGCCACCCGTGGGACACCGGCGGGAGTGTGGCCGCGCCGGGGGCGTACGCGGTCGGCTCCGCCACGCCGACCCGGCGCCCGTCTCCGTCGAGGCGGTAGACGCTGAGGGTCAGGCGGGAAGCGCCCGGTTCGGGGGGTGTTCCGGCATTCACCGTTCCTCCCCCGGCCCGTGCGTGCGGGACGGGCACGGGCGGCGCCTCATCGGCAGGAAGCCGACCGCCCTGGGCAGCGGCACGTCGCGGGTCAGACGGCACGCCTCGCGCACCGGGTCGTGCCACGGGGTGCGGTCGAGGGTCGGCACCCCGACCGTGTGCCCGCCGCTCGCCTCTCGCCCTCCCCGCGGCGGGCCGCGGGCGGCAGCGACAGCACATCCGGCACGTGCGGGAAGTGCGGGGCACAGTCCGGGCACGCGTACACCGTGAAGCCAGGACCGGAACCCTGGTGCACCACCGAGACGACGACCGGCGCATCAGTGATCGCGCAGCAGCGGACACACATACGCACCGGCACACGCGTCCCACCCGGGACGGCCTCGGGGCGCTCGCTCTGCTCACTCGGCCCACTCATGAGGCCACCGCCTCGGCGCCCACCACATGCAGGTCGAGGTCGATACCGAAGTCCGCCGCGAGAACCATGGCGACCCGGCGCCGCCGCTGCCGCGCCCGCTCACACTCCTGCGCCCGCTCCCGCTCGGCGAGAACGACATACGGCCGGACCACGGCCGTTGCCTCACCGGGCAACGGCTCCTCCAGACCGTACGGCGACCGCCGCAACGGGGGCCAGGGCGCAGCCGCGCCGGGCGCCTCCGGCTTACGCGCGAGGGCCTGCATGGCGGGGGGCGTGTGCCTGCCCTGCGTCTGCCGGTACCGGGGGCGAGCACGCCCAGGGCCCAGCGCACAAGCGCGTGGATAATGCTCACTGTCATCAGCTCCTCAGAGGCTGGTGGCCATGCCCCGCTCGACTGCCACGAGGATCGCCTCTCTGGCCCTGTCGTTGAGGTCCGTCGGCTCGAGCCCGGCTGCAGCGGCGAGCGTGTGCCAGCCCATGCAGACCTGACGCCGGGCGGCGTCGATCAGTGCCCGTCGAACGGCTACCACCACGGCTCCCTTGGTGGTCCCGAGCTTGGACCAGCGCACGCGATCGTCCTCAGCGGGAGCGGTTCTGGCTACGGATACGGCTTGTGTGCCCCGCGCGTAGGCACGGTCGATGGCGGCCCGCCATGCTGCTTCTACGGTCGGGGTGGCAGCGTCGGGCTTCCAGCCCAACTCCGTCAGCACGTCGCCGAAGAACGGGGACGGACCTGATGCTTGCCCGTCCGCCTTAGCCAGAGCTGACAACATTGGTGTCTGATGGTGGGCTGTGACCCCACAGCCCACCTCCGCGTCCGGTCCCGCCCCCGCGTCCCGGCCCGCCTCCGGCGTGGCCGTCGAGACCGTCTTCCGCATGGAGTCGCCCCGGATCATCGCCGGGGTCGCGCGGATCGTGCGGGACGTCGGGATCGCGGAGGAACTGGCTCAGGACGCGCTGGTCGCGGCGCTGGAGCAGTGGCCGCGGGACGGGGTGCCGGACAATCCGGGCGCCTGGCTGACGGCCACCGCCAAGCACCGGGCGATCGACCTCGTGCGCCGCCGGGAACGGTACGCGCGCAAGCTCGCCGAGGTGGGCCGGGACCTGGAGGCGGCGGGACCGTACCTCGACCGGCCGTCCGACCCGGACGACATCGACGACGACCTGCTCCGCCTCGTCTTCACGGCCTGCCACCCCCTGCTCTCCGCCGAGGCCCGCATCGCCCTCACCCTCCGCCTCCTCGGCGGCCTGACCACCCCCGAGATCGCCCGCGCCTTCCTGGTCCCCGAGCCGACGATCGCCCAGCGCGTCGTCCGCGCCAAGCGCACGCTGGCCACGAGGAACGTCGCCTTCGAGGTGCCGTACGGTCCCGACCGCGAGGCCCGCCTCGACTCCGTGCTGGAGGTCATCTACCTGATCTTCAACGAGGGGTACGCGGCCACCGCCGGCGACGACCTGCTGCGCCCGGCCCTGTGCGAGGACGCCCTCCGGCTGGCCCGTGTGCTGGCCCAGCTGATGCCGAAGGAGCCCGAGGTGCACGGCCTGGCGGCCCTGCTGGAACTCCAGGCGTCACGGGCCGCCGCCCGCACGGACCCCTCCGGGGAGCCGGTCCTGCTCGCCGGCCAGGACCGCCGCCGCTGGAACCGCCCGCTCATCGCCCGGGGCTTCACCGCCCTCGGCCGTGCCACCGCCTGCGCGCCGGGCGCCCCGGGTCCGTACGCCCTCCAGGCCGCCATCGCCGCCTGCCACGCCCAGGCGTACACCTACGAGGAGACGGACTGGCCGAAGATCGCCACCCTGTACGCCCTGCTGGCCGCCCGCGCCCCGTCCCCCGTGGTGGAGCTGAACCGCGCGGTCGCCGTCTCCATGGCCGAGGGCCCCGGCCCCGCCCTGGAGATCGTGGACGGCCTCGCCGCCGCACCCGCCCTGCGCGACTACCACCTGCTGCCCAGTGTCCGCGGGGATCTGCTGCGGCGGCTGGGCCGGACGCAGGAGGCCCGCGCCGAGTTCGTACGGGCGGCCGGGCTGGCGCGCAACGAGCGGGAGCGGGCGTTGCTGCTGGCGCGGGCGGAGGAGGCGGGCGCCTGAGACGGGTTGCCCGAGGCGGGTCGCCCGAGGCCCGCGGGGGTCAGGCGGGCCGGCCGATCAGCATCGTCGGCGCTCCCGCGACCCGGGTCAGGAAGACCGTCGCCGAGTTGCGTCCCTGCGGCTTGACCTTCTTGCGCAGTTCCTCCGGCTCCACGGCCGACCCCCGCTTCTTCACGGTCAGGATTCCGACCTCGCGCTCCCGCAGCAGCGCCTTCAACTTCTTCACGCCGAAGGGGAGCTGGTCGGTGATCTCGTATGCGGTGGCGTACGGGGTGACATGGTGCTCGTCGGCGGTGATGTAGGCGATCGTGGGGTCGATCAGCCCGCCCGCCAGGTCCTGCGCGACCTCGGCGACCAGGTGGGCGCGGATGACGGCGCCGTCGGGTTCGTACAGGTAGCGGCCGACCGGGCGGACCGGGGGGTCGGGCAGCATCGTGCCGGGGCAGGCCCGGACACCCGCCCCCGCGGGCAGCAGCATCGCGCGCCGCGCGCCCGGCGTGCCACCCTCGCGGAACCACAGCACGGCCTCCTTCACATCGCCGCCGTCCGAGATCCACTCGGCCTCGGCGGCCGGGGGGATCGCCTCGTGCGGGATGCCGGGCGCGATCTTCAGCGCGCCCAGCGGGGCCCTGAGCGCGGCCGACACGGCCCAGGACAGGGGCGGGGAGTAGGCCTCCGGGTCGAAGATCCGGCCGCGCGCGGAGGACCGCCGGGCCGGGTCGACGAACACGGCGTCGAACCCGGCGGTGTCCACCTCCGTCACGTCCGCCTCGCGCACCTCGATCAGATCGGCGAGGCCGAGCGCGTCGGCGTTGGCGCGGGCGACCGCCGCCGTCAGCGGGTCGTGGTCGACGGCCAGCACCCGGATGCCGGCGCGCGCCATCGCGATCGCGTCCCCGCCGATTCCGCAGCACAGGTCGGCGACCGATCGCACGCCGAGCGCCCGGAAGCACTCGGCCCGGTAGGCCGCCACGGACGTCCTGGTCGACTGCTCGACGCCGTTCGGCGTGAAGAACATCCGCCCCGCGTCCGCCGCGCCGAACTTCGCCGCCGCGCGCTGCCGCAGCCGTGCCTGGGCGAGGGCCGCGGACACCAGGGGCGCCGGGTGGTCCCGGCGCAAGCGGGTCGCCACGGCCAGTTCCCGCGCCGGTTCGGTGTCGCGCACCTCGTCGAGGAGGGCGCGGCCCTCGGGGGTGAGCAGGGGGGCGAGGAAGGCGGCGGGGTCCAGGTCGTTCACCGGGCCATTGTCGGTCAGGGGGAGGGGGCGTGGGCCAGTCGGTGGACGGTGGGGGCCGGACGGCGGTGTCGGGGCCGTGGGGAGGGGCCGCCCTGCGAGGATGCGGCGCCATGCGACTCGTACGACAAAATGATGTAAAGAGTGCGAAGCGGGCGAGTTTCTGGGGAGGGGGCGGTGTGGTCCGGGGCGGCGTCGCCGTGCTCGCCGCCGCGGTCATCGTGTCCGGGTGTGCCGGGGGAGGCGGGGAGGGCGCCAGGGAGGGCGCGGCTGGGCGGGAGGGCACCGCGGGGCCCGCCCATGGCCAGGAGCGCGGACAGCGGCCTCTCGAAGCGCCGGGCGCCCGTGCCCTCGGCGCGTACGCCGGGAAGCTGCGCCGGGCGCACGCCGCACGGGTCGCCGCGGCGAAGCGCTGGGGGCTGGCCGGGGTGCCCCTGCTCGCGCCGGCGCCTCCGGCCCAGAAGCCGGTGCTCCGGACGCGCAAGGGGTTCGAGGTCGACGGCCACGAGGAGGACGGACTCCCCCCGGTCCTCACCACCGTCCCCACCCGCGACAGGATCCTCTTCCTCACGATCGACGACGGCGCCGAGAAGGACCCCGCGTTCCTGCGGATGATGAGCGAACTGCGCGTCCCGTACACCGCCTTCCTCAGCGACTACCTGATCAGGGAGGACTACGGCTACTTCGCCCGGATGCGGGACCGGGGCGTGGCCCTCGACAACCACACCCTCAACCACCGCCATCTGCCCGCGCTCTCCCCCGCCGCCCAGAAACGCGAGATCTGCGGCATGCAGGACGTGATCGAGAAGCGCTACGGCAAGCGGCCCAGGCTCTTCCGGCCGCCGTACGGCAGCTACGACCGGGACACCCTGCGCGCCGCCAAGTCCTGCGGGATCGAGGCCGTCCCCCTCTGGAACGAGGAGGTCTTCGTCGACCGCTGGGAGCACCGCGAAGCGGACCGCCGCCTGCGCCCCGGCGACATCGTCCTCAGCCACTTCCGGGGCAGGTCCGACGGGAACGGCACCATGCCCGACATGGTCCGCCGCTTCCTGGACCGGGCCACCGCCGAGGGCTACGCGGTGGCGAGGCTGGAGGACTACCTGTGACGGCCGGCGGGGCGCGGGGGCGTACGCCGGGCTCCCGCGTCCGTTCCGCACTCGCCGCGCTCCCGGCCCTGGCCGTCCTGCTCCTCGCCGGGTGCGCGGCCGATCCCGCCGGCCGCGCCGCCCGGCCGGCGGCACCCGGGGCCGAAGCGACGCCGCACGACCGCCGGCCGGCGTGGGGGACGAGGCCGCCCTCGGCCCCGGCGGCCCGGACGCCACCCTCGGCGACCGCGCCCGCGAACGGTCGGGGTCCGGTCCCGGACACTCTCGGCGCGGACGGCGCCCGCGCTCCCGGACACCCGCATCCGCACCCCCACGCACACCCCCACGCACACCCCCACGCACCCCCGTACCGCCGCTGGGGCCTCACCGCCCCCCTCGCTCCCCCGCCCCGGAATCCCGACCGGCCCTCCCGGCTCGGCGCCGCCGGCCCGGGGCTGCCGCCCGTCGTCGACCGGGTGCCGACCCGGGACAAGGTGGTCTTCCTGACGTACGACGACGGCGCGGAGAAGGACCCGAGGTTCGTCGACATGGTGCGTGAGCTGCGGCTGCCGGTGAGCATGTTCCTGACGGACAGTGTCGTGGGGCCGGGATACGGCCACTTCGCCCGGCTGCGGGCCGTCGGGGCGACCGTGCAGAACCACACCCTCGACCACACCGCCCTGCGCGGCCTGCCGTACGCGGGACAGCGCGCCGAGATCTGCGGCCAGCAGCACAAGCTCAGACAGCGCTTCGGCGCCCGGCCGACCCTCTTCCGCCCGCCCTACGGGGTCCACGACGCCACCACGCTCCGCGCCGCCGCCGACTGCGGCATCGCGGCCGTCGTCCTGTGGCGCGCGTCCATGCAGATCAACGACCTCCGCTACGCCGTCGGCGACCGCCTGCGCCCCGGCGACATCGTCCTGGCCCAGTTCCGGGGCCCGGACCAGCTCGAGGGCGCCACCCTCACGGAGATGACGACGCGGCTGCTGCGCCGGATCCAGGAGCAGGGCCTCACGGTCGGCCGCCTGGAGGACTACCTCTGAGGCACCGTCGCGGCAGCGGCAGCGGCAGCGGCAGCGGCAGCGGCAGCGGCAGCGGCGGCGGCAGGGGCAGGGGCAGCGGCCCGGCGGCGGCACGGGCAGGGGCTCCCGGGAAGCCCGCCGGCCACCCCTCGCCGACCCGCCGCGACCCACTCGATTAGCAGTCCGCTTGACCGAGTGCTAATCACAGTCATAGTCTCAGGTCTGGCACTCCCCCCTGGAGAGTGCCAACAAGCGACGGGCAGGTCCGGCACCCGCGACGACGGATCCACCTGGTCGCCACCTCAGACAGTTAACCCCGTGAGATCTCCGAAGGGGGAGGTCGGATCGTGACGACCACCAGCTCCAAGGTTGCCATCAAGCCGCTCGAGGACCGCATTGTGGTCCAGCCGCTCGACGCCGAGCAGACCACCGCCTCTGGCCTGGTCATCCCGGACACCGCGAAGGAGAAGCCCCAGGAGGGCGTCGTCCTCGCAGTCGGTCCGGGCCGCTTCGAGAACGGCGAGCGCCTGCCGCTCGACGTCAAGACCGGCGACATCGTGCTGTACAGCAAGTACGGCGGCACCGAGGTGAAGTACAACGGCGAGGAGTACCTCGTCCTCTCGGCTCGCGACGTGCTCGCGATCATCGAGAAGTAATTCACCCATTGTTTTGTGAGCTGCGCCCCTGGCCCCCGCGACCATAATCAGCCGGGCGCCCGGGGCGCAGTTCGTTTCACCCACGTTTTCCGAGAGGGCTGAACCGCTCCCATGGCGAAGATCCTGAAGTTCGACGAGGACGCCCGTCGCGCCCTCGAGCGCGGCGTCAACAAGCTTGCCGACACGGTCAAGGTGACGATCGGCCCCAAGGGCCGCAACGTCGTCATCGACAAGAAGTTCGGCGCCCCCACCATCACCAACGACGGTGTGACCATCGCCCGTGAGGTCGAGGTCGAGGACCCGTACGAGAACCTCGGCGTCCAGCTGGTGAAGGAGGTGGCGACCAAGACCAACGACGTAGCGGGTGACGGTACGACCACCGCCACCGTGCTGGCCCAGGCGCTCGTCCGCGAGGGCCTGCGCAACGTCGCCGCCGGTGCCTCCCCGGCCGCCCTGAAGAAGGGCATCGACGCCGCGGTCAAGGCCGTGTCCGAGGAGCTCCTCGCGACCGCCCGCCCGATCGACGAGAAGTCGGACATCGCCGCCGTCGCCGGTCTGTCCGCCCAGGACCAGCAGGTCGGCGAGCTGATCGCCGAGGCCATGGACAAGGTCGGCAAGGACGGTGTCATCACCGTCGAGGAGTCCAACACCTTCGGTCTGGAGCTGGACTTCACCGAGGGCATGGCCTTCGACAAGGGCTACCTCTCCCCGTACTTCGTCACCGACCAGGAGCGTATGGAGGCCGTCCTCGACGACCCGTACATCCTCATCCACCAGGGCAAGATCAGCTCCATCCAGGACCTGCTGCCGCTGCTGGAGAAGGTCATCCAGACCAACTCCTCCCGCCCGCTCCTGATCATCGCCGAGGACGTCGAGGGCGAGGCCCTGTCGACCCTGGTCGTGAACAAGATCCGCGGCACCTTCAACGCGGTCGCCGTCAAGGCCCCCGGCTTCGGCGACCGTCGCAAGGCGATGCTGCAGGACATGGCGACGCTGACCGGCGCCGAGGTCATCTCCGAGGAGGTCGGCCTCAAGCTCGACCAGGTCGGCCTGGACGTGCTCGGCTCCGCCCGCCGCGTCACCGTCACCAAGGACGACACCACGCTCGTCGACGGCGCCGGTGACTCCGGTGCGGTCCAGGGCCGTGTCGCCCAGATCAAGGCCGAGATCGAGAACACGGACTCCGACTGGGACCGCGAGAAGCTCCAGGAGCGCCTCGCGAAGCTGGCCGGCGGCGTGTGCGTGATCAAGGTCGGCGCCGCCACCGAGGTGGAGCTGAAGGAGAAGAAGCACCGTCTGGAGGACGCCATCTCCGCGACCCGCGCCGCGGTCGAGGAGGGCATCGTCTCCGGTGGTGGCTCCGCGCTCGTCCACGCCGTGAAGGTCCTGGAGGGCAACCTCGGCAAGACCGGCGACGAGGCCACGGGTGTCGCCGTCGTCCGCAAGGCCGCCGTCGAGCCGCTGCGCTGGATCGCGGAGAACGCCGGCCTGGAGGGCTACGTCATCACCTCCAAGGTCGCCGAGCTGGACAAGGGCCAGGGCTTCAACGCCGCCACCGGCGAGTACGGCGACCTGGTCAAGCAGGGCGTCATCGACCCGGTCAAGGTCACCCGCTCCGCCCTGGAGAACGCCGCCTCCATCGCCTCCCTCCTCCTGACGACCGAGACCCTGGTCGTCGAGAAGAAGGAAGAGGAGCCGGCCGACGCGGGCCACGGCGGCCACGGCCACTCCCACTGACGTCAGCCACGTCGGCAGGCCACAGCCACAGGTGAGGCCCGGCACCCCCGTACGCGGGGTGCCGGGCCTTCCCCGTCCCCGCCCGTACCGCCCCGTCCGCTCGGGACGCCGCGCCTACTTCTCCAGGTCGTCGAGCGCGCCCAACTGCCCCATCAGCCCGAGCCGGTCGTACTCCCACCACCCCTCGGTGATCTTCCCGTCGGGAGAGAACAGGTGGACGAGCGTCCCCGTCATCCGGACCTTCCTGCCACTGGCCGGAATCCCGAGGAAGTCCCCCTTGTGGGTCGCGTTCCAGGTCCACCGCGTGCACACCCGGTCGCCCTGGGCGATCTGGTCCTCCACGGTGAACGCGAAGTCGAAGCCGCCCCGCCACTCCTCGACGGTCCGCCGGAACGCGTCCATCCCGATGGCGTCCGGCTCCTCCGAGGGGACGTGGTCGTGGTAGCCCTCCGCGAGCAGACCGTCCAGCGGCGGCAGTTCGCCCTCGGCGGCGATGGTCGCGAGGAACCGCCGTGCCGTCCCGGCGCACAGCTGCTCGTCCCGCACCACGTCCAGATCCGTGAACGTGGGCATCTCCTCGCACAGCGCCACCATCTCCTGGAAGATCCGCTCCGTCTCCGGCAGCCCGGAGTTGCGCATCGCCTCCTCGTACGACGGGAACTCCACGATCTCCACGAAGTGCGAGCCGTCCGACCGGTCCTTCCCGATCAGGCTGTGCGTCGCCGTCCGCTTGCCCCTGGTCGTCTCGACCCATGTGTCCATCAGCCGGTCCATCTCGTCGAACCGGCTGGTCCTGCAGTCGATGAGCTGCACGAATGTCATGAGACCGCCTCCGGCCCCCCTGCGTCCGGGTGAACAGCTCCATTGTCCCCCGGCACCCGCCACCTCTCACCCTCAAGGCGCCGCCCGGACCCCGGTCACCGCGGCTACTGCGGCCCGTACTTTCGCCCCGTCCTCGAGCTGATCCCGCCCAGCAGCCCCCGCGGCACCACCTTCACCACACCCATCAGGGCCTTGTAGCGCGGGTCGGGGATGGAGACCGTCCGGCCCCGGGACAGGTCGGCGAGGGCGGCGGCGACCAGCTTGTCGGCGTCGAGCCACATCCAGGAAGGGATGCTGTCGGTGCCCATGCCGGCCCGGTCGTGGAACTCGGTGCGGACGAAGCCCGGGCACAGCGCCATCAGCCGGACGCCGGTGCCGGCCAGGTCGCGCGCGGCACCCTGGGTGAACTGCACGACCCAGGCCTTCGACGCCCCGTACGTGCCCCGCGGTACGAACGCGGCGACCGACGCCACGTTCACCACACCGCCCCGGCCGCGCTCGCGCATGGCCTCGCAGGCCGCCGAGGTGAGACGGAGGACCGCCTCGCAGTGGACCTTGAGCATGCGCAGCTCGTCGGCCATGGAGACGTCGAGATATTTGCCCTTGTTGCCGAAGCCGGCGTTGTTGATCAGCAGGTCGACCGGGTTCTTGCGGTCCGACAGCCGCCGCGCCACCGACTCGATGCCGTCGTCCGTCGCCAGGTCCGCCGTCAGCACCTCCGCCTCGACGCCGTGCCGGTCGTGCAACTCGGTCGCCTGCTCCCGCAGCCGCTTGGTGTCACGCGCCACCAGCACCAGGTCGTGCCCGTCCGCCGCCAGGCGCCGCGCGAAGGCGGCACCGATCCCCGCGGTCGATCCCGTAATCAGAGCCGTTGTCATGGCGCAAGCGTAGTGACCGGAACTGTGCGGGCCCGCCCGCTCCACCGCACGTACGGCGGCGGTTTCGCCGGTCTCCCGCGGAACGCCCGCACCGGCGGGGCGCCTTCACGGACACCGCACCGCCGGCCGGCCCGTCACTCCTGCCGCGCCACGTACTCGCGCGCCATCTCCAGCAGCTCCGGATGCAGCGCCTCGCCCGCCGCCAACAGCCTTGGCAGCAGGTCGCGTTCGCCCATCGTGGCCCGGAAGGCGAGGTTCACGGTGACGTCGTGGGAGGGCCGGTGGACGATCTCGACGGGGTCCCCCGCACGGATCTCACCGGGCCGGATCACCCGCAGATACGCGCCGGGCGCGCCCTGGCGCGTGAAGCGCTTGACCCACCCCCGCTCGCCCAGATGCCGCTGGAAGTTCAGACAGGGGACACGGCCGCACGTGACCTCCAGGACCAGCTCGGGACCGATCCGCCAGCGTTCGCCGACGAGGGCGCCGGAGACGTCGAGCCCCTCGGTGGTGAGGTTCTCGCCGAAGACCCCGTTGGGCAGGGTGCGGCCCAGTTCGTGCTCCCAGCCGTCCAGGTCCTCGCGGGCGAACGCGTACACGGCCTGGTCGTCACCGCCGTGATGCTCGGTGTTGCAGACCGCGTCCCCGGCCACCCCGCTGGCGCCGACCCTCTTGGGCCCCGGGGCCGCCACCCGCACCGGCCCGTCCACCGGCCGCTTGTCGATGCCCGAGACGCGCTTGGACTCCTCCGGGACGTCGACGGCCTTGGGACGTCCCACGTTCAGTGACAGAAGCTTCATACGGGCACGGTAGGCGGCGGGGGTCAAAGCGTCGACGCGATATTCGGTGCCTCGCCCAAGCCGCGCTTATGCTCGACCGCGTGATCGAGGCCCGTCATCTCCGTGTTCTGCGCGCCGTCGCCGCCACCGGCTCCTTCTCGGCGGCAGGCCGCGCACTCGGCTGCACCCAGCCCGCCGTCAGCCAGCAGATGAAGGCGCTCGAATCCTCCGTCGGCACACCGCTGCTCGTGCGCAGCGGCCGCGAGACGCGGCTGACCCAGGCCGGCGAGGCCCTGGTGCGGCACGCGGCGGGAATTCTCGCCGGGCTCACGGCGGCCGAGGAGGAGGTCGCCGCCATCGCCGGGCTGCGCGCCGGCCGGGTCCGCCTGGTCTCCTTCCCCAGTGGCAGCTCCACCCTCGTGCCCACCGCCCTGGCGGCCCTGCGCGCGGCACACCCCGGCACCCGGGTCTCCCTGGAGGAGGCCGAGCCGCCGCGTTCGGTCGAGATGCTCCGCGAGGGCGACTGCGACATCGCGCTCGCGTTCCGCTACGAGGGGGGGCCGGGCGCGGAGGAAGGGGAGTGGGCCGACCTGGTCGTACGGCCGCTGCTCACGGACCGGCTCGTCGGGCTCGTCCCGCAGGGGCACCGGCTGGCCCGTTCGTCGTCCATCGGTATCGGGGAACTCGCCGGGGAGCCGTGGATCGCCGGCTGTCCGCGCTGCCGGGGGCAGCTGGTGCGGGTCTGCGAGAGCGCGGGCTTCACGCCCCGTATCGACTTCGCGACCGACGACTATCCGGCGGTGGTCGGTCTGGTGGGCGCGGGCCTCGGGGTCGCCGTCCTGCCGGAGCTGGCGATCGAGTCCGTACGCCCCAAGGGTGTGCGGATGGTGACGGTCGAGCCGGTGGTGCGCCGGGAGATCGTGGCGCTGACCCTGCCGGACCTGGCCCAGGTGCCCACGGTCGCGGCGACGCTGGACCGGCTGGCCGGAGCGGCCGCGCGGTAGCGCGGGACGGTGGCGCCGGACGGTCCCGGGGCCGTCGAGATTCTAGAGAAACGTTCCTTCAGTCGTCCGAAGCCGTGTCGCCCCCCGGCGTGGACGCGGACGCCGTCACCAGCCGGTGGCGCGCCCTGCCCATGAGTTCCTCGCGCTCGTCCTCGGTCAGCCCGCCCCACACGCCGTACGGCTCGCGCACCGCGAGGGCGTGGGCCGCGCACTGGGCGCGGACCGGGCATCGCATGCAGACCTCCTTGGCCGAGTTCTCACGAGCGCTCCGTGCCGCACCGCGTTCTCCTTCGGGGTGGAAGAAGAGTGAGCTGTCGACCCCGCGGCAAGCCGCGAGGAGCTGCCAGTCCCACAGATCAGCGTTCGGTCCGGGAAGGCGGGAGAAATCTGCCATTACGTGTCCCCTTGTTGCCGTTATGGGCGGAGATGTTGCCCATGACCGTACATCGACTATCTAAGGAGATGAAAATATGACTCATTGCGAATCTAGCCTCAGACACCAAGAAATGGGAAGAAAAACGGCTGAATGGGGCATAGGTTGTGGTGAAACATTGAGGGTCCGTTGTGCATGTCTGCACCGTGTGCGCGCCCTCACGTAGAGTGCCGAAGGTAGCCAGCCATCCCGTAACTCTTTCGAGTGACCGTCGTTGAGACGGGCGGAGGCGGTTGAAGGAACAAGCGCTCGGGCAGGCGTTCATGTCCGCTCGTGAGTGTCGACCGCACAGGTGACGATTTCGTACCAGCCTGGAGGCTCAAGGTGACGCGCATCAGCTGCGGAGGGCGGCCATGACATCCGTCCTCGTCTGCGACGACTCCCCGCTCGCCCGAGAGGCGCTGCGCCGCGCGGTGGCCACCGTGCCCGGCGTCGAGCGCGTGACCACGGCGGCCAACGGCGAGGAAGTCCTCCGCCGCTGGGGGGCCGACCGCTCGGATCTGATTCTGATGGACGTACGCATGCCCGGACTGGGCGGCGTCGAGACCGTACGGCGGCTGCTGTCCGCCGACCCCGGGGCGCGCATCATCATGCTCACCGTCGCCGAGGACCTGGACGGCGTGGCCCTCGCGGTCGCCGCCGGCGCGCGGGGCTACCTGCACAAGGACGCCTCCCGCGCGGAGCTGCGCGCCACGGTGACCCAGGCCCTCGCCGACCCGACCTGGCGGCTCGCGCCGCGGCGGCTGCGCTCCGCCGAGATGGGCGCCGCGCCCACGCTCACCGCGCGTGAGATCCAGGTGCTGGAGGGCATGAGCCACGGCCGCTCCAACGCGGAGATCGGCCGTGAGCTGTTCCTCTCCGAGGACACCGTGAAGACCCACGCCCGGCGCCTGTTCAAGAAGCTCGGCGCCTCGGACCGCGCGCACGCGGTGGCGCTCGGCTTCCGCTGGGGCCTGGTTCGCTAGGTGAGCCGCGACGGGGGTTCGGGAGACCCCGCCTGCCATGCGGCGGGCGGGGGCGCTTATCGCGAGGTGAGCGGGGTCGCGCGGGTGCCCGCTGCTCGTTTCGCCGCGGATGCCGCATCCTTGAGGTGTGGAGCTTCTCGGGGAGCAGTCGAACGAGCGGGAGGGGAGGGCGCAGGAGATGGATTCCGGCGCACCTGCTCATAACGCTTCGGTGCACAACCATGGACGTGGCGCCACGGACCGGACGGCCGCAAGGCACCATGGACCGATGCGCGACGACGAGACGACAGCGATCGGTGCGCTCGTGCATCGCGCGGTCGACGGGGACGAGCAGGCCACGCACGATCTGCTCGCCCATGTCCACCCCTTGGCGCTGCGCTACTGCCGTACCCGTCTGTCCCGGCTCCCGGGCGACGCGCGGCACTTCGTGGAGGACCTGGCACAGGAGGTCTGCGTCGCCGTCCTCCTGGCGCTGCCGCGCTACAAGGACACCGGCCGGCCGTTCGAGGCGTTCGTCTTCGCCATCGCCGGCCACAAGGTCGCCGACCTCCAGCGCGCCGCGATGCGCCACCCCGGATCGACGGCCGTCCCCTCGGACGAGATGCCCGAGCGCCCCGACGACTCGCTCGGCCCCGAGGAGCGCGCCCTGCTCAGCAGCGACGCCGAGTGGGCCAAGAAACTCCTGGCCAACCTCCCCGAGAACCAGCGGGAACTGCTGCTGCTGCGGATCGCGGTGGGGCTCACCGCCGAGGAGACCGGCCAGATGCTGGGCATGTCACCGGGCGCGGTCCGGGTGGCACAGCACCGCGCCCTGAGCAGGCTCC
This sequence comes from Streptomyces sp. NPDC041108, assembly GCF_055592645.1. NCBI lineage: Bacteria > Bacillati > Actinomycetota > Actinomycetes > Kitasatosporales > Streptomycetaceae > Streptomyces > Streptomyces sp. NPDC041108. Next base: position 675,497 of record NZ_JBVIYK010000003.1, on the reverse strand, counting down.
GGGCGCTGGCCGAGCAGTAGCCGTACGGGCTCCCGTACGCCTCCACGTGAACGCGGGAGGTGCGGATTCCGTACGAACATACGAAGCCCGGTATCACTTCGTACCGTGGAATGTGTGCCCCGCGCTTCCCGTTAGCATGGACATCCGCACCGATCAAGGCCATTTGGGGAAGGTGTCATGACTGCCAACGTCGACGGAGTGCCCGGAAAATTCGCGACCCTCGGGCTCACCTACGACGACGTGCTGCTGCTGCCGGGCGCATCCGAGGTGCTCCCCAACGCGGTCGACACCTCGTCCCGCATCTCCCGCAACGTCCGTGTCAACATCCCGCTGCTCTCGGCGGCGATGGACAAGGTCACCGAGTCCCGCATGGCGATCGCGATGGCCCGCCAGGGCGGCGTCGGCGTGCTGCACCGCAACCTCTCCGTCGAGGACCAGGTCAACCAGGTCGACCTCGTGAAGCGCTCCGAGTCCGGCATGGTCACCGACCCGATCACCGTGCACCCGGACGCCACGCTCGCCGAGGCCGACGCCCTGTGCGCCAAGTTCCGCATCAGCGGTGTCCCGGTGACCGACGGCAACAAGAAGCTGCTGGGCATCGTCACCAACCGCGACATGGCCTTCGAGACCGACCGCTCCCGCCAGGTGCGCGAGGTCATGACCCCGATGCCGCTGGTCACGGGCCAGGTCGGCATCTCCGGCGCGGACGCCATGGAGCTGCTGCGCCGCCACAAGATCGAGAAGCTCCCCCTGGTCGACGACGCGGGCATCCTCAAGGGCCTCATCACGGTCAAGGACTTCGTCAAGGCCGAGCAGTACCCGAACGCCGCCAAGGACTCCGAGGGCCGGCTGATCGTCGGCGCCGCCGTGGGCGCCAGCCCCGAGGCGCTGGAGCGGGCCCAGGCCCTCGCCGAGGCCGGCGTGGACTTCCTGGTCGTCGACACCTCGCACGGCCACAACAGCAACGCCCTGAGCTGGATGTCGAAGATCAAGTCGAGCGTCCCCGTCGACGTGATCGGCGGCAACGTCGCCACCCGCGACGGCGCCCAGGCGCTGATCGACGCCGGTGTCGACGGCATCAAGGTCGGCGTGGGTCCCGGCTCGATCTGCACGACCCGGGTGGTCGCCGGTATCGGCGTCCCGCAGGTCACGGCCATCTACGAGGCGTCCCTCGCCGCCCGCGCGGCAGGCGTCCCGCTCATCGGCGACGGCGGCCTGCAGTACTCCGGCGACATCGGCAAGGCGCTGGCCGCCGGCGCCGACACGGTCATGCTGGGCAGCCTCCTCGCGGGCTGCGAGGAGTCGCCCGGCGAGCTGCAGTTCATCAACGGCAAGCAGTTCAAGTCGTACCGCGGCATGGGTTCGCTGGGCGCGATGCAGTCCCGCGGCCAGGGCCGGTCGTACTCGAAGGACCGCTACTTCCAGGCCGAGGTGGCCGCCGACGACAAGCTCGTGCCCGAGGGCATCGAGGGCCAGGTGCCCTACCGCGGTCCCCTGGCCAACGTGCTGCACCAGCTCGTCGGCGGACTGCGCCAGACCATGGGTTACGTGGGCGCGGCCACCATCGAGGAGATGGAGACCAAGGGCCGCTTCGTCCGGATCACCTCCGCGGGCCTCAAGGAGAGCCACCCGCACGACATCCAGATGACGGTCGAGGCGCCGAACTACAGCCGTAAGTAGCCGTACGTAGTCGCCAGGCTTCGCCGAGGGCGGCCCCGGGGCATCCGGGGCCGCCCTCGGCGTGCCCGTCGGCGATACTGGTAGACGCTGAACGCATCAGGGAAAGGCCACAGACGTGACTGAGATCGAGATCGGGCGCGGCAAGCGCGGCCGCCGGGCGTACGCCTTCGACGACATCGCCGTCGTCCCCAGCCGCCGTACGCGGGACCCGAAGGAGGTCTCGATCGCCTGGCAGATCGACGCCTACCGCTTCGAGCTGCCGTTCCTGGCCGCCCCCATGGACTCGGTCGTCTCCCCGGCCACCGCGATCCGCATCGGCGAGCTGGGCGGCCTCGGCGTCCTGAACCTCGAAGGTCTGTGGACGCGGTACGAGGACCCGCAGCCGCTGCTGGACGAGGTCACCGGCCTGCCCGAAGAGGCCGCGACCCGCCGTCTCCAGGAGATCTACGCCGCCCCCATCAAGGAGGAGCTGATCGGGCAGCGCATCAAGGAGGTGCGCGACTCGGGTGTGGTGACCGCCGCCGCGCTCTCCCCGCAGCGCACCGCCCAGTTCTCCAAGGCCGTCGTGGACGCGGGCGTCGACATCTTCGTCATCCGTGGCACGACCGTGTCGGCGGAGCACGTCTCCGGCTCGCACGAGCCGCTGAACCTGAAGCAGTTCATCTACGAGCTGGACGTTCCCGTGATCGTCGGCGGCTGCGCCACCTACACGGCCGCCCTGCACCTGATGCGCACCGGCGCGGCCGGCGTCCTCGTCGGCTTCGGCGGCGGCGCGGCCCACACCACGCGCAACGTGCTCGGCATCCGGGTCCCGATGGCCACGGCGGTCGCCGACGTCGCCGCGGCCCGCCGCGACTACATGGACGAGTCCGGCGGCCGGTACGTGCACGTCATCGCCGACGGCGGTGTCGGCTGGTCCGGCGACATCCCGAAGGCGATCGCCTGCGGCGCGGACGCGGTCATGATGGGCTCGCCGCTGGCCCGTGCCACGGACGCGCCCGGCAAGGGCAACCACTGGGGCATGGAGGCGGTGAACGAGGAGCTGCCGCGCGGCAAGAAGGTCGACCTCGGGACCGTGGGCACGATCGAGGAGGTCCTCACCGGTCCCTCGCACACCCCCGACGGCTCCATGAACCTCTTCGGTGCGCTGCGCCGGGCGATGGCCACGACCGGGTACAGCGACCTGAAGGAGTTCCAGCGCGTCGAGGTGACGGTGGCGGACTCGCAGCACATGCGGTGAGATGACGCCGCGCTCGGCTTGAGCGGGGCTCGGGGCTCGGTCGCCTGAGGGTGACCGGGCCCTTTTGTGTGCCCAAGTGGGGTGGTGGGGGCGTGAGTTGTGGGGTGGGGGCGCGTGGGGGTGTTGGGGACGAATGTGGGCCGAATGGGCGTAGCCGGGCGATAACGTTCGTGTCCGGCGCCCCAGTTCGGCTGGGAGCCCCCTTCCAACGACCTGGTCCGGACCCCGCCCTCGGGGCCCGGCCCGATTCCGACGGACCGTCCACCGGGCTACTGGGCGGTGTCGTGGAAGGGGGCGCCCATGGGACGTCACCGCAAGCCCACCCGCTGGGACCGAGTCCGTCTTCGGATGGTGCAGTGCCGGAGGAGGTGGATCTTGCGGATTTTCGGATGGTGAGCGGCCGCCCCCATACGGACTAGGGGCGGACACTCCGTGATCCATCCAGGAGCCTGCCGCAGTAGCCCCTGCGGTGGGCTCCACCTGTTTCCGTACGGTACCGGGGAGGGGCGGTGTCTGCCACCAGCCCCGGAGGCCGGGGCCGCGTCGTGCGCCCCCTTCACAACCTGTGCGCCGCCCCCGTGGGCGTGGCCCCCCGCGTGTCCAGCAGCAGCTGGGCCTTCACCGACAGGCCCTGGAGGTCGTAGGTGCGGTGCTGCTGGAGGAGGATCGTCAGGTCGGCGTCGGCGGTGGCCTCGTAGAGGGAGTCGGCACGGGGGATGGGGCGGTCGAGGACGCTCCAGGTGGGGACGTGCGGGTCGTGGTAGCTGACGTGGGCGCCGAGTTCGATGAGGCGACGGGCGATCTCGTCGGCGGGGGTGCCCTGTTGGTCGGGGACGTCGGGCTTGTAGGTGATACCCAGGAGGAGGACGCGGGCGCCCCGGGCCGACTTGCCGTGCTCGTTGAGGAGGGCGGCGGCGCGCTGGACGACGTACCGGGGCATGCGGTGGTTGACGTGCTGGGCCAGTTCGACCATGCGCAGCGAGCGGGGGGCGTGGCCCGCGAGGTCCTGGGGGAGGGCGTGGCCGCCGACGCCGGGGCCGGGGCGGAAGGCCTGGAAGCCGAAGGGCTTGGTCTCGGCGCAGCGGATGACGTCCCAGAGGTCGACGTTCAGGTCGTGGCAGAGGGCGGCCATCTCGTTGACCAGGGCGATGTTGACGTGGCGGTAGTTGGTCTCCAGGAGGTGGACCGTCTCCGCCTCGCGCAGACCACGCGCGCGTACCACCTTGTCGGTGAGGCGGCCGTAGAAGGCGGCAGCCGACTCCGTGCAGGCGGAGGTGAGGCCGCCGATCACCTTGGGGGTGTTGGCGGGGCCGAAGGCACGGTTGCCGGGGTCGACGCGGGGCGGGGAGTAGGCGAGGTGGAAGTCGCGGCCCGCACGCAGTCCGGAGCCCTCTTCGAGCAGGGGACGCAGCAGGTCCCCGGTGGTGCCCGGGGGGACCGGGGACTCCAGGATGACCGTGGTGTGCGGGCGCAGCCGGGCGGCCAGGGTGCGGGCGGCCTCCTCGACCCGGGTGAGGTCGAGCGAGCCGTCGGCGCCGAGGGAGGTGGGCGCGCAGATGACCGCCGTACGCACACGGCCCAGTTCGGCCGGGCTGGTGGTGGGCTTGAAGCCGCGGGCGAGCATGCGGCGCAGTTCGCCGGGGGTGAGGGAGCCGGAGTCCGGGCCGGTGCGGTAACCGAGCGTGGCGATGCCGGCGGCGACGGCGGCCTGGGCCAGCGGCAGCCCCAACTGGCCGAGTCCGATGACGGCGAGATCTGCGGGCATGGCGTGGGCCGTCCTTCCCAATAACCGAAGCGGGACAGACGCGCAAGCCCTGTGGACTGGACGAGCGAGCGCAATGTCACACTAGGCGTAAATATGACCGATATGCGGGATTGGGAAGTTGTTTTTCTGTGCGCGTCCCGCGGAGTTGTCCACAGGCGTAGGGCGGGTGGTGGCCGAAGTCGTGCGAGACGGTCAGAATTTTGGGCAGGGGGACATGAGCGGGTCCCGCCCGACGGGCAGGGGCCGGCGGGGACGGCGCGACCGACAGCAGGAGGCAGCGGTGAGGACAGCGGCACTGGGACCGGCGCAGCGCGCCGAGTCACTGGCGGGTATGGCCGAGCGCGAGCTGGACGTGCTGGTCGTGGGTGGTGGAGTGGTCGGTGCGGGCACGGCCCTGGACGCCGTGACCCGCGGTCTGTCCACGGGCCTGGTCGAGGCACGTGACTGGGCGTCGGGCACGTCCAGCCGGTCCAGCAAGCTCGTCCACGGCGGTCTGCGCTATCTGGAGATGCTCGACTTCGCCCTCGTGCGCGAGGCGTTGAAGGAGCGAGGGCTGCTGCTGGAGCGGCTGGCACCGCACCTGGTGAAGCCCGTGCCGTTCCTCTATCCCCTGCAGCACAAGGGCTGGGAGCGGTGGTACGCGGGCTCGGGCGTCGCGCTGTACGACGGGATGTCGATGGCGCGCGGGCACGGCCGGGGACTGCCGGTCCACCGTCATCTGACCCGCGGTCACGCCCTGCGCGTCGCCCCCTGTCTGAAGAAGGACGCGCTGGTCGGGGCCCTGCAGTACTACGACGCCCAGATGGACGACGCCCGCTATGTGGCCACCCTGGTGCGCACGGCCGCGTCGTACGGGGCGAAGGTCGCCAACCGCGCGCGCGTGACCGGCTTCCTGCGGGAGGGCGAGCGGGTGGTCGGGGCCAGGGTGCGGGACGTCGAGGGCGGCGGGGAGTACGAGATCCGCGCCCGGCAGGTCGTGAACGCCACCGGGGTGTGGACCGACGACACCCAGGCGATGGTGGGCGAGCGGGGGCAGTTCCACGTACGGGCCTCCAAGGGCATCCATCTGGTCGTACCCAAGGACCGGATCCACTCCACGACCGGTCTGATCCTGCGGACCGAGAAGTCCGTGCTCTTCGTGATCCCCTGGGGGCGGCACTGGATCGTGGGGACGACCGACACCGACTGGGACCTCGACAAGGCGCACCCGGCGGCCTCCAGCGCGGACATCGACTATCTGCTGGAGCATGTGAACTCGGTCCTGGCCGTGCCGCTGAGCAGGGACGACGTGCAAGGGGTCTATGCCGGGCTGCGGCCCCTGCTCGCCGGGGAGTCGGACGCCACGAGCAAGCTCTCGCGGGAGCACATCGTGGCGCACCCGGTGCCGGGGCTGGTGGTCGTGGCCGGCGGCAAGTACACGACGTACCGGGTCATGGCCAAGGACGCGGTGGACGCGGCCGTGCACGGGCTGGACCAACGGGTCGCGGAATGCGTCACCGAGGACGTGCCGCTGCTGGGGGCGGAGGGGTACCGGGCGCTGTGGAACGCGCGGGCGCGGATCGCGGCGAGCTCGGGGCTGCACGTGGTGCGGGTGGAGCATCTGCTGAACCGGTACGGGTCGGCGGCCGAGGAGGTGCTCGACCTGATCGCGTCCGACCCGTCGATGGGGGAGCCGTTGCATGCGGCCGACGACTATCTGCGCGCCGAGGTGGTGTATGCGGCCTCGCACGAGGGCGCCCGGCATCTCGACGACGTGCTCACCCGGAGGACGCGGATCTCCATCGAGACGTTCGACCGCGGGACGCGCAGCGCGCGGGAGGCCGCGGAGCTGATGGCGCCGGTGCTCGGCTGGGACAAGGACCAGATCGAGCGGGAGGTGCAGCACTACGAGAAGAGGGTCGAGGCGGAGCGGGAGTCACAGCGTCAGCCGGACGATCTGACCGCGGACGCGGCCCGGTTGGGGGCGCCGGACATCGTGCATCTGTAGCCGGGAGCGGCCGGGTCCGCCGGGCGCGGCGGGTGGTGTCCGTCCCCCACCCGCCCCGCCCGTCCCCCACCTGTGCGTCTCCCGGCCCTTCTCGGCCGCCGCCGTGGATGGTTGAGGGGGGCCAGGGCGTGGGGCGGTTGGCGGGTGGGTGACAATGGAGGCTCTGTCAGGGCGGGTTGCATGAGGGGACGCATGTCGGAGGCGGAGCGGGCTGGGGATTCCCGTCAGGACAAGGACGCACGTCTCCTCGCCGGGCGGTACCGGCTGGGAGGGGTGCTCGGTCGCGGCGGTATGGGCACGGTGTGGCGTGCCGAGGACGAGACGTTGGGCCGTACGGTCGCCGTCAAGGAGCTGAGGTTCCCGTCGAGCATCGACGCGGACGAGAAACGGCGCCTGATCACGCGCACCCTGCGCGAGGCCAAGGCGATCGCGCGGATCCGCAACAACGCCGCGGTGACGGTCTTCGACGTCGTGCACGAGGACGACCGTCCGTGGATCGTGATGGAGCTCGTCGAGGGCAAGTCGCTCGCCGAGGCCATCCGTGAGGACGGCGTGCTCGAACCGAAACGGGCCGCCGAGGTGGGGCTCGCCATTCTCGACGTGCTGCGCGCCGCGCACCGCGAGGGCATCCTGCACCGGGACGTGAAGCCGTCGAACGTCCTCATCGACAAGCACGACGGCCGGGTCGTCCTCACCGACTTCGGAATCGCACAGGTCGAGGGCGACCCCTCCATCACCTCGACCGGCATGCTCGTGGGCGCGCCCTCGTACATCTCGCCGGAGCGGGCCCGTGGTCACAAGCCGGGGCCCGCGGCCGACCTGTGGTCGCTCGGCGGTCTGCTCTACGCGGCGGTCGAGGGGGTGCCGCCCTACGACAAGGGGTCGGCCATAGCGACACTGACCGCGGTGATGACCGAGCCGGTGCCGGAGCCGAAGCGCGCCGGTCCCCTGAAGGACGTCATCTTCGGGCTGCTGACCAAGGACCCCGAGCGGCGGCTCGACGACGCCGGTGCGCGGGCGATGCTCAACAGCGTGATCCACGCGCCCGATCCGAAGGACGTCGATCCGGTGGACGCGACACGGGTCGTGCCGTTGCCGCCGGTGCCCGAGGAGCGCCCGAAGAAGGGCGGTTCCGGTGGCACGGGAGCCAAGGAGAGCGGCGGCGAGCGGCCGCGTGCGCCTCGGTGGTCCATGCGCAAGGGCGCGTCCGGGGCCGCGGCCGCCGGTGCCGGTGCCGGTGTGGCGCGGGGTGCCGGCGGCGGGGCCTCCGGTGGGGCGCCCGGTGGGCTATCCGGCAAGGCTTCCGGCGGGGCGGGCGCCGCGTCCGCGTCCTCGGCGGCCGTGACGACGAGGTCCGCCTCCGTCGGGGTGGCTTCGGGTGCCGGTGCCGCGAAGGCCGGCGGCGGCCCGGGGCAGAGCCCGGGCACGTCGGCGCCGGGGGTTCCGGGACCGCGTGCGGCGGGGGCGGGTGCGGGTGGCGGTGCGGGGAACGCCGGTGCGCCGAAGCGGAGTTCCGGGTGGCCGCAGGTGCCGCCGCCGGACCTGCCGCCGCGGCCGGTGCCGCGCGCTCCGATCACGGACGTGGTGTCGCGGCGGACCCTGGCCGCCATCGCCGTGGCCGTGGTCCTGGTCGTCCTCGGGACCGTCTTCGTGCTCACCCGGGGCATCGGCGACACTTCCGACAACAGCAAGGGCGCCGACACCAAGGCGGCCGCGTCCAGCGGGGCGGCGTCGGGGAGCGACGCCGGCGGCAAGGGCGCGGACGACAAGAACGGCACGGACGGCAAGGAAGCGGGCAAGGGCAGGGACAAGGGTTCCGACCCCAGTCCGGACGGTGAGACGACGGAGGAGGCCGGTGACCCCGGCGGGTCCGGCGGCAGCTCGCCGAGCGCCACGGGCGGGTCCGACGGATCCGTGAGCGGTGACGGCTCCGGCTCGGGGACCCTCAAGACCGAGACGTACAAGAGCGGTCAGGGCTTCTCGATCGGGCTGCCCGACGGATGGAAGTACCGGTCGACGGACGCCGCGGGTGCCCGCTTCTCCGGCCCCGACGGGCAGCGGCTGCTCGTCGGCTGGACGACCACGCCGAAGAACGACCCGGTCGCGGACTGGAAGAACCAGGAGCGGTACATGGTCCGCTCGCAGTACAAGCGGATCCGAATAGAGGCGGTGGACTACCGGGGCTGGAACGCGGCCGACTGGGAGTTCACCTACGTGGAGAGCGGGACGGCGTACCGGTCGATCGACCGCGGCTTCGTCGTCGACTCCCGGCAGGGGTACGCGCTGATGTACACCGCGAAGGCGTCCAAGTGGAGCGGGGAGCTGCGCAAGGACACGTGGCGGACGTTCACGAAGACGTTCAAGCCGAAGTCGTGAGGTGCCGGGCGCCCCGTCCTTGACGGCGTGCGCCCGGAGCGCGCGTGAGTCAGAGTTGTGCGCCGGTTCGTTCGGGGTTCTGTCAGTGTGCGGTTTCGTGCCTCAGCTCTGGGTGCCGCAGGGGGCGTGCGGGGGCGCGGGACGGAGCGGCTACCTCGATGTGACCGCGGGCTTCGGTACTTGTGCCCGCCGGGTGAGTTCGGGGGCGGGCCTTCCGGGGAAGATCGGATGCGTTCGAGCACATTCGAGACGAACGAGATATCGCATCGAGTCAATGTGAGTTGCCCCCGGCACGTATCGTGAAGGGCTGCGGACCGTTCGCATCAAGAGCGGAACGGGCCACAAGGCGAACGGAATTGACCAACCGGGCGGTCGGGGGAGGGTGTTGTGGACGAATACGCGGGGCGAGTACTCGCCGACCGCTATCGCCTGCCGCTGCCGCCCTCCGACGAGTACGAACTCGCCCCGGAGCTGCGCGCCTTCGACACCTACAGCGGACAGGAGGTCCTGGTCCGGCAGGTGCCGCTGCCCGAGGTCGTCGAGGCGGAGATGCTCGACGCGGACGGGCTGCCCGAAGGCTATGTGGTGCGGGACGGCGCAGGGCGCCGGGGAGCGGCGCGGACCGCACGCGGCTCCGCGGACCCCGCCGTACGCCGGGCGGTCGAGGCGGCGCAGGCCGCCGCGCAGATCCCCGACCATCCACGGCTCGACCAGGTCTTCGACGTGTTCGCCGAGGGCGGCTCGCTGTGGATAGTGAGCGAACTGGTGCCCGCCCGGACCCTCGCCGCACTGCTCGCCGAACAGCCGCTGACCCCCTACCGGGCGGCCGAGGTCGCCTCCGACGTGCTCACCGCGCTGCGGGCGCTGCACGCCCACGGCTGGGTCCACCGGAACATCACCGCCCGTACGGTGCTGGTCTGCGACGACGGCCGGGTGATGCTGACCGGGCTGGCGGTCGGGGCGGCGGAAGAGGCGCTGTGCGGGTACGACCCGGTGCCCGCGCGGGAGTTCGAGGACCGGCCGCCGGCGGCACCCGGCGGCGCGGGCGTGCCTGCCGTGGGGCCCGGCGGGGGTCGGGCCGCGCGGCATGACCCGGTGCCGCCCGGTGGGCTTCCCGCCGCACGCGCGGCGTCGGCGCCCGGGCGCACCGGCGGGAGCACGTTCGGCGCCGGCGGGCCCGGGGACGCAGGCGAGGACCCCGAGGCCGCGCGGCGGGCGGCGATAGAGGCACGGGCGGGACGTACGACGGCTCCGGACGCGGACCCCTCCGGGGGGCAGCGCGCGCTGGAGGCCGGCGGGGACGCCCGGGCGGCGAGGGCGGGCGCGATCGCGGCGTACCGGGCGGGCGCGCGGGCCGCGGCCCGGGTGCAGGACGACCAGCGGGGCGGGCCGGGCACGGGCTTGCCCGCGCAGCGGCCGGCACCGCGGGACACCCCGGCGACGGGGCCGGGCCGCGACGGTGACCCTGCTTCCGGCGAGGGGGCGCGCCCGGTGCCGCTCGGCCAGATCGCCGACCCCTACGGTGTCCTCGCGAGCGGCGGCGCCACGAGCGCCTGGCACGGTGCGGCACCCCGCGGCGAAACGGCCGCGTCCGGCGGCAACGGCCGGGGTGCTTCGGCTTCCGGGAACTCCTCGCCCTACGCCGCCGGTCAGCCCTACGCCGCCGACCGCCTCGACGACGCGCCGGCGCGCGGCGGCCGGGCCGACGGCGCCTTCGACGACGGCGACACCGGCGCACACCGGGTCCCGGGACACGGCGCGTTTCAGGCTTCCGGGCGCTCCGGGCACTCGGGACAGTCCGGGATCTCAGGACAGTCCGGGATCTCAGGGCAGTCCGGGTACTCGGGGCAGTCCGGGTATCCCGGTCACGACGACCTGGCCGGCCCGTATGCCACGGGTGTCGCGGACACCGTTCCCTGGGACGCTGCCGACGGCGGGGCCACCGCCCGGCGCGGGCCCGCGACCGCGCTCGCCGCCGAGCGGGCGCGGCAGGCGCGGATGGCCGTGGTCGGGCCGGTCACGGAGCGGTGGGCGCCGGAGCAGGCCGGGCCGGTGCACGAGAACTGGCAGCTGGCGGCGCCGATCGGGCCCTCGACGGATCTGTGGGCGCTCGGGGCACTGCTGTTCCGGGCCGTGCAGGGACACGCCCCGTACCCCGAGGAGAACACCGCCGAGCTGGTGCAACTGGTGTGCGCGGAGCCGCCCGCGTTCGCCGAGGAGTGCGGGCCGCTGCGCCCGGTCGTGGAGTCCCTGCTGCGCCAGGACCCCACCGAGCGGCTGGACTTCGAGGAACTGCGCGGCTGGCTGCGCTCACTGGTGCGCTCGGCGCCCGAACCCGAGGCCGGTACGCATGTCGTGCCGACGCCGCCCGTGGACGCGAGCCGGCTGCCGATCGTACGGCGACGCGGTGAACTCGTCCGCAGGCGCCGGGCCGGGCTGCCCGCGACCAGCGCGCACGCCCGCCACAAGCGCACCCGGGAGAAGCCCCCGCAGCCCCGCAAACTGGGCCGGAACCTGCTCCTGCTGATCCTGCTCGCGCTGGTGGCGGCGGTCATGTACGCCGTGGTGTTCATGCCGAAGGCCGCGCCGAGCGACGTGCGCGGTGACACGGGCAGCCGTACGGACAGTGCCGGGCAGCGCAGTCCGTCGCCCACGGCGAGCGACGCGCCCGGGTCCGGCCAGAACTCGAACTCGCCCGACGGCGGCGAGAAGGACCGGAGCGAGGCGAGCCCGTCGGAGTCGTCCGGTTCGACGCAGACGCAGACCGGTGACCCCGAGGTCGCCCAGGGCTTCACCCTGCGCAAGGACCCCGAGGGGTTCCAGGTGGCCGTGGCCACCGGCTGGGACCGCGGTGCCAAGAACGGTCGCGGTCAGATCGTGTACTCCCGGGGCGACTTCGCGCTGATACTCGTCCCCGGGCGGGACAGCAGGGCGACCTACGGCGGCGATCCGCTGACGTACCAGCGGGAGGACGAGCGCGAGTTGCAGCCCTTCCGCGACTCCTCCTGGGCCACGTCCACCGGGATGCGGCTGATCGAGGTGGGCGGGGTGACCTCGGCCGAGGGGCAGTTCACCTGGCAGGACTCCGAGGGACGCGGCGTCTACGTACGGAACCTCGCGATCCTCCTCGACGGCCGGTACCACGTGGTGCAGGTGCGCGGACCGGAGGCGGAGCGGGACGAGGTCACCCGGCTGTACGAGCAGGCGGCGGCCACGTACAAGGTGACCGGCTGACGGCTTCCGGTGAGGCCCGACGGGCTTTGACGGCCTCGTAGGGCTTCTCTCTGAAGGGCATGAGAGGGCGTCGGCGGGGCGAACGGGTGCGAGGTCGGGCGGGCTTCGGAAGGTTGCGCTCCGGTCGCGGAAGCGAGAACCGTCACAGTGCTGTCTCCGTGCGGCCCGGCCGGTTCCCCGGGGCGCGAGCCGCTCCCTAATGTGACCCTGTCAAGAACATTGCGGGGCAACGTGAATCAGATGCAGGGGCTGCTCCTCGCGGGGCGCTACCGGCTGGTCGACACGATCGGCAGCGGTGGCATGGGACGGGTCTGGCGTGCGCACGATGAGGTGCTGCACCGGGCCGTCGCGATCAAGGAGCTGACGGCCGCGCTCTACGTCTCGGAGAACGAGCAGGGCATCCTGCTGCGCCGGACCCGGGCGGAGGCGCGCGCGGCGGCACGGATCAACCACTCGGCGGTCGTCACCGTGCACGACGTGCTGGAGCACGACAACCGGCCGTGGATCGTCATGGAGCTGGTCGAAGGCGTCTCCCTGGCCGACGCGGTCAAGGAACGGGGGCGCGTCGAGGCGCGCGAGGCGGCGCGGATCGGGATGTGGGTGCTGCGCGCGCTGGGCGCCGCCCACCGGGCCGGTGTCCTGCACCGCGATGTGAAGCCGGGCAACGTCCTGCTCGCCGACGACGGCCGGGTCCTGCTGACCGACTTCGGGATCGCGCAGGTCGAGGGCGACACGACCATCACCCGGACCGGCGAGATCGTCGGGTCCGTCGACTACATCGCCCCCGAGCGGGTGCGCGGGCACGACCCCGGGCCCTCGTCCGACCTGTGGTCGCTGGGGGCCACGCTGTACACGGCGGTCGAGGGCAAGTCGCCGTTCCGGCGCACCACACCGCTCACCACGATGCAGGCCGTGGTGGGCGAGGAAGCGGCCGAACCCGTGCGGGCCGGGCCGTTGGGGCCCGTCATCACCGCGCTGCTGTGCAAGGACCCGGCCGTACGGCCCGCGGCCGCCGAGGTCGAGCAGATGCTCGCCGAGGCGGCGGAGGGGCGGCGGCCCCGGGTGGCGCAGGCGTATGTGCCGACCCGGCAGCATCCGGCGGGCGCGGGCGACGGCACGGGTGCTGCCGCCGCACTGGACGGTGCGGAGGGCGGGGGCGCGCGTGGTGCGGAGGGCACGCACAGGGCGCTCGGTGCACCCGGTGCGGATACGGGTGGTGGGCCCGGCACGGGTACGGGTACGGGTACGGCCACGGACGACGGGGTGCGGGTGCCGGGGCACCCCACCGCGGGCGCGGCCGCCGATGGGGGCCACGTGCCCGCCGCCGGGAGCCATGGTCCGGCCGTCGGCACATTCGGTACACCGGCCGCTCCGATGGCCACGGGCCTCCCACCCGCCCCGACCGCTCCCGCTGCGCCGTCCACCACCGGGCGGCGCGGCCGGGGCCGTACGGTCGTGGCCGTCCTCCTGCTGGCCGCGCTCGTCGGCGGGGGCGGCGCCGCCGCGATGCACTACGCGGACACGTGGCGCGCGGAAAGCGGCTCCACGGCCGGGGCGAACGCCGCGGGCGACGGCGTGCCCGAGGGGTGGGAGCGGGTCGAGGACCCGGAGGGTTTCAGCCTCGCCCTGCCCCGGGGATGGAAGCGGCAGGTGATGGGGACGCAGATCGACTACACCCCGGACGACCGTGAGCACTTCCTCCGGATCGCCGTGGACGACTCGCCGGACTTCGACAGCCCGTACCACCACCAGCTCGACCTGGAGGAGCAGTTGCGGACGGCGCGGCCCGAGTACGCGCAGGTGAGTCTGAAGGAGAACATCTTCCGCGACCGGCCGGGCGCCCTGTGGGACTTCACCTGGACCGCGCCGGCGAAGGACACGGATTTCCCCGGGCCGCGCCGGGCGATCGAACAGATGTATCTCTCCCGGGACGGCGTCGAGTACACGATCTACATGTCCGCCCCGGCCGCCGACTGGGACACGGCGGAGGAGCAGTTCTACGCGGTGCTGCGCAGTTGGCGTCCGTCGAAGCGGTGAGCCGCGGCTGAGGTGCCGGCCGGCGGAGCGTGCCCTGCACACGGGTCCCCCGCACGGCGCTCGCGTGGCGCTCAGGGGTCGCGCGTACGTCGCTTGTCGGCCAGGCCGTTCCGCGGCACCGGAGGGTTTCGGTCCGGTGCGGCATGATGGGGCGTATGGGGACCGAGGGGGAGAACGTCCGTCTCATAGCGGGCCGGTACCGGCTGGAGGCCAGGATCGGCCGCGGCGGTATGGGCATCGTGTGGCGCGCCACCGACGAACTCCTCGGCCGGCAGGTGGCGGTCAAGGAACTGGCCCTCGACGACTCCCTCCCGGAGGAGCGGTCCCGGCAGCGCCGCGAGCGCACCCTGCGGGAGGCGCGGGCGGTCGCCCGGCTCGGCCACCCGCACATCATCGTCGTCCACGACGTCGTCGAACAGGACGAACGCCCCTACATCGTCATGGAGTTGATCAACGGCGGCTCGCTCGCCGAGCGCATCGAGGCCGAGGGACCCATGGACGCGCGGGAGGCCGCGCGGATCGGGATCGACCTGCTGGGCGCGCTGCGCCGGGCGCACGACGCCGGGGTGCTGCACCGCGACCTCAAGCCGGCGAACGTCCTGATGGAGACCGGCACCGACCGGGTCGTCCTCACCGACTTCGGCATCGCGCAGGTCGCCGGCGCGACCACGCTCACCGAGAGCGGGTCCTTCGTCGGCTCGCCCGAGTACACCGCGCCGGAGCGGATGGCCGGGACCCGCACCGGGCCGGAGTCCGACCTGTGGTCGCTGGGCGCGCTGCTGTGTGCCGTGCTCAGCGGGGAGTCGCCGTTCCGGCGGGACTCGCTGGGCGGCATCCTGCACGCGGTCGTCGTGGACGAGATCCGGCCGCCCGCGCAGGCCGCGCCGCTCCTCCCCGTCGTACGGGGGCTGCTGGAGCGCGATCCGGACCGCCGGCTCGACGCGACGGAGGCGGAGCGGCTGCTGCGGGCCTTCCGGGAGACCGGCCGGACACCGAGGACGACCAAGGCCCCGAGGACGTCGGCCGGTTACACCCCGACCCGGCGGGACGTGCCGCGCCCGGGGCGGGACGCGCGGCGCGGGGGCGCGTCCGGGGGCACCGCCCCCGAGGGACCGGCGGCGGGCGGGCAGTCGCCGTCCGGGCCGCCCGCGTCCGACGGCCCGGAGGTGGCCCTGCGGGAGCAGCCCGCGCAGCAGCAGCCGCGCTCCGCCCGGAGCGTGCTGGTCGCGGCCGCGCTGGTGGCGGCGATGGCCGGGGCGGGCGTCTCGGCCGCCGCGCTGCTGATGCGGGAGGGGGACGACGGGGGAGGCGGCGGCACGCCGGGCACCTCGGCGCCGCGGACGCCGGACGCTTCGCGTACGACGGGTGCGCCGTCCACCTCGGGTGGGTCCGGCGTGTCCGGCGGCGGGTCCGGCACGCCGGGTACGCCGACGGACGGCACGGCCGGTACCTCGGCCGACGCCACGCCCACGGTCACGCGCTCGCGGGCGGCCACCGCGCCGGCCGCGCCCTCGGGGTACCGGCTGGCCGAGGACGACCGGGGCTTCAGCCTCGCCGTACCGGACGACTTCATCCGGGAGCCGCAGGGGAAGCGGGTCTTCTACATGTCGCCGGGGCAGGTGATCAGGATCGGCGTCAAGCTCGACGACCCGGAGGAGGGCGGGCCGGCCGGGGTGATGCGGCGCGCCCATGAGGAGGGGCCCTCGACGAACCCCGGCTACCGCGACGGCAGGGTCACCGAGACCACCCACGGCGGACGCCCCGCCGCGCTCTGGGAGTTCACCTGGGACGGCTTCAGCGCGGCGGAGGGGCCCCGGCACACCTACGACCTGTGCTGGGAACAGGACGGACGGCTGTACGACGTGTGGGTGTCGGCGCCCGTCGGGAAGGTGAGCGAGGCGAAGGAGTACTTCGACGTGGCGGTGGACACGTTCGTACGCGGTTGAGCGGCGCCTCCTCGAGCGGCTGAGCTACGCCTCCGCGAGCGGTCGAGCGGCGTATCCGCGGGTGCCTGGGTGGTGCTCCCGCGAGTGCCTGGGCGGCGCTCCCGTGCGCCTGCGGCCGGCATGGTCGTTCGTGTCAAAACGGAAATATGCGGCGTTCCGCGTCACGGGTCTGTGACCGGAAAGCGACGGGGGTGGATGCCGACGGGTTCGCCGCGATACAGATGAGCGTATGAGCAGCGACGGGGGAGCCCCTTACGGATCCGGCTACGGGCCGGACGAGCCGACGAGTTTCGGACTGCAACCGCCGCAGCCGAGCGTGCCGTACCCGGGGAACCCGTATGCGCAGCCGGCGGGAGTGGTGGCGCAGCCGGCGCCGTCGCCCTCGGTACAGCCGGTGCCGACGCCCTCGGCGCAGCTGCCGGCGCAGGCGCCGCGACCCCCGCAGGACCCCGGCACGGGACGCCTGATCGCGGGCCGCTACCGGCTGCTCGCCAAGCTCGGCCACGGCGGCATGGGCACGGTGTGGCGGGCCAAGGACGAGACGGTGGACCGTGAGGTCGCCGTCAAGGAGCCGCGCGTACCGGACCATCTTCCCGAGCGTGAACGGGCCAACGCCTTCGAACGGATGCGCCGCGAGGCCCGTGCGGCGGCCCGGCTCGACCATCCCTCGGTCGTGAACGTGCATGACGTGGCGGTCGTGGACGGCCAGCCGTGGATCGTGATGGAACTCGTCCGGGGACGTTCGCTGGGCGACGCGCTCCAGGAGGGCACCCTCGGGGTGCGTGACGCGGCGAGAATCGGCCTCGACGTGCTCGGCGCGTTGGAGGCGGCGCACGCGGCGGGCATCCTGCACCGGGACGTCAAGCCGGACAACGTCCTCCTCGGCCGCCACGACCGGGTCGTCCTCACCGACTTCGGCATCGCCCAGATCGAGGGCGAGACGAACCTGACGGACACCGGGGGCATCGTCGGCTCGCCCGAGTACATCGCCCCCGAGCGGGTGCTGGGCCAGCGGCCCGGTCCCGCGTCGGACCTCTGGTCGCTCGGCGTCGTCCTCTATGCCGCCACCGAGGGCGTGTCGCCGTTCCGGCGCAGCAACACGCCGGCGACCCTGCAGTCCGTCCTCAACGCCACGCCGGCGGCGCCCGCCTCGGCCACGGGCCCGCTCGCCGAGGCCATCAACGGCCTGCTGCAGAAGGACCCGGCGCGCCGCCCGGCCGCCGCGCGCGTCCGCGAGCTGCTGGAGACGGCCGCGAACCCGCCGGTGCTCGCTCCCACCCAGGAGGTCCGGCACATCGCCGGGTCCCCGGCCGGCAACCCCAGGGGCGTCCGGATCGGTGCCAAAACCCTCGCCGGGCTCGGCGCGGTGGTCGTCGCGGCGGCGGTGACGGCGTACCTGGTCGTCGCCGACCCCTTCGCGGGGCCCCTGCCGGACGGCTGGAAGCAGCGGGACCTCGGTGCGAAGGTCGCCGCGAGCGTGGGTGTGCCCCGGGACTTCGTGAAGGACACGTTCGAGCCGGACGCCACGGACGGCACCTTCGCGCAGTACAGCGACCCGAGCGGGCTGATCCGGATCAACGTCGACCGGGACATCGAGAAGGACGACAAGGCCGGGGAGATGCCGGGCAACGCGCTGGACAAGGCGTACGCCGACTGGGAGCTGATCAAGGACGGCGAGTACAGCCTGGACATCGCCGACACGCCGACGCCGAAGGGGCGGCCGCAGGAGGCGAAGTTCGAGGGCCGGGAGGCCGCCGAGAACACCATCGTGTACACGACCACGGACACGCGGGCACCGCGGCTGCGTGAGGCGCGGGTCCTGTACTACAGGGCGGGCAACGGCGACGTGTACCGGGTCTGGATCGACTATCCGGGCAAGGGGCACTTCACCGGGCAGGGCCGCGAGATCGCGCGTACGGCCCTGGCGAACCTGCGGTTCGACCACACGTAGGCGCTCAGTACGTCCGCTCGGCGATCCAGGCCATGACCCGCTCGGCCACCTTCGGGTCGTCCAGCAGGGCTGCGCCGTGCGCGGAGCCGGCCACGGTCTTCACCGTGACGCCGTTGGCGGGCATGTTGTGGTCCTTCTCCTCGGCCGCTTCGAGGCCGAGCGAGGGCTGGGCGGGTGCGGCGTCGCCCTTGGAGTGGAGCAGGTACATGGGGGCGTCGTCCGCTCCGGAGGCCCGGCTCCTGGCGGCCATGTCGTTCCAGGTCTCCCGGCAGCCCGGGTGGGGGGACGCGGTGGCCGGGTCCTTCGCCCCCTCCGTGCGCGTCTCCGTCTCCTTGCGTGCCTCCTTCTCCGTCTTCCCTCCCGTCTTCTCCCCCGTCTCCCTCTCCGTGTCCGGTTGAGTCTCCGGGGAGCAGCGCGCCAGGATGACGGCGTTGTCGCGGAGCCTGCGCTGCCGGTCCGTCGCGGTGGCGGCGTTGCCGTCCCGCCAGGCGCGGTACGGGTCGACGACGGGGGACAGTCCCACCACGCCGTCGAGGCCGTAGGCGCCGGACCGGTACGTCGCCACGGTGGTCGCGATCTGGCCCCCGGAGGAGGAGCCCAGAAGCGCCATCCGGTTGATGTCGAGGTCGAAGTCGGCGGCGTGGCCGCGGATCCAGTCGAGCGCGGACAGGGCGTCGGTCCGCTGGGCCGGCCAGGCGGCGTCGTGGTTCAGCCGGTAGTCCACGGTGAAGACGGCGAACCCGGCGTCCGCGAAGGTGCGCGACCAGGTGGCCCAGCCGGTGTCCTCGTGCCAGTAGCCGCCGTGCAGGATCACGATGCCCGGCTGTGTGCCGTTCCGTTCCTCGCCGGCGGCGTTCCAGTAGGCGTCGAGGGTCTGCCGGCTGTGTGAGCCGTAGGAGTACGTGGCCTCGTTGCGGTCGGCCGCCGTGCTGTCGCGCGTGTCCGAGATGAGGAGCGCGGCGACCACGGCGGCGCAGAGAAACAGACAACCCCAGAGGCGACGCACGGCCACCTGCCCTTCGAACGACCCGACGGCAGGCGTCCGTTGTCCCCGGGTCGCGGGATCCGATCGACACGTCCGCGACCGCGCGTGGCTCGTCACGTCCACAGGGGGAGCGCCCACACGGCCTGCTCGCGTGCGCATCCGGACTATAGGCGGCCCGCTCGAACAAAAGCCAAGCGGGTCAGGGTGGTTGCGGTGAAGTGTTCGTGCTCGACGGTGAAGCGGGCGGGCTCGGCACCGGTGAGCACGGACGAGGGCGACGCGGCCGGTGTCCGGCAGGCATCGCCTTCTTCGGCCTCTTGCCCCTAACATGCCGTGTCAAGTGCATGATCGGCGCGAGGGGCGAGCGAGCGTGGGCATCGAACACCTGGACGTGCGGGCTCACGCGAGACAGCGCTGGGCGGCCAGGGCCGCACTCGCCTGCGCCGCTCTCGCCGTCCTCCTGCCGCTCGGGTACGCGCGCGCCGCGAGCCTGCTGCTCGTCGCGGGCGTCGTGCTGGGCGCCGGCCTCACGGTGGCCGCGCTGTGGTGGGTCCTGATCCACCGCGGCGCCGTCCGGATCGCCGCGGGTGTGCTGGCGGTGGCCGCGCCGGTCGGCGTCATCTGGTGGTTCGCCGTCGTCAACCTGCTGTGGGTCGTGATCGTCTCCGCCGGGCTCTGGGCCGTGGCCGTCTGGTCCGGCAAGTTCGCCCTCAGGAGCACCAAGTCCCACCACGTCCATGTGCCCGAGCACCGCACCCCCGCCCCCACCCGCCCCTTCCTCATCATGAACCCCAAGTCGGGCGGCGGGAAGGTCGAGCGTTTCCGGCTGAAGGAGCGCGCAGAACGGCTCGGCGCCACGGTCCATCTGCTCGACCCCGCCCACCACGAGGACGTCGCCGTACTGGCCCGTGACGCCGTCAGGAACGGCGCCGACCTCCTCGGTGTCGCGGGCGGCGACGGCACCCAGGCCCAGGTCGCCGCCGTCGCGGCGGCGTACGACGTCCCCCTCCTCGTCATCTCCGCCGGCACCCGCAACCACTTCGCCATGGACCTCGGCCTCGACCGCGACAACCCCGCCGCCTGCCTCGACGCCCTCACCGAGAAGGGTGTGGAGCTCCACGTCGACCTCGGGTACGCCAGCGGTCATCCGTTCGTCAACAACGCCTCCTTCGGCGCGTACGCCGCCGTCGTGCAGAGCCCCGCCTACCGCGACGACAAGGTCCGCACCACCCTGGAGCTGCTGCCCGAACTGCTCACCCACCAGCGGGGCCCGCGGCTCACCGCCCGCATCGGGGACGCCGTCATCGACGCGCCGCAGGCCGTCCTCGTCAGCAACAACGTCTACCGCAGCGACGACCTCGTCGGCCTCGGCCGCCGCGAACGGCTGGACGCCGGCGTGCTGGGCGTCGTCGGTGTGCGCGTCGACAGCGCCGCCGAGGCCGCCGGGATGGTCCTCGGCCCGAACGCCCCCGGGCTCAGCCTCCTCGTCGCGGACGAGATCGTCGTCGAGGCCGACCGGGCCGAGATCGAGGTCGGCGTCGACGGCGAGGCCCTCCTGCTGCCCACCCCCGTCCACTGCCGGGTCTCGCAGAAGGCTTTGCGCGTCCGCGTGCCCCGCGACCGGCCCGGCGTCCCCGAGCCCAAGCCGCCCCTGGACTGGCGCCGGCTGCGCAAGCTCGCCGCCGCGGTCGGCCGCACGGCCCTGCCCAAGCACCACGAACGGTACGGGTGGGCGCAGCGGAGGTGGGACCGGTGGCGTTGACGGTCCCGTTGCCCGGCCGGTGAACCTCGGCCCGGGGCGCGGCCGGCAGTTTCGAACGAGGTGATCGACGCCGCACTCACGTCCGCACGGCACCACCCGCCGCGCTGATCAGCGACTTCGTTGCCAGCGATCACTGGCGCGTTGTGGACGCCCGGTGAAACCCTGTTACCGCCGGGTACCCAAAGTCGTCCGGTCCGGAATACCCTGCGCGTCATGACGGACTCGCAGGCCCCCGAAAAGACCGGCACGACCACCACGGGAACGACCGGCACGGCACGGACGACCGGCACCAACCCCCTCGCGGCAGCGCCCCAGGGCGCCCGTACCGCCGCCGACGTGGTCACTCCCGAACTGGTCGCCCAGCTCACCAAGGGCGTGGTCGGCTCCGGCCGGACCGCCAACCACACCCCGTTCACCGGTGAGAAGCTGGCCGACCTGCCGGAGTCCACCCCCGAGGACGTGGCGACGGCCTACGAGCGGGCCCGCGCGGCCCAGGCCGTCTGGGCCCAGCGGCCGGTGCGCGAGCGCGCCGCCGTGCTCCTCCGCTTCCACGACCTGGTGCTGGAGCGCCAGGCCGAGGTGCTCGACCTCATCCAGCTGGAGACCGGCAAGGCCCGTCTGCACGCCCACGAGGAGGTCCAGGCCGTCGCGGTCGCCGCCCGCCACTACGGCCGCAAGGCCCCGTTCTACCTGAAGCCGAAGCGGCACACCGGCGCCGTACCGACCCTCACCAAGGTCACCGAGCTGCGCCACCCGCGCGGTGTGATCGGCCAGATCGCCCCCTGGAACTACCCGCTCGAACTCTCCGTCGGCGACGCGATCCCCGCCTTCGTCGCGGGCAACGCCGTCGTGATGAAGCCCGACACGGAGACCTGCCTGACCGCCCTGTGGGCCCGCGACCTGCTCATCGAGGCCGGCCTGCCCGCCGGGGTCTTCCAGGTCGTCCTCGGCGAGGGCCCCGTCATAGGCCCCGAGGTCGTCCGGCACGCCGACTACGTCTCCTTCACCGGCTCCACCCGCACCGGCCGCGAGGTCGCGCAGGGCGCCGCCGCCCGCCTCGTCGGCGTCTCCCTCGAACTCGGCGGCAAGAACGCGATGCTCGTCCTCGCGGACGCCGACATAGAGAAGGCGGCGGCGGGCGCCGTCCGCGCCTGCTTCAGCTCCGCCGGGCAACTCTGCATCTCCATCGAGCGGTTGTACGTCCACGAGTCCATCGCCGACGCCTTCCTGGAGCGCTTCGCCGCCCGCACCAAGGCCATGCGCCTCGGTACCTCCCTCGCGTACGGCGCCGAGATGGGCTCCCTGGTCGGCGAACGCCAGCTGGAGACCGTCACCCGCCACGTCGACGAGGCCGTGGAGAAGGGCGCCAAGGTCGTCGCGGGCGGCGTCGCCCGCCCCGACATCGGCCCGTACTTCTACGAGCCCACGATCCTCGACGGCGTCACGGAACCCATGTCCGTGTGCACGGAGGAGACCTTCGGCCCGGTCGTCTCCATCTACCGCTTCACGGACGAGGACGAGGCCGTCGAGGAGGCCAACTCCACCGCGTACGGCCTCAACGCCTCCGTCTGGACCAAGGACGGCCGCCGCGGCCGCGAGGTCGCCTCCCGCGTCCGCGCCGGCACGGTCAACGTCAACGAGGGCTACGCCTCCGCCTACGGCAGCGTCCAGTCCCCCATGGGCGGCATGAAGGACTCCGGCCTCGGCCGCCGCCACGGCTCCGAGGGCATCCTCAAGTACACGGAGGCCCAGACGATCGCCCAGCAGCGCCTGCTGCCCATGGCCCCCTCCTTCGGCATGGACGACGAGAAGTACGCCCAGTTCATGAGCCGCAGCCTGCGGGTGATGAAGGCACTGAGGCTCAGGTAGGCGCCCCGCCGGGGGCGGCGGGGCCGTATCGATGTGCGGCTCCGCCGAGTGAACGCGAGCAACCACGAGCAAACCACGAGCAGCCACGAGCATTCACGGACGGCCCGCACGGACACTCGACGAGGAGCAAACGTGCCGCAAGACGCTTACGACCACGACCACGACCACGAATACGACTACGACGTCATCGTGGTCGGATCGGGTTTCGGTGGATCGGTGACCGCCCTCCGCCTCACGGAGAAGGGCTACCGCGTCGGCGTCCTGGAGGCGGGCCGTCGCTTCACCCGCGAAACCCTCCCCAGGAACTCCTGGGACCTCAAGAACTACCTCTGGGCCCCCGCCCTCGGCATGTACGGCCTCCAGCGCATCCACCTGCTGGGCAACGTCATGGTGCTGGCCGGGGCCGGCGTGGGCGGCGGCTCCCTCAACTACGCCAACACCCTCTACGTACCGCCGAAACCGTTCTTCGAGGACCCGCAGTGGAAGGACATCACCGACTGGCAGGACGAGCTGAAGCCGTACTACGACCAGGCCCGCCGCATGCTCGGTGTACGGCTCAACCCGACGATGACCCCGTCGGACGTGCACCTCAAGGCCACCGCCGAGCGGATGGGCGTCGGCGACAGCTTCCACCTCGCCCCGGTCGGCGTCTTCTTCGGCGACGGCGAGGACGCCGACGGCAAGGCGAAGGCCGCCCCC
Source organism: Streptomyces sp. NPDC041108 (assembly GCF_055592645.1). Lineage (NCBI taxonomy): Bacteria > Bacillati > Actinomycetota > Actinomycetes > Kitasatosporales > Streptomycetaceae > Streptomyces > Streptomyces sp. NPDC041108. Next base: position 651,966 of record NZ_JBVIYK010000003.1, on the reverse strand, counting down.
GGTGAGCGGGTGGCGGACCCCTACTTCGGAGGCGCGGGTCCCGCCCGCAGGGCCTGCACCGAGTGCGGCGAGTGCATGACCGGCTGCCGCCACGGCGCCAAGAACACCCTCAACGAGAACTACCTCCACCTCGCCGAGAAGGCGGGCGCGGTCGTCCACCCGATGACGACGGTGGTGGCCGTGACGGAGGACTCGCAGGGCGGCTACGCCGTGTCGACCCTGCCGACCGACCAGCGGCGCAAGGGAGCCGGTCGTGTGCTGAAGGCCCGCCGCGTCGTCCTCGCGGCCGGCACCTACGGCACCCAGACCCTGCTGCACCGAATGAAGGCGAACGGCCAACTGCCGCACATCTCTGACCGGTTGGGCATGCTGACCCGCACCAACTCGGAGGCCCTGGTCGGCGCCCAGACCGACAGCCGCCGCTACCGCAAGGCCCACGGCGTGCCCGAGGTCGACTTCACGCGAGGCGTGGCGATCACCTCCTCCATCCACCCCGACGAGAACACCCACATCGAGCCGGTCCGCTACGGCAAGGGCTCCAACGCGATGGGCGGCCTGTCCATCCTCCAGGTCCCGTACGCGGGCGGCACCGCGTCGGATGCCTCCCGCGTCCTCGGCTGGCTGGTGAACGCGGTCAAGCACCCGCTGCTGGTGGCCCGTTCGCTCTCCAACCGCCGGTGGTCGGAGCGGACCATCATCGGTCTGGTGATGCAGTCCCTGGACAACTCCCTGTCGACGCACCTCAAGCCGAAGGGCCTCGGCAAGGGCCTGTTGACGGCACGTCAGGGCCATGGCGCGCCCAACCCCAAGCAGATCGAGGCTGCTTCGAGGGCCGCCTCCACCCTCGCCGCCGAGATCAACGGCTTCGCCGGCAGCAACGTGGGCGAGCTGATGGGCACTCCGCTCACCGCGCACTTCCTCGGTGGCTGCCCCATCGGCGCCAGCGCGGCCGACGGCGTCATCGACCCGTACCACCGCCTCTACGGCCACCCCGGCATCTCCGTCGTCGACGGCGCCGCCGTCTCCGCGAACCTGGGCGTGAACCCCTCGCTGACCATCACCGCCCAGGCCGAGCGCGCCATGGCGCACTGGCCGAACAAGGGCGAGCCCGACCACCGCCCGGCCCCGGGCGCGGCCTACGAACGGCTCGGCCCCGTGCAGCCCCTGCACCCGGCGGTCCCGGCGGACGCCTTCGGCGCGCTGCGGCTGCCCCTGCTGCCGGTGCCGGCGGTGCCGCCGAAGAAGTAGGCCGGCCGGCCCGTCCGCGGCGGTGGTGACCGCGCGGGAGACGACAGCGGAGAAGGACCCGCACCCCCCTCCGAGTGCGGGTCCTTCTCTCGTGTGCCAGGTGTGACCCATGAGTCGAGTGAAGGGTTGCCCCCGCGATGACAGGTTTTTCGTGTGACCTGGATCACGTCCGGCTGAGGGTGAAGTGATACCCGAAACCGCTTGTGGTGCCAGGTCGCACACATGATCTGATGTGGCCTGTGAGGCCTCTGTGAGGCATGCGAAGAAAGCCGTAAGGGTGGGGGACACGAAGGTGGGGGACATGAACGCGGGGGACATGAGGTCGAAGGTGTCGCGGGCGGCGGTGGCCGTCTCGGTCGCGGCCGTGCTGGGGCTCACCGCGGCGTGCGGCGGGGGCGGCGACGAGAGCAAGGACGCCGCGACGAAGCCGTCGGTCGCCGGCACCGCATCCGCCGGGGACGCGAAGGACGGGCAGGACGGCAAGGGCGGCGGGAAGGCCGCGCTGACCGAGGCCCAGCTGAAGGAGGCGGCCCTCGCGAAGGGGGACGTGAAGGGCTACAAGATCGCCGACATGCCCGCGGAGGACATGCCCGGCGTGCCCGTTCCCGCGAAGCCGGCCGCCTGCCAGCCCCTCGCGAACATGTTCAACTTCACCTCGGACCCGCAGCCGAAGGCCCGCGCCGGACGCACCGTCACCTCCGAGAACAAGCTCTCCGCGAGTGTCGTCTCCCTCGCCCTCGCCGCACACGAGCAGAGCGACGCCGAGAAGGTCATGGCCGACCTGCGCACCGCGACGGAGAACTGCGACGGATACGAGCACGTCGGCAACAAGTACACCGCCGTCGAGGCCCGCCCCGCCCCGAAGCAGGGCGACGAGGCCGTCGCGTACAAGCTGAAGGCCGACATCGAGGGGGCCAAGATCCCGATGTCCTTCACGGTGGTGCGCAGCGGTTCGACGCTCATCGGGTTCTACTCGATGAACATGCTCGACGCGGACAAGGCCGAGGTGCCGGACGAGATCCTCGACGCGCAGGTCGCGAAGCTGGAGAAGGCCGCCGGCTGAGCGGACCACGACGTGACGAAGGGCCCCGCGGGACGGAAGCCGCGGGGCCCTTCTGCGTCGGCACCGACGTCAGGGCCGCGCCGGTGCCTCGAAGCGGCGCCGGGGGGTGTGCGCCGCTTTTCGTGGAGGTGGACAAGGGTTGGGGGGCGGCGGCGCCCGGCGCACCGGGGGCGTGCGCCTGGTACCGACCAGGGATGGCCGACGGCTTCCTGTTCCGCGTCGTGAGGGAGGGGAGACGGCCTCCGCAACCGTTCCGGCCACCCCTGAACAGGATTCCGCCGGTCGGCCCCGGGCGTCCCCGGAGCCGGCGGTTCTCTTGCGTGACCGGGCTGCTGTCCCCTGCCGCCCGGTCACAACCCTGGAGCGAGGTCCCACGGCGCACGGCACGATCCGTACACCTCATCGCTCCAGCGGAGCCACGCGTGGTTCTGTCGGGTCCGGACCTGGCTGGCACGGACACCGACACCAACGAAGCGTGTCGCACGACGGTCACGCGCCGTACGGGTGAGAGAGCAGGCGTACGTACGTGCGCCGGTCAGACGCGACCCCGGCACAGCTCCAGCAGGGTCATGGCGAGTGCGGTGCCGGGCTTGCCGAGGGCGTCCCGGTAGTGGGCGAGGACGTCCATCTCGCGGGAGAGGTTCACGCGGCGGCCGCCGGACTCGATCCGGGTCTGCTGGATCACGGCGGAGACCGCCGTCCGTTCCTGGATCAGGCCGATGATCCGGTCGTCCAGCGCGTCGATGCGTTCACGGGCGCCGGCGATCACACCGGCCGCCTCGCCGGTACGGGCGCCGGTCACGTCGGTGGCGGCCGTATGCATACCGGCCGTATGCGTGGCGGCCTCGTGCGTGGCGGCCTTGTCGGTCGAGGCCGAGGTCGTGTTCGCGGTCGTGTTCGCGGTCGCGTTCGTGTTCGTGTTCGTGACGGTCATGGGGGAGTTCCTCGCCGGAGGTCGAAGTCGGACGTGGCTCCCCGGTGCGGCAGGACCCGGAAAACGCCAGGCGCCCCGGACCTGTCGGTCCGGGGCGCCTGGGAAAGTCGCTGATCAGTAGCTCAAGCAACACGACCATGGCAGCCGGCGGACCGGGTGCCATAGGTAAAGAGGAAGGTCGGGTGCGTGAACATGGGCGCCAGTATGCCACGGCCTGTCCCGGCCTCGTCCGCGCCCGGGTCCCCCTGGGTCCACTCCCCGGGCGGGGGCCGGAGGCGGAGTCCCCGGTGGGCCCGCTCCGCCGGGGAGCACCCCGGTAGACTCGACCACACAGACCCCCGCCCCACCGCCGGAAGGCACCCCGTGTCATCAGCGAACCCCGCTGCCGCCGCTCCCGACACCGTTCTGGTCGTCGACTTCGGCGCCCAGTACGCCCAGCTCATCGCCCGACGGGTCCGCGAGGCCCGGGTCTACAGCGAGATCGTGCCGAGCACCATGCCGGTCGCGGCGATGCTCGCCAAGAACCCGGCGGCGATCATCCTCTCCGGCGGCCCCTCCTCGGTCTACGCCGAGGGTGCCCCCCGCCTCGACCGCGCACTCTTCGAGGCCGGCGTTCCCGTCTTCGGCATGTGCTACGGCTTCCAGCTGATGGCCACCACCCTCGGCGGCACCGTCGACAACACGGGCGCGCGTGAGTACGGCCGTACGCCCCTCCACGTCGCCAAGTCCGGCAGCACCCTCTTCGAGGGCACCCCCGACGAGCAGTCGGTCTGGATGTCCCACGGCGACGCCTGCTCCGCCGCCCCCGAGGGCTTCACCGTCACCGCCTCCACCGACGTGGTACCGGTCGCCGCCTTCGAGAACGACGAGAAGAAGCTGTACGGCGTCCAGTACCACCCGGAGGTCATGCACTCCACGCACGGCCAGCAGGTCCTGGAGCACTTCCTCTACCGGGGCGCGGGCATCACCCCCAGCTGGACCACCGGCAATGTCATCGAGGAGCAGGTCGAGGCCATCCGCGAGCTGGTCGGTGACAAGCGCGCGATCTGCGGCCTGTCCGGTGGCGTGGACTCCGCCGTCGCCGCGGCCCTCGTGCAGAAGGCCATCGGCTCCCAGCTGACCTGCGTGTACGTCGACCACGGTCTGATGCGCAAGAACGAGACCGAGCAGGTCGAGAAGGACTTCGTCGCCGCGACCGGCGTCCAGCTCAAGGTCGTGGACGCGGAGGAGCGGTTCCTCAAGGCGCTCGCCGGGGTCTCCGACCCCGAGCAGAAGCGGAAGATCATCGGCCGCGAGTTCATCCGCGTCTTCGAGCAGGCCCAGGCGGAGATCATCGCCGACGAGGGCCCCGAGGTGGCGTTCCTGGTCCAGGGCACCCTCTACCCGGACGTCGTCGAGTCCGGCGGCGGCACCGGCACGGCCAACATCAAGTCCCACCACAACGTGGGCGGCCTGCCCGAGGACCTGGAGTTCAAGCTCATCGAGCCGCTCCGCAAGCTGTTCAAGGACGAGGTCCGGATGGTCGGCCAGGAGCTGGGACTCCCGGAGGAGATCGTCCAGCGCCAGCCGTTCCCCGGCCCCGGCCTCGGCATCCGGATCGTCGGCGAGGTCACCAAGGACAGGCTCGACCTGCTCCGCGAGGCCGACGCCATCGCCCGTGAGGAGCTGACGGCCGCCGGCCTCGACCGTGACATCTGGCAGTGCCCGGTGGTGCTGCTGGCGGACGTCCGGTCCGTCGGGGTCCAGGGCGACGGCCGCACCTACGGCCACCCGATCGTCCTGCGCCCGGTGTCCAGCGAGGACGCCATGACCGCCGACTGGTCCCGGCTGCCGTACGAGGTCCTCGCGAAGATCTCGACCCGGATCACCAACGAGGTCGCGGACGTCAACCGGGTCGTCCTCGATGTGACGAGCAAGCCCCCGGGCACCATCGAGTGGGAGTGAGTCCCGCCGCGTACGGCGTGGAGGGGCTCAGGTCCGTTTGAGGGTCCGCACCGGCTCTCCGGGCTTCCAGACCTGGACGACCAGGTACTTGTCGTCCTCGACGTAGGTCCGTACGACCTCCGTCAGCTCGGTGCGGAAGAGGTGGAACGGCTCCGGCGGTTCCACCTCTTCGCCGTACGCCGCCTTGACGGCGGGATCGTCGATTTCGACCGCCCGCCCGCTCACCCGCACGTCACCGCCGCCCATCTCCGTGCCCGGGCCGGGATTGGCCTGCAGCGAGAAACGCGGGTCCCGGCGCAGATCGAGCGCCTTGCGCGAGTCGGGCATCATCCCCAGCCACAGCTCCCCGTTCACGAACCGGACCTCCAGCCCGGTCGTACGCGGGGAGCCGTCCCTGCGGAGGGTGGCGAGGACGTGGTGGGTGAAGGCACCGAAGCGTGCCTCGACCGTCTGTGCGAGCTCAGGTTCGGCGGCGACGAACGCGCCCCAGTTCGAATGGTTCTCCGGCATACGTCGAGTCTCGCGCGGATACCCGACACCCACCGTCCGGTTACCCCGAGCGACGTACAACGGCGGTTCGACCCGAGCGAACGGTGTGCGGTGTGGCGCGCTTCCGTGACTTGCGTAACGGTTGCGCACTCTCTTCACGGGACGGGCCTGTTCTGCCAGGGGCACCGACGGTAACTTCCGATTCGTAAAGGAAGTCACCCTGGAGGACACATGCACGGGCCCACACCGCCCCTGCCCCTACCCACCGACCAGCTCCGGTTCGCCATGCCGCCGATGCACGAGTCGGCGGCGGACGAGCGGCGACACCGCAAGGAACGCCTGGCCGGGGCCCTGCGGATCTTCGGGCGACTGGGGTTCGAGGAGGGCGTCTCGGGGCACATCACCGCGCGCGACCCGGAGTTCAGCGACTGTTTCTGGGTCAATCCGTTCGGGATGCCGTTCCAGCACGTCACAGTGAGTGACCTGGTCCTCGCCAACCAGGACGGACAGGTGATCGAGGGCCGCTACCACGTGAACCAGGCCGCCTTCACGGTCCACGCACAGGTGCACGCCGCCCGCCCCGACGTCGTCGCGGTCGCGCACTGTCACTCCGTGCACGGCCGCGCGCTGGCCGCGCTCGGCGAACTGCTCGACCCGATCACCCAGGAGTCCTGCGCGTTCTACGAGGACCAGGCGCTCTACGACCACTACACGGGCGTCGCCGTGGACTCGGAGGAGGGCCGCCGCATCGCCGGCGTGCTCGGCAGCCGCAAGGCGCTCGTGCTGCGCAACCACGGTCTGCTGACGGTCGGCGACTCGGTCGACGCGGCGGCGTGGTGGTTCCTGTCGATGGAACGCTCGGCCCAGGTGCAGCTCACCGCCAAGGCGGCGGGACGCCCCCTGCTGATCGAACACCGGCTGGCCGCGGCGACGCGGGAGCAGGCGGGCGGCGACCTGGTGGCGTGGATCAACTATCAGCCGCTGTGGCAGGACATCAGCAGGAGCGAACCGGACCTGCTGAGCTGACCGGAGGCCGGCCCCGGTCCCCGGTCTCGGGGTCCGGGGTCCGGGGCCAGGGGCCAGGGGCCAGGGGTCGAGGCGGTCAGAAGTCACGCAGCACGGCTGCCTTCGTGGTGGCGAACTCCTCGTCCGTCAGGACCCCCTGGCGGTGGAGTTCGCCCAACTCGCGGAGCCGCCGCAGGAGGACGTCGTGGTGGTCGGAGTGGCCGTGGTGGTCGGGGTGGCCGTGGTGTTCGGGGGTGTGCGAGGGCTCGACGGCGGGCTTGGCCTGCCGGAGGACGGCCGAGCGGTCGGTGCCGCCGCGGGTGGACGGATGGGGCAGCCGTGCCGTGACCGCCGTGGCGACGAGCGCCGTGAGCAGGTCGCGACGGGTGCTGCCCCACAGATCCAGGGCATACGGGTCCCGCTCCGGCGGCAGCTTGGAGAAGACGGCCTCACGCGTCACGAACCGCAGGAACCCGTCCTCGTAACCGGAGTTGGGCAGCCACTCGACCTGCACCAGCTCGTCGACGTCGATGATCCGCGGGCCGGTCGCCCGCTTGACCCGGTCGGACGTGTCGTTCCAGTCGATCCGCACCCGCGCACCGTCGAACGACACCCTGCCGTCGCTGGACCGCACGGACACCGGCACGGGCGGGCCGGGCAGGAGGTAGGCCCCGGCGGGCTCCTTCGGCGTCTGCTCCAGCAGCATGGACCGCCGTATCTCCTCGGCCACGTACGCGGCGACCCCCGAACGGTCGAGATCCACCGTCAGCCGGTACGGATCGGCCTCGTCCGGCAGCCGCCCGCCGGTGGCCTGGAGCAGCGGATCACTGCCCTCACGCAGGCGCAACCGGAGCCGCCCGCGCCTGCGGTCGGGCTCGTAGACGACACCGGACACCGCCTCCAGCGGCACCGCGATCTCCCCGTACGTCTGCCGGAACAGCGCCACGGAACGGTGCAGGCCCGGCGTGATCCGGACCGTGCTGCCGTCGAAGGCCCAGGACCCGTCCCGCTGGATGATCTCGGCCATACGGAGATTCTCGCAGCCGGGTCAACACGGACACCGGGACTTCACCCCGCCCCTCCCTTGCGCGGAGTGGACCTGCCGGACGCGAGCCGTGTCCCGTAAGGCACAATTCGCTGTCATCGCGGGGCACTTGTACGGGCGCACGGCTGTGGCAGGGAGCGGACGTGCATACGAGGCCCACGAGGCCCGGAGCCGTCCACGAAGGTGCCGTCGGCGGCGCGGCCAAGGCGCTGACGGCGGTGTCGCCGACGGCGCCGGCGTCGGCGACCGAACCGAGGTAACGGAACTGACGACGGACGACAACGGTCCTGCTGACGGCCGTGCCGAGGACGGTCATGGACGAAACAATCGTGACGAAGACAATCGTGACGATGACGGCCGTGACGTGACGGCTGTGACGATGACGGCCATGGCGATGACGGCCCTGACAGGGATCGGCCGTGGAACGGCGGCCGTGAGGAAGACGGCAATGACAACGGCGGCGAATGCCGAGGGACGCGGTCGCGCAGGCGGACGCGGTGCGGGAAGGCGGGCTCGGGCATGGCGGTGCAGGAGGCCAGAGGGGGCATGGGCGCGGCCCATGAAGGCGGGTGCACGTGCGGGGACTGCCCCCACGGGGCGCGTGCGGGACACCGGCGCGCGGTCGCCGAGTTCCTGCTGAAGCGGGAGGAGTTCGCGTCCGGGCAGGGACTGCCGGCGGCCGTCGCACACTCCGCGTCCGCCTCTCGGCAGTGGGTCTCCGACGAACTCACGCAATCCGCGGCCCTCGTCGCCGAACGCGGCCGCGTCGAGGGCGAGGCATGGCTCGGCCGTCTGTGGCTGCGCACGGCGATCGTCGTCTGGGCCGCCGTCGTGACCCTTCTCCTCGTCCAGTCCCTCACCGCGATCGGCGCGGGCTGGACGGTCGCCCGCACCGCCGGTCTGCTCGCCGCCCTGCTGGTGGGCGCCGCCCTGACGGGTGCCGGATATCTGCACCGGGCACGTGGCGGCGCCCTCGCCCCCGTCATCGGCGAGGACAACCGTCTGTCCACCTCCCGCGCGATCGCGGCCGCCTGGGTGCTCTTCGTCGTCTTCGCGGTCCTCGTCCTCGTCGGCCGACTGGCCGCCGCCTCCGACCACCGGGAACGCGACGCCCTCATCACCGGACTCGACCTCACCCGTGGCGCGGGCATCGTGACCGTCCTGGCCGTGGTCTGCGGCATCGCTGTCCTGGTCCGCCGCGTCGTCGGCCTCCGGGTCCTCTCCCAGCGTCTGCAGAAGGTCCGCGCCGCTCGCCCCCGCGCCGCCGACCTCCTGACCGACGACTCCGGCCGAGGCAGCTTCACGGACATCCAGTACGTGCTCGTCTGTGCCGTCGCCCTCACCTTCGCGGCGGTGCGCCTCGCCCGTCGCCCCGACCAACTCCCGGACCTCCCCTGGGGCCTGGCCCTCCTCGTCCTGGTCTCCGCCGCCACCTACGTCGCCGGCAAATACGCCGAGGGCGGCCGTCCCGTCGTCCTCTCCGTCGTCCGCGCCCGCGAGGCCGGCGACCTCGACGCCCCCATCCGCAACGGCGACGACATCGAGATCCGCGGCGCCGGTTTCGTCCCGCCCGGCGCGCAGACCGCCGACCACCTCTCCCGCATGGTCGTCCGCATCGGCGCCGTCCATGTCCACGTCCCCCTCGTCCCCGTCGCAGGCGGCTTCAGCAACCCCACGGACGCCGTCCTCACCGCCCCCGTCCCCGCCGACGTCGAACCCGGCAAGGTCGACGTCCAGGTCGTCACAGCCGCCGGCGTGGAAACCAACCGCTACACGATCGAGGTCTCGGCGGACTGAGCGACCTCGTTTCGGGGCCGGGTGAGGGAGCGCGTCGGGGCCGGTCGAGGGATTGAGCAGGGCGGGGAGACGCGGGGGCGGGCCGGCCCAGGGCAGGTGGGGCGGGCCGGGGACTGCGGGGTGCCGGGTGCTCGGCCCCCCGGCGCGGGCGGGCCGAAGACACCGCCCGGCGTGGACGCGGCTATGGACGCGGCTCGGCGTGTACGAGGCCTGGCGTGGACACGGCTCGGCGTGGACACGGCTCGGCTTAGACGAGAGACGAGGCCCGGCGTCGACACGGCCCGGCGCAGGGCCAGCCCGTCCTAGACGTGGCGGGCGAAGCCGCAGTCCGACCCCCGAAAAGCATCCCCGACCCGGAAAAACACGCCCGAACCATTGAGCCCCCCCACCCCTGCGAACGTATCGTCTGTCGAGGGGTCAACGGCACGGCGGACAAGAGGCGGCGCAGACCATGACTCACGACATTCGCACGGACTCCTACACCTCCTATCGCGATGGCGGCCCCGACTGGCGAGACACAGCCACCCGCTACGCCCTGTTGCCCCTGCGCGTCTTCCTCGGCGTCACTTTCATCTACGCCGGCCTGGACAAACTCACCGACAGCGCCTTCATGGCAGCCTCCGGCTCCGGCTCCATCGGCGACATGATGAGCGCCACCAGGGACTCCTCCGCCATCCCAGCCATGATCGACATGGCCCTCAAGAACCCCGTCGGCTTCGGCTACGCCATTGCCATCGGTGAACTCGCGGTCGGCATCGGCGCCCTCCTCGGCCTCCTCACCCGCCTCGCCGCCTTCGGCGGCGCCCTGATCTCCCTCAGCCTCTGGCTGACGGTGAGCTGGTCGGCATCCCCGTACTACTACGGCAACGACCTCCCCTACCTCATGGCCTGGATCCCCCTGATCCTCGCCGGCGCCCCGGTTCTCTCCTTGGACGCGGCCATCCGCTCCCGCCGTCACGGTGGCAGCAGGCACCGCGCACACGCCTACCGCTGAGCGCCGCACCACCTCCGCCCGGGACGCACCACAGCTCCCCCGCGCAGCTCGCGGCCGGCGGCTGATCAGCGCCTGGTGCCCCGCACGGCAGCGCATCCGCGCACTCCCGGCAGCTCAGGCGAGGTCACCCCGCGGAACCGCTCGGCCCAGTCGCCCCGCCCGAATCCGCCCCGGTCACCGTCCCAGCCGCACCCGCGTTCCCCGCCCCGCCGGCACTCCCCGCCCCACCGGCACTCTTCGCCGTCCCGGCCGGACCAGGCGCCGCCGCACCCTCGAACCCCGGCGGCCCCGACTGCCCTTTCCGTTCGGACGCCCGACGCCCAAGTATCGCGAGGTTCAGAAGACCCACCGCCCCCGCCAGACACAGCCCTCCGATCACGAGCGGTATCACGGCGAACCAAGGGGTCTGCCAGGCATCGCCGGCGTCGCCCAGATACACGACACCGGCGGCGGTGAGGAAGAGGCCGGCTATGAGCTTCCCCGGCCGGAACTCATGACGCAGCACGGGCCACCTCCGCCTGTCCCACACCGACTTCGAGGTCGATGGCGAGCGTGCCGCCGCCGTCCGAGCCCTTCTCGGGGGAGAGCGTCAGCCGATCGCTCTTGTCCGGTGCCACGTCCACGTCCCCTTTGTCGTCACCCGGCAACTGGATGTCACCGAGGCCCACTTGCACATCCAGCCGAACAGTGACGTCCCGCGGGACCACCACTCTCACCTTGCCCGCGCCCACCTCCACGCTCGTCGTCAGGGTCTCGCCCTTCGGTATGTCCACCTGGGACAGGTCCAGCGTGCCCACGCCGGTTCCCAGCTCGTACCTGGGCGCCAGGCCCTTCGCGTTTCGCGGTGCCCACTCCGTACGGGCCCAGTCGGTGGTGATGTTCGCCGGGAGCGCCGCCGTGCACGCGAGCAGCCCCGCGGTGATCAGGGCCAGGAAGATCGACCCCGCTCCCGTACGGCCGAGGAAGGCGCTCAGGGCTATGCCAAGGCCGAACACCGTCAGCGCGCAGGCCAGGCCGGTCTGCAGGCTGGTGGCGAGAGGGTGGCTCTCCCAGGTCACGCCGGTGCCGAGGCCACCGGCGAGCAGCGCGAGCAGAAATATCCAGCCGCCCGTCCACCGCGGACCGCGCGGTTTCGGCGGGCGCACCGCGCGGATGCCGCGGTGGGCGGGCATGACACCCCCGGCGATGTTGACGGCTGCCGCCATGTCCCGGTCGGCGGCCGTCCACGGCCCCCACAGATAGCCCGTGCCACCCACGTGTCTTCCGTCCTTGATGATCGGATCACGCCACCAGGAGGGGTAGGCGGATGCCACGGGCGGCGCCTGGGCCTCCGGCGGGGCGTCGGCGACGGCCTGTGCGGCGAGCGGATCGGGGTCGGGGGCGCCGCGCCGCTGCGACCAGTACCCCGCGCCGGCCAGGAGCAGGGAGACGACCACGGAGAAGGTCAGGACGGTGGTGTTGCTCAGCAGGGTGAGGAAGACGCCGCAGCCGACCAGCGCGAAGAGCACACCCGCGAGGGCCTGGCCGTCGACCCTGCCGGTCAGCAGCTTGCGTACCTCGTTCTCCTCCTCGTCGTCGTACGGAACGAACAGCCAGGCGAAGCCGTAGAAGATGAGGCCGAAGCCGCCGGTCGCGGCGAGCACCGCCAGCACCACCCGGAAGATCACCGGATCCATGTCGCACTGACGCCCGAGCCCGGCACAGACACCACCCAGCGTCTTGTACCGCCGGTCGCGGCGGAACTTGTGCGGAGCGGCGGGCCCGTCGACCGGATCGTCGGGGGAGGGACGCCCCGACGATCCAGGTGCGGACGGGGCCGCCGCGCCGGGGGAGGGACGGCCGGTAGCTCCGGGACGACCGGCGGCTCCGGGACGACCGGCGGCTCCGGGACGGCCGGTGGTGGCCGTCTGATCCGTGTGGGCGCCCGCGCCCGCACGCTCGCCCGCGCCCGCCTGCTCTCCCGCGCCTGCGCCTGTGCTCCCGTGTGCGCGCGGTTCTTCCGCCCCCGTGCCCGGTGGGGGCACGGCGTCCTGCGGCTCGCTCATGGGCCGCCGGGCGTCCGGACCCGAGCCGGGGCCCGGCTCCGCTGCCGCGTGCTGGTGATCCGTCATGCGTCCATCGTGACCGCCGAGCCGTCCCGATGGCAGTCGGGACGACCCTGGTCGAACCCTGATATCCGCCCGGGGATGTGTTCGATCCCGCCCGGACCGAAGATCAGGGGCGTCTCGGGGATCGACCCTGATGCCTCGATCCGCCGTGCGTGTGAATATCGATGGCATGCCGGAAGCCGCAGCACTGCCAGTCGACACTCCGCGGCCCCCGCGCAAGCTCTACCGCAGCAGCGACGGACGCTGGCTCGGAGGCGTGGCGCGAGGGCTCGCCGGACATCTCGGGCTGCCCGTGACCTGGGTGCGGCTCGTGTTCGCCGGCCTCTTCCTCGCGGACGGTCTCGGCGCCCTGGTCTACGCGGCGTTCTGGTTCTTCGTCCCGCTCGGCGTGGGCGGCGTCGACAACCAGCGGCCGCCTGCCCTCGCCACCGAGACCTCCCCCGACGGCCGCCGCAGGCTCGTGGCCCGCAAACCCGACCGCGGCCAGATAGTCGCCCTTCTCCTCATGGTCGTCGTGGCCATGGTCTTCGTCGGCAACGTGGACCTCGGAGGGGCCGCCCGGGCATATCTCTGGCCCACCGTGCTCGTCGCGGCCGGCGTCGCCCTGGTCTGGCGTCAGGCGGACAACGCGCGGCGTGCCCGCTGGGCCGAGGTCGGCCGTCGGCGGCGGACGATCACGCTTCTCCGCTCCGTGGCCGGCGTCCTGCTGGTCACCGCGGGCGTGTCCGGGATATTCGTCCTTCAGGGCTCGGCCGCCCACCTGGGCTCGGTGCTGCAGGCCGCGCTCGCGGTGCTCGTGGGTATAACGCTGCTGGCCGGCCCGTATCTCGTCCGCATGACCCAGGACCTCAGCGAGGAACGCCTGATGCGTATCCGCGCCCAGGAGCGCGCGGAGGTCGCGGCCCACGTCCACGACTCGGTACTGCACACGCTGACGCTGATACAGCGCAACGCGGACAGCCCGAACGAGGTGCGCCGCCTCGCCCGAGCCCAGGAGCGCGACCTGCGGAACTGGCTGTACAAGCCCGAGGGCACAGGAAAGGACGAGGACGACGAGCCGGACACCCTCGCGGAGGCCGTGCGGCGGAACGCCGCGGAGGTCGAGGACAAGCACGGCGTTCCCATAGAGGTGGTCGTCGTGGGCGACTGCCCTCTCGACGAAGGACTGAGCGCACAGATGCAGGCCGCGCGCGAGGCGATGGTGAACGCCGCCAAGTACGGTGGCGAGGGCGGTGCCGTGCAGGTCTTCGCCGAGGTCGAGGGAAGGACGGTCTTCGTGTCCGTCCGTGACCGCGGTCCGGGCTTCGATCTCGACGCGATACCCGCCGACCGCATGGGGGTCAGAGAATCGATCATCGGCCGCATGGAGCGCAACGGCGGTACGGCACGGCTCCGCGCCGTACCGGACGGCGGCACGGAGGTCGAGTTGGAGATGGAGAGGGCGGAGACGACGTCATGAGTGACGCGAACGGGGCGAACGACCTTGCCGCGGGCGGTTCGGGCACTGGCCCGGTCGAGGGTCAGCGAGGTGCGACCGCGCGAGGCACGGACGCGGCCGAGGGTGTGCCCGACGAGTCCGGTAGGCCCGACACGCCCTCCACGACCACAGCGGTCACCCCTGTCGGCGATCCCGGCGTGACCGCCGGATCAGGTCAGGCCGCCCCGACCAGACGGCCCGCTGCGGCCGAAGGCGGGTCCGGGGCCGGAGCTGCCGTCTCCGGGACCGGGCGGCACGTCCGGGTCGTGCTGGTGGACGATCACCGGATGTTCCGTACGGGAGTGCAGGCCGAGATCGGGCAGACGGACCGTACCGGTGTGGAGGTCGTCGGGGAGGCGCCCGACGTCGACCAGGCGGTCTCGGTGATCACGAGTACGCGGCCCGAGGTGGTGCTCCTCGACGTGCATCTGCCCGGCGGCGGAGGCGTCGAAGTCCTGCGCCGCTGTTCCGCGTTGATGGCGGACGCCGAACAGCCCGTCCGGTTCCTCGCGCTGTCCGTGTCGGACGCGGCGGAGGATGTGATCGGTGTGATCCGGGGAGGTGCGCGCGGCTATGTCACCAAGACGATCACCGGCTCGGACCTCGTCGCCTCCATCTTCCGGGTGCAGGAGGGCGACGCCGTCTTCTCCCCTCGCCTGGCCGGCTTCGTTCTCGACGCCTTCGCCTCCACCGACGCCCCGCCCGTCGACGAGGATCTCGACCGGCTCACCCAGCGCGAGCGCGAGGTGCTGCGTCTCATCGCCCGCGGTTACGCGTACAAGGAGATCGCCAAGCAGCTCTACATCTCGGTGAAGACGGTGGAGTCCCATGTCTCCGCCGTGCTGCGGAAGTTGCAGCTCTCCAACCGGCACGAGCTGACGAGATGGGCGACGGCACGACGCCTGGTGTGAGGGGGTGGCGGGGGCCGGAGCCGGTGCCGGTGCCTTTGCCGGAGCCCGCGCCGGAGGGGTGGTCGGTGGTGGCAGGTAGGTCGAGGCGGCGTGGCTCTCGCTGATCAAGCCGATTCTGCCCGAGCCGGTTCTGCCCGAGCCGGTTCTGCCCAGCCGGTCCTGCCCAAGCCGGGCCGTCACCGCCCGGCCGGACGAAGGCCGGCCGAGCCACCGAGGGCGGCGGGGCGGGCGCTCAGCCCTCGGCTTCCTGGAAGCCGCTCGACCCCGCCCACCGGGGCCGGCGGCTGCCGAGCCTAGCCCCGCCCCCCACTGCCCGCGCCTCAGCCCCGCCCCCACTGCCAGTACCTCCCGCCCCGGCCCCCGCCCTGCCTCCCGCCATCCGGAGGCGTCCTGGCCGGAGGCGCCCGGTCGGGGTCAGGCCACCCGCGTGGCCCCCGCGAAGGGCATCTCGTCAAGGGGGGCCACGCGTACCGGGGCCGAAGGGTTGGGCGCGTGGATCATCTGGCCGTTGCCGATGTAGATGCCCACATGGCTGATGCCGGAGTAGAAGAAGACGAGGTCGCCCGGGCGGAGTTCGGAACGGGAGACCCGACGGCCGGCGTTGATCTGGGAGTAGGTGGTGCGGGGGAGGGAGATGCCCGCGGCGCGGTAGGCCGCCAGGGTGAGACCGGAGCAGTCGAAGGCGTGCGGACCGGTGGCGCCCCAGACGTAGGGGCTGCCGAGTTTGGAGTAGGCGTAGGAGACGGCTGCGGCGGCGCGGGAGTCGGGGGCGTCGGCGGTGGCGGAGGCCGGGGAGACCGGACCGGTGAGGTCGCGCCGGGGCGAGAAGGAGGAGCGGGAGGTATGTCCCATGGTGCCGCCGGAGGTGCCGAACCGTGCCCGGTCCTCGGTGGTGAGCCGGCCGAGCAGCTGCCGTGCGTCGGACAGCTTCGAGGTGACGGTCTTCTTGTGCCGCTTCAGCTCGGTCTGGCGGGTCTTGAGTGTGCCCAGTTCGACCCGGGCGGCCCCGCGCAGCCGTTCGATCTCCAGCAGCTGCTTCCGGACGCTGGCCACGTCCGCCGACTGTCGGCTGCCGACCCGCTCGGCGAGGGCGGCGCCGTCCAGGTACTGGTCCGGGTCGGCGGAGAGCGCGAGCTGCCACGAGGGGTCGATGCCCCCGCGTCGGTACTGCGCCGCCGCCAGTGAACCCAGCTCGTCCCGTGCCGAGTTGAGCCGCTCGGTGCGGCGGGCGGCCTGGTCGCGCAGCTCTTCGAGGTTCTCCTGCGCCGTGTCGGCCTTCTCCTTCGCGCCGTTGTACTTCTCGGTGGCGACCTCGGCCTCTTGGAACAGCTTGTTCACTTTCGCCCTGACCTGGTCGGGCGTGAGCTGCGGGTCGGCGTGCCCGGTGCCGTCGAAACCGGTCGCCGTCGCCGCGCCCGCGAGGGCGAAGGTCGCGGCCGTGCGGACCGTATGGCCGCCGAGTGAGCGCTGTCTGGGCTTGCGGTGCGCTGCCACGTGGAGTCCATGTCCTCTCCGTACGACCGCCGTCCGCGGTACGGACATCGTCTGTCCGTACGGACCGCCTGGGGGGAGCGGTGGCACGTCCGGCGGCGGCCCGCCCAGGGGGGAGCGGGACGCCGCCGGACCTTCTCGGCGGTGGTGTCCGACTGCCGCCCCTGGCCGGGCGGCGGTGGGGAGCCGGTCACCTGAGGGAGGACGCTAAACCTGGGCGTGAGGGCACGGTAACGCGTTGTACGGAAGTGGCGCGCACCGACCGCGAGGTGACCGTATGTGACCGTGATCCCACCCTGGCGCCGCCGCCTTCACGCTGAGCGATGACCGATACGGTCATTTCGGACCACTCGGCGCCACGGCGGTGCTATGCGGCGCATATATGCAAGATCAGTTCTCCGTGTGACGGCACCGGGGCCGCGGAGCCGTCGCGTCCCATGGCCCGGTGGCCCCCGCGCCCGGCCGGCCGAGGGCTCCTCATTAGGCTCCGCGCATGGACGTACTCATCCACCTCGTCGTCGCGCTCCACATCATCGGCATCGCCTCGCTCCTGGGTGGCTTCCTCACCCAGATGAAGGCCATGGGGCAGGGCACCGCCCGCTTCGTGCCCGCCATGCTCCACGGCGCCCTCACCATGCTCGTCACCGGCGTGCTTCTCGTCGGCCTCAACCAGGCCGACGACCAGCCCGTCGACAACATCAAGATCGGCGTCAAGCTCGCCCTGCTGGTCGTCATCCTGGGGCTGGTCTATGTGAAGCGGGACGAGGAGAAGGTGGAGAAGCCGCTGTTCGGCCTGGTGGGGGCGCTGACCATCGCGAACGTGTTCATCGCGGTGCTCTGGACCTGACGGTCCGCGCCCCCCGGCGAACCCTGCCGCTACGCCGGCCGCACCACGCTGTGCACCGACGACTCGCCGTCGTAGAAGACCGACTCCTCGCGGACGTACGTGCCCGGCTTCGGGGCGTGGATCATCATGCCGTTGCCGATGTAGAGGCCGACGTGGCCGATGTTGTCGTAGAAGAAGACGAGGTCGCCGGGCCTGGCGTCGGCGAGGGGGACCGTGGTGCCGGCGGCGGCCTGGTCGTAGGTGGTGCGGGGGAGGTCGACGCCGGCGGCCTTCCAGGCGGCCTGGGTGAGGCCGGAGCAGTCGTAGGACCCGGGGCCGGTGGCGCCCCAGACGTACGGCTTGCCGATCTGCGCGCGGGCGAAGGCGATGGCCTTGGCGGCCTTCGTGGCGTACGTGGAGTCCTCGGCCGGGGCGGTGGTCCCCGGGATGGCGCCGGTGGACGTCCCCGTGCCGGTGGAGGCGTCCTCCGGGGTCCCTTCCGCCCCTCCTCGGCCTGTCCAGGAGTCCTGGCCGCCCTGGAGGCTCTGGGCTTCTCGGGACTCCTGGGGCGCCGCCTGCTGCCGCGCGAGTTCCTCCGCCTTGCGGTCGGCCTCCTCCCGCTCGCGCTGCTCGATCGCGGCGAGCCGGGCCTTCTCCTCGGCGGTGAGGGTGGACAGCAGTTCGCGGGCCTGGGCGAGCTTCGCCTGGACCTTGGCCTTGCTGGCCTTGAGGGCGTTCTGTGACTCGGTGAGCTGTCCGAGGCTGTCGCTCGCCTCCTGGCGCTGCTCCGCCGCCTCGGCCTGGTCGCTCGCATACGCGTCGACGGCTTCCTTCTGACGGTCCGTCAACCGGTCCATCAGCTGGTTCTGGTCGAAGTAGTCCTGCGGGTTGTCCGCCAGCAGCAGCGACGCCCGGTCGGGGGCCGCCGCGCCCGTGCGGTACTGGGCCGCGGCGAAGGAACCCAGTTCCTCACGCGTCTCGTTGAGCTTCTCCTGGCGCTTGGCGACGGCTTCGAGGAGGGTCTCGACCTGCCTCTTCTGCTTGGTCGTCTTCTCCTTGGCCGCGTTGTAGGTCTCGGTCGCCGAGCCGGCCTGGCGGTAGAGGTCGCCGACCTTCTTCTCGACTTCCTCCAGGCTCGGCTTGTCGTCGGCGGAGGGCGCGGCCGTGGCCGTGGCCGTCTGGGAGAGCAGGGCCACGGAGGTGAGGGCTGCGGTGGCGAGAGCGGGGGTGCGTATGCCCGCGCGCGTTCCGGCCGGACCCGGCTTGCGGTGCGGCGCCATGGTTCGGCGTCTCCTTCCGTAGTCCGCCTACCGAGTTAGCTGTCGGGTTCGGGCGCAAGCTTCGGAAGGTTTGCCCTACGGCCCTTGCCGCGTGCGGCGGTCGGGCCGATTCACCCCGGAGAACGGTGGGTCCCCGGCTCCGGCTGCCCCGATGGGCGCACCGGACTCGGCGGAGGTCGTGCGGCCCGGCGACGTTCGCCGGTTGGGTCGTACGGCCCAGAAGAAAAAGCTAACCAACTCGTGTGGTCCGTGTGAAGGTTGATGTTCGATATGCCCGATACGTTTTCGTGACCTTAGCCTCTTCTGTGCGGCAAGCGGTACGCTCGATCGCTCACCGTCGCACCTCGGTCGCGGTACGTGGCGCTGCGGGCCGGTACGTGGCGGACGCGGACTTCCCGGGGCGGCCTCCCGCTGTCAGTGCGGGCGCCTAGACTCGGAGAGCGATGAGCAGCCTCTTTGACGACAGCTTCCTGGCGGACCTCCAGGCCCCCCGCGGCCACGCGGAGGAGCCCCCGCCGCCGCCCGAGGACGATCACGTACCGGAGCCGCTTCCGGACGATCTGTTCGGCGGGAAGTTCGACGTGCCTCCGGACCGGGACGCGTACTACCGCGACGGCGCCCCCCGCCCCGCGCTCGACGCGGCGGCGCTCCTGGACGGGCTGAACGACAACCAGCGCGCGGCCGTGGTCCACGCGGGCTCGCCCCTGCTCATCGTGGCCGGCGCCGGCTCCGGCAAGACCCGGGTGCTCACCCACCGCATCGCGCACCTGCTCGGCGAGCGGCAGGTCCACCCGGGCCAGATCCTCGCGATCACCTTCACCAACAAGGCCGCCGGCGAGATGAAGGAGCGCGTCGAGCAGCTCGTCGGCCCGCGCGCGAACGCGATGTGGGTCATGACCTTCCACAGCGCGTGCGTCCGGATCCTGCGGCGCGAGTCCAAGAAACTCGGCTTCACGTCCTCCTTCTCGATCTACGACGCCGCCGACAGCAAGCGCCTGATGGCGCTCGTCTGCCGTGATCTGGACCTCGACCCGAAGCGCTTCCCGCCCAAGTCCTTCAGCGCCAAGATCTCGAACCTGAAGAACGAGCTGATCGACGAGGAGGACTTCGCCGCCCAGGCCACCGACGGCTTCGAGAAGACCCTCGCCCAGGCGTACGCGATGTACCAGTCGCGACTCCGCGAGGCCAACGCGCTCGACTTCGACGACCTGATCATGACGACGGTCAATCTGCTCCGTGCCTTCCCGGACGTCGCCGAGCACTACCGCCGCCGCTTCCGGCATGTCCTCGTCGACGAGTACCAGGACACCAACCACGCACAGTACGCCCTGGTCAGAGAGCTGGTCGGCACCTCCGAGCACCCCGTGGACGTACCACCGGCCGAGTGGGACGTACCGCCCGCCGAGCTCTGCGTCGTGGGTGACGCCGACCAGTCGATCTACGCCTTCCGCGGCGCGACCATCCGCAACATCCTCCAGTTCGAGGAGGACTACCCGGACGCGACGACGATCCTGCTGGAGCAGAACTACCGCTCCACCCAGACGATCCTGAGCGCGGCCAACGCGGTCATCGAGCGCAACGAGTCCCGCCGTCCGAAGAACCTGTGGACCAACGCGGGCGCGGGCGCGCAGATCACCGGATATGTCGCCGACACCGAGCACGACGAGGCCCAGTTCGTCGCCGACGAGATAGACCGGCTCACGGACGCGGGCGACGCGAAGGCCGGCGACGTCGCGGTCTTCTACCGCACGAACGCCCAGTCCCGTGTCTTCGAAGAGGTGTTCATCCGCGTCGGCCTGCCCTACAAGGTCGTCGGCGGCGTCCGCTTCTACGAGCGCAAGGAGGTCCGGGACGTCCTCGCGTACCTGCGTGTCCTCGCCAACCCGGAGGACTCCGTCCCGCTGCGCCGCATCCTCAACGTGCCCAAGCGCGGCATCGGCGACCGCGCGGAGGCGATGATCGACGCCCTGTCGCAGCGCGAGAAGATCAGCTTCCCGCAGGCGCTGAAGCGCGTCGACGAGGCCTACGGCATGGCGGCCCGGTCGACCAACGCGGTCAAGCGGTTCAACACGCTGATGGAGGAGCTGCGAACGGTCGTCGAGTCCGGCGCCGGACCGGCGACCATCCTGGAGGCGGTCCTCGAACGGACCGGCTATCTGGCCGAGTTGCAGGCGTCCACCGACCCCCAGGACGAGACCCGCATCGAGAACCTCCAGGAACTCGCCGCCGTCGCCCTGGAGTTCGAGCAGGAGTCCGGGGCCGCGGAAAACGAGGGTGAGGCGGGGGCCGCGAACCCTGCCGGGCTCCCCGCCTTCCTGGAGCGGGTGGCACTGGTGGCCGACTCCGACCAGATCCCGGACGAGGAGGAGGACGGCTCGGGCGTCATCACGCTCATGACCCTCCACACCGCCAAGGGCCTGGAGTTCCCCGTCGTCTTCCTCACCGGCATGGAGGACGGCGTCTTCCCGCACATGCGCGCCCTCGGCCAGACCAAGGAACTGGAGGAGGAGCGCCGCCTCGCGTACGTCGGGATCACCCGCGCGCGGGAACGGCTCTACCTCACCCGCTCCTCGCTACGCAGCGCCTGGGGCCAGCCGTCGTACAACCCGCCGTCCCGCTTCCTGGAGGAGATCCCGGCGACACATCTGGAGTGGAAGCGCACGGGTGCCTCCACGCCGGTGTCCTCGGGGCGGGCCTCCGGGATCGCGTCCTCGCTGTCCTCGTCCCGTTCCCGTTCCTCGGCCTCGGGGGCGTCCGGCTTCGCGACCCGCCGCGGCAACGAGAAGCCGGTGGTCTCGCTCGCCGTGGGCGACCGCGTCACCCACGACCAGTTCGGCCTCGGCACGGTCGTCGGCGTCGGGGGCTCGGGCGCGAACGCGGAGGCGACGATCGACTTCGGCGACACCAAGCCGAAGCGGCTGCTGCTGCGGTACGCACCGGTGGAGAAGCTGTAGCGGGGATCGGGTTCGCCACCCTGTGAGACACCTCGGGCCCCTGCGTCAGCAGGGGCCCGGTCTTCGTTGGTGTTGTCCGTGACGGTCACCGCCACGGCATCCGTCAGGTCGGGTCCAGCCCGTGGCTGCGCAGCCACGGCAGGGGGTCGATGGCGGAGCCGCCCGCCGGGTGGACCTCGAAGTGCAGGTGCGGGCCGGTCGAGTTGCCCGAGTTTCCGGAGTAGGCGATGGTGTCGCCGGCCTTGACGGTCGTACCGGAGGCGACCTTGTACGTGGAGAGGTGGCAGTACCAGGTCTCGGTGCCGTCCTTGGCGGTGACGATGACCATGTTGCCGTAGGCGGGGTTCCACTGGGTGCGCACGGTGCCGTCGGTCGCCGCCATCACCGGCGTGCCGTACGAGACCGGGAAGTCGATGCCGGTGTGCAGGGACATCCAGTTGACGCCGGACTGCCCGTAGTACGCGCTCAGTCCGCGCTGGGAGACCGGCAGCGCGAACTTGGGCCGCAGCCGTTCCTTGCGGGCCGCGTCGGCCGCCGCCTTCTTCTGCTCCAGCTCCTGCTGCGCCTTGAGGTCGATGCGCTCCTGCGTCCGGCTCGCCCGGTCGGCGAAGTCGTCCGCCTCGGCGGAGAGGCTCTCCAGCTGGGTGTCGAGCTGGTTGTTGGCGGTGGACGGCTTCACGGCGGTGGCGTCCGACTTGACCGACGCCGTCGTCTCCGCGTCGTCCGACGTGGCGCCGACGGAGGCCGCCGCGATCCCCGCGACCCCCATGACACAGGCCGACGGAACGGCCACGGTCAGCAGGGCGGAACGTTTGGCCGGAGGCTTCCGGCGCGATCGGGAGGCCGCGCGCGTGGCCGCCCTGCCGGGGCCGGCACTCCTCGTCTCCGCCGGGGTGACCTCCTCCTCGTCGTCGAGGAGCGCGACGCGGTCCGCGTCGTCGGTCTCGAACTCGTCGTCCTCGGAGGGGTGTTCGTCCTGGTCGTACGGGGCGATCTGCTCGAAGGTCGCGGTCGCCTGCTGGTGGAAGTCCGCGGCCTCGGCCGCGAGGTCCACCACTACGGTCTGCGGGTGCTCGTGGGCCTCGTACGACTCGGAGGAGGCGCCGCCGTGTTCGTACGACTCCGCGGCGGGGCCCTCGTGCTCGTCGCCGGCCGGGGTGCCGTCGCTGTTCCACTGCGTGGCGTCGAACGCGCCCGTGTCGAAGTGCTGGGTGCCGACCCACTGCTGGGTCTGGTCGGAGTGCCCCGACTGACCCGTCTCGTCGGACGGTTCGGCCTGCAGCCAGCCGCTGGCGTCCCACTGGCCGCTCGCGTCGGGGCCCGCCGGCTGGGCCGGGACCTGGGAGAGGTGGTCGTAACCGGCCGACCAGGACGTCGTTTCGTAACTGCCCGTGTCGTACGCGGCGTGATGCTGCGCGGCGTACGGGTCGTAGTTCAGCGTCTGGTGGTTGCCCGTCGACCACTGCGAGGCGTCGTAGGAGCCGGTGCCGGTGTCATTGCCCGGCAGGTCACCGAAGAGGGGGTCGGTCGCGAAGGTGCCGGTGGCGGTCGCAGGGGCGCCGTTGCCGGAGTCGAAACCGGTGGCGGGGAAATCGCCGTACGTGGTGAAGTCGCCATAGGTGGCTTCCTGGTGGCCGTACGACGCGTAGGGCGCCGGGTCGGCTTCGGAAGCCGGAGCCGGGGGTGTTGCGGTCCCCGACGGATGACGATCGTTCACCAACTTCTCTTTCGCCTCGACGACAGGGGCTGGCAGAGCAGTGCGGTGACTGTACCCGGCGGTATGCGGGCGCGACAATCTTCAACGGGTTTGGTGCGCGCAGGAAACGGGCATTCGAGCGTCTTTCGGCGGTCTGTGGGTACGACCTTGGCCTTGCGTTCGAAGAATGTTCGATAGTCGATCGTCGCGTGGGGGTGACGGGACGCCCGCGCCGACAGGGCAGCGGCGTTTCGCGGGGTGACGGCGGGCCTGGGGTGGGGCGCGTTGTCGCTGCCGGAAGGAGTGGCGCGATTCGGGCGCGTGGTGGGGGCGCGTGGATGTGCGCCGGGTTTACCGCCTTACCTCCCTGTTCTGCCGCCGTGTGGCGAGCGTCACCATGTCGCCGTGGGCGGCCCCGGGCTCATGCGACGGTCAGGCCGCCGGGGCGGGCGACGGTGCGGGCACCGGTGGACGGGTCGTCCAGCGCCTGTCGTATCTCGCCGACGACGGCGGGGTGCACGGGCAGGGCGAGGTGCCCGATGCCGGTGACCCGGATGTTCTGTGCCATCAGGTCGGGGTGGTCGATACCGGCGGTCTCCAGCGGAACCATCACATGGTCCAGATCGCTCCAGAACGCCACGAAACGCGTACGGCAGGCCGGCGCGGGCTCCCGCAACTCCTCCAGCACCGCCGAACCGGGCCGCATCTGGCGGACGATGGGGTGCGCGTCCGCCAGCGGCACCGCCAGGGTCCCGCCGTGCGGCGTGCCGAGCGTGACGAGCGTACGGACGCGGAGGTCGCCGCCGAGCCGCTGCACGTAGTACCGCGCTATCAGTCCGCCGAGGCTGTGCCCGACGATGTCCACCCGCTCCTGGCCCGTGCGCTCGCAGACGTCCTCGATGTGCCGGCCGAGCAGTTCGGCGGCGGTGCGGATGTCGCGGGTGAGAGGGGAGTAGTTGAGCGACTCGAGGTGCCGGCCGCCGTGCTGGGCGAGGGCGCGGCGCAGCATGACGAAGACCGAGCGGTTGTCGATGAACCCGTGCAGCAGGACGACCGGGGGTTTCTCCTCGGTGGGGAGCCTGGGGGTGTCCGCCGGGGGTGTCTCGGGGGCGGTCCGGCGCTCCTGGGTCATTCCGGACGGATAGAGCAGCATGTGCCCGGCGAGGATCGCCAACTCCAGGGCGGTCGCCTTGAGCAGCGCCACGGAGAGGCCCGCGAGGCTCGTGGGCAGCAGTCGCTCGCAGAGCGGAAGAAGAGGCGTGACCGCCCTGGTGACCTTCATGCGACCTCCCGTCGGCAGACGGGCGGACGCCTGTGTCCCCCCGTGTGCCCTAGTGAAGGGCCGCGGACGGGAGCGGCGGGTGGCGGGTGCGGGCGACGTGACGCGGTGCGTGTGGCGCGCGTGACGTGCGGTGCGTGTGCGACGCCTGGGGCGCCGATCATGCGACGGGGATTCGGCTCTCCTGACTCCCCGCTGCCCTGAACTCCGCCGTCTGCCGGTGCCGGTCCGTCCCGTCACCGTGACTCTTCGCGGCAGGGGGCGGTACGGCGTCCTTCCGACGACTCTTCTTGTGCGCACGCTACCCCGTGGCGCGCACGCCGCGGGAGCCTGTGGCGTGCGGCCCGGGCGCAGCCCGGATGCCGCGATCACCTCCGTGATCACCTCGGTCCCCGCGACGCGTGAGCCGCGGAAACCGGGAGCAGTGCGCGGCGAACGTGTCCCACCGTGTGATTTCCCCCTCGCTCCCGACCGTGAAACTGCCGGTTACGGGATCCTGGCGATAACGTCCGTTCACTTCCAGGGAGCGCGGTGCGGGTAGGTGTCTTATGAACCCGAAGCCGTGATGTGAACGGTTTTGCGCGGTTCGCGCGACATGTGAGGCTGTGTTCTGTTACGGGTTGGTGTAGTCGTTTCATGGAGGCAGTGATGGGTGTGGCAGCCGGTCCGATCCGCGTGGTCGTCGCCAAGCCGGGACTCGACGGCCACGATCGGGGGGCCAAGGTGATCGCGCGGGCGCTGCGCGACGCCGGTATGGAGGTCATCTACACCGGCCTCCACCAGACTCCCGAACAGATCGTCGACACCGCGATCCAGGAGGACGCCGACGCGATCGGCCTCTCCATCCTCTCCGGCGCCCACAACACGCTCTTCGCGGCCGTCATCGAACTGCTCAAGGAGCGCGACGCCGAGGACATCCTCGTCTTCGGCGGCGGCATCATCCCCGAGGCGGACATCGCGCCCCTCAAGGACAAGGGAGTCGCCGAGATCTTCACGCCCGGGGCGACGACGGCCTCGATCGTGGAGTGGGTACGGGCGAACGCGCGGCAGCCGACGGGGGCGTAGGGAGAGGGGCGGGTGCGGGTGGTGTGCGGGTGCCCGGGGCGCCGCTCCCCGCGACCCCGAAAAGCACGCCCCGCGCCCGCTCCTCAGCCAGGCGGGGGCCTGTGTTCCCTGGCACGGGGAACACCTCAGCCGCCCGACCCGCAGCCCCTCGGCCCCGAACCCCTCACGCGGAGTCCGTCCGCGCCAGCTCACCCCGCATGGTCGCCCGCAGCCGCAACGTCGTCGCGAGCCGCTGGAACGCCTCCGCCCAGTACCCGCCCGCTCCCGGCGCCGAGTCCTCCGCATCCTCCGGCGTCGCCGTGAGCGGCTGGAGCCGCACCGCCTCCGCGGGATCCAGGCACCGCTCGGCCAGCCCCATCACGCCACTGAAGCTCCACGGGTAACTGCCCGCGTCCCGCGCGATGTTGAGCGCGTCCACCACCGCCCGGCCCAACGGCGGAGCCCACGGCACCGCACACACCCCGAGCAACTGGAACGCCTCCGACAGACCGTGGGTGGCGATGAACCCCGCCACCCACTCGGCCCGCTCCACGCTTCCCAGCGCCGCCAGCAGCTTGGCCCGCTCGGCCAGCGACAACGCCCCCGGCCCGCCGGCCTCCGGTGTGGAGGGCGATCCCAGCAACGCCCGCGACCACACGGGATCCCGCTGCCGCACCGCCGCCCGGCACCACGCCCCGTGCACCTCGCCCTGCCAGCCGTCCGCGACCGGCAGTGCCACGATCTCCGCCGGTGTACGCCCACCGAACCGCCGCGACCACGCCCCGAGCGGTGTCGCCTCCACCAACTGGCCGAGCCACCAGGACCGTTCACCCCGCCCGGCCGGAGCCTTGGCCACCACACCGTCTCGTTCCATGCCGGGGTCGCACTCGTGCGGGGCCTCGACCATGAGCACGGCGATTCCGGCGGTCGCCGTCGTGCTGCCCGTGTGGTCGACGGACACACACGCGGTCGCCCGCTTCGCCATCCGCCCCGCGAGCGCGGAGTCGGGCAGGGCGGACAGCAACTCCGCCGCCGTGGCCCGCACGTTTCGGCTGCGGTCGGCCAACGCGGCCTCCAGGAAGGGCTCGTCGGCCGCCTCCAGCCCCGTGCGCAGCGTGTCGAGGAACAAGAGCCGGTCCTCCGCCCGCTCCGTCGACCACGTGCCCCACAGCATCGCGCGCGCCGAGGCGGCGTCCTCGGACCGTATCGCCGTGAGCAGGGCGACGCGCTCCGCGAACAGGCCCTCCTGCCACAGGCGCCGGACCCGCTCGGGCTCGTCCGGGCCGGGCAGGGCCGCGCCACCGCCGGGTGCGGCACGCAGCGCGAAACGCCAGTCCTTGTTCAGCCGGGCCAGCCACAGCGCCCGCTCGCCCGCGAAGGCGAGGACGGCGGGACGCAGATCGGTCCGGCCGCGCGCCGCGTCCAGCAGCGCGGGCAGGGCCTGCGGAGGCGCCGCGTAGCCGTGTGCGTTGGCCAACGCCAGCCACTGGGGCAGCAGTTCCATCAGGTCGGGCGCGGTGCCACGGCGTCCGCCACCGGTGCCGGGCCGGTCGGCCAGCAGTGTCGCCAGCCTCCGCGCCGCGGCGGGCGGCAGCGCCGGCCGCTCGTCCGGCGCCACCGGCTCCGGCCCGGCCGCCGCCCGCACCGGACGTATCCCTGCCCGGCGCCGCACGGTCTCCACGGCCGCCGCGTCCAGCAACGCCACGGGTGCGGCGCGCCCCGGCACCGGCCCGGCCGGCGCGCGACGGTCCGTCCCGAGCAGGGCGGTCGTGACCAGCTCCTCCCAGGAGGGTCGCGCCGAAGCGTCTGACGCGCTGCTCATGAGGTTCCTTCCGTCTGCCGCGAACCACTGCTTCCGCTACCGCCGCCCCCGCCCTCCCTCAGCACAGGGTCACCGCCTGCCCGACAGCCTCGTGCGCGCCCTCGGACTCCTCCGCCCATGCCGTCAGCGGGGTGAAGCCCCGGTGGCCGCACTCGCCGAAGACCGTCACGGGCAGCCCGCCGGAGAGGGACAGCAGACGCCACAGACCGGGGCGGGAGCGTGCGGAGGAGGTGAGGGGGAGGGCGAGATCGCCGTCTGCGTCGGCCAGTTGCCAGGAGTCGCCGTCCGGGACGGGAACGACGCGACCGAGGGTGACCGGGAAGGAGTCCAGCCAGGGATCGTCCCGCAGGGCCGCGCCGTAACGGGCCGCCGCCTCGGGCGGAGTGATCCCCGGGGGCCTTGCGGCGGAGGGCTCGGGCGCGGTGAAACGCTCGCCCAGGGCCGCTCGCAGCTGCCCGGTACCGGGGTACGCCGACACCTCGGCCTCGAAGGCCAGCCCGACCGGCAGCGACAGCTCGGGCGCGCGGCCGGCGGCTCCGTAGGAGAGGAGCAGGGCCGTACGGCCCGACCCGAGGCCGTACAACCAGATGCGACGGGTGGTGAGAGAGGAGTGGGCGTCGGACGTGTCGTACTGCGCGAGGGCGAGCCAGCGGTCGTGGACCGGTGGGCCGTCCGGCGAGCCGGTCAGACCGATCCGGGAGCCGACCGTGGCCGCGAGACCCTCCGGCAGGCGATCGCGGCGCAGCCATCCCTGGTCGAGAAGATGCAGTAGGGCGCACTCCTCCAGGAGACGGGCCGGCCAGCCGGGGCCGGAGCCCGGTATCGCACCCAACTCCCGTACCCGCGCCGCCAGTCCCGGGGCCTGGGCGTCGACCATGCGGGCCGCCGTCTCCTCCCACAGCCCGTACCCCGCCTGTTCCGCGGCGGCCAGGCCGCCGCGGAACAGGTCGGTCAACCGCTGTTCGAGCTCCGTCGCGCCCGCGGTGACGCGGTCGGCGCGCCGCTCGGCTCGGCGGCGCGCCGCCTCGGGGTCAGCGGACGTGGCCCCAGATGCCGCGCCCGTCCTCGTCGTCCTCGCCGCTGCGCGCGTACGGCGGCCTGACAGCCACTGCTGCGCCCAGTCCGGCGCCTGCCCGGACGGCACCGCGGCGGCGTCGCCCGCCCAGAGCAGAAGCAGCCCCAGCGCATGCTTGCACGGGAACTTCCTGCTCGGACAACCGCACTTGTACGCGGGCCCCGCGGAGTCCGCCACGTCGATGATCGTCTGATACGGCTTGCTGCCACTTCCTTTGCACAGTCCCCACACCGTCCCCTCGTCCGAACTGCCAGTACCCGACCACGGCCCTGCCGCGGCGAGTTTGCTTCCGGCTTTGCGCGACGCTGCGTCAGGTGCCAATGCCAGCACCTGCTCAGCCGTCCAGCGCACCCCCTGCTGAGTCATGTTCCGAAGGTAGATCCCACCACTGACAATTGGCTTGCGCGATCCAATTTCCGCAGGTCAGACTGGATTGTCAGTGGCGTGGTGCAGTGTGGTCAGCAGATCCGAACCGGCCGAGCTGGAGGGGGACTCAGCCATGCCTGCGTCCGTTGGAACGACCACTGTCGACCCGAGCCGAAACCAGTCCGCGCCCGCGAACACGCGCACGGGCGGTGAGGTGCTGCGGGCGCACGCCGAGCACGCCTTCGCCGAGGAACTGACCGCGCTGGCCGCCCACGACGACCGGCCCCGGCCGGCCCGCTGGAAGCTCTCACCGTGGGCCGTGGCCACGTATCTGCTCGGCGGGACGCTCCCCGACGGCACGGTGATCACACCGAAGTACGTCGGGCCGCGCCGCATCGTCGAAGTCGCCGTCACCACGCTCGCCACCGATCGCGCCCTGCTCCTGCTCGGCGTGCCCGGAACCGCCAAGACCTGGGTCTCCGAGCACCTGGCGGCGGCCGTCAGCGGCGACTCCACGCTGCTCGTGCAGGGCACCGCGGGCACCCCGGAGGAGGCGATCCGCTACGGCTGGAACTACGCGCAGCTGCTCGCCCACGGCCCGAGCCGTGACGCGCTCGTGCCCAGCCCCGTCATGCGGGCCATGGCGGAGGGCATGACGGCCCGCGTCGAGGAGCTGACCCGTATCCCGGCCGACGTCCAGGACTCGCTGATCACGATCCTGTCCGAGAAGACGCTGCCGATACCGGAGTTGGGGCAGGAGGTGCAGGCCGTCCGGGGCTTCAATCTCATCGCCACGGCCAACGACCGCGACCGCGGGGTGAACGACCTGTCGAGCGCGCTGCGCCGCCGGTTCAACACCGTGGTGCTGCCGCTGCCGGAGAGCGCCGACGCCGAGGTCGACATCGTCTCGCGCCGCGTCGACCAGATCGGCCGCTCCCTCGACCTGCCGGCCGTGCCCGACGGCGTCGACGAGATCCGCCGCGTCGTGACGGTCTTCCGCGAGCTGCGCGACGGCATCACGACGGACGGCCGGACGAAGCTGAAGTCGCCCAGCGGCACGCTGTCCACCGCCGAGGCGATCTCCGTCGTCACCGGCGGCCTCGCCCTCGCCGCCCACTTCGGCGACGGAGTCCTGCGCGCCTCCGACGTGGCCGCCGGCATCCTCGGCGCCGTCGTCCGTGACCCGGCCGCCGACCGCGTCGTCTGGCAGGAGTACCTGGAGGCCGTCGTCCGCGAGCGCGACGGCTGGACCGACTTCTACCGCGCGTGCCGCGAGGTGAGCGCGTGAGGGGACAGGGGGAGGTGAGCGTCGAGGGACAGGCGGTCGGTGGGGCGCGGGTGTCCGGTGGGGACGAGGCCCGTGCCCGGGACGGGAGGGATCGTGCGACGGCGCCCCCCGCCGGGCCGGGGACGCGGGGCGGTGCGGATGCGGCCGTCGGCGCGGGGGCGCGTGGCGGGGCCCGGGGAGCGGGCGGGGTGCGGGGGGCCGGGCCGCTGTTGCTCGGCGTGCGGCATCACGGGCCGGGGTCGGCACGGGCCGTGCGTGCGGCGCTGGAGGCGGCTCGGCCCCGGGTCGTGCTGATCGAGGGGCCGCCGGAGGCGGATGCGCTCGTTCCGCTCGCGGCGGACGAGGACATGCGGCCCCCGGTCGCGCTCCTCGCCCACGCCGTCGACGAGCCGGGGCGCTCCTCCTTCTGGCCCTTCGCCGAGTTCTCCCCGGAGTGGGTCGCCCTCCGCTGGGCGCTGGCCCACGATGTCCCGGCCCGCTTCATCGACCTGCCGGCCGCACACACGCTGGCCTGGGGGAGGGGGGAATCCGGGGCCACCGAGCCGGACGGGCCGGCCGCCGAGCCGGACGAGGCTCTCCGGGGCGATCCGCTCGCCGCGCTCGCCGAAGCCGCCGGGTACGACGACGCCGAGCGGTGGTGGGAGGACGTCGTCGAGCACCGGGGGACGGGCGGGGACGTGTTCGGCCCGTTCGCCGTGCTGGAGGAGGCCATGGGGGCGCTGCGGGAGGTGTACGGCAGCGGAGGGCGCGACCGTGATCCGGTGCGCGAGGCGTACATGCGCTTGCAACTGCGCGCCGCACGCAAGGAGTTCGGGGACGACGACGTGGCCGTGGTGTGCGGTGCCTGGCACGTGCCCGCGCTGCGGGAGAAGCGGACCGTGGCCGCCGACCGGGCCTCCTTGAAGGGGCTGCCCAGGGTCAAGGCCGACATGACCTGGGTGCCGTGGACGAACCGGCGCCTGGCCCGCGCAGGCGGCTACGGGGCGGGAATCGACTCCCCGGGCTGGTACGGACATCTGTTCGCCGCGCCCGACCGCCCCGTGGAGCGGTGGCTCACCAAGGTGGCGGGGCTGCTGCGCGCGGAGGACCGCATCGTGTCCTCCGCGCACGTCATCGAGGCGGTACGGCTGGCCGACACGCTCGCCGCGATGCGCGGCCGCCCGCTGCCGGGCCTCACGGAGACCACCGACGCCGTACGGGCGGTGATGTGCGACGGATCGGACGTACCGCTGTCGCTGGTGGCGGACCGGCTGGTGGTCGGCGACGTCCTCGGAGAGGTGCCCGACACGGCGCCGGCGGTGCCGTTGCAACGGGACCTCACGCGGCTCCAGCGCGGGCTGCGGCTCAAGCCGGAGGCGCTGGAGCGGGAGGTGGAGCTCGACCTGCGCAGGGAGAACGACGCCGAGCGCAGCCGCCTGCTGCACCGGCTGCGGCTGCTCGGCGTCGAGTGGGGTGAGCCGACGACCTCGCGCGGCAGCACGGGCACGTTCCGGGAGACCTGGCGGCTGCGCTGGGAGCCCGAGCTGTCCGTGCGCGTCGCCGAAGCCGGAGTCTGGGGGACCACCGTGCTCGCGGCGACGACCGCCAAGGCCGAGGCGGACGCCGTCGCGGCCGGGTCGCTCGCCGACATCACCGACCTCGCCGAGCGCTGTCTCCTCGCCCGACTCCCCGACGCTCTGCCCGTGGTGATGCGCGTGCTCGCCGACCGCGCCGCCCTCGACGCCGACGTCGGCCACCTCGCCCAGGCACTCCCGGCCCTCGTCCGCTCCCTGCGCTACGGCGACGTCCGCGCCACCGACACCCGGGCTCTGGCCGAGGTCGCCGCCGGTCTCGCCGAGCGGGTCTTCGTCGGTCTGCCGCCCGCCTGCGCCGCGCTCGACACCGAGGCGGCACAGGAGATGCGCCGCCATGTCGACGCCGTGCACGGGGCGGTGGGCCTGCTCGGCGACACCGTCCCCGCGCACCGCGCGGCGGCGGACGGCGCAGGCGTGACCGGAACGAGGACCGGGACCGGGATACGGGGCCGCTGGCACTCGGTGCTCCACGTCCTCTCCGGACGGGACACGGTGCCGGGTGTGATCCGCGGACGTGCCGTACGACTGCTGCTGGACGACGGCGAGTTGGCGCAGGACGAGGCGGCGCGGCTCATGGGGCTCGTGCTGTCGCCGGGGACGGCGCCGGCGGACGCGGCGGCGTGGATCGAGGGCTTCGTCGGCGGCGGCTCCGGCGGCGGGATGCTGCTCGTGCACGACGAACGGCTCCTCGCCCTGGTGGACGCCTGGCTCACCGGGGTCCCGGCGGACGCGTTCACGGACGTACTGCCGTTGCTGCGGCGGACGTTCTCGGCGTACGAGCCGGGGGTGCGCCGCACGCTCGGCGAGCAGGTGCGGCGCGGGCCGGGGCGGCGGGGGAGCGCGGCGGCCGGCGGTTCCGGCGTGCCCGGCTTCGCCGACGACCTCGACAGCGGCCGGGCGGACGCGGTGCTGCCGGTGCTGCGGCTGCTGCTCGGCCTCGACGGCGACGACGACGGCCGGGCCGACACGGAGGACGACCTGGTGGGGGTGGCGGGATGACGACCGAACGACTGCGCGAGCCCAGGCGGGCCGACGCCACGATGGACATCGCGAGGGACACCGGAGACCGGAACGGGCATGCGCGCGGAGCGCGTTCGGGCAGGCGCCCGGCGACCGTGACGGTGATGCCGCTCTGGGCCCGGCCCGGGACGGGGGTGCGCGGATGACGACCGGGGCGCGAACACGAGCGGAGGTACGGGCGGAAGCACGGGCGCAGGACCTGGCAGCGGTGGACGCGGCCGACGAACGGCTGCGACGCTGGCGGCTCGTGCTCGGCGGGGAGGCGGCGGACGGCACCGGGTACGCGCTCGGCGGGCGTGACGCGGCGATGGACCAGGCACTGGCCGCGCTGTACGGAAAGGGGGACAAGACGCGTGCGGGGCAGGACCGTTCGGCGGGGCTCGGGGCGTCGGCGCCGTCCGTGGCGCGGTGGCTGGGGGACATCCGGACGTACTTCCCCTCCTCCGTCGTCCAGGTCATGCAGCGGGACGCCATCGACCGGCTGGGTCTGTCCGCGCTGCTGCTGGAGCCGGAGATGCTGGAGGCGGTGGAGGCGGACGTCCACCTCGTCGGCACCCTCCTCTCCCTCAACAAGGCCATGCCCGAGACGACCAGGGAGACCGCGCGGGCCGTCGTACGGAAGGTCGTCGAGGACCTGGAGAAACGGCTCGCGACCCGGACCCGGGCCACGCTCACCGGTGCCCTCGACCGCAGTGCCCGCGTCAACCGGCCGCGCCACCACGACATCGACTGGAACCGCACGATCGCGGCCAACCTCAAGAACTACCTGCCGGACCATCGGACGGTCGTGCCCGAGCGGCTCATCGGCTACGGGCGGGCCTCGCGGTCGGTGAAGAAGGAAGTCGTCCTCTGCATCGATCAGTCCGGGTCGATGGCGGCCTCGGTCGTCTACGCGTCGGTGTTCGGGGCGGTGCTGGCGTCCATGCGGTCCATCGACACCCGGCTCGTCGTCTTCGACACGGCGGTCGTCGACCTCACCGACCAGCTCGACGACCCGGTCGACGTCCTGTTCGGCACCCAGCTCGGCGGCGGCACGGACATCAACAGGGCACTCGCGTACTGCCAGTCGCAGATCACCAGGCCCGCGGACACCGTGGTCGTGCTCATCAGCGATCTCTACGAGGGCGGGATACGCGACGAGATGCTGAAGCGGGTGGCGGCGATGAAGGCGTCGGGGGTGCAGTTCGTGACCCTGCTCGCGCTCTCCGACGAGGGGGCGCCGGCCTACGACCGCGAGCACGCGGCGTCTCTCGCGGCGCTCGGCGCACCCGCGTTCGCCTGCACGCCCGACCTCTTCCCGGAGGTGATGGCGGCGGCGATCGAGAAGCGGCCGCTGCCGATACCGGACAGTGCGTGAGGGGTACCGCGGACAGGTGACGGGCGGGGACGTCGGCCCCGACGGACGCGGCGGTCGGTAACCGGACAAGGGAGGTTGAAAAGCGGACATGACCCTGCATCGGTGACACGGGGCTTGCGCGACGGCGGGAGTGCCGTGCGAGGATCGGCGGCACTTCACAGCTTTCACACGGGTGTTCGCATCTCACGCGCTTTCACCCCGTACTCCGCCGTTCCGTCGCACGGGAGGGTTCTCCCCGTCTTGACCGCAACAGCCCCGCTCCCCGGTGCCGGTGCCGTCCTGCGCGTGACGCGCGGGGCCGCCGGGCGTCGTGCGGTGCGGGTGGGGCTGCTGGTGGGCGGGCTGTTCGCGCTGGGCGTCCTGTGCGGCGCGCGGACGAGTGCGGCGGACGAGGGGGCGCCGGCTGTGTCCTCCCTTCCGGCCGCCGTCACCACTGCCGCTACCGATCGGGTCGTCAGGCCGGTCGCCGAGTCGACTGCTCCGCCCGTGACCGGGCGGATCGCTCCGGTGACCGAGCGACTCGCTCCCGGCACCGGGCACATCGCTCCCGTGACCGGGCGGACCGGTCCCCTGACCGCGCGGACCGCCCGACCGGTCGTGGAGGACGTCGCCCGGCGGGTCACCGACCCGGTACCGCGGCCGGTGACCGAGCACGCCGTACAGCCGGTGGCCGAACGCCTCACCCAGCACGAACGCCTCACTCAGCACGAACGCCTCACCCAGCACGAACGCCTCACTCAGCACGAACGCCTCACCCTGCACGAACGCTTCGCGCAGCACGAAGGCCTCACTCAGCACGAACGCTTCGCGCAGTCGGCCACCGGGCATGTCGTCCGGTCCGTCGTCGAAGAGGTCGTGCAGCCGGTCGTCCCTCCCGTGTTACGGCCCGTCACCGCGAACGTGCTGGTGCCGGTGGGCGACCTCGTCGAGTCGGTCACCGAGGGGCTGGGCGGGGTGTCGTCGCAGCTTCCCCCGTCGGGCGGGATGCCGTCGCTGCCCGGGGTGCCGGGGCTCCCGGAGCCGTCCGGGCAGACGACGTTGCCGGTGGAGACTCCGCCCGTGGTGGTGACGCCGCGGGAGCCGGGCCGGGCGGTGGCCGGGAGTCGGGGCTCGACCGTCGACCATGACGGCGGGAGCGGGGGCGAACGGGCCTTGGTCACGCCCTCCGTCGCGTTCGGACCGAAGGCCGTAGTCGGTGGCGCGGCGGGCGTGTCGGCTCCTGGCCGTGACGCCGGTGCCGGGGGCGCGTCCGTCGTGCGGGTGTCTGCGCACCGGAGCCCCGGCGGTCTTCCGACGGGTGCCCTCGGCGGACACTCCGCCGTCGACAACGGCGGGCCCCGGCACGTGGAGACGTCGACCCTCGCCTCGCTCGACCCGGCGCCGCTGAGCGTCGTGCCCGGCGCCCCCGCGACCGATGCCCCGGACGGCACCAGGGACCGGCACCGGGACATCCCCGAGTTCCCCGGCTAGTCGCCGGTCCTCTCCTCCGCAGGACTGCCGTCCCCCTCTCTCGGAGCCCTGGCTCCAAGAAGCCCGGAGGCCCGGACGCCACCGTTCTCGCCACCGGAACCACGACCCCCACCTCGTCGGGTGAGGGCGTGACCGCTTGACGGAACGAGGGCCACGGCCGCGGCCCATACCGCCGCGGCGCCCCACCGACCGACCGGACCCCGAAGGAACCCGGACACGCATGAACAAGAGCATCCGACCACCCCCGCGCGGCACCGGCACAGGCACAGGCACCGGCACAGACACCGGCGTCCTGCCCCTGCCCCAGGCCGCGCCCCCTGCCCCGCCCCCGTAGCTGCGGCTCGCGGGGCGGTCACGGACAGCCGACCCACGGCTCGAACTCGGACGGCCGAAAGCCGTCGGCCCGGTCCGGGCGGGAGTCGGGGACGGTGGCGGGCGGTCTCCGATCGGGGAGGAGATCACCCGCCGGGGGCCCTTCGGAGTGAGTGAAGGGCCTCGTAGGGACCTCACCGGACGTACCCCCGTCCGGTGAGGTCCCGCATACGCGGCACGCGGTGCCAGTGAGCGCGGCATCATGTGACAGGTATCACCGCTCAGGTGTGACCCGCGATTTAGAGGCCTCCCGGAAGCAGCGATAACCTGCGAGACGGACATGCCGCGCGCTCGGACACCGTGTGCGCCTCCCTTGTGACTCACGGCGGACGTCACGTTGCCCTTCGCGGCACGCCCACGCATCCAACGAACCGCTAGCTCACTGATAGGGACGGACGCGCGTGGACCTGTTCGAGTACCAGGCGAGGGACCTCTTCGCCAAGCACGATGTACCGGTGCTGGCCGGTGAAGTCATCGACACGCCTGAGGCGGCTCGCGCAGCCACTGAGCGTCTGGGTGGCAAGTCCGTGGTCAAGGCCCAGGTGAAGGTCGGTGGCCGCGGCAAGGCCGGCGGCGTGAAGCTCGCGGCGACCGCGGACGAGGCGGTCGAGCACGCGACCAACATCCTCGGCATGGACATCAAGGGCCACACGGTCCACAAGGTGATGATCGCCGAGACCGCTCCGGAGATCGTCGAGGAGTACTACGTCTCGTACCTCCTCGACCGCACCAACCGCACCTTCCTCTCCATCGCCTCCGTCGAGGGCGGCATGGAGATCGAGGAGGTGGCGGCCACCCGCCCCGAGGCCGTCGCCAAGACGCCGATCGACGCCAACGAGGGTGTGACCCCCGAGAAGGCCCGCGAGATCGTCGAGGCCGCGAACTTCCCGGCCGAGGTCGCCGACAAGGTCGCCGACGTCCTGGTGACGCTGTGGAAGACCTTCATCGAGGAGGACGCCCTCCTCGTCGAGGTCAACCCGCTGGCGAAGGTCGCCTCCGGCGACGTCATCGCCCTCGACGGCAAGGTCTCCCTGGACGAGAACGCGGACTTCCGCCACCCCGACCACGAGGAGCTCGTCGACCACGCGGCCGCGAACCCGCTGGAGGCCGCGGCCAAGGAGAAGAACCTCAACTACGTCAAGCTCGACGGTGAGGTCGGCATCATCGGCAACGGCGCGGGTCTCGTCATGAGCACCCTGGACGTCGTCGCGTACGCCGGTGAGAACCACGGTGGCGTCAAGCCCGCCAACTTCCTCGACATCGGCGGTGGCGCCTCCGCCGCCGTCATGGCGAACGGCCTGGAGATCATCCTGGGCGACCCGGACGTCAAGTCCGTGTTCGTCAACGTCTTCGGTGGCATCACCGCCTGTGACGAGGTCGCCAACGGCATCGTCCAGGCGCTGCAGCTGCTCAAGGACAAGGGCGAGGAAGTCACCAAGCCCCTCGTCGTCCGCCTGGACGGCAACAACGCCGAGCTGGGTCGCAAGATCCTCTCCGACGCCAACCACCCGCTGGTCCAGCGCGTGGACACCATGGACGGCGCGGCCGACAAGGCCGCCGAGCTCGCGGCCGCGAAGTAAGGGACGAGGGACAGAACAGCCATGGCTATCTTCCTCAACAAGGAATCCAAGGTCATCGTCCAGGGCATGACCGGTGCCACGGGCATGAAGCACACCAAGCTCATGCTGGCCGACGGCACGAACATCGTCGGTGGCGTGAACCCCCGTAAGGCGGGCACGACCGTCGACGTCGACGGCACCGAGATCCCGGTCTTCGGCACCGTCGCCGAGGCGATCGAGAAGACGGGCGCCAACGTGTCCGTCCTCTTCGTGCCGCCGGCCTTCGCCAAGGCCGCCGTCGTCGAGGCCATCGACGCCGAGATCCCGCTCGCGGTCGTCATCACCGAGGGCATCGCGGTCCACGACTCGGCCGCGTTCTACGCGTACGCCGGCTCCAAGGGCAACAAGACCCGGATCATCGGCCCGAACTGCCCGGGTCTGATCACCCCCGGCCAGTCGAACGCCGGCATCATCCCCGGTGACATCACCAAGCCGGGCCGCATCGGTCTCGTCTCGAAGTCCGGCACGCTGACGTACCAGATGATGTACGAGCTGCGGGACATCGGCTTCTCGTCGGCCGTCGGCATCGGTGGCGACCCGGTCATCGGTACGACGCACATCGACGCGCTCGCCGCGTTCGAGGCCGACCCCGACACCGACCTCATCGTGATGATCGGTGAGATCGGTGGCGACGCGGAGGAGCGTGCCGCCGACTACATCAAGGCGAACGTGAAGAAGCCGGTCGTCGGTTACGTCGCCGGCTTCACCGCGCCCGAGGGCAAGACGATGGGCCACGCCGGCGCCATCGTCTCCGGCTCCTCGGGTACGGCCGCCGCGAAGAAGGAGGCCCTTGAGGCCGCCGGCGTCAAGGTGGGCAAGACGCCCACCGAGACGGCGAAGCTCGCGCGCGAGATCCTCGGCGGCTGATCTTCGGCTCGACCGAGCCTTCGCGGGCCCGCATCCCTCGTCCGGGGTGCGGGCCCGTCGGCGTTCGCGGGGGCGGTCGGCCCGGCGTACGCCCGGCTCAGTGGGCCTCCGGGTGCAGTCGTTCCGGTCCGGCGGCGGTCTCCGCCCGCAGCTTGGCCCGGAGCTTCTGCTGAGGCGGGGAGAGGGGGCCGGGGGCCGCCCGCGGCGGGACGCCGTGGATCGGGACACCCGGGGGAACCGGGGCCTCGTAGTGGTCGGGGGCCGTGTACAGCGTGAGGGCGGTGGTGGTCAGGAGGAGGGTGGTGAAGGCGATGGCGGCGTGGATCCAGCGGCGGGCGCGCAGGTCGGCCCGGGCCCGGATCGCGGGGGGTCGGACGGGGCCCGGACGGACGTCGGAGGGGAGGACGGCCAGGAGACGGCCGAGGTCGTCGGCCGCCACCGGCTTCGGGAGCCGCTCCGTGACCCTCGCGCGGGCGTAGAGCAGCCGGCCCGCCGCGGCGGGTGTGCTCGACTCCGTCTCGGCGGCCGTGTCGGGCAGGTCGAGCCCGACACCGTCGTAGAGGAGCAGGGTGCGGCGGTACGGGGGCGGCAGTTCGAGCAGCGCGGTCAGCAGGGCGCGGCCGGTGGGGTCGGTCGGCGGCGGTTCGAGGTGCCGCCGGGGGCGGGGGCGCAGCCGGTGCCAGGGGGAGAGGGCGTACTCGTGGGCCGCCGCCCGCACCCAGCCTGCTGGGTCACGGTCGACGGCCACCTCCGGCCAGCGGTGCCAGGCGAGCTGGAAGGCGCGCTCCACCGCCTCGCGCGCGAGCCGCCGCTGCCCGGTGAGCAGATAGGTCTGCTGCACGAGGGCGGGAGCGCAGTACGCGTAGAGCGCGTCGAAGGCCCGGGCGGGTGTCAGGGGCGGCGGGGCCGGCGCCGGGAGGCCGGCGTCGGCGGTGACGTCGCCCGCGCCGAGCGGCTGCTGCTGGTACCACTCGGCTCCGCCCCGGCCGGACGGCCCGCCGGGCGTCCTGGTCCCGGGCCGGGTCACCGGACCGCCTCCCCCGGAAGCGACCTCCGTTGGACCGATCTGCGTACGAAAAAACACATAAGCACATATTGAGCGACACGTGCACAAATACCCCGTTACAGCCGTAAAGCGCGTGTCGTTGGGAGCATGGCCGACGTGACACACGCGACCGATCCGAACGAGCCGTCGGCACCTCCCACGGCGTCCGGGGTTCCGATGAGGCCCGTGGCCTCCGCACCGTCCCTGTACTCGTCCTCACCCCGGTCGCCGCTGTCGCCGCTGCTCAGGCGGGCGCGCCGACGGTCGTCCGAGCTCGTCGCCGGGGTGCTCGGCGGGGCGCTGGCGGCGGGGCTCGGCCTGGGGGCGTTCGTGGCCCTCGTGACCGTGCTGTGGATCAGTTCGCCGTACCCCGACAGCGGGCCCGGCGGGGCGCTGCACGTGGCGGCGGCGCTGTGGCTGCTCTCGCACGGCGTGGAACTCGTCCGTACCGACACACTCTCCGGCGACCCCGCCCCGGTCGGTCTCGTCCCCCTGTTCCTGCTCGCCCTGCCGGTGGTCCTGCTGCACCGATCGGCCCGCGACCACGCGGGCGACGGTTGCGGGGTGAGCGCCCGTGCGACGTGGGCCGGGCTGGTCATCGGATACGCGACCGTCGGCGCGGTGGTCACCCTCTACGCCTCGGGCGGAGTGCTGCAGCCGTCGTGGTGGTGGGCCGCGCTGTGCGTGCCGCTGCTCGCGGCGCTCGCGGCGGGCACGGGAGTGTGGGCGGCGCGCGGGTGCCCCCGGCCGCCGCTGCCCGCGCTCCTCGGCGGCGCCCTGAGGACCGCGGACCGGCGGCAGGTCGCGGCGGCCGCCTCACGCGCCGCCGGGGCGGGCGTGCTCGTGCTCGGCGGTGGTGGCGCGCTGCTGGTGGCCGTGTCCCTCGTGTGGCACGGCGGTGCGGCCCGCGACTCCTTCCTCCAGCTCACCGAAGGGCTGTCCGGGCGATTCGCCGTCCTGCTGCTCTGCCTCGCCCTCATCCCGAACGCGGCGCTGTGGGCGGCGGCCTACGCCCTCGGCCCCGGCTTCCTGCTGGGCGCCGGGCACCCCACCGGCCCGCTGGAGGCTGCCGCTCCGGCCGTTCTCCTGCCCCCGTTCCCCCTGCTCGCGGCCGTCCCGGCGGGTGGGGGCGCGCCGGTGTACTGGATGGTGGGAGCGGTGCCGCTCGCCGCGGGGGTGACGGTCGGCTGGTTCACCGCGGCGCGGGCCGCCACCGCTCGGCCGGTGCCGTGGTCCGCGGGGCGCACGGTCGTCGCGACCTTGCTCGCGGCCCTCGTGTCCGCCGCGGCCTTCGCCCTCCTCGCCCTCCTCGCGGGAGGACGCCTCGGTGTCGCCGCGCTGACCGAGTTCGGACCGGTGTGGTGGCAGGCCGGCGGCGCGGCCGGGGCCTGGGTGGGCGCGGTGGGGATGCCGGTGGCGCTGGTCGCGCGGTGGTGGCGGACGCGCGCCCGGAGGAGGGCGGACGCGGCCGAGGTGGCTGGTCGGACGAAGAGAACCGCGGTGCCGGTGGCCAGGGCCGCCGGGCAGGGCGGGACGACGGGGGAGCCTCTGGGCGACGGGACCGGAGGACGGAAGCGGTCGGTGGCGGCCCGAGTGTTCCGGCGCCGGGCGAAGACCGCCGGGGGAGGTGCCTTGGCTCCCGGCGACACATCGGGCGGGTTCGGTGCGGCCTGGTCCCGAACCGAGCCGGCCGTCCGGTCCCCGGCCGATTCCCGAGGGGAGGCCGCAACCGAGACCCGAACCGAGACCCGAACCGAGACCCGAACCGAGACCCGAGCCGAGTCCGGAGCCGAGACGCGAGCCGAGTCCGGAGCCGAGACGCGAGCCGAGTCCGGAGCCGAGTCCCTGACCCAACCCCGGGCCACAGGCAGGCCGACGGCCGCCGCCTCCGTGCCGCAGCCCGCACCCGTCCCGAAGCGCCCCCACCGGCTCCCCGCGTGGTTCCCGGGGGAGAAGGGCACTCCGGCCGGGCCGGCGATCCCGGTCGGCCCCTCGCCCGCCACCGTCGGCGCCGACGCCACCGGGCCCCACACCACCGAGGCCACCGGCACCGCCACCTCCGAGGCCACCGGCACCGCCACGGACGCCGCCGACGCCGCTCCGGGCCCGGTGCTCGACACCACCGACGACCTCGGGCAGGCCCCGTACGACGCCCTCGACCCGTACGCCTATGAGTCCGCCGCCGTACCCCCACCCGTCTGGGACCCGGACGGGCGCGCCGCCCGCTGGGCGGCGTTGCGGGAGGCGTCCGCATCCGACCGGGGCGACCACGAACGCACCCCGCTCCCCGGCCGGGAGGAACCCGCCTGACGACACGACGGCGCGCCGCCGGTCACCACCGACGGCGCGCCTTCACCCCGCTCTGCCGCTCGGGTCGCGCTGTCACTGCGCGCCCAGCACCTCCCGCAGCGGTCCCTCCGGCAGGAGGTCCTTGCAGGCCTGCGCGGAGGTGGTGGTGAGGGAGTCGTTGACGCAGGTGTAGTAGTCCCGGTAGACGAACTGGGCCGTGAAGGTGACGGCGACGATGGCGAGGGCGATCGTGGAGGTCACCAGGCCGCTGATGGCCGCCGTCCGCTGCGGCCGGCCGCTCGGTTCGGGGGCCGTCGGCCGGTCCGGGTCCGGGCGGGCGGGCTTGGCGCGCAGGGCGCTGACGGACCAGTACACGGCCAGGGAGCCGAGCAGCAGGGCGACGTAGGGCCAGGCGAAGAGGGCGAAGAAGAAGGCCCACATGCCGCAGAGCAGCGAGTACCGCGCGCGCCGCTGGGCGGGGTCCGTCGGGTCCCAGCGCAGTCCGCCGCCCGGACCGCCCTCGGGGCCCTGGCCGGGCCCGCCCTGGCCGCCGGGGCGCTGCCCGAAGGGTCCGCCGGACGAGCGGCCGGGCTGCCGGTCGCTCCACTGACTGCCCCAGGGCGAGTGGCCGCCACCGCCTCCTGTGCCGTCGTCGGTGTCCCGGCCGTCCGGCCGACGCGGCTGCCACGGCCGGTCGGGCGTGCCCTCGGGCGGTGGGGCGAACGGGTTGTCGTCCGAAGCACCTGCGCCCTGGCCCCGCCCGGGCTGCCCGGACTGCTCGTGGGTGTCCTCGCTCTCGCGCGGAGGCGTGGGCGAGGAACTCCGCTCGCGCAGCAGGAGCGAAGAAAGGCGGAAACTGCGGTCCGGCATCAGGAGTGCGTCTTCCCCTTGGTGAGTACGGCGTGACATCGGTCGTGTGCCCGGTGGTGCCCGGCGGGTGCACGGGACGGTGAACTCGGAGCCGCTGTCCGGCGGTGGGTCGCCGGACCCGGCGGTGAGTCCGGTCGTGTTCCCCGGTGGTGCCCGGTCGTGGTCCCTGTCCTGTTCCAGTGGTGATCTCGGCGGTGAAATCTACTGGTAGCGCATGAGCTGTCACTCCTTGAACGCCCCACACACCGACCGCGTTCCCGAGCCCACTCCTGGCAGACGCTACCTCCCGGCCACGCCCCCGTCCCACGGGGGCCGTCCGGTGTGCCGGTATCGTTGCTGGCGGTCAGCCGCTTCGTAGACTTCCCCGTATCGGGGGACCCGAAGCATTCGTACGAAAGTACAAGTGCACGGTCGGCAGACCTGAACGTTCCCCGTAGAACCCGTAGAAAGGGCCCCACCGTGGCCGCCAAGCCCGTGGCCAAGCGCCTTGTCGTGCTGGTCTCCGGATCCGGCACCAACCTCCAGGCGCTGCTGGACGCCATCGCCACGGCCGGCGTCGAGGCCTACGGCGCCGAGATCGTGGCCGTCGGAGCCGACCGCGGTGGCATCGAGGGCCTCGCCCGCGCCGAGCGCGCCGGGCTGCCGACCTTCGTGTGCCGGGTCAAGGACCACGCGACGCGCGACGAGTGGGACGCGGCGCTCGCCGACGCCGTCGCCGCGTACGAGCCGGACCTCGTCGTCTCCGCCGGGTTCATGAAGATCGTGGGGAAGCGGTTCCTGGCGCGGTTCGGTGGGCGGTTCGTCAACACCCACCCGGCGCTCCTCCCCAGTTTCCCGGGGGCCCACGGGGTGCGGGACGCGCTCGCGTACGGCGCCCGGGTCACCGGCTGCACCGTCCACTTCGTCGACGACGGCGTCGACACCGGGCCGATCATCGCGCAGGGCGTGGTGGAGGTCCGGGACGAGGACGACGAGAGCGCTCTGCACGAGCGCATCAAGGAAGTCGAGCGAAGGCTGCTCGTCGATGTCGTGGGGCGGCTCGCCCGCAACGGCTATCGCATTGAGGGACGAAAGGTAGTTATCCAGTGACCGCCGACAGCACTGTCACGGCCGAGAGCGGCCAGAGCGGCCGGAGCGGCGCGGGCGACCAGCGGGTCATCCGGCGCGCGCTCGTCAGCGTCTATGACAAGACGGGCCTCGAAGACCTCGCGCGCGGCCTGCACGAGGCGGGCGTCGAACTCGTCTCCACCGGGTCCACGGCCGGGCGTATCGCCGCCGCCGGTGTCCCCGTCACCAAGGTCGAGGAGCTGACCGGCTTCCCCGAGTGCCTGGACGGCCGGGTCAAGACCCTCCACCCCAAGGTGCACGCGGGCATCCTCGCCGACCTGCGCCTGGAGGACCACCGGCGTCAGCTCGCCGAGCTGGGCGTCGAGCCGTTCGACCTCGTCGTCGTCAACCTCTACCCGTTCCGGGAGACCGTCGCCTCCGGCGCCACCCCCGACGAGTGCGTCGAGCAGATCGACATCGGCGGCCCCTCGATGGTCCGCGCCGCCGCCAAGAACCACCCCTCCGTCGCGGTCGTCACCAGCCCCGCCCGGTACGCCGACGTCCTCGCGGCCGTCCGGCACGGCGGCTTCGACCTCACCACCCGCAAGCGGCTCGCGGCCGAGGCGTTCCAGCACACGGCCGCGTACGACGTCGCCGTGGCCTCCTGGTTCGCGTCCTCGTACGCACCGGTGGACGACTCGCAGTTCCCCGACTTCCTCGGGGCCACCTGGGAGCGCGCGCACACCCTGCGCTACGGCGAGAACCCGCACCAGCCGGCCGCGCTGTACGTCTCCGGCACCGGCGGTCTCGCCGAGGCCGAGCAGCTGCACGGCAAGGAGATGTCGTACAACAACTACACGGACACGGACGCCGCGCGCCGTGCCGCGTACGACCACGACGCGCCGGCCGTCGCGATCATCAAGCACGCGAACCCGTGCGGGATCGCGGTCGGCGCCGATGTCGCCGAGG
The DNA here is from genome assembly GCF_055592645.1 of Streptomyces sp. NPDC041108. Lineage (NCBI taxonomy): Bacteria > Bacillati > Actinomycetota > Actinomycetes > Kitasatosporales > Streptomycetaceae > Streptomyces > Streptomyces sp. NPDC041108. The sequence continues at coordinate 607,331 of NZ_JBVIYK010000003.1, read as the reverse complement.
CGCACCGCAAGGCGCACGCCTGCGACCCGCTGTCGGCGTTCGGCGGCGTGATCGCGGTCAACCGGCCGGTCTCGAAGGAGATGGCCGAGCAGGTCGCCGAGATCTTCACCGAGGTGATCGTCGCGCCCGACTACGAGGACGGCGCCCTCGAGGCCCTCGCCAGGAAGAAGAACATCCGGGTGCTGAAGGCACCGGGCGCGCCCGCCGCCCCGGTCGAGGTCAAGCCCGTCGACGGCGGCGCGCTGCTGCAGGTGACCGACCGGCTCCAGGCCGACGGTGACGACCCCGCCCACTGGACCCTCGCCACCGGCGACGCCCTCTCCGCCGACGAACTGGCCGAGCTGGCGTTCGCCTGGAGGGCCTGCCGCGCGGTGAAGTCCAACGCGATCCTGCTGGCCAAGGACGGCGCTTCGGTGGGTGTCGGGATGGGGCAGGTCAACCGCGTCGACTCCGCCAAGCTCGCGGTCGAGCGCGCCGGTGCCGAGCGCGCGCGGGGCGCGTACGCCGCCTCCGACGCGTTCTTCCCCTTCCCGGACGGGCTGGAGATCCTGACCGCGGCCGGCGTCAAGGCCGTGGTGCAGCCCGGTGGTTCGGTCCGCGACGAGCTGGTCGTCGAGGCCGCGCGCAAGGCGGGCGTGACGATGTACTTCACGGGGACGCGGCACTTCTTCCACTGAGCCGCTCCGCCGAGGTCGTGGGACGAAGGGTCCGCCAAGGGTCCGCCGGGCACACCGGCGGACCCTTCCGCGTGTGCGCCCGGGGCGGGAGCATGCGGAATGGCCGATACCCCGGTGCAGAGGCGTGCGTTCCGCTGCGAGGGTCGAGGGGTCCGTTCCATCGACAGGGACTCAGGGGGTCTGTCATGCGCAACAGATCAGGTCGGTCACGCCGGGCGGCGGCCGTCGGGGCGGTGCTCGCCGTCGCGCTCGGTACGGGAATGAGCGGCACGGCGGCCGCGAGCGCCGCCGGGGACGAGGCGGTGGTGTCCTGTCTCCGCGGGTACGTGTGTCTCCAGCCGCTGCTCGGCTCCCAGCCGGTCATGGTGCGAGAGGGGGACCGGGCCGCGTACAGCCCCGCCCTGCGGGTCACCGCGGTCGTCAACGCCACGAACACGCCCTACTGCGTCGGCGGGAGCCTGAGTTATCCGCTCGGGCCCGGCCAGACGCGGACCTACGACCACACGGTGAGCCTCGTGTCGCCGGCGGGCGGTGGCTTCTGCGTGCTGTGACACCGAGGGGTGCCGCACCGAGGGGTGCCGCACCGGGAGATGACACACCGAGGGCCGTGGCCCTGAGATACGGGAGCACGGCCCTTCGGGTGCGTCCGGTGTGCGTCGCTCAGTAGCGCGGGCGGTTGAACCACGCCTTGCCGTTGGCGTTGCCGACGAAGACGGCGATCAGGATGCCCAGCACCAGGTGGACCAGGCCGATCAGCAGGAACGGGAAGATGCCGAGGATCGCGGTGATGATGCCGAAGACCAGGGTGGCCACGCGTACGCCGTTGCCGCCGGACTTGAACTTCACGGCCATCATGATCGCGTAGACGAGCCAGGCCGCCGCGAAGACGGCGATCGCCACCATCTGGCCGGTGGGGATGTTGCCGAGCGCCTCGGCGAGGGCCGGGTCCTCGGTGCTGTCGCTCGCCGCGGACACCAGGATCGCGCCGGCGGCGTAGAGCAGCACACCGACCACCTGCAGGCCGACGATCACCCACAGCATGATGCGGGCCGCGTTCACCGAGCTGGGCATGGTCTCGGGTGCGTTCGGGTAGCCGCCGTACCCCTGGGAGACCGGCGGGGCGGTCGGGTAGCCGTACCCCGACTGCTGGGGCGGGGTCTGCTGCGGGTAGCCGTAACCCTGGGCGGGCGGCTGCTGCTGGGGCTGGCCGTACGGGTTGTTCGGGTCGCCGAAGCTCATGCGGGGTTTCCTCCGTTGCCTGATGCGGGGACGCGCGGCACGGTTCGGAGGAATGCCCTGGATCTTTTGAAATGGTCACGCCCCCCGGCAGTGCCCGCGGCACTGTGTCCCAATCGTTTTATATGCCTGCTCGGATGTCCAGGGAGATTCGGCGGGTGTTGTGCAAGTGCAACACATCCGATCTTGGCGGAAGGGGGCGCCAGGGCGTCCGCAGGACGACCGGATTGGAACCCGGCACCGGTCATCCGCGAAGATTGGGGCCATGAGCGCCCAGATTCTCGATGGCAAGGCCACCGCAGCCGCGATCAAGTCCGATCTGACCGCCCGCGTGGCGGTGCTGAAGGAGAAGGGCGTCACGCCCGGACTCGGCACGATCCTGGTCGGCGAAGACCCCGGCAGTCAGAAGTACGTCGCCGGCAAGCACCGCGACTGCGCGCAGGTCGGCATCGCGTCCATCCAGCGTGAACTGCCCGCGACCGCGACCCAGGAGGAGATCGAGGCGGTGGTGCGGGAACTCAACGAGGATCCCGCCTGCACCGGTTACATCGTCCAGCTGCCGCTGCCCAAGGGCATCGACGAGAACCGCATCCTCGAACTGATGGACCCCGACAAGGACGCGGACGGTCTGCACCCCATGAACCTCGGGCGCCTCGTCCTCAACGAGCCCGCCCCGCTGCCCTGCACCCCGAACGGCGTGCTCACCCTCCTCCGCCAGTACGGCGTCGAGATCAAGGGCGCCGAGGTCGTGGTTGTCGGGCGCGGCGTGACGATCGGGCGTCCGATGCCGCTGCTGCTCACCCGGCGCAGCGAGAACGCCACGGTGACCCAGTGCCACACCGGCACGCGTGACCTGGCCGCGCACCTGAGGAAGGCGGACATCATCGTCGCGGCGGCCGGCTCCGCCCACCTGATCCGGCCGGAGGACGTGAAGCCGGGCGCCGCCGTCCTCGACGTCGGCGTCTCCCGCTCCGCCGAGGGCAAGATCGTCGGCGATGTCCATCCCGGTGTCGCGGAGGTCGCCGGCTGGATCTCCCCCAACCCCGGAGGCGTCGGCCCGATGACCCGTGCACAGCTGCTCGTCAACGTGGTGGAGGCGGCGGAGCGCAGTGCCGGCTGACGGCGGGGCCGAGGCCGTTTCCGGGGAGCCGCGGGGGACGGGGGCGTCCGGCACGTCCGGCATGCCCGTCACGGCGGGGACCTCCGGGGCGTCCGGGAAGCCGGAGGCGTCCGCGGGGGTCGACCGCCCGGGAAGGGCCGAGGGTCCGGCGGAGCCGACGGGTTCGGGCGCGCCGGGCGGACGTCCGGCGGGCGTGGCGGGAGTGCCGGAGACGGCGGGAGCGGCGAAGGCGGCGCGAGCTACGGGGACGACCGCTGGGCCGGTGGCGTCCGGTGAGTCGGAGGTGTCCGGTGCGGCGGGGGTGTCCGGCGGGTCGGAGGAGTCGTTGAGCCCGGCGCGGGCGGACGTCTCCCGGGCCTCCCGGGCCTCCCGGGATTCGGGGTCGGCAGGGACGGCGAAGGCGGCGCGAGCGGCGGGTACGGCGGCGACGGCGGACGTGTCGTCAGGCAAGGCCGAACGGTCCCGGGCTGCGGCTGACGGCAGGTCCGGGGAGACGGCGGACGGGCCGGGGGCCGCGGAACGGTCCGGGACGACGACAGACGGGGCTGCGGCGTCGGAGAGGGTGCACATGGCGAGGACCGCGGGGACGACCGGGGCCGCAGGAACAGCCGAGGCGACCGAGGCGACCGGGACGGCAGGAACAGCCGAGGCGACCGGGGCGGCAGGAACTGCCGAGGCGACCGGGGCGACCGGGGCGGCAGGAACAGCTGAGGCGGCCGGGGCCGCGGATGAGATCGAGGTTCGTGATCACATCAGCGTGCCCGACGCCGAGGGCAGGCCCGTTCGTGGCACCCGGCGCTTCCCGGTGTTCACCAAGGACACCGCGCGGCCCGAGGGCGGTGGCCGGGCGGCGCCGCGCGAGGCGCCCGCGCCCGTGCGCCAGTGGCCGATCCTCGCCGTGCTGTCCACCGTGGCGCTCGGGCTGCTGCTCACCGCGCTGGACGCGTTCCGGGCGGGCACGATCCTGATCGGGGCCGCGATGCTCGGCGGCGCGGTGCTGCGCTGGGCCGTCCGGGACGTCGGCATGCTGGCCGTCCGCTCCCGCTTCACGGACATGGCCACGTACATCTTCCTGGGCACCGCCATCGTGCTCCTCGCACTGATGGCCCAGCCCGAGCCGTTGCTGGAGATCCCGTTCCTCAAGGACACCCTGCACTTCACGGTGGGCGACGAGGCGGGCTGAGGCGCCGCCGCGCCCCCGGTGCGTACGACGGCGGTCCGTCCCCTCCCCCGAGCAAGGACGGACCGCCGTCGCGCTCCCACGTTCCCCCGCGGCGACCGCTTCGTTCAACACCTGTCCGCCCGCTGTGGCACGGAAGTGACCATTCCGCCAAGGTGTCCGCGCCCGGCGACGGCGAGGGACCCGGAAGGAAGCGGAGACGCGGGACGCGTTCACTGACGCACACGTTCAAGAATTCGGTGCCAGAGCGTTCAAGAACAGAGCTGATGTGAGCATTTGAGGTGATCCGGGATGTCTCGTGTGCAGTCCTGTGATTCCGCCCGGAAATCCGGGTGGCCGGTGGGACACTGGATCGCTGATGGTGAGGGGCGCGTGCGCGGCGCGCGCCCCTGCCCGAAATGCTCCCGCGCGCCCCTTTCCTGGGAACTGACATCTCGACCGGGCGCATCCCAGTGGGTAGGCCAGAACGGGGCTCGAAGAGGGCCCCGGCCAGGTCCCGGACCAGGATTCAGCGAGGGCATCATGCGCGGCACGCGGACAGCGGGCACGGGGGGAAAGTTCAGAGTCGTACGGAGATCCGTACTGGGGGAAGAGGGGGGAAGAAATGCCTCGTTGGAGGGCCTTGCCCGATGAACTCGATCCACAGGTGAAGGAGTTCGCGGGTCAGCTGCGCCGGCTCGTCGACCGCGGTGGACTGAGCATCGCAGCGGTGGCCGACCGCACGGGCTACAGCAAGACGTCCTGGGAGCGCTATCTCAACGGAAGGCTGCTCGCGCCGAAGGGTGCGATCGTCGCGCTGGCCGAGGTGACCGGAACCGATCCCGTCCACCTGGCCACCATGTGGGAGCTGGCCGAGCGGGCCTGGAGCCGCTCGGAGATGCGCCACGACATGACCATGGAGGCGATCCGTATATCCCAGGCGCGTGCCGCCCTGGGCGAGACGGGCGGCCAGTCCACCGTCAGGAGCGGGGGGAACGCCAGGGGAGGGCGGAGCGCGACCGCGACTCCGGGCGTGGCGGGTCCGGCGGGGGTCGCCCCGTCGGTGCCGGTGCAGCCACGCTCCTCGGCCGGCGACCGTGCCTCGCGCCCGCCGTACGGCGGGGGAGTGGCCTCCGGAGGCGCGTCGCGCATCAGTTGGGGCACCACGCCCTCCTCGTCGCCCTCGTCGCCCTCGTCGCCCTCGTCGCCCTCGTCGCCTTCGCCCGCGACCGCGTCACGGGCGGGCCTGGCCGGGGGGCGGTCCTCGTCGGTCTCCCCCGTATCGGGCTCGGCACCGGGTTCGGCCTCGGTGGCGTCGGCGTCCTCGCTCCGCGGTACGGGCGGCGCGCCGGTCGCCGGTGGCGGTGCCCAGGTCGCCGGGGGTGCCTCGGCACCGTCCGGTGTGTTCGGTCCACCGCCTGGCGGGGGTCGGTCCGACGACGGCGATACCCGGCCGAAGCGGCGCGTGCCCATGTTCCTCGCGGGAGCCGTCGGAGGTCTCGTCCTGATCGCGGGGGCCTTCTTCCTCGCCAACGGTGATGGAAAGGACCAGGCTGACGGCAAGCCGCCCGGCTCCGCGTCGACCTCGACCGCCACGAACCCAGACCTCCCGGCCGGCGTGAAGTGCAGCGGCAAGGGCTGCGAGGGCAAGGACCCGGAGACCATGGGCTGCATCGGCGACCTCGTGCGGACCGCCGACGAGGCCACCGTGGGTACCGCGCGGGTCGAGGTCCGCTACAGCAAGACCTGCCAGGCCGCGTGGGCCCGCATCACCGGCGCCGCCCAGGGCGACGAGGTCCAGGTCGCGGCGGGCATGACCCGGCAGACCGCCGCCATCGAGGCGGCCGGCGACAACATCGCCTACACGCTGATGATCAACGTGAAGGACGCGGGCGATGCCACGGCCTGCGCGACGCTGGCGTCGGGCCAGAAGGGCTGCACGGGGTAGCGGGTGGCGGATAGCGGGACGGAGGGGGCGGGGTGGCCGGGCGGAGGGGCCCGGTCGCGAGTCCGAGGGGGCCCGGTCGCGAGGCCGAGGGCGCGCGATCGCCAGGCGGAGGCGCGCAGTGGTGAGGCGGGGGCGCCTGTCCGCGCCCCCGCGCGCTACGGGGGCCGAAGGGCTGGGGGGGCCCATCGGCCGCCGCCGAGCGTGACGCTCCGTAATCATCTCTGCCGTGAAAGTAGTTTCGAGATAAAGGGAATGCGCGCCGAACTCCGGGGCATGCGGACAGTACCCCCACGGGAGTCCGGTCAGCCCGGGAGAGGATCCCCCCATCCCCTCCTGGCCCGGCGCCCCCACAAAGGCGGCCGTCTGGTCCCTCCCCCCGGACCGGCGGCCGCCTTTTCGTGCCACCCTCTCCGTGGGCGGCAGCGCGGAAGGACTTGTGGGCTGGGCCACACGAACCCCGGCCGTCCGGGATCCCGGATGCGCGGTAGCCTGACCACCGATCTCTCTTGACGCCAAGAGATCGATCATTTGTACGTCCCACCAGGGGCAGGGACGCCCCACCGCCAGCTGTCATACGGAGAACGCCATGACCCGCACTCCCGTGAACGTCACCGTCACCGGCGCGGCCGGCCAGATCGGTTACGCCCTGCTCTTCCGCATCGCCTCCGGCCAGCTGCTCGGCGCGGACGTGCCGGTCAAGCTCCGCCTGCTGGAGATCACCCCGGCGCTCAAGGCCGCCGAGGGCACCGCCATGGAGCTCGACGACTGCGCCTTCCCGCTCCTTCAGGGCATCGACATCACGGACGACCCGAACGTCGCCTTCGACGGCGCCAACGTGGGCCTGCTCGTGGGCGCCCGCCCCCGCACCAAGGGCATGGAGCGCGGCGACCTGCTGGAGGCCAACGGCGGCATCTTCAAGCCGCAGGGCAAGGCCATCAACGACAACGCCGCGGACGACATCAAGGTCCTCGTCGTCGGCAACCCGGCCAACACCAACGCCCTCATCGCCCAGGCCGCCGCGCCGGACGTCCCGGCGGAGCGCTTCACCGCGATGACCCGCCTGGACCACAACCGCGCGCTGACCCAGCTGTCGAAGAAGACCGGCGTCCCGGTCTCCGAGATCCAGAGGCTCACGATCTGGGGCAACCACTCGGCGACCCAGTACCCGGACATCTTCCACGCCACCGTCGCCGGCAAGAACGCCGCGGAGGTCGTCAACGACGAGAAGTGGCTCGCCGAGGACTTCATCCCGACCGTCGCCAAGCGCGGCGCCGCCATCATCGAGGCCCGTGGCGCCTCGTCGGCCGCGTCCGCCGCCAACGCCGCCATCGACCACATCTACACCTGGGTCAACGGCACCGCCGAGGGCGACTGGGCCTCCATGGGCATCCCGTCCGACGGTTCCTACGGTGTGGCCGAGGGCCTCATCTCCTCCTTCCCCGTCACCGTCAAGGACGGCAAGTACGAGATCGTCCAGGGCCTGGAGATCAACGAGTTCTCCCGCGCCCGTATCGACGCCTCGGTCCAGGAGCTGGCGGAGGAGCGCGAGGCGGTCCGCGCGCTCGGCCTCATCTGAGCCGACGCCTTATAGCTTGTTCTCGCAGGCCCTGTCCCGGTTTCGACCAGGACGGGGCCTGTTCGGCGTGTACGCCGCTATCGTCGGTGCACGCATGTCGTGAGAACGTCGGCGGCCAGGGCCTGTCGTCACATTCCCGTCCGCCGCGCGACGCCATGCACGCCCTCTCGCCGCACCGGACGAGAGCACGGCCACGGTCCGTACGTGGTCGTCCGCCCGGCGCGTCGAGAGCACGCACCTGACGCCGCGCGGCCGCCCCTACGGGCGACGACGCGAAGGTGACGACAGGACCGAGGGGGGCAGCATGACGAGGTGGGATCCGCACCAAGGGCGCTGGGTGGACGACGATCCCGGGCACGGCGGCCCGTGGCCGCGTGTGGCCGTCGCCGTCGCCCTCGCGGCACTGCTCGGCGGCGGCATCGGATTCGGGGTGTGGACCCTGTCCCGGGACGACGACCCATCCCGGGCCGCCTCCGCGAGCAGTTCCCCGTCCACACCGCCGCCCTCCGCCTCGGCGGCGGGCCCGGAGGACGACGGGGACCCCGGCCCGGCCACACCGAAACAGTCGGACACGGACTCCGCCACGGGCGGCACCCCCGGCTATGTCCGTGCCGAAGACCCGGCCGGCTTCACCGTCGAGGTCCCCTCCGGCTGGAAACGCACCGCCAAGACGCCGACGGACAAGCCCACCGTCGTGACCTACGACTCCCCGGACGGCACCCGGATCCTCCAGCTCTTCCTGGTCAGTGAGGGGAGCCCCGCCGAGTCCATGGACCTGGCGGAGAACGCGAACTACGGCTTCGCCCGTCTCCCCGGCTATCGCGCCCTCGACCGCTCGGCGGCCGACGACGACAGCTACTCCGAAGTCGTCTACCGCTTCGACGGCGAGGGCGATCTGGGCCCCCGTCAGGTCATCGACCACCGCTTCCGCACAGCCGACGACAAGATCTACGGAGTCCGCCTCAGCGCCCCCGAGACGACCCCCCTCGACGAACTCCGCGAACCGGTCACCATGGTGACCACGTCCCTCTGCCCGACGGGCGAGACCTGCGTACGAGGCTGAGCACGCATCCTCGCCGCCGCCCGTGGCCCGGCGACGGACGGTTCCGGGCCGAGCGGGGTCCCTCGGCGGGCCTCGGCCGGGGCCGCCGTCGGGCCGTCGTCCGGCGCTGCCGGGCCCGGCGCGGAGCCCGCGACCGGGTCCGACTCCCCGAGCGCGGAGCGGGAGTTCATCCCGAGGCCGTGACCGAAGCAGTGACCGAGGCCGTGACCGAAGCAGTGACCGAAGCAGTGACCGAGGCCGTGACCGAAGTCGCGACCGAAGCCGGTCCCGGGTGGCCTCTTCGGCGATCCGATCACTAGTGTGAGCGCCGATAAAGCGCACATAAGACCGTGGCCGGTCACCGCGTACCGCATCGCGTACCGCATGGCGAACCGGCCGCGACACAACAGGGGCCACGGGCCCGACGGGGGAGCACACATGGGAGAGCAGCGCAGGCGACTGCGGTCCAGCACGGTCGTACTCGGGGGGATGGGTGTCGTCGCGGCGGCCCTGACCTCCTGCGGATCCGATCCGGACCGCCGTTGCGTGGACCGCGACAGCTACGACTACGCCAACGGCTACAAGATCATCGCGGACAGGAACTGCAACACGGGCTCCGGCTCGTCGTCCTACGGCAAGAACAGCAGGAGCAACAGCAGCGCCAACCGGAAGCAGGCCGGTTCGGCCGACGCCGCCTGGTACTACGACGCGGACGTCAGCGGCGGCCGGGCCGAGGACGGCACCTTCAGCCGCAGCGAGGCCGTCGACCGGGACGGCTTCGGCTGCTCGGGGGACGGCGACGGCTCCGGCTCCAGCGGCGGCTGACCCGGCGGACGGAACAGAACCATGGAACGCCGCACCATCGAACCCCGGCCGGGCTGGCAGGAGACCGTCGAGGAACAGGGGCTCATCTACCCGCTGACCCGCTACCCCGACGGCTCCCTGCGCCCGTACTGGGACGAGAGCGCCTACTACGTCTTCTCGCTCCCCGAGGTCGAGGCCCTGGAGGAGGTCGTCGAGGAACTGCACGCCATGTGCCTGGCGGCGGCCGCGCACATCGTCGAGCACGACCGCTTCGCCGACCTCGGCATCACCGATCCACGCCTCGCCGGCCTCGTCGCCGAGGCGTGGCGCCGCCGGGCCGAACTGCCCTCCGTGTACGGCCGCTTCGACCTCCGCCATGACGGGACCGGTCCCGCCAAGCTGCTGGAGTACAACGCCGACACGCCGACCTCGCTCGTCGAGGCGGCCGGACCCCAGTGGTTCTGGATGGAGGAACGCTTCCCGGGCGCCGACCAGTGGAACTCCCTCCACGAACGCCTCGTCGACGCCTGGAAGAAGCAGTCCCGCCTCCTCCCGCCGGGCAGCCCCCTGTACTTCGCGCACTCCGCCGGCGACGAACTGGGCGAGGACCTGATGACGGTCGCCTACCTGAAGGAGACCGCCGAACAGGCCGGCCTGGACACCGACTGGATCTCCATGGAGGACATCGGCTGGGACCGCCTCGCGGACCGCTTCGTCGACAAGAAGCTCCGCTTCATCCGCAGCATCTTCAAGCTCTACCCCTGGGAGTGGCTCACCACCGACCGTTTCGCCCCCCACGTCCTCGCCACCCTCGACAACGGCGGCGGCACCGGGACCACGATGTGGATCGAGCCCGCCTGGAAGATGCTCCTGAGCAACAAGGCCCTCCTCGCCGTCCTCTGGGAGCTGTATCCCGGCCATCCGAACCTCCTCCCCGCCTATCTCGACGGCCCCCGTGAACTGGCCGCCACCTCCGGCTACGTCGCCAAACCCCTCCTGGGCCGCGAGGGCGCCGGCGTCACCGTCCACGCGGCGGGCACCACCCCCGCCCTCCGCGAAGAGCCCTGCTGCTACCAGGAGTTGGCGCCCCTCCCGGACTTCGACGGCAACCATGTCGTCCTCGGCGCCTGGGTCGTCGAGGACGAGTCGGCGGGCCTCGGCATCCGCGAGTCCTCGGGACTGGTCACCGACGAGTACGCCCGTTTTCTGCCCCATGTGATCCTCTGACGTCCGCGTTCCCTTCTCCTCCCGCCGTCGTTCGTATGGTGGACGCCCGGGCCCGGGCGTCCACGGCGCCCGATAGGGTGACCAGTGGGCCGTGACTGGCGCGCTGGGATGGGACGGACCATCGGGGAGCGGCTCGGGAAAGATGAGTGCCGTGCGCCTGGGCCGTACCGTGAACGCTGAACGCAACGTCCGGAGGTCCCCATGTCAGCCGAGCCCCTCTCCCAAGAGTCCACCGCCTTCCGTGCCGCCCTCGACGTGATCCGCGCCGTCGAGCCGCGCGTGGCCGACGCCATCGGCCAGGAGGTCAGCGACCAGCGCGAGATGCTCAAGCTGATCGCCTCCGAGAACTACGCCTCCCCGGCCACCCTCCTGGCCATGGGCAACTGGTTCAGCGACAAGTACGCCGAGGGCACCGTCGGCCGCCGCTTCTACGCCGGCTGCCGCAACGTCGACACCGTCGAGTCCCTCGCCGCCGAGCACGCCAGGGAACTCTTCGGCGCCCGCCACGCCTACGTCCAGCCGCACTCCGGCATCGACGCCAACCTGGTCGCCTTCTGGTCCGTCCTCGCCGACCGTGTCGAGGCCCCCTTCCTGGAGAAGGCCGGCGCCCGCCAGGTCAACGACCTCTCCGAGGCCGACTGGGCCGAACTCCGCCAGGCCTTCGGCAACCAGCGCATGCTCGGTATGTCCCTGGACGCCGGCGGTCACCTCACCCACGGCTTCCGCCCCAACATCTCCGGCAAGATGTTCGATCAGCGCTCCTACGGCACCGACCCCGCCACGGGCCTCATCGACTACGAGGCCCTGCGCGCCACCGCCCGGGACTTCAAGCCGCTGATCATCGTCGCCGGCTACTCCGCCTACCCCCGTCTCGTGAACTTCCGGATCATGCGCGAGATCGCCGACGAGGTCGGCGCCACGCTGATGGTGGACATGGCGCACTTCGCGGGTCTCGTCGCCGGCAAGGTCCTCACCGGCGACTTCGACCCGGTCCCGCACGCCCAGATCGTCACCACGACCACCCACAAGTCGCTGCGCGGCCCCCGCGGCGGCATGGTCCTGTGCGACGACTCCCTCAAGGACCAGGTCGACCGCGGCTGCCCGATGGTCCTCGGCGGCCCCCTCCCGCACGTCATGGCCGCCAAGGCCGTCGCCCTCGCCGAGGCCCGGCAGCCCGCCTTCCAGGACTACGCCCAGCGCATCGTCGACAACTCCCGCGCTCTCGCCGAGGGCCTGACGCGCCGGGGCGCCACCCTGGTCACCGGCGGCACCGACAACCACCTCAACCTGATCGACGTCGCCACCTCCTACGGTCTCACCGGCCGCCAGGCCGAGGCCGCGCTGCTCGACTCCGGCATCGTCACCAACCGCAACGCCATCCCGGCCGACCCGAACGGCGCCTGGTACACCTCCGGCATCCGCATCGGCACGCCCGCGCTGACCACGCGTGGTCTGGGCACCGCCGAGATGGACGAGGTCGCCGGTCTCATCGACCGTGTCCTGACCACCACGGAGCCGGGCACCACCAAGTCGGGAGCCCCCTCCAAGGCCCAGCACGTCCTCGACGCGAAGGTCTCCGACGAGATCTCCCGCCGCGCCACCGACCTGGTCGCCGGCTTCCCGCTGTACCCGGAGATCGACCTCGGCTGACCCCCCGTTGGGGGACCGGTCAGGCGTCCAGCAGCTCCTGACGTCGCGGCGGTCCGGACCCGTGCCGGGCCGCCGCGCGGCGCAGCAGGAGAGTGGCGCCCCCGGAGCCGAGGACCAGCCCCAGGGCCAGAGCGGTCATCGCCCAGCGGGCCCGGTCGGCCGGAGCCGGTGCGTCCGCCGTGGCCCGCGTGCCGGTGACCGTCTCGCCGGGGCCGGCCCCGGCTCCGGTGAGCGCCTCGTCCGAGGGTGTGTCCTGCCCCGCGCCGCCCGAGGTCTCACCCAGGACCCCGAGCCCTCGCAGCAGCGCGCGCAGTTCCTCCGACTGCTTCGCCTTGTGCCAGACACCGTCGCCCGAGTCGGCGGTGTCCTCCCCCGTCTCCGTGTCCGTGTGGATCCAGACGTCCTTGGTGTCGGGTGCGGACAGGAACAGCCGGTCCACCCGCCAGGGCGTCACGTCATGGATCATCCACGTCACGGTGACCATGTCGCCCACCTTCTCTCCCCAGGTGTCCTCGGCTCCCCAGTCCGGCGCCTCCTCCCGGCTCCCGTCGAGTGCCGAGCCGGCCGGGGCGAGGAGCCGCTCCAGGAGGTCGTACCGCTTCTCCGTGCCGTACAGCGAAGCCGTCCGCTGACTGGTGGGTGAGGCCAGCAGCACGCTGGTCGGTCCGCCCGCCACCGAGGGCGGGGCCCCCAGCAGAAGCAGGGCCAGAGCGATCAGTAACGCGCCCGTCACCGCCGTCAGTCGTCGCAGTCCATGCATCCGACACCCCCGATCGATCCCGGTGCGGTCCGTCCGCACTCGCGGTGTCACTCCTGGTACACCGCTCGAAGCGCCGGGGTTCCCATCTCGGCAGGACCGATCAGTCCAACGACTCCGCGATCTCCCGCGCCCGGTCCTTCGACGCCACGCCCTCCAGCCGCAGCGTGTACGCGTCACGGTGGACCCACAGCAGGGTGGGCCCCGCCGTGCGCTCGGAGCGGGTGAAGCGGGAGCCGTCCTCGGAGGTCATCCAGAAGCGCAGGAGGTGCGGGTCCGGGAACCACAGGGCGTCGTACGCGCCCCCGTCCAGCCGGACCCACTCGACGGCCCGCTCACCCGCCACGGTCTTGCCGTACCCCGGTGCCAGCCGGGCCGCGTACTCGTCGAGCCGGACGGTGTGTCCCCGCTCCTCCCAGCAGAGACTGATCACGAAGCGGCCCTTCGGCGCACGGGTCACGGACACCGCGTCCGGGTCGCCCAGCGCACCCGGCACCAGCGGGGCGAACCCCGCCCGCCGCCCGGCCTCGGCGAGCGGGACCGGGTCGGGGCAGCCCGGCGGCCCCGCCCGCGGCGCGGGCGTCGCCGACGGGTCGTACCGCACCTCGACCCCGCCGAAGCCGAACCAGTCGCCCACCGCCGCCCGCACGGGAGGGGTGAGGACGAGCACCGTGAGCAGCCCGCACAGCGCGGCCGTCAGCGCGCGCCGGCGCGCCCGTGCCCACCGGCGCACCGCCCGCAGCCGCTCTCCGGCGCCCGGCGGCTCGGCCACCGGTGTCGGCACCTGCTCGGCGAGTATCTGCCGCAGCACCCGCTCGACCATGGTCTCGTCCCCGTCGGCCCCCGGCCGGTCCAGCGCCCTGCCGAGTGCCCGCAACTCCTCGGGAAGCCGGACATCACGCCTCTCACCCTCCGTGCCACCGCCCCCACGCTCCCGCTCCCGGTCCTCGCTCCCGGACGGCCGGTCCGGCTCACTCACGTCCCTCACCCCCTCCCGCCTTTCCCAGGGCCTCGCCCGGCTCGAACTCCGGCAGCAGACGGCCCAGCCTGCGCAGCGCCCGGCTCAGACGGGACTTCACCGTGCCCCTGGGCCAGCCGAGGGCCGCCGCCGTCTCCGGCTCGTCCATCTCCAGCAGATAGCGGTAGGTGACGACCAGCCGGTGTTCCTCGCTCAGCTTCTCCAGGGCGCCCAGCAGCGCCACGCGGCGCTCTATCGCCAGCGCGGCGACCGCCGGATCGGCCGAAGCCGGTATCAGCGGCTCGGCCTCGGCGAACGTCGCCTCGCGGTCGGCCAGGGACCGCTGGCGCCCCGCTGTCCGCACTGTGTTCCTCGTCTCATTGGCCACGATCGACAGCAGCCACGGCCGGAACGCGGAGCCGTCCCGGAAGCGGCCCAGTGAGCAGTACGCCTTGAAGAAGGCCTGCTGCACCACGTCCTCCGCGTCCGCACCGGCGCCGAGGGCCCGGGCCGCCCGCAGCGCGATGCCCGTGTGGGCGCGCACCAGCTCCGCATACGCCTCCGGCTCCCCGGCGCGTACGCGTGCGATCACCGCGGCCTCATCGACGATGCGGCCCCCCTCCCGCGTTCTCACATCATGGGTACACCGCCCGATCCGGATCGGTTCCCACCCGTGTCACATCTGTTTCCGGTCGGTTCCGGAACGCCCCCCGACACCTGAGAGAATGGTGGACATGGCCTCTGACCGACCCCGCGTGCTCTCCGGCATCCAGCCCACCGCCGGCTCGTTCCACCTCGGCAACTACCTCGGCGCCGTCCGCCAGTGGGTGGCCCTGCAGGAGTCCCACGACGCGTTCTACATGGTCGTCGATCTGCACGCGATCACCATCGCCCAGGATCCCGCGGACCTGCGCGCCAACACCCGGCTCGCCGCCGCGCAGCTGCTCGCAGCCGGCCTCGACCCGGAGCGCTGCACCCTCTTCGTCCAGAGCCACGTGCCCGAGCACGCCCAGCTCGCCTGGGTCATGAACTGCCTGACCGGCTTCGGTGAGGCCTCCCGCATGACCCAGTTCAAGGACAAGTCCGCCAAGCAGGGCGCCGACCGCGCGAGCGTCGGCCTCTTCACGTACCCGATCCTCCAGGTCGCGGACATCCTGCTGTACCAGGCGAACGAGGTGCCGGTCGGCGAGGACCAGCGCCAGCACATCGAACTCACCCGCGACCTCGCCGAGCGGTTCAACGGCCGCTTCGGCGAGACCTTCACGATCCCGAAGCCGTACATCCTGAAGGAGACGGCCAAGATCTACGACCTTCAGGACCCCGCGATCAAGATGAGCAAGTCGGCGTCGACCCCCAAGGGGTTGATCAACCTGCTCGACGACCCGAAGGCCACCGCCAAGAAGGTCAAGAGCGCCGTCACCGACACCGACACGGTGATCCGCTTCGACCTCACCGAGAAGCCGGGCGTCAGCAACCTGCTCACCATCTACTCGACCCTCACCGGGGCGGGTATCGCGGAACTGGAGCAGAGGTACGCAGGAAAGGGCTACGGTGCGCTCAAGACGGACCTCGCCGAGGTCATGGTCGAGTTCGTGACGCCCTTCCGGGAGCGCACCCAGCAGTATCTGGACGACCCGGAGACGCTCGACTCGATCCTGGCCAAGGGAGCCGAGAAGGCGCGCGCGGTCGCCGCGGAGACACTCGCCCAGGCGTACGACAAGGTCGGCTTCCTGCCCGCCAAGCACTGAGCCGTACCACCTCGGCCCCCGAGCGCCGACCGCACCACCCGTCGCACCACCGACAGCGCCGCACATCACTCCCGCTGCGCCTGCCCGGAACACCGCCGTGGCCGTACAGTCGATAGCCGGTGCGACGGAGTGCGCCCCGCAGGAACACGACAACCCGCATGACACGACGACAGGAGACGACGTGGGGACCGTAACGATCGGTGTGTCGATCGCGGTCCCGGAGCCCCACGGCAGCCAGCTCCAGCAGCTGCGCGCGGGCTTCGGCGACGCCGCGGCTCACGGCATCCCCACTCATGTCACGCTGCTGCCGCCGACCGAGGTCGAGGCCGGCGGGCTGCCGGCGATCGAGACGCATCTCACCGAGGTCGCGGCGGCCGGCCGGCCCTTCCCCATGCGGCTGTCCGGCACGGGTACGTTCCGGCCGCTGTCACCCGTCGTGTTCGTGCGGATCGTCGAGGGAGCCGAAGCCTGCACCTGGCTGCAGAAGCAGGTCCGGGACGCCTCGGGGCCGGTGGCACGCGAGCTGAACTTCCCGTACCACCCGCACGTCACCGTGGCGCACGGCATCGCCGAGGAGGCGATGGACCGGGCGTTCGAGGAGCTCGCCGGGTACGAGGCGCAGTGGCCCTGCACCGGCTTCGCACTCTACGAACAGGGCTCCGACGGGGTCTGGCGCAAGCTGCGGGAGTTCGCGTTCGGTGGGTCCGTCGTGCCGCCGCAGGCGGGGGCGCCGGTGGGCGACACGGTGACGCTGCCGCTCCGAGGACAGGGCGCCCCGTAGCCCGGGAGCCCGGGTTCGTCGGCGGGCGCGGGCGGGTGGGGATTGTCCGCGCCGTTCCCCGCACCCCGTGAAGGGCGCCTCCCGGCGCCGGGCCAAGAAGCGCGGCTCCACCAGCTCCTACAGCGGCAGGCGGCGGAACACCGCCCTCGGCACGTGCCTCAGAGCCGCCATCACCAGACGCAGCGAACCCGGGACCCACACCGTTTCCGAGCGCCGGCGCAGGCCGAGTTCGATGGCGGCGGCGACCGCCTCCGGGGTCGTCGCGAGGGGAGACTCCGGGCGGCCCGCCGTCATCCTCGTGCGGACGAAGCCGGGGCGCACGAGCATGACGTGGGCGCCGGTGCCGTGCAGGGCGTCGCCGAGGCCCTGGGTGAAGGTGTCCAGGCCGGCCTTGCTGGAGCCGTAGATGAAGTTGGAGCGGCGGGCGCGCTCGGCGGCGACGGACGACAGGACGACCAGGGAGCCGTGGCCCTGCGCCTGGAGCGCCCGCCCGCACACCAGTGCGGACGAGACGGCGCCCGTGTAGTTGGTCTGGGCGACACGCGCGGCGGCCACCGGGTCGCGTTCGTCGTTGGCCTGGTCGCCGAGCACGCCGAAGGCGAGGAGGACCATGTCGATGTCGCCCTCGGCGAAGACCTTGCCGAGGACCGCCTCGTGGGACTCGGGGTCGAGCGCGTCGAAGGTGACGGTGTGCGTCCGCGCGCCGAGTCCGCGCAGGTGGGCGGCCGCGTTCTCCAGGTCCTGGGAGGGGCGTCCCGCCAGCCACACCGTGCGGGTGCGGCGGGCGATCAGCCGGCGTGCCGTGGCGAGCGCGATGTCCGACGTGCCGCCGAGGATCAGCAGGGACTGGGGGGTGCCGAAGGCGTCCTTCATGACAGCTCCTGGGTGTGTGGGGGGACAGGGGATTCCACGGCGTCCTCGGCGCTCACAGGCCCAGGCGGCGGGCCAGATCCGAGACGAAGACCCCGCCCGGGTCCAACTCCCGGCGCAGCGCGCGGAATTCGGGCAGCCGGGGGTACATGGCGGCCAGCAGTTCAGGACGCAGCCGGGCGTCCTTGGCCAGGTAGACACGGCCGTCGGCGGCCGCGACGTCCTCGTCGAGCGTGTCCAGGAAGGTGCCGAGGCCGGGCAGGCCCGCCGGGATGTCCAGGGCGAGGGTCCAGCCGGGCATCGGGAAGGACAGCCAGCCGGGGTCGCCCTCGCCGAACCGCTTCAGCACGGCGAGGAAGGAGGAGCAGCGGCGCGCGGAGATCCGGTGCACGATCCGGCGCAGCTCCTCCTCGTGGCCGTGTCCGACGACGAACTGGTACTGCACGAAGCCGGACCTGCCGTAGATCCGGTTCCAGTGCGGGACCCCGTCGAGGGGGTGGAAGAAGGTGGAGACGCGCTGGAGTTCGCCGGTGCGGGAGTGCGGGGCACGGCGGTACCAGAGTTCGTTGAAGAGGCTCACCGCCGTACGGCCGAGGAGTCCGTCCGGAACATGGGCGGGGGCCGCCGGGAGCCGGCGGGGCCGGAATTCCAGCGGTCCGGGGGACGCGTCCCGCCGGAGGGCGCCCCGGCCGGGGAGGAGCCCGGTACGCGCGCGCGTGGACGACAGCCGCCCCGCACGCGCGCGCGTGGACGACGGTCCCGGCTGCTCCAGCGCTTCCAGGGGCGCGTGGTCGCCGCGGGTGAGGACCGCGCGCCCTGTGGAGGCGCCCCTGGCGAGCAGGTCGATCCAGGCGACGGAGTAGCGGTGGTGGTGGTCGCCGGCCGTCAGCCGGGAGAGGAGGTCGTCGAGGTCGCGGGCGCGTTCGGTGTCGACGGACATCCAGGACGTCTCGACGGGCAGGAGCCGTACGGTCGCGGTGAGGATGACGCCCGTCAGGCCCATGCCGCCGGCCGTGGCGTCGAAGAGGGGGGTGCCGGGGACGGCCGTGCGGATCTCACCGTCCGCCGTCAGCAGTTCCAGGGACAGGACGTGCCGGGCGAACGACCCCGAGACGTGGTGGTTCTTGCCGTGGATGTCGGCCGCGACGGCACCGCCGACGGTCACCTGACGGGTCCCGGGGGTCACCGGGACGAACCAGCCCAGGGGGAGCAGCACCTCCATCAGCCGGTGCAGCGAGACGCCCGCGTCGCACAGGACCGTGCCGCCGTCCGCGTCGACGGCGTGGACCCGGTCGAGTCCGGTCATGTCGAGGACGGTCCCGCCCGCGTTCTGCGCCGCGTCCCCGTACGCCCGCCCCAGCCCCCGGGCGATCCCCCCGCGCGCCCCGCACGCCCGTACGGCGGCCGCGGCCTCGTCGTACGTACGCGGGCGGACCAGACGGGCGACGGTCGGGGCGGTGCGGCCCCAGCCGGTGACGGGGACGGTGCGGCCGGGGCTGGGCGGCGGGGGAGCCGGAGGGGCCCCGGCGGCGTCGGCTGGCATGCCCGCGACCGTATCGCCGTGTACGCGGAGGAACCGGGCGCGTCGGCCCGGCCGCTCTGCCGCCTCACCGAAACGGGTGATTAATGGGATGTCGTTCTAGATTGCCGGAGCTCCGGGACGGCCACCTAGAAGAGTGGTATCGCATGGATGAAGTTGACGTCGTCGACGGCGTGCGCGGCCTGGACCGGCGGTTGCTCTCCGGGCTGCACGCCCGGGGCGCGGACCCGCGTGTCGCGGCCGCCGCGCGCGGACTGTCCCGGGCCGGGGAACACGGCCTGCTCTGGCTCGCGGGCGGGCTGGCGGGCGCCGCCGTCGACCGGGAGCGGCGCGGTGTGTGGCTGCGCGGCACGGCACTGACCGCCGGGGCGCACCTGGCCAGCATGGGGGTCAAGAGAGTCGTACGACGGCCCCGCCCCGCTCGGGTCCGGCCCCTGGTCCGCACGGCCGGACGGCACTCCTTCCCCAGCTCGCACGCCAGTTCGGCGGCAGCGGCGGTCGCCGTCGTCGCGCACGGGGCCCCGGGGGCCCGTCTCGTGCTGGCCGCCGCGGCCCCGCTCGCCGCCGCGATGTGCCTCTCCCGGCTGGTGGCCGGTGTGCACTACCCGTCGGACGTGGCGGCGGGCGTGGCCCTCGGGGCGCTCACCGCGCGGCTCGGCGCACGCTGGGTGGTGCACGGCCGTGGCTGAGCGCACTGTGCTCCTGGAGCGGCGGACGCCCCCGGGGCGGCTGCCTCCGAAGGCGGGTCTCGCCCTCGGTCTCCTGCGCACGGCCCGCCCCCGCCAGTGGATCAAGAACATCCTGGTCGTCGCGGCGCCCGCGGCCGCCGGGGAACTGTTCACCCCGCGCGCGCTCACCCGGCTCCCGCTCGTCTTCGTCCTCTTCACGGCCTGTGCCGCCGCCGTGTACCTGGTCAACGACGCCCGGGACGCCGAGGCCGACCGCGCGCACCCGGTCAAGCGTCACCGCCCGGTCGCCGCCGGACAGGTGCCCGTACCGGTCGCGTACGGCGTCGGCGGCGCCCTGGCCGTCCTCGCCCCCCTGGCCGCCGCATGGCTCTGCTCGCCGTACACCTGCGCACTGCTGACCGCGTACCTCGTCCTCCAACTGGCCTACTGCCTCAGCCTCAAGCACGTCCTGGTCGTCGATCTGGCCGTCGTCACCACCGGGTTCCTGATGCGGGCGATGGCCGGCGGGCCGGCCCTGGGCATCCCGCTGTCGCGCTGGTTCCTGATCACCACCGGGTTCGGCGCGCTGTTCATGGTCGCCGCCAAGCGCTACTCGGAGGCCGTGCAGATGGCCGACCGGCCGGGCGCCACCCGGGCCCTGCTCACCGAGTACACGGCCGGATACCTGCGCTTCGTCTGGCAGTTGGCCGCCGGGGTCGCCGTGCTCGGCTACTGCCTGTGGGCCATGGAGGAGGGCGGCGTCCCGTCCGCCGGTGTACTGCCCTGGCGTCAGCTGTCCATGGTCGCCTTCGTCCTGGCCGTCCTGCGCTACGCCGTCTTCGCCGACCGGGGCACGGCGGGCGAGCCCGAGGACGTCGTCCTGCACGACCGCGCCCTCTCCGTCATCGCGGCGGTGTGGCTCACCATGTACGGGCTGGCGGTGGCGGACTGGTGACGCGACCGTCCCCGCCCCTGCCCCCGCGCCGGGGGCAGTGACGGCCGGAACGGCTGGGCGGGCCGGTACGGGGGTACCCGGCATCGGTCGGCGACGAGTGGGGCAGAGTTCGGATCATGGACTGGCTGAAAAAGCTTCCCGGGGTCGGCCCCCTGGCGGAGCGTCTGATGACCACGCACGCGTGGCGGTCGTACGAGCGGCTGGACCGGGTGAAGTGGACCCGGCTGGCCGCCGCGATGACCTTCATCAGCTTCCTGGCGCTGTTCCCCCTCCTGACCGTGGTCGCCTCCATCGCCGCGGCGACCCTCGGCAAGGACAGGCAGCAGGACCTGGAGGACCGGCTCGCCGAGCAGGTGCCCGGCATCTCCGACCAGCTCGACATCGGCGGCCTCGTCGAGAACGCCGGCACGGTCGGGGTCATCGCCGGCGCGCTGCTGCTGTTCACCGGCATCGGCTGGGTCGGTGAGATGCGCGGCTGTCTGCGCGCGGTCTGGGAGAAGCCGGACCCCGACGAGAACCCCGTCCTCGCCAAGACCAAGGACACGGGGGTCCTGGTCGGGCTCGGCGGCGCGGTCCTCGTCTCCCTGGCCGCTTCCACCGCCGCCTCCTGGGCAGTCGGGCGGTTCGCCGACCAGCTCGGCATCGACCGCGACGGCTGGGGCGGCATCCTCCTGCGCGTCGCCGCGTTCGCCGTCGCCGTCCTCGCCGACTTCCTGCTCCTCCTCTACGTCCTCACCCTGCTCCCCGGCGTCCACCCGCCCCGCCGCCGCCTCGTCGTGGCCGCCCTCATAGGAGCCGTGGGCTTCGAACTCCTGAAGCTGCTGCTCAGCGGCTATATGCAGGGCATCGCCTCGAAGAGCATGTACGGCGCCTTCGGCGTCCCCATCGCCCTGCTCCTCTGGATCAACTTCACCACCAAGCTCCTGCTGTACTGCGCGGCCTGGACGGCGGAGAGCAGCGAGGAGGCGGCGGCGCCGGCCGACTGAGAGTCGGGGGCGGGGGCCGGGGGGGCGTAGGAGCGTGGGGCGCGCGGATGCGCTGCTGCCGGACGCGAAGGAGCCTGATGCGCCGGAGCCGGATGTGCCAGAGCCGGCGCGTGGCTCTCCCGCGCCAGCCCCCAGCGCACCCGCGCTCCCCGCATCGGGCAGCAGGCAGCAGGCAGCAGGGAGCAGGGAGCAGGGAGCAGGGAGCAGGCAGCGGGGCGTGCGACCGCGCCCCGCCCGCTCTACTTCCGTCCCCGCAGAGGCCACTTCCGGTTCACCAGGAACACCGCACCGGCCAGCAGCACCAGCACACCGCCCATGATCCCGAGCGCGACCCCGATGCCGCCGCCCCCGCCGGAGGCACTCGCCGCCACGGACTTGCCGCCCGCCCCGCCCGAGACGGACGCCGACGCCGTGGCCCCCGGCTGGGAACTCGGCGGGGTGTCCCCACCGGAGGTCTCGGCGCTCTTGGGTGCCACCAACTCCCCCACCGGTGTCACCTTGCCCGCCGCCTTGAACCCCCAGTCGAGCAGGCTGGCGGTCTCCTTGTAGACCTGGTTGTGCTCGTTCTTCTCCGGGTGCATGACGGTGACGAGGAGAACCCGGCCGTCCCGCTCGGCGACCCCGGTGAACGTGGCACCCGCGTTGGTGGTGTTGCCGTTCTTCACACCCGCGATGCCCTGGTAGGAGTCGAGACCGTTGTCCCCGGTGAGCAGCCGGTTGGTGTTCTGGATCTCGAAGGAGGACCGGCTCTTCTTGCCGTTCTTGCCCTTCTTCGTCTCGCCCGGGAACTTCGCCCGCACGGTGGAGCAGTACTCCCGGAAGTCCTTCTTCTGCAGCCCCGACCTGGCGAACAGGGTCAGGTCGTACGCCGACGAGACCTGCCCCTTGGCGTCGTAGCCGTCAGGACTGACGGCGTGCGTGTCGAGGGCCTGGAGCTCCTCGGCGTGCTCGTTCATGTCGGCGACGGTCTGCTTCACACCGCCGTTCATCGCCGACAGGACATGGACCGCGTCATTGCCGGAGCGAAGGAAGACACCGAGCCACAGATCGTGGACGGTGTACTTCTCGTCCTCCTTTATGCCGACCATGCTGGAGCCCGCGCCGATGCCCGCGAGGTCGGCGGAGACCACCTTGTGCTCGTCGTCCTTGTTGAACTTCGGCAGCAGCGTGTCCGCGAACAGCATCTTCAGCGTGCTCGCGGGCGCCAGCCGCCAGTGCGCGTTGTGCGCGGCCAGCACGTCGCCCGACTCGGCGTCCGCGACGATCCAGGAACGGGCGCTGATGTCCTTGGGCAGCACAGGCGCGTCGCTGCCGAGGGCCGCCTGGGTGCCCGGCCTGCCCAACTGCTCGCCGCCGACGGTCGACATGGCCGCCGGGGGAGTCGCGGACGGCGAGGCGCTCGAACTCGGGGACGGCTTCGCCGCGAAGGCCGGGGCGGCCGTCAGTGTCAGCGAGGCGAGGGAGAGGGACAGCAGGGTGGCTGAGGTGACCAGCAGGGGGCGCCTGGCGGTCTTCTGGGAGGCGGGCACGATCGAGAAAGTACATGGCTCCGACCGGTAAATCCCACCGCAGCGCGCCGTGGCTCGCTCACTCCGGCTCGCGCCCCCGCTCGCACCCCGGCGCGAAGACCCTGCGGTCGGCGGCGATACTGAACGCATGAAGCTCAGCCGCCCCCTCTCCTGGTTCCTGCTCGCCTTCGGGGTGTGGAGCTGGGTCATCTGGATCACTTTCATCAAAAACCTGTGGAAGGACGGCAGCGGGCTCGCGTTCGACGACGCGGGCGATCCGACGGCGTACTTCTGGGTGCATCTGACGCTCGCCGTCGTCTCCTTTGCTCTTGGGACGGCCATCGGGGTCATCGGGTTGCGTGGAGTGCGCGCCCTTCGCCGGACCGCGTGACCGGGAGTACGACGTGATGATCATTGTCTTCGTCCTCGTCGCCCTGCTGGTGCTGAGCGCGTTCGGGGCTCTGCACTGGTACGCCTGGCGGCGCCTGGTGCGCGACACGACCCGGGGGCCGGGCCTCGCCAGACGGGTGGGCACGGCGGTGTTCGTCGTCGGACCGGTGCTGATGTTCGCGGGGTTCGCGGCCGAGCGTGCCCACGCCCCCTTCTGGCTGCAGCGGACGCTGACCTGGCCGGGCTTCATGTGGCTCGCCCTCTCCCTGTACCTGCTGCTGGCCCTGCTGGCGGGGGAGCTGGTACGGCCCCTGGTGAGTCGTCTGGTGGCGCGGCGCGCCCCGGTGCCCGCGCGGCGGCCCGAGCCGGCGGAGCTCGAGCCCGAGCCCCAGCCGGTGCCGGCGGGGGCGCAGCCCACGGAGGCCACGGAGCCCGCGACCGCGCACGCCACCACCACCGCGACCGCCGCGCCCACGAACAACGCGCACGCCACGACCGCCGCGGCCACGCCCGCCACCGCCGAGCCCGGGCAGCCGGCCCCGCCCTCCGCGACGGAGCCCCCGCCCGCCGCCCCGGCCGATCCGTCCCGCCGCCTCTTCGTCTCCCGGGTCGTGGGCGGGGCCGTCGCCGCCGCGGCCGTCGGCACGGTCGGCTACGGCACCTACGGGGTCGTGCGCGGCCCCAAGCTCAAGCGGGTCACCGTGCCGCTGGCGAAACTGCCGCGCGCGGCCCACGGGTTCCGGATCGCGGTGGTCAGCGACATCCACCTCTCGCCGATGCTGGGCCGGGGCTTCGCGCAGAAGGTCGTCGACACGATCAACTCGACGCAGCCCGACCTGATCGCGGTGGTCGGCGACCTGGTCGACGGTGACGTGGCCGACCTCGGCCCGGCCGCGGCGCCGCTCGCCGGACTGAAGGCACGGCACGGCAGCTACTTCGTCACGGGCAACCACGAGTACATCTCCGGGGCCGGACAGTGGGTCGAGGAGGTGCGCCGGCTGGGTCTCACCCCGCTGGAGAACGCCCGCCGCGAGCTGCCGTACCTCGATCTCGCCGGGGTGAACGACATCGCGGGCGAGGACGAGGGCCAGGGCCCGGACTTCGCCAAGGCGCTCGGCGACCGGGACACCTCGCGAGCCGTCGTGCTCATGGCGCACCAGCCCGTCCAGATCCACGACGCCGTCGACCACGGGGTCGACCTCCAGCTCTCCGGTCACACGCACGGGGGCCAGCTGTGGCCGATGACGTACGTCGCCCAGGCGGCCAACCCCACCCTCGCCGGCCTGGAGCGCTACGGCGACACCCAGCTCTACGTGAGCCGGGGCGCGGGTGCGTGGGGGCCGCCTGTACGGGTCGGGGCGCCGTCGGACATCACGGTGGTGCAATTGGCGTCGAAGCAGGCGTGACGGGGCGTCAGGAGCCTTTCCGTACCTGTTCGGAAGGCTTTTCGGCACGCGTGGATGATGCGCTTACCGAGTTCTTTCTCAACTCAACAAAACCTGTCTTCCGTCAACACAGCCGACTGTGGTTAGGTGATCCGCGCCACCGCGAAACCACTGTGCGCAGTGGGCCGGGTGGGTTCTTGGGAGGGGCGCCGGATGCGGTCGGTTCGCTTACGGATTCTCGCGTCGCTGCTGGTGCTGGCGGTCGCGGCGATCGGCGGCTGGCAGCTGCTGCCGGCCCGGCTGGACGAGAGCAGGGCGATCACGGTCGGCACGACCGACACGGTCACCTCGCTCGACCCGGCCGGCGCCTACGACGTCGGCTCCTGGGCCATGTACAGCAGCGTGTTCCAGTCGCTGCTGACCTTCGAGCCGGGCGGCGCCGTACCGGTGCCGGACGCCGCGCGGAGCTGCGCCTTCGTCGGCAACGCCCTCCTGGTCTACCGCTGCACCCTGCGCCCGGACCTGAAGTTCCCCAGCGGCCGTGAGGTCACCGGCAAGGACGTCAAGTACTCCTTCGACCGGGTCAAGCGCATCAACGCGGAGGTCGGCCCGGCCACACTGCTCGACACCCTGCAGTCGGTCACCGCGAACGGGCTGACCGTCGACTTCCGCCTCTCCTCGCCGGACGCCACCTTCCCGTTCAAGGTGGCCACCGGCGCCGGGTCGATCGTCGACCGCACCAAGTACCCGACGAACAGGCTGCGCACGGAAGCCGGCGTCGACGGCACCGGCCCCTTCTCCCTGGTCTCGATCAGCGCCGACCAGGCCCACCTCACCCCCAACCGCGCCTACCGGGGCGTAGCCCGGACCACCGGCAGCCCCGTCCTCATGCGCTACTACCGGGACTCGGCCGCACTGCAGAAGGCGTGGAAGGCACGACGGGTCGACGTCGTCACCCGCACGCTGCCGTCGCAGACGCTCGCCGCGCTGTCCCCCAGCGATCCCGACCAGCGGGTCACCGAGGCCGACAGCACCGAGACCCGCAACCTCGTGCTCGACGTGCGGGCCGACTCACCCCTGCACGACCGCCGGGTGCGGCAGGCGATGGCCGCGCTGATCAACCGCGAGAAGCTGGTGGCCGACGTCTACCAGGGCACCACCGACCCGCTCTACTCGCTCATCCCGGCCGGCATCACGGGCCACACCACCTCGTTCTTCGACGCCAACCCCCAGCCCGACCCGCAACGGGCCCGCCGCCTCCTCGACGAGGCGGGCGTCAGCATGCCGGTGCGCTTCACCTACGGCTACGCCGAGGGCCGGGGCTCGGCCGCCGCCGAGGCCGCCGAACTGAAGGAGCAGCTGGAGGCGAGCGGGCTGTTCTACGTGACGACCAAGGCGTACGAGTGGACCGACTTCCAGAAGCGGTACGCCGAGGGCAAGCTGGACGCGTACGGGGTGGGCTGGGTCGCCGACTATCCCGACCCCGACACCTTCGGCGGGCCGCTCGTCGGCACCGGCAACTCACTGAGCAACGGGTACGGCAGCGAACAGGCCGACCGCCTCATCAAGGACAGTCAGCGCTACGCGGACCGCAGCCGGGCCGCGGGCGACTTCAAGGAACTGCAGGAGATCGTGGCCCAGGACGTACCGATGATCCCGCTGTGGCAGCGCAAGGAGTACGTGCTCAGCAGCGAGGACGTCGGCGGGGCGCAGTATCTGTCGGACGGGACCGGGGTGTTCCGGCTGTGGCGGCTGGAATGGATATGACAGACGCCGTGTGACAGGTGACGTGAACTCGTGGGCCGGGAGCGCACGGGAGTGACACGGCGCACCCGCCCCGCGCATCTTCTGTGTCGGGGGCGGGTTCGGGGTGAGGAGCGAACGTGCTGAGACGCCACTCTTTCCGGCTGCCCCGCCATCCCGCGTCCGTGGGCCTCGTCCGGCGACGCGTGAGGGAACACCTGGCCGACTGGGGGCACGGGGAAGACTCCCCGGACCTGGACGACATCGTGCTCGTCGCCTCCGAGCTCGCCAGCAACGTCGTACGCCATGGTCCCCTGCTGGAGCGGGAGTTCGAGGTCGCGTTGACCGCGCTGGCGGACGGGTCCTGCTTCATCGAGGTGTCGGACGAGGGGACGACCGTGCCCCGGCTCAAGGAGGTCGGGGAGTGGGAGGAGACGGGGCGGGGGCTGAGGCTGGTGGATCACATCGCGGCGGCGTGGGGGGTGTGGAGCCGGGGACGGCACGGGAAGACCGTCTGGGCGTTGGTGGGTTGACCGTGCCGTTCCCGTGACCCCCCTCGGGCGCGACGGCGTGACCGTCGCTTTCAAGCCATCGCCGATCACCGATCACCGATCGCTGACCGCGGGTTGCCGATCACCGATCTCTGACCGTTGGTTGCGGTCGCCAGCCGCCAGCCGCCAGCCGCCAGCCGCCAGTCGCCAGCCGTCGGTCGTCGGGCCGTCGGTCGCCGTACGCCCCTGACCGCAGCCCTCCTCCGTCAGGCCGTGATCAGTCCTTCCGCCCTGCCGCCCCTGGATCCGGCGGCACCTTCGTCATGCCCGGCAGGAAGTCCGTGAACAGCTCATGGACCTCGCGGACCAGGGGGCGCAGCGCGCGGAACCGGGCGAGGGAGACGCCCCGGGTCGTCAGTCGGGCGCCGCGCTCGGCGAGCCGGTAGCTGCGGGCGCGCCCCTCGCTCCGGTCGAAGACCCAGTACAGGACGAGCCCCATGAGGGAGAGCCACATCAGCTCCGGCAGGATCTCCCGGAGTTCGTCCGGGACCTTGGCCCTGGACCCGGCGAGCACCTCGCGGTGGATGGCGATGGACTCCTCGCGCGGCCCCTCCGACTCGGGGGAGAACGGGCTGAGCGGGCTCTGCGGGTCGGCCGCGTTCTTGAAGAACTGCGCCGCGAACTCGTGGTACGGCTCCGCCACGTCCAGCCACGCCGTGAGCACCCCGGCGATCCGCGCCTCCAGATCCTTCTCCCGCTCCAGCACGGGCCGCACCGCCACCAGGTGCTCGGCGCCGATCCGGTCGTAGAACCCCTGGATCAGGTGCTCCTTGCCGGCGAAGTAGTAGTAGGCGTTCCCGACGGAGACCCCGGCCTCC
Source organism: Streptomyces sp. NPDC041108 (assembly GCF_055592645.1). Classification (NCBI taxonomy): domain Bacteria; kingdom Bacillati; phylum Actinomycetota; class Actinomycetes; order Kitasatosporales; family Streptomycetaceae; genus Streptomyces; species Streptomyces sp. NPDC041108. The sequence continues at coordinate 579,234 of NZ_JBVIYK010000003.1, read as the reverse complement.
TTCGCGATGGCCCGCATCGTCGTCTTGTCGTACCCGCGCTCCTGGAAGAGCCGCAGCGCGGTCTCCAGGATCAGCGCGCGGGTCTGCTCGGACTTGGCGGAGCCCTTGGGGCCGGGTTGCTCCGTGCCGTCCCTGGGGCCGCCGGGCTCCGCGTCGAGCTGGTCGGCAGGGGGCTCTGGGCTGGGGCTGTCGTTCGCTGCGGGCACGGGCAGAGCCTAACGAGTCGGGCAGGTACCGGTGTCGCAGTCACCGGGAGGCCGGTACACCCACCCGTACCGCCGGTCGTACGCCCATCCTTTCAGCTCGGCCCCGCCGCTCCCGCAGCCCGAGCCGGGCTGCCGGTGCGCGCCCCGCCACTTCGCGGCGGCGAGGACGGCGGTGCGCGCGAGCCGCGCCCCCGCCGGGGTGCTCAGCCGGTGCGAGAGCGGCCGGTGTTCGCGCAGCGCCCACAGACACACGATCCAGGCGGCGGACCCCCGGTACACCTGCCCGCCGTCCCCCACGATCGTGATCTCCTCCAGCGTCGCCCCGTGGTCGAGCGCCGGGAACAGCCGCCGCGCCTCCTGCGAACCCGCTGCCACGAACGTCAGCGGAACCAACTGCCGCTGCCTGCCCAGCCATTCCCGCAGGAAGGCGCACAGCCCGCACCCGGCGTCGTACAGCACGGTGAGCCCGCGGACCGGGACGCGCTCGGCGCCCCGGTCCACGGCGGCCGGCCCGGCCGCGGCGCTCACGCGTGCCCTGTCGGAGCGGCCCAGCCCTGCGGCGCGACCGGGGGCACCTGCTCCTGCTCCATGACGCCCCGCCGCCGGAACCTGTTCAGCACGAACACGTTCCCCAGGTGCAGCGCCCCGAGCACGAGCAGCACCACGCCGAGCTTCGCCGAGACTGCCTCGAACACCTCGCGCGGGCTGGTGATGGCGCCGTCTGCGTTCAGATACAGCGCCACGAAGCCCAGGTTCACGAGATAGAACCCGACCACCAGCAGGTGGTTCACCGCGTCCGCGAGCTTCTCGTTCCCCCGCAGTACGTCCGAGAGAAAGATCCGCCCGTTCTTGCTCAACGTCCGTGCGACCCACACCGTCAGCCCCACGCTGACCAGCGAATAGACGGCATACGCGACGACCGTGAGATCCATGTCCCCACCCCTCAACGACGTTCTTGAACGCGTTCAAAGCGTCCTGAGGGAGACTGTAGACCTCTTTTTGAACACGTTCAAGCGGTCATCCGGTGCGGGCCAGCTCCGGCCGCTTGCTGTAGTCCGTGAGCCCGATGACGTTCCCCCAGGGATCCGCGAACTCGACGGTCCAGCCGGTGGCGACGGAGAACGGGGCGTCGAGCGGCGGCACTCCCGCCGCCGCGAGGGCCCGCGCGGCGGCCCGCGCGTCGGGCACCTCCAGCCACATCCGCGCGGAGGCCCACACGGGCGGCCGCTGCGGCAGCTCCTCCTCCACCCGCAGCAGCAGGCCGGGCGTCTCCTTGCCCACCTTCAGCCCCGCGATCCCGGCCTCGTCCAGCCGGAAGCCCACCTCGAAGCCGGCCCGCTCGTAGAAGGAGACGGCCTGGCCGAGGTCGCCGACGGGGAGGAGGAGGTTGTCGAAACCGAGCAGCTCGTACGACTCATTGTCTGACATGTCGTCAGATTAGAGCGTCGGTCGGTGGGGTGGTGGGAGCGACGGCACCTGCATGGCTCGGTCGGGGGACGGGGGGCCAGGCAGGCGAAAGGGGCCGGCCGCGGCTTTCCGCGGTCGGCCCCTTCTCCGTACTCCGGTCAGCCGATGGCGATCCGGGTCTTCCAATAGCTCGCGGGCGCGATGATCTCCGTACCGGAGCCGGACAGGACCGTCTTCCCGCCGGCGTAGAAGCGGACCGAACCGTCGGCCCGCACGGTCCAGATGTCGGGGACGCCGTCCCCGTTCGCGTCCGGGGTTCCGATGAGCAGCGGAACGTTGGCGTTGGACCAGCCGGCGGAGCCGTACTCGAGATCCGTGCCGCCGGAGGAGTCTGCGCCGGATGACAAGGAGTCCAGATCGGTGCCGCCGCCGCTCGCCGCCTTGCCCTTGCGGAGCATGAGCTGGGAGTGGACGTCCGCGCGGTACACCATGTCCGTCACCCCGTCGCCGGTGATGTCCAGCACGGTGACGATGTCCCTCTCGGTCCAGGCCGAGGCCGACAGCCGGACCGCCTGGTCGATGGTGGCGCCGTGGTAGCCGGTGAGAGCCCAGAGTTCGTCGCCCGCGGTGGCGAAGAAGTCGGTACGGCCGTCGCCCGTGGCATCACCCGTGGACACGATCTGCGTCAGCGAGGCCGGGCTGGGAGCCCCCTCGGGCAGCAGGATCTCCACGCGCCTGTCGATGTTGACGGCACCGTAGCCGTCGCCGGGGTACACCCACAGCCTGCCGCCGACGCGCACCACCAGGTCCTGGAGGCCGTCACCGCCGTAGATGTCCCCGTTGTGGGTGATCAGAGCCCCCTTGAAGTGCCCGGAGGGCGCGCCGACGTACGGCGGCAGGTCGTCGCCGTTCGGATCCTTGTCGGGGTTGGCCCGGTAGGCGCCGGCCATTGAGTAGTCCAGGTCACCGGAGCCCTTGTCGAGGTCGTTGGTGGCCTGGGAGGGGTAGAGGGACAGGTTGCCCGCCTCAGTGACAGCCATCAGGTCCGGGAGCTTGTCCCCGGTGAAGTCGCCGGGCGAGTCGGCCTGGTCGCGCGGGGAGACGTAGAAGAAGTACTTCGTCGGCTGTGACACGTTGCCCGCGCCGTCCACGGTCCGCACGTACAGCACGTTGGGCCCGGCGGTGGGCGGCTTGGCATTGGTCAGGGTGGCGCTGACGGTGGTCGCGGTGCCGGCCTTCCGGTCCAGATGGAAGGGATAGCTGGGCGAGTTGAATCCGTACTCGTACCGCACGACGTCCGTGTTGAGCGCGCGCACGGTGAAGGTGCCCGCCGTGCCGAATTTCTTGGTGCTCCATTTCGTGTCGTCGGCGCCGCTGCCGAAGCCGTTCTCGTCCGTGTCGGCGTTGGGGAAATCAGTGGAGCCGACCTTGGGCAACTTCGGTGCGGCGGTGTCGAGGACGAAGCGGCACGGTGTTTTTGCCGGGGAGAACGGGGAGAACGATCGCGCGTCGTCCCGGGCCCGCACCCGCCAGGAGTAGAGGGTGCCGTTGGTCAGTTTGCTGGTGGAGAACGCGTCGGTCGTCTCCAGCGCGGTGCCGTTGTCGTCGTCGTGCGCGTTCACCCTGCCGGTCTTGCCGAGAAGATCGCCCGTCTTCGCCCATTTGCCGTGCGGCCATAGATCGAAGTCGAAGTAGTCGAGATTCTTGTCCTTGTCGGACGCCTTCGCGGTGAAGGTCAGACTTCCCGATCCCATCCGGACGTACGGCTGAGTGGTGGTGCATTTGGCGTCAGGACCGAGGTCGAGGGAGGTGGGAGCCGTGGGCTTGCGGTTGTAGATGAGTTCGAGGACGGGCGGGTTCTCCCCGTTGGCCTGGAACTTCTTCCACGCGTACTGCGAGTGCTCGTCCCGCGCGCGCATCCCGAACGTGATGCTGTCCCGGCCTTCGTCGGCCTTCTTCTGGGCGGCCGCACGGACGTTGAAGCCTTCCCAGGCGTCCCGGCAACCGGACTTGTAGCCGTGCGCGAAGCTCTTGCTGGTGATCTTGTTTCCGTCGTGCAGTCTGGGCGCGTTCCTCCAGTTGGTGCGCCCGCTGACCTTGCCGGTGAGATGCACGCTCATCGAGCGGGGGCTGCACGACCAGGAGTAGGTCTCCAGCATGTACAGCTTCGCCGACTCGATCTTCGTGCCCTTGAGGTCCTTGTCGAAGTCGATGTTGAAGTAGGAGCGCGAGGTGCCCCAGGTGTCCGACTCGAAGCCGACCCGGGCCTCGTGCGTGCCGCCCTTGTTGAAGCCCTTGCCGTTGTAGAACGTGGCGTTGGGGTGCCTGCTGTACGCGGTGGTCCAGTTCTGGACGTGCTTCTTGACCGACGGGTCGACGAAGACCGGGTACGTGGTGGCCGGGTCGCCGAGGAAGTCCTGGTCGGGTGTGAGGAGCCAGTTCGCGCCGGACAGGTCGGTCTCGACCAGCTCGCCGCGGGAGTCGGGGGAGGGACCGTCGAGACCGGGCAGGCTGAGGGTGGCCGCCGAGCCGGACTGCGAGGGCTCGGGCGTCGGCTCGGCCGGCGCGGACGGCGGCGGGGTGTCCGACGGAGTGGGCGCGGGGTCGTCGTCCGAGGCCACCGGGAGCTCCTCGGGGTCCGGGTCGACCTGTTCGTCCGTCTCGACGAGCTCTTCCTCGGTGGGGCTCGCGCCGTCGTCCGGCGTGGGCGTGGACGAGTCGACGGGGTCGGGGCTCTCCGGGTCGGTGGGCTGCGCGGAGGCGCCGACCGATCCGTCGGTGACCGCCGGAGCGCCGCTGCTGTCCCACATCAGTGGCGTCGGCGACAGCGCGACCTCTTCACCGTCGGCATCCTCGGCGGCGAGGACGCCGGTGATCGGGTTCAGCCGGAACGACAGGTCCGCCGAGGTGATGCCGTAGGTGAGCTGCTTGGCGCGCGGGTCGGCCGCGGCCTGCCGGTTCTTCAGGACCAGCAACTGCGCGAAGCCGTCGTCGTCGGCCGTCAGCACCAGATCGGCACCGGGGAAGATCTCCGGGTACAACGCGCGCGAGCCGTCGACGATCGGGGCGGGGACCGGGCCGGGCCAGGTGAGGCGGATGTCGTGGCCGTCGACGGTGAGGGTGACGAGGGTGCTCGCGTCGGCGGCGGCCGTCCTGAGGCTCTTGAACAGGGAGACCCGCTGCGCGGTGGACCGGGACGCGTGCTGTTCGTCGTCACGCTCCCTGTCACGGGTCGCCTCGGAGCCGGCCGAGAACACCATCCTGGTGTTGGTGGCCTTCGGCTCCCAGCCGTTCCCCGTGCGGTGGAGGTCGTAGTCGATGTCCTTCCACTCACCGCCCACCTTGGCCCGGACCGGGGAGGAGTAGAGCTTCTTGGCCATCCTGCCGTCCGGCCGCGCCCAGGTGGTGGACCGCGCCGTACGCAGCGCCGTGACCTCGACGGGCTTCCCGGTTCTCGCCGCTCGCGCGAGCGCGGCGGCGTCCGTGACCGGCTTCGCCCTCCGGCCGCCGCTCGACCTGTCGTGCGAACCCGGCTCGTCCAGGCCGAGGCCGATGAAAGTGATGCCGGTGGCAGCGAGCGCCGCGGTGAGTACGGCGGCGGTGGTCCGTCCGCCGGGTACGCGACGCCCGTCGCGCTCCTTGCGCGTCATCGGGCGAGTTCCCCTTCCCCCGTGTGGAACCGGCGCGGGACAGGGCTCGGCCGGGCCAGCCGATGATGGCTCACGAGAGCGCTGCCGTCACGCTTCACGAAATGCGGGCGCCGAATGAGTCGGGCAACGGCGGGAATCGTAAAGAGAGTTGTGAGCGGCCTTCGACAACTGCCCCGGGGGTGAATCATCTTGGGGCGAAAGGTTGCAGACCAGCCGTTAACTGCCCTGATTTCGTGGGCGTTCGCGGAAGGCCGTGCTGAATTGCGTATTTGATCGCGGACCGGTCACTGCTTCCGGTGAAGCACAGGTAAATACGCTTTAAAACTCTACCGACCGTTACCACCTGTTACGCACCGTGGTGATCATCACATCCCCACAGTTGATCTAGCGGAACTCCACAGAGGCGACACAGAATCTGCACCATCTGATACGCCATCACGCGTGGTCCCTTCTCGGTCCCGCCTCGAATGGTCCGGGGGGACCTCGCCGTGTTCGGTCGCTTCTTGCCTGTCCGCTCGCGTCGGCTGCGCCGGGTGCGCGCGGCCGTCGTGCCCACACTCGGGGCGGCGCTGCTCGTGGGGCTGCTGCCCGCGCAGTCGTTCGCGCTGCCGCCGGACCCGGCCGCGGCCGAGAAGGGCCGCGAGACCCTCAAGCTCGAGACACTCGACGAGGACGAGATCGTCGCCGGAGCGGTCGCCGAGCCCGATCTGGAGACGCTTAAGGTCGACGTCCCTCCGGACCGGCAGCAGGCTCCGACGGGCACGGTCACCACACCGGCGTCCGGTACGGGGGCGGTCACCTTCGGCGCGGCCGCGGGCTCGACGCCCGCATCGGCGCGTACGGCCTCGACCGCCTCGACCGCCTCGACCGCCTCGACCGCCTCGACGGGCTCGACCGCCCAGCCGGTCGCCCTGACCCCCGTCGAGAACCTCCCCGTCAGCCTCGGGCAGGCCCCGGAGGAGTCGGCACCCACCGGCACCTGGCAGGTCCAGGTCTACGACCGCGCCGCCGCCGTGTCCCAGGGCGTCGACGGCACCGTCGTCAAGGTCCAGGCCCCGGCCACCGGATCCGTGCCGATCGCGGTCAAGCTCGACTACGCGAAGTTCAAGAACCTCTACGGCGCCGACTGGGCCTCCCGCCTGCGCTTCGTCCAGTTCCCCGAGTGCTACCTGACCAGGCCCGACGACGAGGCATGCCAGGAGTACGAGGAGCTGGAGACCACCAACGACGTCCAGGCCCAGTCGATCACCGCCACCGTCGACACGGCGGCGGACGGAACCGTCACGCCCGCTTCCGCCCGCACGGCCCCCTCCGGCGGGCCGTCGATCGCCCAGGCGTCCCACCGCACGTCGGCCACCGGAGTCACGTCGGCCACCGGGATCACTCCGGTCGCCGCGACCGGTGACGCGGCCGTCGTCGGCGCGGTCGACTCCGGCGGCGGTGCCGGCGGCACGTTCAAGGCAACACCGCTGGCCTCCAGCGGCAAGTGGTCGGCCGGCGGTTCGTCCGGTGCGTTCACCTGGTCGTATCCGCTGACGGTCCCGGCGGCCCCCGCGGGCCCTGCCCCCAACGTCGAGTTCAGCTACAACTCCCAGACCGTGGACGGCCGGACAGCCGTCGCCTCGCCCCAGTCCTCCTGGATCGGCGAGGGCTGGGACTACGACGCCGGTCACATCGAGCGCCGTTACCGCGCCTGCCAGGACGACCGCAAGAAGATGAAGTCCGGCACCGCCAACAACACGGCCAAGAAGGACAAGACGTCCGACCTGTGCTGGGTGTCGCACAACGCGGTGATGTCCCTGGGCGGCAGGACGACGGAACTGGTGCGGGACGCCGCCTCCGGCAGCGACCCCGAGAAGGACACCGAGCTCTACCGCCCCGAGAGCGACGACGGCACCCGCGTCGAGCACCACGTCGGCGGCACCAACGGCGACAACAACGGCGAGTACTGGATCGTCACGACCACGGACGGCACGAAGTACTACTACGGCCTCAACAAGGTCGGCGGCGGCCACGCCGACACCGACTCCGTCTCCACCGTCCCCGTCTTCGGCAACCACCCCGGCGAGCCCTGCCACGCCACGGCCTTCGCCGACTCCCGCTGCGGCTCCGGCAAGAAGCAGGCCTGGCGCTGGGGCCTGGACAAGGTCGTCGACGTGCACGGCAACGCCCTGGTCGTCACCTGGAAGCAGGAGACGAACCACTACGCGGTGAAGAAGAAGTTCAAGTCCCCCGAGCAGTACGACCGTTTCGCCTACCCGACGACCATCGAGTACGGCATGCGCGGGGACCTGACCAAGCCGTCCGCGACCGTCGAGTTCGGCGTGGCGCAGCGCTGCCTGAAGTCGGCGACGGCCTGCGACGCGGCGAACTTCGCCAAGACCTCCGACCCGGGCGCGTACCGCCCCTGGTGGGACACCCCCGGCAACCTCAACTGCAAGTCGACGTCGAAGCTCTGCCCGGCCTTCCCCTCCTTCTGGACCCAGATGCGTCTGGACTCGGTGACGACGAAGGCGGCCCGCGCCGGCCAGACCGGCCTCGGCAAGGTGGACACGTACGAACTCCACCAATCCTTCCCCGAGGACTGGTACTACACGTCCCCCGGCCTCTGGCTGAACTCGATCACCCGTCGCGGCTTCGCCCCGGGCGACACCACCGGCACGCTCCAGCACAAGGACGGCGTCAGCTTCGGCGAGTACACGGTCGGCTCCTCCTCCGAACTGAAGGGGCGGCTGAGGGACCGCCAGCTCCCCAACCTGGTGTCGAGCGGCCCGAAGGACCAGCGTCCGCCCTTCACCCGCCCCCGCATCGGCACGGTGGCCACCGAGCACGGCGGTGACATCGAGATCGAGTACAAGGGCGGCTGCGCGAGCGAGCCGTCGGAGGACAAGGGCAGAGACAACGGCACCTGCTACCCGGTCCGCTGGTCGCCGGACGGCGACGAGAAGAAGCCCGCGAAGTCCTGGTTCAACAAGTACGTCGTGTACTCCGTGACCGAGAACGACAAGGTCACCTCGCGGGGCAAGCTGATCTACACCCAGTACGACTACTCGGAACCCGCCTGGGCGAAGTCCGACGACGAGTTCACCCGGCCGTCCCTGCGTACGCACAGCGTCTGGCGCGGATACCGCCAGGTGGCGGTCACCAAGGGCAGCAGGAGCACCTCCGCGGCGGTGCCGCAGGCGCAGTCGTACTCCGAGACCCGCTACTTCCAGGGCGTCGGCGGCGAGGTCAAGGACTCCACGAAGAAGTACACGCTCGTCGCCGACGACGAACCGCAGTACGCGGGCATGACGGCGGAGAGTCTCACGTACCTCGACTCGGACAGGGGCACGCCGAAGAAGCGCACCCTCACCTTCCCCTGGTCGAAGCAGACCGCGTCCCGGTTCCGTGAGGCCGAGGACGGCGCGGACATGGATCCGCTTCTGGCCCACCGCAGTGGTGTGAAGCGTACGGACGAGATCCAGAAGGTCGGTGACAGCTGGCGGGCCGTCCGCACGCTGACGACCGTCGACGACACCTACGGCATCCCGGTGCAGGTCGAGACGGCGGTGGTCGAGCCGGACGGCTCCGGCGAGAAGTTCTCCGACCGGATCTGCACCAGGACGTCGTACGTGCACAACACGTCGGCCTGGCTCATCGGCCTGCCCAAGCAGCAGCGCACCACCGGCACCACCTGCGCGGATCACGACAGTGCCGACCCCGCCACGCAGCTGATCAGCGCGAGCCGCACCACCTACGACAACCAGTCCTACGGCGACGCCCCGACGAAGGGGCTGGTCACGGCCGCCGCCGGGGTGAACGGCGCCGGGACCTCGTACTCGGTCGTCACGAAGACGACGTACGACCCGCTGGGCCGGGTCCGTACCGTCGCCAAGCCGGGCGCCGGTACGACGGAGATGCGGTACACCCCGGGCGACACCGGTGGTCCCGTCACCTCGGTGGAGGCGATCAACGCCAAGGGCCACACGGTGACCACGACCTTCGATCCGGGCCGCAGCCTGGCGCTGACGGTCAAGGACGCCAACGGCCGGGTCACCCGCAGCGAGTACGACGCCCTCGGCCGCTTCGTGAAGGGCTGGTCGCCGTCCCGTTCCTCGGGGGGCAAGTCACCGAACGTCGAGATCGAGTACCAGCCGGCGGTCGCCACCTCGAAGGAGTCCCGGCCCGCCGCCGTCACGACCAGGTCGCTGAAGGACGACGGCACCTACAGCCGTCAGGTGACCATCTACGACGGCCTGATGCGTCAGGTCCAGACCCAGTCGGAGGCGCACGGCCCCGGCCGCGTCGTCACGGACACCACCTACAACGACCACGGCCTGGTCGACGAGCAGACCAGTGCCTACCTCGCGAAGAACGGGCCGGTCGCCGAACTCTTCTCGCCCAGGTCGAAGTCGCTCGTCCCGGCCCGGATCAAGCACCGCTACGACGGTCTGGAACGGCCGGTCAGCCAGTCGACGTACCACGACGAGAAGCTGGCGTACGCAGCCAGGACGGAGTACGGCGACACCAGCACCTATGTGGACCCGGCGGGCTCGACGTCGCCGCGCGTCCGGACCGTGACGGACGCGCTCGGCCGGGTCACCTCGGTCGTCCATCACAAGGACGACAGCACGAGCGCCGGACGCACGACCACCTACGGGTACGACGACCGCGGCCTGCGCACCAGCGTCACCGACCCTGCCGGCAACGAGTGGACGTACACGTACGACGCCCGGGGCCGGGTCACCTCCACGACCGATCCGGACGTGGGCAAGACGGACACGTGGTACGACGAGGCCGACCGGCCGTACAAGGTCACGGACGCCGAGAAGCGGACGACGTACACGGAGTACGACGAGCTGGGCCGGGTCAGGTTCGTCCGTGAGGGCTCCGAGACGAGCAATCCCGTCAAGTCGTTCACGTACGACTCCCTGTCGGGCGCCCTCGGTCAGCCGGTCGCCTCCACCAGGCACACCGCGAACGGCGACTACGTCAGCCGCGTCACGGGCTACGACACCGAGTACCGGCCCACGGGTACGGAGACCGTGATCCCCGCCAACACCATGACGACGGGCGTCGCGGGCACGTACCCGTACCAGTACACGTACACCCAGACCGGAAAGCCGCAGACGGTCACGCTGCCGTCGGTGGGCGGGCTGGCCCAGGAGAAGGTCGTCACCCGCTACAACAGCGACGGCCTCACCGAGTCGACCTCGGGTCTCGCCTGGTACACGTCCGACGTCACCTACTCGCCGTACGGCGAACCCCTGCGGACGGTGTCCGGCTCCCAGCCCAACCGCGTGTGGACGACCAACTTCGTCGACCCCTACACCGGACGCCTCCAGCGCACGGTCGCGGACCGGGAGACCGCCGGCCCGCATCGCATCTCGGACAGCTCCTACTCGTACGACAAGTCCGGTGTCATCACGTCGAACGCCCGTCAGCTGTCGGACGCCTCCGGTGACACCTGGGACATGCAGTGCTTCACGTACGACGTGATGGGGGAGCTGGCCAACGCCTGGACGTCGAACATCTCTCCCACGGGCAATGGCACGGGGTGCAAGTCGGCGAACGGTACGACGTGGGGGCCGCGCACGGACTACGCGGCCTCGTCGGGGCCGGTCGCCGACGCGCCGGACACGGCGTCGGACGCCTCCGCCCCGGACGCCTCCCTGAAGTCGACCCTGGCGGCCACGGCCCCGGCCGCCGCCACGGTCTCCACGGGCGCCACCGCCTACCACCAGTCCTTCACCTTCGACTGGCTGGGCAACCGGGCCACCCTGACTGAGGCCGACCCGGCCGACGCGACCAAGAACGTCACCTTCACGTACGGCTACAACACCTCCAAGCAGCCGCACACGATGACGTCGATCGCGTCCAGCCCGGCGGGGCAGGGCAGCACGTACACGTATGACGCGGTGGGCAACACGAAACTCCGTGATCTGCCGGCCGGGGCGCAGGACCTGAAGTGGACCTCGGAGAACAAGCTCGACACGATCACCGTCGGCAGCAAGAAGACGACGTACGTCTACGATGCCGCCGGCAACCGCCTCCTGGAGAACTCCTCGTCCGGTACGACGCTGTACTTGGGTGAGACGGAGGTGACGACGGGCAGCGCCGGTGCGATCACTCGCGCCTCCCGGTCCTACTCCCAGCCGGGCGCCCCGACGGTGACCCGTACCACGACCAGCGGCGCGACGACGGGGCACCAGCTCTCGGCCCTCCTCGCGGACCACCTCGGCACGGCGAACACGGCGGTCGCCCTGGCGAGCGGCCAGGCGGTCACCCGCCGAGCCGCCAAGCCGTACGGCGAACTCCGCGGCCCGAAGCCGGCGTCGTGGCCCAACAAGCGCGGCTACATCGGCGTCGGCATCGAGGACACGACCACCGGCCTGACCCACATCGGCGCCCGCGAGTACGACCAGAACGCGGGCCGCTTCATCTCGGCGGACCCGATCGTCGACATAGCGGACCCGCTGCAGATGAACGGGTACGCGTACTCGAACAACGGCCCGGTCTCTAACTCCGACCCCACGGGGCTGTGCCTGACCTGCGGCGAGGGACTGCCGATCGGAGGAACGGGCCACAACGGAACCGAGAAGCGCTATGTGGGTGCCCGGCAGGGGGCTTCTCAGGGAGGGGGCGGGGTCGGTGAGCCGAGCCGTACTCCGGAGGCGCAATGGGTGAGGGCCCATACGCCAAGATCGAACGATGCGCGCCAGGTGGCCAGTCAGTATTACGCCAACGGAACCAACATGCTCACCAACGGCGCTGACTACTGGTATCCGAAGACGAACGTTTTCGGTACTCCGGAAACAGTCTGCTTCGGTCGCTCTGCCTGCAACGCGGCGTACGCCTACTCCCTCGCCCATCCGGATGATGCGGCCGGCGCGAAGGAGATCGCCGCCAACTTCTGCGTAGAGAATCTGAAGAAATGTCAGACGGATGCCCGTGTCTGGGCACGAACGATGGAGCTCGGGGACGAGTTCGTCATGGCCTGGGGCATGGGCCCAGGCCGTATGGCTGGTGCGGCTGGCCGGAAAACCGGAGGTTGCACGCAGTGCTTCCTCGCGGGCACTGACGTCCTCATGGCTGACGGCACCACGAAGGACATCGAGGACGTCGAAGTCGGAGACAGGGTTCAGGCCACGGACCCGGAGACCGGTGAGACGGGAGCGCGTGAAGTCACCCATCTCATAGTCACGGAGGACGACAAACACTTCAACGAACTCTCCATCGCCACGAGGGACGGCGTCGAACAGCTCACAGCGACCTACGAGCACCCCTTCTGGTCGCCGTCAGAGAACGACTGGATCGAGGCCGGCGACCTTAGGCCGGGGATGAGCCTGCTCACCGACGAAGCCGACACGGTCATCGTCACCGGGAACCGCGCCTACACGCGCCATGCCCGGACGTACAACCTCACTGTCGACGACCTGCATACGTTCTTTGTGCTGGCGGGCAACACTCCAGTGCTGGTCCACAACAGCCGGTGCCAGTTCGCCAGCATGTCTGGGCCCCAGGGCGTTACCCTCTGGCTTCCCCAGGGCCGCAAGGCCGTGGCGACGGCCAATAACCTGAAGGGGTGGTTCTACGACATCAAGCCAGCCGAAGCCGCGGCTGCTGGCTACCACAAGAGCACCAGATACGTGCGTGTCATGAATCCGGTGACCAGTGGGCCACATTCGTACCCAAACGGCTATGTGAGCTATCTCAACGAAGGAGGGCAAATCATCAATCCTGTTACCGGAAAAACCGTTGTCAAGTCCGATCCCTTCTGGCATATTCCGATCCCATGACCATAATGGATAATATCTTCGCCTCGCAGGATTATCATCCGGCTGCCGAGTCCGTCGGCTGGGACCCGCTGAAGGAGCGGGACGCCCTGGAGGATGCGCAACTTCTGGATTGTAGAGTGTGCCCGACTGTGAATCGTGCGGCGCTGCTCTTCGACATGCGTACGGCGTCGTACTATCCAACGGGCAATTCCGCCCTTCTCGTGGTCCGCGGGCTGCGATCGTTTCAGTGGAGCGGATCGCTGCAGCGGCAGAAACTGATGGCATTCTCGGTGATTTCCAGTAGGCCTTCTCGGGTCATTGATGGCGGATTGCGTCTGGATCTTCAGTTTTTCCCTGACGGTGATCTTTCTTTCGGTGGAGAATTTATGGAATTCTATCTTCTCGAGGTCCACGGGATCTCTGAAGCTCCACCGAGTTACCCAGGGAATGATCTAGATCAGGTGCGTCGTGATCTTCCCTCGTGGAATTCTGAATGTACGGTGCTGCAGTCGGCCTCCACGAGTGGTAAATGACACATCGGTGACGCTGAAATCGGCTTGTCAAGGTCCTCCTTGGTGAGTCTATTCACTTCATCTCGGCAGGCCGACTCTTGGGCAAGTAGCAGCGGCTAACGCAATGAGGCTGATTGCTCCTGGTTGCCGTGTCCGTGGCGGTAGTTGAGCGTTCGGTCCGTTGTGGGGACGTCGCCGTGGAGCGTGTCGGATGAGCTGTGGGATCACCTGGAGCCGCTGCTGCCGCGGCGTAAGCGCAGGTTCCGGTATCTGGGCCGCAAGCCGTTGCCGGACAGGAGGCCCTGTGCGGGATCTTGTACGTGACGCATACCGGGATCCAGTCGGAGTACCTGCCTCAGGACCTCGGCTTCGGCTCGGGCGTGACATGCTGGCGCCGTCTGCGGGACTGGAACGGGGCCGGAGTGTGGCAGCGACTGCACGAGGTCCTGCTGGCCGAGGTGAAGGCGGCCTCCCGGCTGGACCGGTCCCGCTGCGTGGTCGACTCCTCCCACCCATGTCAGAGCGCTAAAAGGGGGATCCACACGGGCCCCTCGCAGGTCGACCGGGGGCGGGCCAGCTCGAAGCACCACCTAATCACCGACGGGCACGGTGCCCCGCTCGCGGTCCTGCTGACCGGCGGCAACCGCAACGACGTCATCCAACTCCTGCCCCTGCTCGACGCGATCCCGCCGGTCCGGGGCCGGGTCGGCCGTCCCCGCCGCAAGCCGGACTCGCTGTTTGCCGACCGAGGCTACGACCACGGCATGTACCGCGACCAGGTCCGCGCCTGCGGCACCGTGCCCGCGATCGCCCGCTGCGGCAAGCTGCACGGCACCGCACCGGGCACCTACCGCTGGGTGGTCGAGTGAAGTTTTGCGCGGCTGCACGGCTTCCGCCGTCTGCGGATCCGCTGGGAACGGTGAGCCGACATCCACGAAGCGTTCCTCAAACTCGCCTGCTGCCTCATCACCCACCGGCAACTCAGCTAATTGTGTTAGCCGTTGTAAGTCGAGTAAGCAGGCATTCATGAATGCTTTGGAAGACTTCGTTGAGGGTCCTGGGAACGTTCAGTTGCGGGAACATATCGCGGGATGCCTGCCCGACATTATGCGGATCTCAATACTGGGCGTCATGGCTCGGTGGATATTAAATCGGGCGAGATTCTTGGTGCCTGGAAAACAAATGTGACTTCAGACCAGTTCTGGTATCTGGCCATGCAAGGGAAGCTATAGATGGCGACTTTGGAGCCGTTCCTTGTGCTTGCGAAGGCCGTTTCCGAAGGGAGGATTTCTCCTTCGGAGTTCTCTCTTGTCTGTCTTCCCCTGTGCAAGGGGGTGCGGCGGGGCGTATCCGTCTGGCGAGCAGTATTAGGCGGCGACAGATCTCACCTATGTCGCACATGGCTATGATTCAGCTGGCATCGGCATGCCAGATCTGCTGAACGATGATCAAATTCGCCAGAGGGCGGCTGATATTGCGCGGCGAATTAGGACACTCCTGCAGTAGCGGAATTTGAACGGGCTGTCTTGGGAGAGGAACGTTACAGTCGGCGTTGTTGTCGATGGATGAGTCAGAACGGCACGATTGCTGGCCATGACGCTGGGACAAAGCCGTCTACGACCGGCGCAAGCAACTCGGGCTGAGCGAGGCTGACCTGGCCGAGCGGCTGCACACCACCACCGACGAGATCGAAGGCATCGAGACCGCCACCGAACTGCCGCCCATCGCTGTCATCATGCGCCTGGCCCGAGCCCTGGGCCTCACCGTCGACATGCACCTCGCCCCTGGGGATGAGCCCACCGTCACCATCGTCACCCCAGCAGCCTGAACCCGGGAGGAGCCATGCATGACGCCTCCACAGCACTCGCCCGCGAGCTGGGCAGACTCGTCCACGACCGGCGCACCGACCTCGGGCTGTCCCAGGCCGAGCTGGCTGAGCGGTGCGGGATGAAACAGTCGCAGATCTCCCGCTTCGAAGCCGGCGGAACGGTGCCCACCCTTCTTATGCTGCGCCGCCTGGCCCGCGCCCTTAGAGCTGACTTGAGCATCAGTCTCATTCCGCACGACGAGGCCGCTTGACGTGGATCTCGAATCCAGAGCGTGGGGACACTCCGTGATTCAGTCGCATCTCGTCGTCCGCTGTTCCGCGGAACCCGGTGAAGTGGAAGTATCCGGGACCGTGGACGCCTTGGAGGAGTGGGCGAACGCCCTGATCCGGGACGACGTGGAGATCAGCACCAGCCCGGGGGATGATCCTTCCCCGTACTCCCGCTGCCTCACGGGCATCCGGGTGCGGTCGACCGCACCCAGGCTGGTGAAGATGTCCGTCGACGCGAACCGGCAGGCCCTGACCTTCACGGGTTCCGGGGAATCCATGAAGGTCCTGGCGGAGAACATCCGGGGCCTGTGCCGGGAAGGCGTGCCGGGGGAGCATCTGCACATCGAGTACTTCCCCGACCACTTCTACCTTGCGGAATCGAGGATCTCCCTCGTCGTGGAACGCGCCGACTGACGGTACTGACCGGTCAGGAAGAGCAGCCGCCCACCCGCCGGCTGCTCACCGCGATGTCGTCCATCCGCATTTCGAAGGCCGACGGGGACGGGTTCGACTGGTACAGCTGCCAGCCCAGCTTCAGTTTGTCGAAGGTGGGGAAGGTGAAGTCGTCCGTCGTGCCGCCGTGGTTCTTCGTGGAGACGGTCAGGCCGGGCTGGGGTACGCCGTTCAGGTAGACCGTGACGCGGTTGTCCGTGGCGTCCAGGTGGAACTCCGCGCACTGCCACTTGCCGGCCACCGCCGGCGCCGAGGTCTTCCAGTTCGTCCAGTCGCCCGTCGGGCCCAGGTCGGAGCCAACGCCCCAGAAGTTGCCCTTGTCCGTGGGGGCGTACTGGCCGCCGAGGGGGCGCACCAGGGTGGGCGAGTCGGTGCCGGAGGCCTCCGCGAGGGTCCAGTGCGCCCAGTCAGGGGCCGTGGGGAACTCGGTCACCCGCAGCCGCATCCGGGCCCAGAGGCTGTTGCCGGGCGGGGCGAGGTCGGGCAGGACCATGAAGGCGCGGCCGTTGCCCTCGGCGCGGAGGCGGAGTTCGCGGCCGTGGCCGTGCGTGCCGGGGACGACCGTCAGCGTGCCGTCGGACGCGTCGGTGGTCCAGCCCCGGCCCTGGGTCACCGGGCCGAGAGGGACACGGTTGAAGTTCTCCCGGACGAGCGTGCCGCCGTACGGGTCGTCGTGGACGGGCGTCGCCGAGGCTGTGGGGGGTATCGCGATCAGGATCGCGGCCGCGGCCGACAGTGCGGCCGCGGCTTTCCTCAGGATGTTCATGGGGTCAGTGTGTGATCAACCACCCCATCCGTCACAGGAGTTGGATGCGATCCGGCCAAGCGGTCATCGCTCGCGAAGCCGTCGCTACTGCGGGAAGGCCGGCTTCAGGCTCAGCTCTGTCATGCCGTCCGTCGTGATGCCGGACTCGTCCGCCCGGAAGAACAGGGACGTCTCACGGTTCATGCTGCCGACGAGGAGGTCCTTGTCGCCGTCGCCGTCGAGGTCACGCAGGCGAAGGGCGGAGCCGAACCGCTCGTACTCCCTGGGGTCCTTGAGAACTCCCGCCGTCGCCCGGCTGAACCACTCGGAGCCCGTGCCGGACAGCCCCTGTCTGCCGCCGTGCAGGAGGTGGAAGCCGCCCGCGTCCTTCACCGAGCCGATCTTCTCGCCGGGGACGCCGACCGCGAGGTCCGGGTAGCCGTCGCGGTTCGTGTCGCCGGCGGAGAGTTCGTACCCGAAGCCGTCCCTCTTCGTCGCGGCCGTGGCGACGCCCGAAGTCGCCTGGGTGATCCGGTACTTGGCGGCCGGGCCGCTCTTGCCGCCGCGCACGACGACCACCGAGCCCGCGCCCTTGTTGTACGACGTGTCGCTGACCGCCAGGTCTCCGTATCCGTCCTTGTCGAAGTCGGCGATGACGCCGGTCGGGCCGTAGTCCGGCTCCTTGCTGTTGATCACCACCAGTTTGCTGCTCCACTTGACCGTCCTGCCACCACGCAGCAGCCAGGCGTCCTGCGTCATCTTGTCCTTGCGGTAGCCCTGACCGAGGACGTACAGGTCGGTGGCCTTGTCCTTGGTCACCTTTCCCGCGACCAGCCCGGTGGGTTCGAAGGTGCGGGAGTGGTTCGAGCGGGTGTGCCTGGTGATCTTTCCCGTCCTGCCGGCCCGGGTGAAGCCGCCCCGGTAAAGAGAGATCGTGTCGATGCCGTCGGCGACCGCCAGGTCCGCCCTGCCGTCACCGTCGAAGTCTCCGGTTTCGAGTTCGTTCCCGAAGCCGCGGAGGTACGTGGCCTTGCCGGGGAGCCGGGTCGCCCTGGTGCCTAGACCGGACTTGGCGCCCCACATGATGGTGACCGCGCCCGCGCCGGCCTTGCCGCTCACCTTCTCGGAGCCGTCGGCGACGGCCAGGTCGGCGTAGCCGTCGCGATCGAGGTCGGCGGCAGCGAGATCCTTACCGAAATCATCGCCGAGGCCGCCCGCGTCACCGGCCTTCCCGGGGACGCCGGCACTGTTCTGTGTGAACGTCCTGGTCTTCTTGCCAGGTCCCGCGGCGGTCCCGTACGTCACGGTGAACTCGCCGTAGCCGGGTATCGCGTAGTCCCGGTATCCGTCGCCGTTGAAGTCGTCGGCGTGCTGGGCGGGGGCGGCACTCGCGGCGCCGGTCGAGAGGGTGAGCAGTCCGCCGGTCAGCGACACGGCCATGGCCGTAGAGAGAACCAGGCGGGTGTTCCGGGACGTCGACATGCGTCTCATGCGGGGTGTGTGTCTCCTGCGAAGTGTGTGCGGGTTCGCCCGGGCGAGCCCGCACGGGGCGGCTGCCTCACCGGTTTTCGCGAGCGTCTGTGGACAGGCGCTCGCCCATGCGCCGACCGTCGGCGGTCGGTCTCGTTCTCGCGCCGAACGGACGTACGGGAAAGGCTTGTTGAGGGAGGCAAGGATGGCACGGCCCGGGACTGGATTTTTCGCGGTGCGAGGGTGTCCCGTTGCGTCGTACAGTACGCGGACATGCCAACGCTGCCGGGGGAATTCCGAGGCGCGGGGCGAATTCTGGAGGGGAACTGCGCGGCTGGGATCCGGGCCCCTCGTCAACGGGGAGGGGCGTTCGCGGTGGGGTACGGGCGGAGAAGACGGACGGCGGTCGTGGTGGCCGTCGCGCTGGGGCTGTTGGTCGCGGGATGCGGGCAGCGCGCCAACCGGGACGAGCCGAGGGTCGCGTACAAGGAACTGCGGGACGTGCCCGAGGCGCTCGACGAGGACGGTACGACGATCCGCGTGGGTGACCCCGAGGCGCCGGTCACCGTTCATCTGTACGAGGACCCTCGCTGCCCCTACTGCGAGGAGTTCGAGCAGACCGGCGGTGGTCCGGCCGCGCGGGAACGGACGCTGGGGCGCACGGTCGTGACCGAGTACACCCTCGCCTCCTTTCTGGACGACAGACTGGGCGGCAGCGGCTCCAAGAAGGCCGTCAACGCGCTGCGCGCCGCGCTGGAGAAGGGCAAGTTCGCCGAGTACCACGCCGTCCTCTACGACAACCAGCCGGAGGAGGAGGTCGACGGCTTCACCGACGCGTATCTGCTGAAGCTCGCCGGGGAGGTGGAGGGACTGCGTAGTCCGGCCTTCGACTCCGCCGTGAAGACGATGAAGTACCGCGACTTCGTGACCAGGTCGGAGAAGGCCTACGAGCGGGCGGGCGGATCCGAGAACCCGGGCGGTCCCGGCACCCCCACCGCCGCCGTCAACGGAAGGCGGATCGTCGAGATGTACGGCGCGGTCCTGTACGACCGGTCCATGTTCGACCGGTTGCTGAAGACCGTGGAGCAGGACCCCATGGCCTGGGACGACGACAGGTCCATCTCACAGGACATGGGCTGACCCGGACGCACCGGTCCCGATGCGGACCGTCGCCCACGGGAACGGAACCCCGCAGACCGGCTGTCCCCTCCACCAGGGCGACCGTATGCTCGATGGCAACCTCAGCAAGGCGATGCTGCTCGCCGGGGCACGGGGGTCGCGTCCGCGGGATGTGACTCCGCCCACACGCGGGAGCGGGCCGAGGGTCCGGCCGAGGTGACAACTTCTCTCCGGGCCCTTCCCTCCTGCAATATGACGGACAGCCCATAGTCGGCCAGTCGGTCGGCCGTTCAGCCATCCCAGCCGCTCAAGCAAACGACACGCAGGAGTCAGTACCGTGACCGAGCAGCCTCAGCAGCCCGCTCAGCCCCCGCAGCCGCCGCAGCCCGGATACGGGTACCCGGGCGCGGCCCCCGGCCAGCCGGGCGCCAACCCCTACGGGGCTCCGCAGGCCGGCGACCCGTACGGGGCCTCGCAGGGCGGCTACCAGCAGCCCGGCTACGGCTACCCGCAGCAGGGCGGTTACCCCCAGGGCGGCGGCTACCAGGTGCCTCCCACGCCGGGCGGCGCGTACACCGGCGACCCCAACGCCCCGTACGGCTACGACCCCTACGGGCGGCCGTACTCGGACAAGTCGAAGATCGTCGCTGGCATCCTCTCGCTGTTCCTGGGCTCCTTCGGCGTCGGCCGCTTCTACATCGGCCACGTCGGCCTCGGCCTCGCGCAGCTGTTCACCTGCGGCGGCCTCGGCATCTGGGCGCTGGTCGACGGCATCATCCTGCTCACCGGCAGCAACACCACGGACTCCAACGGACGTGTCCTGCGTGGCTGAGCGCGGCCTCAGCACCCTCCGGCATCCGGCGGCGGCCCCCCTCGCGGTGGCCGCCGCCGGGCTGGCGGGCGCCGCGTACCTGTACGGCACCAACCCGCACGAGCCCGGCCACGTACTGCCCCAGTGCCCGTTCCGCTATGTCACGGGGCTCCTCTGCCCCGCCTGCGGCGGCACCCGCATGGTCTACGACCTGATGCACGGCCGCTTCGAAGCCGCCTGGCACGACAACCGGGTCCTGCTGCTCGCCGCGCCCTTCGCGCTCGCCCTGCTCGGCCGCTGGGCCGTCGAGGGCCTGCGCGGCCGCCGCTGGCGCCCCGAACTGAAGCCCCGCACCCAGGTCTTGATCCTGGGGGTCGCGGTGACGTGGACGATCGTCCGCAACGTGCGCTGAGCGGCTCCAGCGCGAAGGGGCCGAGCCATGTCGCCTTCCCGCTCCGGACCTCGTAAATCCCTTACGCCCGCTTTATGTTGCTCAGGTGTCGCAAGTTGGCTGGAATCGGATCACGGAATCGGAACGATCGCCTGAATCCTCTCCCGTCCGCCCCTTGCGTCTCACTACGCTGCAACCGCGACAGGGGGGATGACGGGGGACTACGTCGTGCTCATTCGTTGGCCGGTATTTGCCGTGCCCGATTGCTGCCGGTATTTTGCCGCGCCTTCTCTCCTGCGATTCCCCCCGGAGCAATCCGCTTCGGTTGTTTGAGTCAGTACATCCAGGAGTATTTCCATGACCGTCCCCACCCCTGACGCTCCCTTCGGCCACGACCCGCAGGGGCGCCCGTACTCGGACAAGTCGAAGATCGTCGCCGGCGTTCTGCAGCTCTTCCTCGGCACGCTCGGCATCGGCCGCTTCTACGTCGGTTCCGTCGGCGTGGGCGTCGCCCAGCTCCTCACCTGCGGTGGTCTGGGCTTCTGGTCGCTGATCGACGGCATCCTGTTCCTCACGAGCAACGACCGCACCGACGCCCAGGGCCGTGTCCTGCGCGGCTGATCGCGCTGCGGATCACCGCTCGGGTGATCGACCGAAGGGCCTCGTCCGCCACGGAGCTTCCCTCTGAAACTCCGCGCGGGGACGGGGCCCTCGTGCGTGGGCCGCGCAAACGCCGCGCCCGGACACGCGGAGGGCCCGCAGGTGAACCTGCGGGCCCTCCGTCATGCGCTGTGGCGGCGGCGGATCAGAAGCGGCGCGTGATGAGCGCCCGCTTCACCTCCTGGATCGCCTTGGTGACCTCGATACCGCGCGGGCAGGCGTCCGTGCAGTTGAACGTCGTACGGCAACGCCACACGCCGTCACGGTCGTTGAGGATCTCCAGCCGCTGCTCACCGGCCTCGTCACGCGAGTCGAAGATGAAGCGGTGGGCGTTGACGATCGCGGCCGGACCGAAGTACTGGCCGTCGTTCCAGAACACCGGGCACGAGGACGTGCACGCGGCGCAGAGGATGCACTTCGTGGTGTCGTCGAAGCGCTCACGGTCCTCGGCGGTCTGGAAACGCTCGCGCGTCGGCTCGTTGGTGTCCTTCGTGATCAGGAAGGGCATCACGTCCCGGTACGCCTGGAAGAACGGCTCCATGTCCACGACCAGGTCCTTGAGGACCGTGAGGCCCTTTATGGGCTCGACCGTGATCGGCTTCTCGGGGTTGATGTCCTTGATCAGCGTCTTGCAGGCCAGACGGTTCTTGCCGTTGATCCGCATGGCGTCCGAACCGCAGATGCCGTGCGCGCAGGAGCGGCGGAACGTCAGGGTGCCGTCCACGTCCCACTTGATCTTGTGCAGACCGTCGAGGACGCGCTCCTTGGGGTCGATCTCCAGCTGGAAATCTTGCCAGGTCGCCTCGGCCGACACCTCGGAGTTGAAGCGACGGATGCGGAAGGTGACCGTGATGTACGGGGAGTCGGCGAAGCCGGGCTCGGGGCTGCCGGCCGCGTCCGCCTTGTCCAGGGTCGGGGTTGCCATCAGTACTTACGCTCCATCGGCTGGTAGCGGGTCTGGACGACCGGCTTGTAGTCGAGGCGGACGGTCTCGGAGCCGTCGTCGCCGACCTCGCGGTACGCCATGGTGTGACGCATGAAGTTGACGTCGTCGCGGTTGGGGTAGTCCTCGCGGTAGTGACCGCCGCGGGACTCCTTCCGGGCGAGCGCCGACACGGCCATGACCTCGGCCAGGTCGAGCAGGTTGCCCAGCTCGATGGCCTCCAGGAGGTCGGTGTTGAACCGGCGGCCCTTGTCCTGGATCGCCACGTTCTTGTACCGCGCCCGCAGCTCGGCGATCTTCTCGACGGCCGTCTTGATCGTCTGCTCGGTGCGGAACACCATGACGTTGGCGTCCATGGTCTCCTGCAGCTCGCGCCGCAGCTCCGCCACGCGCTCGTTGCCGGTGGCCGAGCGCAGGCGCTCGATCTGCTCGACGACGAGCGACTCCGGGTTCTCCGGCAGCTCGACGAAGTCGGCCGTCTGCGCGTAGGCGGCGGCCGCGATGCCCGCCCGCTTGCCGAACACGTTGATGTCGAGCAGCGAGTTCGTGCCGAGACGGTTGGCGCCGTGCACGGAGACGCAGGCGACCTCACCGGCGGCGTACAGGCCCGGGACGACGGTGGTGTTGTCGATCAGGACCTCACCCTCGACGTTCGTCGGGATGCCGCCCATGGCGTAGTGCGCGGTCGGCTGGATCGGGATCGGGTCCGTGTAGGGCTCGATGCCGAGGTACGTCCGCGCGAACTCGGTGATGTCCGGGAGCTTGGCGTCCAGCTGCTCCGGCGGGAGGTGCGTGAGGTCGAGGTAGACGTGGTCGCCCTCGGGACCGCAGCCGCGGCCCTCCCGGATCTCCGTGTAGATGGAGCGGGAGACGACGTCACGGGACGCGAGGTCCTTCATGACCGGCGCGTACTTCTCCATGAAGCGCTCGCCGTCCTTGTTGCGGAGGATGCCGCCCTCACCGCGGGCGCCCTCCGTCAGCAGGATGCCCATGCGCCAGATGCCGGTCGGGTGGAACTGGAAGAACTCCATGTCCTCCAGCGGCAGACCCCGGCGGTACACGGCCGCCTGGCCGTCACCGGTGAGGGTGTGCGCGTTCGACGTCACCTTGAAGAACTTGCCGCAGCCGCCGGACGCGTAGATCACGGACTTCGCCTGGAAGACGTGGATCTCGCCGGTCGCCAGCTCGTAGGCCACGACACCGGCGGACTTCTTGACGCCGTCGACCTCGGTGATCAGCTGGTCCAGGACGTAGAACTCGTTGAAGAACTCCACGCCGTGCTTCACGCAGTTCTGGTACAGCGTCTGGAGGATCATGTGACCGGTGCGGTCGGCCGCGTAGCAGGAGCGGCGGACCGGGGCCTCGCCGTGGTTCCGGCTGTGACCGCCGAAGCGGCGCTGGTCGATCGTGCCGTTGGGCGTCCGGTTGAACGGCAGGCCCATCTTCTCCAGGTCGAGGACGGAGTCGATGGCCTCCTTCGCCAGGATCTCGGCGGCGTCCTGGTCGACCAGGTAGTCACCGCCCTTGACCGTGTCGAAGGTGTGCCACTCCCAGTTGTCCTCCTCCACGTTGGCGAGCGCGGCGGCCATGCCGCCCTGCGCGGCGCCCGTGTGGGAGCGGGTGGGGTACAGCTTGGTCAGCACGGCGGTGCGG
This sequence comes from Streptomyces sp. NPDC041108, assembly GCF_055592645.1. Taxonomy (NCBI): domain Bacteria; kingdom Bacillati; phylum Actinomycetota; class Actinomycetes; order Kitasatosporales; family Streptomycetaceae; genus Streptomyces; species Streptomyces sp. NPDC041108. The sequence continues at coordinate 555,356 of NZ_JBVIYK010000003.1, read as the reverse complement.
CTGCGCTGCGTCGACTCGATCGCCGCGCGCATTCCGGCGCCGCCGGCGCCGACGATGACGGTGTCGTACTTGTGGATCTTCATGATCGGTTGCCTCAGCCCCGTGCCTAGCGGATGTTCGGGTCGAAGGTGAAGATCACCAGCGTGCCCAGCAGGATGGTGAACACCGTGGCGGTGTAGAGCAGGCCCTTCAGCCACAGGCGGGTGTTCGGGCGCTCCGCGTAGTCGTTGATGACCGTACGCAGGCCGTTGGCGCCGTGCAGCATGGCGAGCCACAGCATCAGCAGGTCCCAGGTCTGCCAGAACGGGGAGGCCCAGCGGCCCGCGACGAACGCGAAGCCGATCTTGGAGACGCCGCCGTCGAGGACGAGCTGGATGACCAGGTGGCCGATGACCAGGACGACCAGGACGATGCCGGACAGCCGCATGAAGAGCCATGCGGCCATCTCGAAGTTGCCGCGGGTGGACCTCGGGGTCTTCTTCGTGCGCTTGCGGGGCGGCTCGATGAAGGGGGCCGGGTTGTCGGGGCTGTAGCCCGACAGTTCCCCGGCGCCCTCGACGGGGCCGATGCCGGATGCGGTGGTTTCAGTGGCGGACATCTGTCTCAGCTCCCGAAGACTTCACGGACGGCGTGGCCGAGAACGGGGTACAGGGCCCCGATCATCAGCACCAGCCAGATGCCGACGACGGACCACAGCATCGTCTTCTGGTGACGGGGGCCGTTCGACCAGAAGTCGACGGCGATGACCCGAAGACCGTTGAGCGCGTGGAAGAGGATGGCGGCGACGAGGCCGTACTCCAGCAGCGCGACGATCGGCGTCTTGTACGTGGCCACGACCTTGTCGTAGGCGTCGGGGGAGACGCGGACGAGAGCGGTGTCCAGCACGTGTACGAACAGGAAGAAGAAGATGAGGACGCCGGTGACTCGATGAGCCACCCAGGACCACATTCCTTCCCGGCCGCGGTACAGCGTTCCAGCCGGCACGGAAGAACCCTCCGGGAGCGGGGATTGGGGCCGGCCGGCTTGCTTGTCGGTCTGACCCGGCCGGGTACGGTCCACCGGCCCCGGCCATGGTAGCGACGTCGTTGCACTTGGATTGAGCCGGGAGGGTTGGTGTGATCAAACTGGCATACAAAGGTGCACGTAAGGGTGAGTAGCGGGCGGCATCCGGGGCGGGGGTGCCTGTGCGCTGCTCGGGTGCGGGCGGGCGGGGCCTTCTCGCGCGGTTCCCCGCTCCCTCAGACGTGGGTTCTCCGGGTGGTCACGAGGGCGGTGAGGCGCTCCTTCGCCAGGCGGCGCAGTTCCTCGGCCACCACTACCCGTTCCTCCTCCGGATCGTTGGCCAGGCGGGAGCGGATGCCCTCCAGGGTGCGGTCGAGGAGTTCGTCCGGGCGGGCGGCGGCCTGGGAGATCACGAAGACGTGGCCGAAGCGGGCCTCGTAGGCGGCGTGCGCGGCGTTCAGGGCGGTGTGGGCCACGCCGTAGGTGTCGTCGGGGAGGACCGGGAGGGTCTCGCCGGCCAGTGCCTCCGCCAGGTCGGTCGCCGTGAGGTCGTACGCCGCCTCGTCCGACGCGGCGAGCAGGGCGTCCAGGTCGGGGTAGGGGCGGTGAGCGGTGAGGCGGTGGGCCCAGCGGAGGCTGCGCAGGCAGGTGAGGAGGGTCTGGCGGACCGTGTCGGCGGGGGCGTGGTTGAACCACTCCAGGGCCGACGGGCCGGGGGTGCGGACCTGCTGCGGTAGGGCGACCTGGCCGGGGAGGTGGGGGAGACGGTGCGGAGGCAGCGTGGTTCCTCGGCGGTGCGTAGGGGCCGACTGGGCAGATGGGTCGGGTTGGGCAGGCTGTGCGAAAGGTGCCACCACGTTACCGAGGCGGGTCATGGGCTGTCCGTTCGATGCCCGAAATTCACCCGAACGGGAGAGTTTCGGAACCTGTGGTGGACGGATGGGACGGTGGAACGTCGTAGGTTCGGGAGCAGGGCTCGCGAGAGAGCCGGGAAGTCGGGACACGGCCGGGAGAGGGCCGGACGAGGAGCGGGGGACAGTGCGGGCGAGAGGTGCGTGAGATGTCGTGGATGCTGACCGGAACCGGGACCCGGACCGGGGGCGCGTCGTGAACCGAGGCCGGCGCAGGGCACCCCGCAGGAAGACGGCGATCACGTCGAAAGGGTTGCTCCTGGGTACGGGGGCCGTCCTGGCGGGCGGCGCGGTCGCGGTGGCCGTGACCGTGTGGCCGGGCGACGGGACACGCACCCCCGGCGGCTCGGAGCCGTCGCGGGCGCGGTCGTCGGTGAACGCCGCCGAGAAGGCCCCGGCCGCCCCTCCGTCGCCCTCGCGCTCCTACCCGCTGTCCCAGAAGCCGCGGACCATCCCTGCCGTACGGCAGCACGAGGCGGCCCGCGGCCCCGGCTGGAAGCCCGCCGAGGGCGGCCGGGTCGTCGTACGGAACGCCGCGCTGGCCGACGAGGGGCGGCTGACCGCCGGGGAGCTGGGGCTCGCCTACGCGGGGGAGGCGCGGCCCCGGGACGGGGACGTGGAGCTGGCGCTGACCGGGGCGGACGCGCCGAGGTCGGAGGCGTACACGCTGACCGTGAAGAACCGGCGGGTGCGCATCGCCGCGCCCGCCGAGGCGGGGGTCTTCTACGGGACGCGCACCCTGAAGCAGGAGGTCCGCGGCGGCGGTACGGCACCGGAGGGCGTCGTCCGGGACGAGCCGGCCAAGCCGCAGCGCGGGTTCATGCTCGACATCGCGCGCAAGCACTTCACGGCGGGCTGGATCGAGGACCGTATCCGTGAGCTGGGCGACCTGAAGTACAACCAGCTCGGCCTGCACTTCTCCGACGACCAGGGCTTCCGGATCGAGTCCACGAGCCACCCCGAGGTGGTGTCCCGGCAGCACCTCACCAAGGCCCAGGTACGGAAGATCCTGGCGCTCGCGGAGAGCCGGCACATCCAGGTCGTACCGGAGATCGACTCCCCGGGACATCTGGGGGCCGTGATCGCGGGCAATCCGGGGCTGCAGCTGAGGAACACCCAGGGCGTGGCCGCGAGCGGGGCCGTCGACATCGCCAACCCGAGGTCGGCCGTGGTGGTGGACGAGCTGCTCGACGAGTACGCCGGTCTGTTCAAGGGCGCGTACTGGCATCTCGGCGGGGACGAGTACCGGGCGCTGATGGTGTCGAACCCCGAGGCGTCCTACCCGCAGCTGGCCGCCGCCGCGCGGCAGAAGTACGGCGCCGGCGCGACCGTCGCCGACCTCGCGACCGGCTGGCTCAACGACCGAGCCAAGGTGATGCGCGGCCACGACCGGACCGTACGGGCCTGGAACGACGGGTTCTTCCGGGGCGGCTCGGTCCAGGCGGACAAGTCGATCCAGGTCGCCTACTGGACGGGCAAGGAGATCGGGGCGCGCCCGCCCGTGGAGTACCTGAGCGCCGGGCGGCAGGTGATCAACTACAACGACGAATACCTGTACTACGTCCTCGGCGAGCCCAACCAGTTCTTCTACCCGACCGGGCAGCGCATCTACGAGTCCTGGACGCCACGGGTGCTGCGGGGCACGACCGCCGTCCCGGCCCGGTACGACGACCAGATCCTCGGCGGTTCGTTCGCCGTCTGGTGCGACCTCGCGAACCGGCAGACCGAGGCACAGGTCGCGGCGGGCGTGCGGATGCCGCTGCGGGCGCTGTCGCAGAAGCTGTGGGATCCCGGGAAGCCGGCGCTGAGCTGGGCGCAGTTCCGGGAGCTGGCGGGGAAGGTGAGCTGAGGCGGGGGCCGGGAGGCGGAGGGCCGGGCGCCGGAGGTCCGAGGGCCGGGGGCTCGGGGGGTCGGTGGGCCGGTGGGCTGCGGAAGCCTTCGTGGGGCGGAATCGGGTGGACGGGCGGGGCCGGTGAATCGTATGTTCCGCGTGTTCTGATCGCCGAGCGTGAGGGTCTGGGGAGGACCGCGGTCGGCGTGTTTCGATCACACGGGGGTTTCACGATGAACTGCGCGCGCTGCGGGAACCACGCGGCGGCACCCGGCGGAGAGCTGTGCCGGCAGTGCGAGGCGGCTGGTCCGCATCAGGTCGCCCTGCCGCGCGCCACGCATGACGAGCTGCCCATCCAGTCGCCCCACGGCCCCGCCTGGCTGCGGTCGCCGGTGGGGCTCGGGCGGGCGGTGGCGATCCTGCTCGGGGCGGTCGCCGCCGCCGACGTGGTCGCGGTGTGGGCGGACCTCACGCTCCTCGACGTGTCGGACCGGCTGGCCGGCGAGGACTGGAGCGTGGCCCTGGAGAACGACTCCGACCGGGCGGACGGGCTCGTCGCGCTGGCGGGCGTCCTCCAGACGCTCACCTACGTCGCCACGATCGTCGTCTTCCTCGTCTGGTTCCACCGGGTGCGGGTCAACGCCGAGGTGTTCGACCCCTTCGGGCACCGGAAGAAGCGGGGCTGGGCGATCGGCGCCTGGTTCGTGCCGGTGGTGAACCTGTGGTTCCCGCGCCGGATCGCGATCGACTGCTGGGACGCGAGCAGCCCGTGGGAGAAGCCGCGGTCGCACGCGCTCGTCAACACCTGGTGGACGCTGTGGCTGCTCAGCCTGTTCGCGGGAGAGGCCGGGGACAGGGCGTACCTCAGGGCGGAGGAGATCGAGGAATACCGACTGGCCGCCCGGCAGATGCTGTTCGCGGACTCCCTCGAGATCGTGGCGGCGGTGTTCGCCGCCCTCTTCGTCCTCGCGCTCACGCGGATGCAGGACGACCGGGCGCGCAGCGGTCCGCGCGAACCGGAACCCGTCACCGTCTGAGCGGATTGCCCGATTCCGGGGGCGAACTGCCGTACATGTGTGGTGTATTCCCGTTATGGGGTACTGGGGGTACTACGTCGTGGCCAGGAGCGGGCAGCCCCTCGCCGAGCTGGGCGCGCTGGGCCGGGCCAAGGGTCTGACGCTGTGTGCGACGGCGGCCGGCGACTGGCAGGTGTGGGCGTACCCGACGGGCGCGCCGGGCGCCGGGGCCGAGGGTGGGACCGCGGGCACCGGCGACGTCGGGAACATGAACGCGCTGGCCCGGGAGACGGGGGCGCCCGCGCTGTTCGGCTACGTGATGGACAGCGACTGTGTGGTCGTCGAGGCCGCCGGGCCGGAGAGCGGGGCGTGGACCACGTGTCTCGCGCGGCGGGCCATGGCCGCGTATCTGGGCGACGGTGAGGGGCTCACCGTCGAGGACTACTTCCTCGAACCGCGTGACGCCGCGGAGCGTGCCGTGGCCTGGGCCGCGGAGGCCGGGCGGGCCGTCGACGCGCGGGTACTGGTCGATGTGTTGACCTCAGAGCCTGGACCGGCGGACCCCTTGGCTGAAAACATTCTGTTCCGGTTGCTCGACCGGCTCGGGGTCGTCCCTCTGTGACACTCCCGTGCCGTCGCACGCAGTAAGGGGAAGTGCGGGCTCCGTATAACCGGGGTGTGGTCGAGCGGGATACAGGGGAGGCGTGATGAGCCTGGTGGAGCTGTTGGCCCAGGCCGACGAACGCGGTCTGGCGGCAAGCGGATTGGCTTGTTTGGACCGCTGCGTACCGCTTCTCGGGGGCGACGACGAGGTCCTGCGTCCGCTCTGGGCGGAGCTGGCGGACGACGGGCAGGGGTGGGGCGAGAAGGTGGCGAAGGCGCGGGGTGAACTGGCCTCGGCCGATGCCGATGCCGATGCCGATGCCCGCGCCGGGGCCGGCGCCGGCGCTGATGGCTCCGCCTCGGGTGAGGAGGCGGTTCTGCTGGCCCGTCGGATGCTCGACGCGGTTCCCGGCGAGCGGTCCGGGGACGCGCTGCGTGCGTGGGCGGAGATCTGCTCCGTCTCCGCCCTGAGGATCCATCAGTTGCTCGACCCGCTGGACGCCGGGGGCGACGACTCGGTGGCGGCCTGCCGTGCGGGCCGTACCGAGGGAGCCTCCCATCTCGTCGCCGCCGAGCTGCGCCGGCAGGTCGTCGTGCTCGAACTGCTCGCGCAGCACGGGGCGGTGGGGGTGCGGCAGGCGCTGGGCGCGGCCACCGAGGGCCGGCGGGTGCTGCGGGCGGTCGTGTCACGGCGGGCGCGGGGGGCGCGGCGGTAAACCTCGGTTCCCTGGCGGGTCCTGTGGGTGTCCTGAGGGCGGGTGTGGCGGTCCTGCGCCGGTGTCGCGCACGCGCCGAAATCGCGAAACGTCTCGTGCGGAGCGGGCGCTTTCCCGAGTGTGAGCGCACAGCAGACATTCAGTTCGGGCGGCGCCTCCGGCGTGCCGGGGAGCCTCGGCGAGCGGGACGGCCACGACAGCCGGCCCGCGAGCGCGGCGAAGCCCCTTCGGTGGGCGGCCGACGCGGTGGCGATGATGCGGGAAGGGGCGCGGGTGCGTCTCGACTACTCGACGCAGAGTCTGTGGCGGGTGGACCGGATGATCGAGGAGATACGACGGGAGGGCGCGCCCTACGCCGCCGTGGAGCGGGCGTTGCGGGGGTTCGGGGCGTACGGGGGCGAGGTCGTCGTGCGGTGGGCCGGCGGCGAGTGGGTCCAGTCGGGCGGGGAGTTCTGGGTGCGGACCTGGGACGGCCGCTACTGGGATCCGCTGGACGAGGCCCGGCGCTGTTTCGCCGGTGAGGGCTCGCTGCGGCTGCTGTGCCGTGACGCGATGTCGTCCGGCTGACGTGGGGAGGTTCGCCGCCGCGGGTGAGCGGGGCCTCTCGTGCTTCTCTCCGCGGCCTCGGACGGGTGCCTCGCGCCGCCGGAGGGGACGCCGTGGCGGCGGTTGACGGTGTGACACTTCCGCGGAGCGGGACGCAGATGACCATGGGGGCTTCGCGGCGGCCGGGACGGTCCCCGCAACGCCATCCCGGCACCGACGCGGCACTGGCTCGGACAGCCTGCGGCCAGGGAGGGGAACCTCGGCGCGTGCAGGCGTACGACGGGGAGCTGGGCGCGGCCGTCGCGCGGGCCCAGGCCGGGGACGAGGCCGCGTTCGCGGTGGCGTACCGGCTCGTGCATCCCGGCCTGCTGGGGTACCTGCGCGGAATCGTCGGGGACGACGCGGAGGACGTCGCCTCGGACGCCTGGCTGGAGATCGCGCGGGACCTCGGGCGGTTCAAGGGGGACGGCGCCGGCTTCCGGGGCTGGAGCGCGACCATCGCCCGGCACCGGGCCCTGGACCATCTGCGGCGCCAGAAGGTGCGGCCCCGGGCGACCGCCCTGGAGAACGACCTGCTGGAACTGCCGGGCACGCACAATACCCAGGACCAGGCCCTGGAGACCCTGTCCACCGAACAGGCGCTCGCCCTCGTCGCCCGGTTGCCGCGCGATCAGGCCGAGGCCGTACTGCTGCGTGTCGTCGTCGGCCTCGACGGCCCCGCCGCCGCCCGTGTCCTGGGCAAACGCCCCGGCGCGGTCCGTACGGCCACCCACCGGGGACTGAAGCGCCTCGCCCAGCTCCTCCGGGCCGAGGGTGTGACGGATGACGGCTCCCGGACGCTGGGGGAGTCGAGATGACCGACAGCGACGACGGCCTCGGCGGCGAGGACACCGGCCACCGCGGCCACGCGCACGCCGAGAGGGAAGGGCACGAGATGCCGTCGCGGAGGACGGATCCGGCCGGGGGCGACGGACGCCGCGCGGGCGAGGTCCGTGAGGGGGAGGTCCACGACAGGGTGGGGCGCGAGGGCCAGGGGCCCGCCGGTCCCGGCGTCGCCACCTCCTCCGTCGCCATCCCCTCCGTCGACTCCCTCCTCGCCGCCGCCGTACGCGGTGGTGCGGGGGCCGACAGCGTGGGGGAGGCGCGGGCGGTGGCGGCCTTTCGGGCGGTGTGGGAGAGAGGGGCGCGTACCGCTCGCACCCGGCGGCGCGACGACTGGCGGCCGAACGCGCGTCGTCGTGTGCAGCTCTCGATCCGCACCACCCTGGCCGTACTGCTGGCCAGTCTCACGCTCGGCGGAGTCGCCTTCGCGGCGATCGGCTCGGCCGCACGTGACGACGGGGGCGGCGGCCGAGAGCACACGGGCGACGCAGGCGGTGACCGGCGTCCCCGTACGACGGACGGCGCTCCCGTCCGTCCCGGCCCCGCCACGGCCGACCGCCCCGACCCGGACCGGCGACCCGCCGCGTCCGGGCAGCCCGACAGGACCGGCCGGCAGCGCGACGGCGGCGACCGGCCGCACGGCAGCGGCAACAGCAGCGGCAAGGGCAAGGGTGATACGCGGGGGCCGTCCTCGCGTCCCGGCGCGTCGGGGGCCCCGGACGAGCCCGGCCCGCCGGACGGGGTACGCAAGCCGCCCGTCGCGGAACGCGGCCCCACGGGCACGGGACGGAAGCCGCGCGGCGAGGTGCGGGCCCCGGAAACGAAGTGAGGCCGGCGTGCTCGCAAGACCCCCGTACTCGCAAGACACCCGGCCGACTCCGCCGATGGCAACGGCCGGGGCCGCCACCCCCCACAGGAGAGGCCCCGACCGTCGCGCGGCACGGGCCGCGCGGCGACCCGTACTACCTACAGCGCCGCCCCCGCGTTTTCTGTCACACCTCTCCGCATCACGAGTCAGTTGCATGTTCTACGGACATGGACGGTCAGCGGTTTCAGGCCGTAACGTGCCTTTCGCGCCGGATCGTGGATGGCGGAAGACCACCGCAACCACAGCGGTCCCGAGACCGCGACCATCGATCGAGGAAGGGGCGCGTGGGTGCTGGGGGACGACGCGGAGCTGACTGCCGCGGTGCTTGCGGCACAGGACGGGGACGAGACCGCGTTCCGGACTGTGTACCGCTCGGTGCACCCGCGGCTGCTCGGGTACGTGCGGACGCTGGTCGGCGACCCGGACGCGGAGGACGTCACCTCCGAGTCCTGGCTGCAGATCGCCCGTGACCTGGACAGGTTCAGCGGAGACGCCGACCGGTTCCGCGGCTGGGCCGCGCGGATCGCCCGCAACCGGGCCCTCGACCACATACGCATGCGGGGCCGCAGGCCCGCGATAGGCGGCGACGAGACCGAGCTGACCGCCAAGCCGGCCGAGTCCGACACGGCCGGCGAGGCGATGGAGGCCCTGGCGACCGGCCGTACGCTCTCGCTGATCGCCCAGCTGCCCCAGGACCAGGCGGAGGCGGTGGTCCTGCGCGTCGTGGTCGGCCTCGACGCCAAGACCGCCGCGGAGACACTGGGCAAGCGCCCGGGCGCCGTACGGACGGCCGCGCACCGGGGGCTGAAACGGCTCGCCGAACTGATCGGGGAGAATCCGGAGACGGCTTCGGAGGCCGACCCGGAACCCGGCGACCCGCTGGACGCCGTACCCCGACCGAGAGCCGCGCGTGTGCGCGCGGCCACGTCCGCCGGTGTGACGCATACGCGTTCGCGGACGCAGAAGGATGTGTGATGGCCGACGAGCAGTACAGGTGGCTGAACCGCGACGCCGCGGAGCGGCTGCTGAGCGGGGAGCCGCTCGAAGCCGTCGACGCCCACATCCGTGCTCGTGCCGACCGGCTCGCCGAGGCGCTCGAAGCCCTGGCCGCCGAGGGCGCGCCCGAACCCGCGCGGGATCCCGAACTCCCGGGCGAGGAAGCCGCGTTGGCCGCCTTCCGGACCGCCCGTACGGCCCGGCCGGGCTCTGCGGCCCACTCCGGTGAGAGCGCCCGGGCCGCGGATCACGGTCGTGGCGGCCGCCCGCACACCACCGCCTCGCCCACGGCCGACGCGGGTGTCGTACACCTCGGCCGTCCCGTGCGGACGCCCGCCGGACCCGACGGCCGCCGGGGCCGCTGGGGCCGTCCCGTGCGGTTCGGGCTGGTCGCGGCGGTGGCCGCCGGGATGCTCGGCGGGGTCACGGTGGTGGCCGGCGGCGGCGCGCTGAGCGCGTTCCACGGCGAGGAACCGGAACCCTCCGCCACCGTCTCCGCCGGCCGGTCGCCGGACCGGCCGCTGATGTCGCCGTCGCCGAACACCGGCAAGGGCGACGACAGGCGCGGGGCGTGGGGCGGGGTGACACCCGACCCGTCTGCGGACGCCACCTCGAAGGGCGACGCCCCCTCCGGCGACGGAACCGGCGACACCGACGAGGACAAGCGGTCCGGTGCCGGAGGGCAGGGCGATGAGTCCACCCGGCAGTGGCGGAAGAACCTGCTCTCCGCCTGCCGTGACGTCCGCGACGGCAAGGAGCTGGACGCCGACCGCCGACGCGGCCTGGAGGACGCGGCGGGCGGCAGGGGCAAGGGGCAGCTGAAGCGCTACTGCGAAGGCGTCCTGGCCGGCGGCGCGGGCAACCCCGGCAGCTCCGGCAAGGCGAAGCGGTGGGGCGGCACGGCAGCGGGCGGGGGCACCGGGACCGGCGCGTCGGACACCGACGGGCGGACGGACGGCGGCGGCAAGGACGCGCGGACCGGCAACGGCTCCGACGATGACGACGACTCGCACCACGGCAAGGGCCGTCACGGGAACGGGAACGGCAAGGGCCGTCACGGGAACGGAAGCGGGAAGGCCGAGGGCGACGGCAGCGGCCACCGGCACGGCAACGGTCACGGGAACGGCAAGGGCAAGGGCAAGGGTGGCAAGAACAAGGGCCACCAGGGCGGCAAGGGGAACAAGGGCGGCAAGGGCGACGGTGGCAACGGTCACCGCGGTCAGTTCGCGGCGGTGACCCCGATCGGCTTCGAAGCGGCCCCCGCCCTCACCCGAGCGACCCTCACGCACCCCTCCTGACCTGCGTTTTCATATCCGCTACGAATTCTTTCGCGGAGCGGGTAACACTTTGGGCCGCCCCGGCGCAGTAATGAGTGAGCCGACTGGTCATCGGCCGTCGCACAGAGCCGGGGTTCCCCCCGTACCTACGGCTCGTGCACCTCGGCGGGGGGGGGGGGGGGGGCGCCCGGTCGCGCCCCCGATCCCCCCCCCCCCCTGTCCCCCCCCGCTCCCCCACCCACCTCCCCCCCCCCGGGGGAACCCCCCACTCTT
>NZ_JBVIYK010000003.1:0-544425 GCF_055592645.1 Streptomyces sp. NPDC041108 | reverse complement strand
CATCCCGGGGGAGGGAGGGAGGGAGCAGGTGGGCAGTGGGCCGTGAAAAAGAGCGGGGTTTCCCCCGGGACCTCTGGTGCGGGAACTTGGGACGGGGGGGGACATTTCCCCCCGTTCCCCCCCGCGCCCCATCACCCCCGTGATTCCCCCGTGGTCCCCCGCACTCCTCCTGACGCGCGGGACACCTTCCCGCTATGCATCCTGTGACGCACATCACTCCAGCCACAGTCGTCACCAGTACACGACGACTTTGTCGCCGCTTCTGACCTGTGCGAACAGTTGTGCGATCGCCGCCTTGTCCCGGACGTTGACGCAGCCGTGCGAGGCCCCGTAGTAGCCGCGGGCCGCGAAGTCGGCGGAGTAGTGGACCGCCTGGCCGCCGCTGAAGAACATCGCGTACGGCATCGGGGTGTCGTACAGGGTCGACCAGTGATCACGGGACTTGAAGTAGACGTGGAAGAGGCCCTCGCGGGTCGGCGTGTACTCCGAGCCGAAGCGGACCTCGACCGTCGTCAGGGTCCGGCCGTCCACCATCCAGCGCAGCGTGCGGCTCGTCTTGCTGATGCACAGCGCCCGCCCGGTCAGACAGCGCGGGTCGGGCGACGCGGCCGGCTGTCCGCCGTACGCGTACAGGTCCCACTTGCCGGGCTCCCGTGTCATGTTCAGCAGCCGGGCCCAGGTGACGCTGTCCGTCTTTCCGGTCCGCGGCAGTCCGCGCTTGCCCTGGAAGCCCCTGACCGCCTGGACGGTCAGGTCGTCGTACGTCCCCGTGGGCCCGGTGAAGAGCCACGCGATCTGCCGCAGCCGCGCCTGCAGCTCCCGTACGTCCAGCCCCTCGTCCCCCTTGGCCCAGAGCACCGTGGGGGCGACGGTGGGGGTGGGGGAGGGGGACGCCCTGGGCGGCGGGGTCTGTCCCCGGCCTCCCTTGCCGTCGCTGTCACCGTCACGGTCGCCGCCGGTGTTCCCGTCGACCGTGCCACCGCCGGCGGCCTCGTCGGCGCCCCGCTTCGGTGTGCCGCTCGGTGTGCCCGTCACGTCGACGCGTACGGGCCCGCGCTGGTCACCGTGCACCTCGATCCCCGTGGCCGTGCAGGCGCCGGCCAGGGCGAGTGCCGCGAGCGCGGCCATCGATCTCCGCATGTCCTTGGTACGCATCGAGGCCCCCGTCGTCTCATGATCGGCCGCGTCCGGTCACTCTCCCGGACAGGTTTCCCGGACGTGACCCGCCGCGAACAAACGGGCATGGTTGTGAGCAAGGTCCCAGCCGGGCCCACCCCACCGGGTGCTGACGCGCCGCTACAGTCCGTCGCGGGGATCAGTACTGGTGAGTAACAAGCGAGTGTCCGAACCGGCGACAAGACGGAGGCACACACCATGGCGCGCGAGTCGGAGTCCGGACTGCCCATCGAGCCGGTGTACGGGCCGGAGGCGCTGCGGGACTGGGATCCGGCGGACCGTCTCGGCGAACCGGGCGCCTACCCCTACACCCGTGGTGTCTACCCGTCGATGTACACCGGGCGGCCCTGGACGATGCGTCAGTACGCGGGGTTCGGCACGGCGGTGGAGTCCAACGCGCGCTACCGGCAGCTGATCGCCAACGGCACGACGGGGCTGTCGGTCGCCTTCGACCTGCCCACCCAGATGGGCCACGACTCCGACGCCCCGATCGCGCACGGCGAGGTCGGCAAGGTGGGCGTGGCGATCGACTCGGTCGAGGACATGCGGGTGCTGTTCGACGGCATCCCGCTGGACGAGGTCTCGACGTCGATGACGATCAACGCGCCCGCCGCCCTGTTGCTGCTGATGTACCAGCTGGTCGGCGAGGAGCAGGGGGTGCCGGCCGAGCGGCTCACGGGAACGATCCAGAACGACGTGCTGAAGGAGTACATCGCGCGCGGGACGTACATCTTCCCGCCCAAGCCCTCCCTGCGCCTGATCGCGGACATCTTCCAGTACTGCAGGGCAGAGATCCCGAAGTGGAACACCATCTCGATCTCCGGCTACCACATGGCCGAGGCGGGCGCCTCTCCCGCACAGGAGATCGCGTTCACCCTGGCCGACGGCATCGAGTACGTGCGCACGGCGGTGGCGGCGGGGATGGACGTCGACGACTTCGCCCCCCGTCTCTCGTTCTTCTTCGTCGCCCGCACGACGATCCTGGAGGAGGTCGCCAAGTTCCGCGCGGCGCGCAGGATCTGGGCCCGGGTGATGCGGGAGGAGTTCGGTGCGCGGAACCCCAAGTCCCTGATGCTCCGCTTCCACACCCAGACGGCCGGGGTGCAGCTGACGGCCCAGCAGCCGGAGGTCAACCTCGTCCGCGTGGCCGTCCAGGGCCTCGCGGCCGTGCTGGGCGGCACCCAGTCCCTGCACACCAACTCCTTCGACGAGGCGATCGCCCTCCCGACCGACAAGAGCGCCCGCCTCGCCCTGCGTACGCAGCAGGTTCTGGCCTACGAGACGGACGTGACGGCCACGGTGGACCCGTTCGCGGGTTCGTACGTCGTCGAGACGATGACCGACGACGTGGAGGCGGCGGCCGTCGGACTGATGCGGAAGGTCGAGGAGCTGGGCGGCGCGGTCGCCGCCATCGAGCAGGGCTTCCAGAAGGGCGAGATCGAACGCTCCGCCTACCGGATCGCGCAGGAGACCGACTCCGGCGAACGGGTCGTGGTCGGCGTCAACCGGTTCCAGCTCGACGCGGAGGAGCCCTACGAGCCGCTGCGGGTGGACCCCGCCATCGAGGCCCAGCAGGCGGAGCGGCTGGCGAAGCTGCGTGCGGAGCGGGACCGGGCGGCCGTCGACGCCGCCCTCGCCGCCCTGAAGAAGGCCGCCGAGGGCGAGGACAACGTCCTCTATCCGATGCGGGAGGCCCTCAAGGCCCGTGCCACCGTCGGAGAGGTGTGCAACGCGCTGCGGGAGGTCTGGGGCACGTACGTCCCCAGCGACGCGTTCTGACCGGTATCGCCTGAGCCGGGTGTCATACCCCCGTGCGACACTCCTGTGCATGTTCGGTGTCACTGACCTTCCCACCTATCTGGCGGGACTCGTCCTGATCGTCCTCCTGCCCGGCCCCAACTCCCTCTACGTGCTGTCCGTGGCGGCCCGGCGCGGGATACGGACCGGGTACCGGGCCGCTGCCGGGGTGTGGGTCGGCGACGCCGTGCTGATGACCCTGTCGGCGGCGGGGGTGGCCTCGCTGCTGCAGGCCAACGCCGTGCTGTTCGGCATCGTGAAGTACGCGGGCGCCGGATATCTGTCCTGGCTGGCGGTGGGGATGCTGCGGGCCGCGTGGGGGATGTGGCGCGGCCGCCACGAGCGGTCGGCCGAGGGGGCGGGGGCCGAGGCCGGCGAGGGGGAACGGCCGTTCCGGCGGGCCCTGGTCACCAGTCTGCTCAACCCCAAGGCGATCCTGTTCTTCGTCGCCTTCTTCGTGCAGTTCGTGGATCCCGCGTACGCCTACCCGGCCCTCTCCTTCGTCGTGCTCGGCGCGCTCGCGCAGATCGCCAGCTTCCTCTATCTGAGCGCGCTGATATTCAGCGGCACCAGGCTGGCCGCCACCTTCCGCCGGCGCAGGGCGCTGTCGGCGGGTGCCACCTCGGCGGCGGGGGCGATGTTCCTCGGGTTCGCGGTCAAGCTGTCGCTGGCGAGCAGCGCCTAGGCAGGACGTGCCGCGCCGCCCTGGGTGAGACCCGCCGCGGCCGCGTACGCGGTGAGGCCGGCCGGGGTCTCGCCCGCCCAGCCGACATGGCCGTCGGGGCGGACGAGGAAGACGCCGGTGCCGTAGGGCTCGTAGGGCGGGATGTGGACCCGGCGTACGTTCTGCAGCGGTGGCAGCTCCGCCGGGGTGTCCGCGCCGACGGTGAGCAGGGTCCAGTGCGGGCCGCGGAAGGTGTCGAAGAGGCGTGTGCCGCCGCGCCGGCCGTCGGGGGCGCGGTCACCGGCACGCAGGGCGTCCGGGGGCAGGTTCTCGCGGGTGTCGACGCTGAGGGAGGCGCCCCGGTAGCCGAGGTCCAGCTGCTGGGTGGCCCGGCCCCGGCGCTGCTCGCCCCGGTGCACCCGGGTGGAGAGGCCGAGCATGGCCGCGGCCACCGGGCGCCGCTCCTCCTCGTACGTGTCCAGCAGGGCGTCCCGTGCCGCGCCGTGTACCACCGCGCCCAGCTTCCAGCCCAGGTTGTACGCGTCCTGGACGCTGGTGTTGAGGCCCTGGCCCCCGGCGGGCGAGTGCACGTGCGCGGCGTCCCCGGCGAGGAACACGCGCCCCTCGCGGAAGCGGTCGGCGAGAGCTGCCCGCGGCCGGAAGTCCGAGGACCAGCCGACCTCGGTCACGTCCTCGGGGGTGAGGTGGGAGCGGGCGGCGACGAGTGTGCGGATGCCGTCCAGGGAGAGATCGACCGCTGTGCCGGGGTCCGGGAAGTCGGCGGCGAGCTGGAAGTCCTCGGTGCCCGGGAGCGGGCAGAGCGCCATGAAGCCGTGCTCGCCGGACGGTGGGAACAGGTGCCAGTTGTCGCGGTCGAGCGCCGGGACGCGGATGTCGGCGACCAGGGTCGGGCTCGGGTCGACGGTCTCGCCGGTCATCCCGATGCCGAGGAGGCGCCGCACGGTGGAGCGGCCCCCGTCGGCGGCCACGGCGTAGCGGGCGCGGACCTCGGGGCCGGTGGTGAAGGAGGCGGTCACGCCGTCCGTGTCCTGGGCCAGTCCCGCCAGTTCGCGGCCGAAGGTGACGTCGCCGCCAAGCTCCCGCAGGCGGGACAGCAGGATCCGCTGCGTCCGCCACTGGGGGATCAGCCACGGGCCCTGGTACGGCTCGGCCTCCGTCGGCTCCGCCACGTCGAACATCCGGTGCTCGCCCTGTCGGCTGCCCTCGCTCCAGACCATGCCGACGGGGGCGGGGGCGCCGGCGGCGCGGACCGCGTCGAGCACACCGAGGTCGCCGAGGACCTCCAGGGTGCGGGGCTGCATCCCCTTGCCTCGTGAGCCGGGGAACAGTGCGTCGGCCCGCTCCACGAGCAGGGCGCCGACGCCGCGCCGGGCCAGGTCGACGGCGAGGGCGAGGCCGGTGGGGCCGGCGCCGACGATCAGGACGTCCGTCGTGTGCGGGGTGGGGGCATGGGTGATTCCGCTCATGCGCTCCGGTCTCCTTAACGCTGTTAAGTGGCTGTGGGCAGCAGCATGCGCTTAACGCCGTTAAGCTGTCAACGTGGTTCCCAGGAAATCCCCGAAGCTGGACAAGGCACAGGTCGCCGAGGCGGCCCTGCGGCTGCTGAACGAGGTCGGTCTGGAAGGGCTGAGTCTCCGGCTGATCGCCAAGGAGCTGGACGTCCAGGCGCCCGCGCTCTACTGGCACTTCAAGAACAAGCAGGACCTGCTCGACGAGATGGCGACCGAGATGGTCCGCCGCATGGCGGCGGACTGGGCCGGGATGCCGTCTGGGCCGGACGACGGCGTCGACTGGCAGGAGGCCCTGCGGGCGCGGATGCGGGGGCTGCGCGAGCATCTGCTGCGGTACCGCGACGGCGCGAAGGTGTACAGCGGGACGCGCTTCACGGATCTGTCGTACGCGGAGCCGATGGAGGCGAATCTGCGCGTGCTG
The DNA here is from genome assembly GCF_055592645.1 of Streptomyces sp. NPDC041108. NCBI lineage: Bacteria > Bacillati > Actinomycetota > Actinomycetes > Kitasatosporales > Streptomycetaceae > Streptomyces > Streptomyces sp. NPDC041108. The sequence goes on along the minus strand of NZ_JBVIYK010000003.1, from coordinate 538,835 downwards.
ACGGCCGCGGGTTTCTCACCGGCGGGGGCCGCGCGGGCCTGGTTCACGGCGTACAGCTACACGATCGGGTACGTCATCGAGGAGCAGTCGATGGGGGTGGATCCGGCCGGGGGCGGCGAAGGGTACGACCTTGCCGCACGCGCCGAGCGGTTGGCGGGATATCCGCTGGCCGTGGAGGCGGGCTGGGAGATGTTCCGGGACCACGAGCGGGGGTTCGAGGTGGGGCTGGCGGCGGTGGTGGCGGGGATCTCCGTGGCGCTGCGGGGGGACGGGGGACCGGAGCGCTGAGGGCGCGGCGGGCGCCGTGCCGAGAGGGGACGTGGGACCGGGACGCTGGGGGCGTGCGAGCGCCGCCCCGAGGGGGACGAGGGCCCGGGACGCTGAGGGCGGCGGTGAGCGCCGCGCCGAGGGGGGCGGGCGGGGTTCGTGGGCGGCTGACGGCCGAGTACGGTCTCTCGCGCAGTTCCCCGCGCCCCTGAGCGACGCGGCTGCTGGCGGGGCGTGGCCTTCGGCGGGTGCGGCTCCGGGCGAGGCGCTGCCCCTGACAGAGCCGGCAACGGCTGACTTCCCGCTCCACCGGACGTCACCTCACCGGCTCGCCGACCTCGCACGGGGCGCTGTCCGACCTCGCACGGGGCGCTCTCCGACCTCGCACGGGGCGCTCTCCGACCTCGCACGGGGCGCTCTCCGACCTCGCACGGGGCGCTCTCCGACCTCGCACGGGGCGCTGTCCGACCGCAGCTCGCCGTTCTCCTCAGGCCGTTCGCCGCCTTGCCGCCCTCGCCCTTCTGATCGTCCTCGTCAGCAGTGGTGGCAGGAGGTCCAGGGCGAGTTCGCGGGCGGGGTTCCGGGGTGGGCGGGGGCGGGCCGGGGGCTGGAGGGCCGGCGTCGGGGGGCCGGGGGGTGTCCAGTGGCGGGACTTCGGGAAGGCCGGGGCCTTCATGCCCTTGGACTTGAGGCGGATGATGCGGTGGCCGGCCGCCCGCTGGTTGCTGAGGTGGCAGTCGTTCCGTCGCGCGACCATGTCCAGGAGGGCCTCCTGGACGGGCTCCGGGTCGCCCCACGTGCCGTAGAGCTTCTGCGTGCTGAGGCAGACCGGGTTGAGGCCCCGGTTGAGGACGGCCTCCCACACGGCGACGGAGACCCCGGGGGTGTGTTCCGAGCGGAAGTCGTCGAGGACGACCAGGCCGCCGGGGCGGAGGACGTCCCGCGCGGCGGTGATGTCGCTCTCGACGTGCTCGTACAGGTGCGAGGCGTCGATGTGCACGAAACGGCAGGAGTCCGGCTCGACCTCGCCGGGGACGATCGAGCTGGGGCCCTGCAGGACGCGGGGCAGCTCGTCGTGGAAGGAGAGGTAGTTCGCCTCGAAGGCCCGGCGGGTGAGCGTACTGCGGTACGACCTGGTGGCCTCCGCCGCGTTGGCGTCGTCCGGTGCGTCGCTCTCGAAGAGGTCGCAGACCGTGTAGGACTCGCCCTCCTGAAGGTGCCGGCCGAGGAAGACGGCGCTCTTGCCCATGTAGACGCCGACCTCCAGAAGATCGCCTTTCTCGCCCGCGTCCTCCTGCCGGTCCAGAAGCCAGTCGAAAAGCATTTGGTCGAGCACCGGAAACCAGCCGGGAACGTCGTCGAGTTCACGGGGGAGCCGGATCGTGCCATGTTCAGAGGTCGTTCCAGAGATCGTTCCAGAGGTCGTTCCAAGGGCCGTTTCGGGAGTCGTTTCAGAGGCCATGAGGACAGAAGACTCTCTCGCGTCGACTAGGTGAACGGACGAACAGGCGAACGGGTGAACCGCCACGGACCGTGCGTTGGCTGTGGACCGTTCAAGGATGCTGCGGAGCCTTACCGGAAAGGCCGGGCGGAATCCTCGGTCCGGATGAACAGTCGGCCAATTCCAGGTTCAGGGACGGTTCAGCCGCGGCGTCCCCCGAGTGAATCGCGCAGCCAGGGCTGCAGCGGACGTTCGACCCAGCGGTGCAGCAGCCAGGCGAGCGCCAGCATCAGCGCCACGGTGAGGGCGACGGTCACCGACGACGGAACGCCCAGCCTCTGGTGCAGCACCCGGATCACGGGCCAGCCCAGGTGCTCGTGCACCAGATAGAACGGGTACGTCAGGGCGCCCGCGGTGGCCATCCAGGGCCGGTCGACGCGCCGCAGGAGACCCAGCGCGACCGCCGCCACGGCCACGAAGCCGGCGCCGACGGCGACGGCGATGCCCAACTGGGAGCGGTAGGAGAAGAACTCCGGGTCCGGGGCGTGCCACATGTCCTCGACCGTCCGGTACTGGCTCAGCAGCAGGCTGAACACCACGATCAGCCAGGCCGCGGTGTCCCGGCGGTCGCGATGGACCAGATACAGACCCAGACCGCCGATGAACAGCGACGCGTACTGCGGCATCAGGACGACGTCCAGCAGCGGCTCCTTCGCGGCCGTGGCCAGCACCGAGGCCAGCGTCCAGCCGCCGCAGAACCACAGGACCCGTCCGCGGGTCACTCCGGGCACCACCACGCACAGCGCGAACAGGACGTAGAAGCGGACCTCCGCCCACAGGGTCCAGCACACGCCCAGGACCCGGTCGGCGCCGAGCGGCATCTGCAGCATCGTGAGGTTGACCAGGAACTCGCTGAAGGACACCCGCGCGAAGCCGATGCCGGGGAGGGCGAAGACGGCCGCGACCAGGATCACCGCCGCCCAGTACGCCGGCAGCAGACGGGCCGCGCGGGAGGCCAGGAACGACGGGAGCGAACGCCCCCAGCCGCTCGCGCAGATCACGAACCCGCTGATCACGAAGAACGCCTGGACCCCGGCCCAGCCGTACGCGAACCAGCCGTGGGCGGTGGGGAACTGCACGGCTGGCGAGGCCCCCCACGCCTTCCCGATCTCCCCGTCGCGCCCACCGTAATGATAGGCGGCGACGGCGAGAGCGGCGACCAACCGCAGCCCGTCGAGCGCGTACAGCCGGGGCCGGGTCTCGCCCGGACCCCGGCCGGGGCCCGGGGAACTGCGCGACCGGCCCCCGTCCACCCGCACCGAGGGCTCGACGCGGTCATCCGTCTTCGTCGAGGAAGTCACCCCGAGACTCATCCCAGTGCCGCTCGCTTGAGGGACCGGGCCCGTCGCGCGACTCTTCGCACGGTGGCGTTGCGCGGGATGAACGCGAGCTGGACGGGGATGCCACCGGGCAGCCCCAGCGAGGTCAGCCGACGCCGCTTGAAGTACCGCAGGGTGCGCGCGTCCAGATGCCTCGTCAGATACGCCTCGGTCTCGCCGCGCAGCGAGGGATGGATCTTCGGCTGCATCGCGAAGCCGACCGCGCGGACCAGGCCGTCGAGGTCGGCGACCGCCGTGCCCGGCCGCTGCGAGGCGACCGCGTCCCGGTCGCCCAGCTCCGGCAGCAGCGCGTCCACGATCGTGACGGGCACCCGGTTGCTGTTCTCGTACGGGGCGAGCCGGTCCAGCAGCGTGCCGGTGCCGACGCGGGCGACCGACAGGCCGTACAGCGCGGAGGCGGTGAGCAGGGCAGTGGAGAAGCAGCCGACGACGAGGGCCGGACGCATCCGCTGGTAGAGCACCTCGGCGAGGACCGGCGTGTCCAGCACGGTCAGGTCGGCGCCGAGCCGCTCCGCCTCCTTCTCCAGACCGCGCGACCAGCGGGCGGGGGCGCTGGGGTGCGGCTTGAACACGACCTTGGTGTGTCCGAGCGCGACCGCGCCCGCGAGCATCCGCACGTGGAGGTTCTCCTCCTCCTCGGCCGTGAGGATGCCGAGCGCGGAGAGGTACTGGCCGAGCAGCAGCGCGGGCTCCTCGACGGCGGGCAGCTCGTCACCGGTGTCGACGAGTTCCGCCAGCACCTTCACGAAGGCGTCCGTCGGCACGATCTCCGGCTCGACCCCGAACTCGGTGAGCAGCAGGGGCTTGAGGTCCGGGACGAGGTCCAGGTGGAGGAGGCGGTCGATGCGGGTGCCGACCAGCGAGTCGATCTTGTTGCGGGTGGGGCCGTAGCTCATCAGGCCGTCCGCGTACACGGTCACGGGGGCGCCGGTGAAGATCTGGGTGAAACCGAGCGCCGGGTGCACCTGGATGGACTCCACGGCCAGCTCGACGTCGTCGTCCCCCAGGTTCCACAGGAGCCGCAGATGCCGTTCCCACAGCGGTACGTCGTCCTGGCGCGGGGACCAGCCGCCGGGGTGGAAGGGGGAGATGGTCTCGTTCCAGGAGATCACCTCGTCGAAGCGGGTGCTCAGCCGCTCGAAGCCGGGCATCTCGTCCAGGCCGGGGGCCGTCTCCGGCGTCGCCGCGTTGTTGGAGATCAGCAGGATGCGCCGGGCGGCGGGGCGGAAGCACTCGGTGTCCAGGGCGGCGGCCAGCGTGGCCGTTCCGTACAGCGTGGACGCCATGAAGATCTGCGTGGTCATGCGGCGGCCCCCGTGGCGGCGGGACGGCGGCGCAGCCGGCGCAGCCGGGTGGCGCGCTGGACGTCCATGGAGTCGAGCGCCTCGTCGAGCACGTCCTGCGGCATGCGGCGCAGCGCGACGGCGCTCATGGACTTCAGTTTCCGTGCCACCGTCGGCTCGAACCTTTCGATGGATCCCAAGTGGTGGGAGATGATCGCGCAATAGGTGCGCACGGCCTTGGGGAGCAGTCTGTCGGCGTCCCGGTCCTTCGCTGTTTCCGCGATGACCTGGTCGAACGCGCGAATGAAATCCAGCTGCCGTACGTCGCCGATCTGGGTCAGGGAGGACGCCACACCGCGTCGGTAGAAGACCCCCAGCAGCCCCACCGTGGCGAAGGACTCGGCCTCCCGGTGGAGCTTCCAGATCCACGGCCGGTCCTCGGCCGTGCGCAGCCCGTGGGTGAAGTGCAGTACGCCCTTGTCGACCAGCCGGCGGTGGTAGATGCCCGCCCAGGCGAACGCGTAGTCGACGGAGGTGGAGCGGTCGGCGGGCAGGATCGCGTCCCGCGGGTTCATCACCACGCCCCGGCGCCCGTTGGGCACCCGGTGGACGGAGCGGGCCCGCCCGGTGCACTGGACATGGTCCGTGCGCACGAAGTCGCAGCCCAGGTCCTCGATGGCGGCCAGCAGCCGGGGGAAGTAGCCGGGGGCGAGCCAGTCGTCCCCGTCCAGGAATGTCAGGTACTCGCCGCGGGCGTTGTCGATGCCCGTGTTGCGCGCGGTCGCCAGTCCTCCGTTCTGTTCGTGTCTGACATGCACCGCCCCCGGCAACTCGCGCTCCGCGCGCGCGAGAATGTCCGGTGTCTCGTCGCGCGAGCAGTCGTCGACGAGAATGAATTCGAAGTCCTCACGAGCATTTGCTCCGAGGCTCTTCAGGGTGTCGGGCGCGTATTGCTGCACGTTGTAGAACGGCACGATGACGGAGAGCTTGACCACCCCCGTGACGTTAGGGGGCCCTCCGACATTCGTCTTGACCACCCGCTTGATGTCAGGTGAACGACGCGTGGCGGAACCGTGAACCAGGTGCATTCCGCTGCCGTTCGCGTCCCGATTCGCCGTTCGGCGATGTGCTGTTAACCCTTTGTTGCATTCGGGTTGGGCCGTTCAACGGAATCGCTTCCTAGCGTCTTCGATGTGCCAGCAAGTGCTACGAACACCCTGCGAGTCGCCGTACTCGCGGATTCCGACACCCGGTGGAAATGGGGCGCGCTCACCGCGCACCGGCTCGCTCCGGAGGCGTCGGAGGTCCGCCTGGACGGCTTCCTCCTGCGCGGCCGGGCCACTCCCACGGCCCGTCAGCTGCAGGAGGTCGGCGTCCGCTCCGACTCCCTGCGCGAGGTGACCGGCCTCGAATTCCTGCGCGCCATGAAGGAGGCCGCGTACGACATCGTCCTGCTCTCCCTCGTCGGCGGGGGCGTCCAGGCGATGCTGCACGGCCTGCGCCGGGCCTGGGACGGGCGTACGAAGCGGCCGGTGGTCGTCACCGGTTACGTCGGCGTCGTCTACGAGAAGCTCGCCGACGGTCTGCTGCTGCGGCACGGAGCGGACCTCGTCCTCGCCAACTCCCGCCAGGACGCGGACCGGTTCAGGGCGGTGTACGAAGGTGTGGGCGCCGACGCCTCCTCGGTCACCGAGGTCGCGCTGCCCTTCCTGGGCGGCAGACCCCACACGGGCCCCGAGGACCCGTCCGCGGAACAGGGGCGCGGGCCCTACACGGTCGTCTTCGCCGTACAGCCGTCCGTCCCGGACAACCGCAGGGACCGTACGTACCTGCTGAACCGTCTGATCGGGCACGCCAGGCTGCACCCCGACCGTGAGGTGCTGCTGAAGCTGCGCTCCAAGCCGGGCGAGCACACCACGCACATCGAGGAGCTGCCCTACCAGAAGCTGGCGGAGAAGCTGCCCGGCGGCCTGCCGGCCAACTTCCGCCTCGCCTACGGGAACATGGGCGAGGTCCTCGACACCACCGACCTGCTGGTCACCGTCAGCTCCACGGCCGCCCTGGAGTCGCTGCACCGCCGGATCCCCACCGTCGTCCTCACCGACCTCGGCATCCGCGAGACCCTCGGCAACCACCACTTCGTCGGCTCCGGCTGCCTCGCCTCCTGGGACCAGCTGGACGCCGGGTACGAGCCGGCGCCGGACCCGCGGTGGGTGGCCCGGCAGGGCGTGATGGCCGGGGGCACCTCCGGCACGAACTCCGGGGCAGGCTCGTACGCCACCGCCTTCGACGCGGCCCGCGCCCGCGTCGCGAAGCTGGTCGCCACGCCCGAACTGCCGCCGCTCGCGCCGTACTACACGCCCTTCACCGCGCCCGGCTACCTCCCCGGCATCCTCGCCCGCCACCACCTCGGCCCGGACGGCGCACCGCTGCCCGGGTCACCCGCCGCCGACCGGCAGGCCGGGCCCGTACGGCAGATCGTGCGCCGGGCGGCGCGCGGCGCCTACCGCCACGGGGTGCAGCGCGTGGCGCCCGTCATCCGCCGGATGGGGGAGCTGTGAGCCGCCACCTGTCCACTGCGCAAGGAGTACAGCCCATGCCCCACCCGGAAGCGGACCGAGCGGCCACCGCCCGCCGCGTCCTCGCCGTGATCCCCGCGCGCGGCGGCTCCAAGGGCGTCCCCGCGAAGAACCTCGCCCCCGTCGGCGGTGTGCCGCTGGTGACCCGCGCGGTCCGCGAGTGCCTCGCCGCCGGGCTGGTGACCCACGTCGTCGTCTCCACCGACGACCACGCCATCGCCGCCGCCGCCCGCGAGTCCGGCGCCGAGGTCGTGCTCCGCCCCGCCGCGATCGCCGGCGACACCGCCACCTCCGAGGCGGCCGTCCTGCACGCCCTGGACGCCCACGAGGCCCTCCACGGCGCCACGGTCGACGTCGTCCTCCTCGTCCAGTGCACCAGCCCGTTCATCCTCCGCGAGGACATCGACGGCGTGGCCCGCGCCCTCGTCGAGCACGGCGCGGACACCGCGCTCACCGTCGCCCCGTTCCACGGCTTCGTCTGGCGCGACACGACGGACGAGTCCGCGGACGGCCCGACCGGCGCGGCGCCCGGAACCCTCGGCGCCACCCCGACCGGCGGCCACGCCCGGGCGGCACACGGGACCGAGGACCTCGCCGGGAGCCCGGCCGGAGGCCACGGCGTCAACCACGACAAGTCCTTCCGCCCCCGCCGCCAGGACCGCCCGCAGGACCTGCTGGAGACCGGCGCCGCCTACGCCATGGACGCGGCCGGGCTGCGCAAGTACCAGCACCGCTTCTTCGGCCGGACGGAACTCGTGCGCACCGACCCCGCACGGGTCCTGGAGATCGACGACCCGCACGACCTCGCCCGCGCCCAGGCCCTCGCGCCCCTGTTCGACGCGAACCGGCCCGGCGCCCTCCCCACCCACGACGACATCGACGCCGTGGTCCTCGACTTCGACGGCACCCAGACCGACGACCGGGTGCTGATCGACTCCGACGGACGGGAGTTCGTCTCCGTGCACCGCGGCGACGGACTCGGCATCGCGGCCCTTCGCAGGAGCGGCCTGCAGATGCTGATCCTGTCCTCGGAACAGAACCCGGTCGTCGCCGCCCGGGCCCGGAAGCTCAAGCTCCCGGTCCTGCACGGCATCGACCGGAAAGACCTCGCACTGAAGCAGTGGTGCGAGGAGCAGGGCATCGCGCCGGAGCGCGTGCTCTACGTCGGCAACGACGTCAACGACCTCCCGTGCTTCGCCCTCGTGGGCTGGCCCGTGGCGGTCGGCAGCGCCCACGACGTCGTACGCGGCGCCGCACGCGCGGTCACCACCGTCCCCGGCGGTGAAGGCGCGATCCGGGAGATCGCCGGCTGGATCCTCGGCCCCTCCCTCGACTCTCTCGACTCCCTCACCAGTTAGGAAATCCTCCGTCATGAGCACCAACTCCCGTCTGCGCACCTTCGGTTCGAAGACCGCCGGCCCCGGCCACCCCGTCTACGTCGTCGGCGAGATCGGCATCAACCACAACGGTGAGCTGGAGAACGCCTTCAAGCTGATCGACGCCGCCGCCGAGGCCGGCTGCGACGCGGTCAAGTTCCAGAAGCGCACCCCCGAGATCTGCACCCCCCGCGACCAGTGGGACATCGAGCGGGACACCCCCTGGGGCCGCATGACCTACATCGACTACCGCCACCGCGTGGAGTTCGGTGAGGACGAGTACCGCCAGATCGACGAGTACTCCAAGGAGAAGGGCATCGACTGGTTCGCCTCCCCGTGGGACACCGAGGCCGTCGCCTTCCTGGAGAAGTTCGACGTCCCCGCCCACAAGGTGGCCTCCGCCTCCCTCACCGACGACGAGCTGCTGCGCGCCCTGCGCTCCACCAACCGCACGGTCGTCCTCTCCACCGGCATGTCGACCCCGCGGCAGATCCGCCACGCCGTCGAGGTCCTCGGCTCGGACAACATCCTTCTCTGCCACGCCACGTCGACGTACCCGGCGAAGGCGGAGGAGCTGAACCTCCGCGTCATCAACACCCTCCAGGCCGAGTACCCGAACGTCCCGATCGGCTACTCCGGCCACGAGACGGGCCTGCAGACCACACTGGCCGCCGTCGCCCTCGGCGCCACCTTCGTCGAGCGCCACATCACCCTCGACCGCGCGATGTGGGGCTCCGACCAGGCCGCCTCCGTCGAGCCGGGCGGCCTCACCCGCCTCGTCCGCGACATCCGCACCATCGAGGCATCCCTCGGCGACGGCGTCAAGAAGGTCTACGACTCCGAGCTGGGCCCCATGAAGAAGCTGCGCCGTGTCTCCGGCGTCGTCGCCGAGGCGGAGATCGCGGCGGCGGCGGGCGAGCCGGTCGCGGTCTGAGCCTCCCTCCATCCCTGACCACGGGTCTCCCTCACTACGGGACGGTCGTACGTCGATGAGCCCCCGCGCCGGAACCGCCGGCCCCCGCACTCTCGCCTTCGTCGAGAGCCCGGTACAGCTGCTCAACGTGCTGGAGTGGGCGCACGCCCACGCCCTCGGCACACCCGAGGACCCCGGCGCGGGGCCCTTCCGAAGGGGCGGCGCGGGACTCACCCTCGTGGTGCTGTCGCCCAACGACCCCATGACCCGCGGCCAGCTGCGCCGGATGGCGGAGCTGGCCCGGGACGAGGGCCACCACGTGCGCTGGGAGGAGGCGCGCGGCGGCACCGCCGCCCCCTTCCGCACCATCGGCGGCCTCGCCCCGCTGCTGCGCGCCGCGAGCCGCATCGTCCTGGGGGACCCCTTCTCCCGGTACGTGCAGCTCCTGTTGACCATCACCCGGGCCCGGGACGTCGTCGTCGTCGACGACGGCACCGCGACCATGGAGTTCGTCTCCCAGCTGGCCCGGGGCGAACGCCTCGTGCGCTGGCACCGCAAGGGCGGCCGCCCCGGCCCCCGCGACCTGATCTTCGCCCCGGTCTCCTCCAAGGCCCGCAAACGCCTCACCCCGAGCGCCGGCAGACGCGTCGAGGTCTTCTCCTCCATGCCGATCGACGAGGCCCCCGAGGGCGTCTTCGTCACCGCCAACGACTTCGCCTGGACCCGGGCCCGCTTCGGCCCGCCCCGCATCACCAAGGGTGCCGACCTCGTGGGCACGTCCCTCGTGGAGACCGGCGTGGTGGACGGCGAGCGCTACCTCGAAGCCGTCCGCTCCCTCGCCAGGACCCACGGCGCCACCCGCTACTTCGCCCACCGCCGCGAGAGCGCCGAGAAACTCCACACCCTCGCCGCGGAGACGGGCCTGGAGATCGTCCGCCCCGACCTCCCCCTCGAACTCATCGCCCGCCGGGGCCCGATCGGCCGGACGATCCTCAGCTTCCCCTCGACCGTGGTCCACACCCTGCCGCTCGCGCTCGCCGGCACGGACGTACGCGTGGCGGTCTGCGACATCGACCCGAGCTGGCTGACGGAGAACGCCTCCCCGCGCGCCCAGGGCTTCCTGTCCGGGGTCACGGGCACGGCTCGGGACGTCCACCGGCTGTCGTCGGTGGTTCCGGTCTGACCCGCCCCCCGGCACCCCCGGCCCGAGTGCCCTGAACCGTGTTCGCTCCGGGGGTATCCGGAGCCGTCGCTTCCCCGGCCGGTCCGCGCCTATCGTGCGGCGTGGCTGGGGAAGGCGAAGTGCCTTCCCCGAAGGGGGAGTGGTGACGACACACGGCGAACGCGCGCGGCTCGCACCCACAGCGGACGGACACAGGGTCACCCCCGCCGAACTCTTCTTCGATCTCGTGTTCGTCTACGCCATCACCCAGGTCACGGCCCTGATGGCCGCCGATCCCACCGCCCTGAGCCTGCTCGGCGGCATGGTCGTCCTCGCCCTTCTGTGGTGGTGCTGGTGCTGCTTCGCCTGGCTCGGCAACGTCGTACGCGCCGACTCGGGCGCCATGTCCGGAGTGCTGGTGGCGGTGATGACGGTCGTCCTGATCGTCTCCCTGACGGTCCCCAAGGTGTACGAGGACGACCCGGGCGGCCTGTACGCCCCCTTGCTGTTCGTGGCCTGCTACGGCGCCGTCCGCGTCCTGCACCTGGTGACCTACTGGCTCTCCGCCCCCGACGACGCGGCCCTGCACGCCACCCTCCGCCGTACGGCCCTGCTGTCGGTCCTCCCGCCCCTCACCCTGCTGCTCCTGGGTACGGCCTTCGACGGCGTGACCAGGATCCTGATCTGGCTGGCCGCGGTGATCATCGACTACGCGGGCATCTTCGTCACCGGCCGGTCGGGGTGGCGCGTGGCGTCCCCCGCCCACTTCTCCGAGCGTCACGGCCTGATCGTCATCATCGCGCTGGGCGAGTCCATCGTCGCGATCGGCGTCGGGGTCACCGGCTACACGGTCACCGCCCCCGTCGTGGCCGCGGCGGCCCTCGGCCTGCTGGTCTCCGCCGCCCTCTGGCGCCTGTACTTCCACGGCGTGAGCGAGCCGGCCGAGCACCGCCTGGCCGAGCTGACCGGCGACGACCGTACGGTCCTGGCCCGCGACACGTACACCTTCCTCCACCTGCCGCTGGTGGCCGGCGTCGTCATCACCGCCCTCGGTATGAAGAAGACCCTGCACCAGGTCGCCGACACGGACCACTACGGCCTTGCCGAGCCCCTCCACGGCATGCCCGCCTGGGCCCTGGCCGGCGGCACGGGCCTGTTCCTGCTCGGCTCCGCCGCGATCCTGCTCCGCACCACGGGCCACCGCGCTCCGGCCCTGCTCACCGGAGGCACCCTCTGCCTGGCGGCAGGGCCCCTGATCGCCCTCGTCCCGGCCCTGGCAGCCCTGGCGGCCCTGACGGCGACGATCACCACGGTGCTGCTCATCCACGCCCGCGCCACCGCAGCCGACGCACGCTGACACCGAGCGCCCGGTCCGCCCGGCGGGGGCGCGAGAACGGCGCGGGCGAGCGGCCCGTGCCGACCGCCACCCGGAGGGGGCCACGCGCTCAGCCCCGCCGGCCTTCGGGGCCGTGGCCGCCGTGACCGCCGTGACCGCCGTGGTCCCCGCGATACCGCTTCGGCCCGGCGGCACCCGGTACGGCCGTGTGCCCTGCGCGGCGGGCGCGGGCTGAGGCGGGGCGGGTGGGCTGCGGAGGTGAGCCTGCTCCTGTTCGCCGGCACGGTCGCGTGCGTGCGACCCGGTGGCCGTCGAGGGCCTTGGCCGCCGTGGCCCCCGCCTTACCGCTTCGGCCCCGCGGCACCCCGTACGGCCGTGCTCCCCGCGCGGGCCGAGGTCGGGCGGGGTGGCTCCCCAGGCGGGCCGACCGACGCCGGGGCGCGCGGGCCGCGCTCGCCCCCGGCCCTGAGGGCCGTCATGGCCTCGACCACCACGGGCCACACAGGGCTGCCACCCCTGCTCGGCCCGCGCGCCCCAAGCCGGCGGCCCGGAGCCGTCGGAGCGGCGGCCGAGGCGCGGTCCGCCCCTCGCGGGCGCCCGCGGAACACCACGCACGCAGGCGCCCCGACCGATCCCCACTCGCCGGGTCGCCCGCCCGTCGACCTCGCGCCCCCCGTCACCCCAGTGATCCCTGTCACCTCCGCCACCCCCGCGCCACCCACCCGCACCCCGCGACCCCGCCCCCCCGATTCACCCCCGCAGCCGCAGGCCACCGCCCTTCCATGGCCCCGCCGCGCCGCCTTCCCGTCCGCCCTGTCGCACACAGGTCGTAGCGGAACCATCACGCGGCGGTGATGGTTCCGGGACAGTGCGGTGGGCCGGACGTGGTATCCGTGGAGTGTGGGAATCGTCCGGGCACCCCCGGACGTTTGGACGATGGGATTCGCGGGCAACCCCGGCGCTCCCTTTTCCGAGGTCAGCCCGCCCGCGAAGAGGCGGCCGGGTATACCCATCCCTGCCAATACGTATGCGTCGTGCGACCGGAAATCTTCCCCTCACGGGCTGATTTTTTGTTGATCGAGGGTGAGAAGGTCGCCCGATCGCCCTACCCTTCAGAGGGTGAACCAACTGATGTCCCGAGAGTCCGAGGCAGATCTGCCGGGGGAAGCCGAAACATCGCTCCCCGGCACGTTGCCGGAAGCCCTGCGTGCCGAACTCGTCGCCTTCCGCCGCGACTTGCACATGCACCCGGAGCTCGGCAACCAGGAGTTCCGCACGACCGCCGCGATCAAGGCCCGCCTGGAGAAGGCCGGCCTCAGCCCGCGCGTGCTCGACAGCGGCACCGGACTCATCTGTGACATCGGCGACCGGAACGGCACCGACGGCTCCGCGCTCGCCCTGCGCGCCGACATCGACGCCCTCCCCATCCCGGACACCAAGGTGGACTGCGACTACCGCTCCACCGTCCCCGACCGCGCCCACGCCTGCGGCCACGACGTGCACACCACCGTCGTCCTCGGCGCCGGCCTCGTCCTCGCCGACCTGCACCGCAGGGGGCAGCTGCCCCGCCCCGTCCGGCTGATCTTCCAGCCCGCCGAGGAGGTCCTGCCCGGCGGCGCCGCCGACGTCATCAGGACCGGCGCGCTCGACGGCGTCGGCCGGATCATCGCCGTGCACTGCGACCCGAGGGTCGACGCCGGTCTCATCGGTCTGCGTCACGGCCCCATCACCTCCGCCTGCGACCGGCTGGAGCTGTCCCTGGACGGGCCGGGCGGCCACACCGCGCGTCCCCACCTCACCACCGACCTCGTCACCGCCGCCGCCCGGGTCGTCACCGACGTCCCCGCGCTGGTCGCCCGCCGTTTCGACGCCCGCGCCGGGCTCGTCGTGACCTGGGGCCGCATCGAGTCGGGCCACGCGCCGAACGTCATCCCGCAGCACGCGGAGCTCTCCGGCACCGTCCGCTGCCTGGACATCAACGCCTGGCGGCAGGCCCCCGACCTCATCCACGAGGCGGTCCAGGAGGTCGCGGTCATGCACCGCGCCAAGCCCGAGATCAACTACATCCGGGGCGTCCCGCCGGTCGTCAACGACCCCGTCGTCACCGAACTGCTGCACGACTCGATGGTCGCCCGCCGGGGTGCCAAGTCCGTCGAGGACACCGAGCAGAGCCTCGGCGGCGAGGACTTCTCCTGGTACCTGGAGCACGTCCCCGGTGCCATGGCCCGTCTGGGTGTCCGCCGTCCGGGCGATCTCACCGTCCGCGATCTCCACCAGGGCGACTTCGACGCCGACGAGCACGCCATCACCGTGGGCGTGGAACTCTTCACCGCGGCCGCCCTCCTGGACGCCCGCATGCGCGCCCTCGACCCGGCAGCCCGGTAACCACGCTCCGGTTGCGCCCCGCCCGCCCTCGCGGCAGCCTGGTGCGCGTGTCCGTACGAGCACCGTGCGGAGCGCGCACCGTCACGCTGAAGTCGCCCCCGTACACGGAACGCGAGGGGCGGGAGAGGCCCAGTGTCCAAGAGATCCCTTTCGATCCCATGGTTCACGAGGACGTAACGGCCACCGGCACGAATGGATAACGGCCAGTCGAAACCCCGTTCCCAGGAGGGTCTACGCGCGTTAATGTGCGCCGAACTGAGCACCCGGTCGCGGGGCTTTGGAGAAGATGGGGAACTTCAAGATGCGTCGGATTTCCAAACTGACCCGCGTCGCGGTGGGGGTCGCGTCGTTGGCGCTCGCCGCCACGGCCTGTGGTGGTACCAGCAGCGAGAGCAGCAGCGGCAGCGGTGAGTCCAGCGGGGGCGAAAAGGGCCTCGCGATCGCGTACGACATCGGCGGCAAGGGCGACCAGTCCTTCAACGACGCCGCGTACGCGGGCCTGGAGAAGGCTCAGAAGGAATTCGGTTACAAGACCGAGGACATCGAGCCCACCGAGGGCGAGACGGACGCCGACAAGCAGCAGCGTCTGGAGTCCCTGGCCAAGCAGGGCTACAACCCGGTCGTCGGTGTCGGCTTCGCCTACGGCCCCGCCATGGAGGCCGCCTCCAAGAAGTTCCCGAAGACGACCTTCGGCATCGTCGACTCGGTCGTCGAGGGTGACAACGTGGCGTCCCTCGTCTTCGCCGAGCAGGAGGCCTCGTACCTCGCCGGCGTCGCGGCGGCCAAGGCCACCAAGACGAACACCGTGGGCTTCGTGGGCGGCGTGGACATCCCGCTCATCCACAAGTTCGAGGCCGGCTACAAGCAGGGCGTCGAGGACACCAGCGGCGGCAAGGTCAAGGTCCTCTCGCAGTACCTGACCCAGACGGCCGAAGAGGGCGGCTTCTCCAGCCCCGACAAGGGCAAGGCCGCCGCCGAGGGCCAGATCGAGAAGAAGGCGGACGTGCTCTACGCGGCCGCCGGCCTCTCCGGCCAGGGTGTCATCGAGGCCGCTGCCAAGGCCAAGGTCTGGGCGATCGGCGTCGACTCCGACCAGTACAACCAGGAGGCCCTGGCCCCCTACAAGGACTACATCCTCACCTCCGCCCTGAAGGACGTCGGCGGCGCGGTCTACACCCTCGCCAAGTCCGTCGAGGACGGCAAGCCGCTCACCGGTGTCCAGACCTTCGACCTGAAGGTGGACGGCGTCGGCCTCGCCGACTCCAACCCGAAGATGGCGGAGATCGCCGGCCTGACCGACGCGGTCGCCAAGGCCAAGGAAGGCATCATCGACGGCTCGATCAAGGTGAAGACCGAGTAACGGTCACGCCTCTGCGAGTGTGTTGACAGGCGGGGTGGGTGTACGTGTGTACACCCACCCCGCCTCATTTGTGCCTCCGGGTACGTGAGGGGCCCGGGGCCGCATCGATACGCGGCTCCGCCGCGTGGCCGCGACCAGCCACAACGCACCCGCAGCCGCGACTCCACCCGAACCGCCCTCCGCCACGCGCCCCCAACCCCCGAGCCACGTTGCAACACGGCCCCATAACAACGTGGTCCACCAGGCTTCACCCGAAGGGTCTACGCGCGTTACTCTGCGGCGAAAGCCATATAAGGCGCCGATGCTGTGAAGCACTACTGAGCAGTACCCCCCGGCGCTGTACGACAGGAGCACCACACATGCGCCGGGTTTCCCGCCTCGCGGTCGCAGGCGCAGCGACCGCCTCCCTCGCCCTCGCCCTCTCCGCCTGCGGCGGTACGTCGACGGACGCCTCGTCCTCCGCCGACGCCAAGGGCGACAAGGGCCTCGCGATCGCCTACGACGTCGGCGGCAAGGGCGACCAGTCCTTCAACGACGCGGCGTACGCGGGCCTGGAGAAGGCGAAGAAGGAGTTCGGGTACGACACCGAGGACATCGAGCCCACCGAGGGCGAGACGGACGCGGACAAGGAGCAGCGCCTGGCCTCCCTGGCCAAGCAGGGCTACAACCCGGTCGTCGGTGTGGGCTACGCGTACGCGACGGCCGTGAAGGCCGCGGCCGAGCAGTTCCCGGACACCACCTTCGGCATCGTGGACGACTCCACGGTCCAGCTGGACAACGTCGCGGACCTGGTCTTCTCCGAGGAGCAGGCCTCGTACCTCGCCGGTGTCGCGGCCGCGAAGGTCACCGAGACGAACACGGTCGGCTTCGTCGGCGGCGTGGACATCCCGCTGATCCACAAGTTCCAGGCGGGCTTCGAGCAGGGCGTCAAGGACACCAACCCCAAGGCGAAGGTGCTCACCCAGTACCTGACCCAGACGGCCGAGGAGGGTGGCTTCTCCAGCCCCGACAAGGGCAAGACGGCCGCCGAGGGCCAGATCGAGAAGAAGGCCGATGTCATCTACGCGGCGGCGGGTCTGTCCGGCCAGGGCGTGATCGAGGCCGCCGAGGTCGACCAGATCTGGGCGATCGGCGTCGACTCCGACCAGTACCGGCAGGAAGCCCTCGCGAAGTACAAGGACTTCATCCTGACCTCGGCGACGAAGGACGTCGCCAAGGCGGTGTACAACCTGGCGAAGTCGGTCGAGGACGGCAAGCCCGCGACCGGTATCGTCAGGGGCGATCTCAAGACCGGCGAGGTCGGCCTCGCCGACTCCAACCCGAAGTTCAAGGGCGACACCGAGCTCCAGGAGGCCATCGCCACGGCCAAGGAGAAGATCATCAGCGGCGAGATCAAGGTCAAGACCGGCTGATCAGCTGTACCACGAGCAGTCGCGCGACCCGGTGGTGTTCAGGCACCTCCGAAGTCGCCAGTAACCGCGGGGTTACGTGCGCTCAACGGGGTACGGGGAGTATCGCTCCCTGTACCCCGTTGTCTAAGCGGCCCCGGGGATGTCGAGGCATCTCGCCCCGTTTTCCCCGGTACCGCCTGGGTGCGTCGCCCGCTTCCGATGCCGTAGGGGCGCTACGCGCGTAGACGACCCCCTTTCCCAGGAGAGTGCGCCATCAACGCGTCCAGCAGCCCTCCGGCCGACGTGGCGGTCAACGGTCAGGAGACCGCCGTCGAACTCGCCGGGATCACCAAGCGATTCCCCGGCGTCGTGGCCAACCACGACATCCACCTCACCGTGCGCAAGGGCACCGTCCACGCCCTCGTCGGGGAGAACGGCGCCGGCAAGTCCACCCTGATGAAGATCCTCTACGGCATGCAGAAGCCGGACGAGGGCACCATCGCGGTCGACGGCGAGCAGGTCTCGTTCTCGTCCCCGGCCGACGCCATCACCCGTGGCATCGGCATGGTCCACCAGCACTTCATGCTCGCCGACAACCTCACCGTCCTGGAGAACGTGGTCCTCGGCAGCGAGAAGCTCCACGGCATCGGCGCCAAGGCCCGCCGCAAGATCAAGGAGATCTCCGAGCGCTACGGCTTCGGCGTGCGCCCGGACGTCCTGGTCGAGGAGCTGGGGGTCGCCGAGCGCCAGCGCGTGGAGATCCTCAAGGTCCTCTACCGCGGCGCCCGCACCCTGATCCTGGACGAGCCCACCGCCGTCCTGGTGCCCCAGGAGGTCGACTCCCTCTTCGCCAACCTGCGTGAACTCAAGGCGCAGGGCCTGGCGGTCATCTTCATCTCGCACAAGCTGGGCGAGGTGCTGTCGGTCGCCGACGAGATCACCGTCATCCGGCGCGGCACGACCGTCGGAACGGCCGTCCCCACCGAGACCACCCCGCGCCAGCTCGCCGAGCTGATGGTCGGCAGCGAGCTGCCCACCCCCGAGACGGCCGAGTCCACGGTCACCGACCGTCCCGTCCTCACCGTCAAGGACCTCCGTCTGGAGGCCGTCGGCGGCAAGGCCCTGCTCGACGACATCACCTTCACCATCCACGCCGGCGAGGTCCTGGGCCTGGCCGGTGTCGAGGGCAACGGCCAGACCGAGCTGGTCGACGCGCTGATCGGTCTGAAGTCCGCCGACTCGGGCACGATCTCGCTCGCCGACGACGAGATCACCGCCTGGCCCACCCGCAGGCGCCGTGAGCAGGGCGTCGGCTACATCCCCGAGGACCGCCACCGGCACGGTCTGCTGCTGGAGGCCCCCCTCTGGGAGAACCGTATCCTCGGCCATGTGACCGAGCGGCCCAACGCCAAGGGCGTCTGGCTCGACCCGAAGGCCGCCCAGGAGGACACCCGCCGGATCGTCACCGAGTACGACGTCCGCACCCCCGGCATCGACGTCACCGCCGCCTCCCTCTCCGGCGGCAACCAGCAGAAGCTGATCGTCGGCCGCGAGATGAGCCACAAGCCGCGCTTCCTGATCGCCGCCCACCCCACCCGCGGTGTGGACGTCGGCGCACAGGCCCAGATCTGGGACCAGATCCGCGAGGCCCGCCGCGAGGGCCTGGCCGTACTGCTGATCTCCGCCGACCTGGACGAGCTGATCGGCCTGTCCGACACGCTCCGGGTGATCTACAACGGCAAGCTGGTCGCCGACGCCGACCCCGCCACCATCACCCCCGAGGAGCTGGGCTCGGCCATGACCGGTGCCGCCACCGGCCACCTCGCATCCGAAGAGACCCCCGAGACCTCGGCGGACACGTCCGAGTCCGAGGAAGACGAGGCCCGCTGATGAAGAAGTTCGACAAGGAGCGCGTGCTCCTCGCGGTGGCCGGACCGGTCCTCGCACTGGCCGTGGCCTTCGTGCTGACCGCGATCGTGCTGCTGGCCTCCGGCAAGAACCCGGTCGAGCCGTTCACGATCATGTTCGAGCAGGCCACGTTCTCCGACATCCAGGTCCGGATCATCAACCAGGCCTCGCTGTACTACGTCGCGGCCCTCGCGGTGGCCATCGGCTTCCGGATGAACCTGTTCAACATCGGTGTCGACGGCCAGTACCTGCTCGGCGCCATGATGGCCGCGATCGTCGGCGCCCACGTCGACCTGCCCGCGGCCCTGCAGATCCCGCTGCTGATGCTCACGGCGATCCTCACCGGCGCCTTCTGGGCCGGCATCGTCGGCGTCCTCAAGGTCACCCGGGGCGTCAGCGAGGTCGTCGCGTCGATCATGCTGAACGCGATCGCCACCTCCGTCATCGGCTACCTCTGGCTGCCGAACGTCTTCGGCGTCAAGGTCGGCAACAACAACACCACCGGCGAGATGTCCGAGTCCGGCTGGGTCCCCGGCATCGACATGGGCGCGGCCGGCGAGATCTACGGCCTGGTGCTGCTCGCCGTCCTGCTCGGCGTCGGCTACTGGATCGTCATCAACCGCACCCGGTTCGGCTTCGACCTGCGCGCCTCCGGCGCCTCGGAGTCGGCCGCCGCGGCCAGCGGCGTCGACCCCAAGCGCATGGTCCTCACCGCCATGCTGATCTCCGGCGGTGTCGCGGGCCTCGCGGGCCTGCCGATCCTGCTCGGCGACACCCACACGTACAGCCTGAACTTCCCCACCGGGATCGGCTTCCTGGGCATCGGCATCGCCCTGCTCGGCCGCAACAGCCCCGTCGGCATCGCCTTCGCCGCCCTGCTGTGGGCCTGGCTCGACAAGGCGTCCCCGGAGCTGGACTTCCACGGCTACGACAAGGAGATCGCGGTCATCATGCAGGGCCTGATCGTGCTCTCGGTCGTCGTCTCCTACGAGACCGTGCGCGAGTGGGGCCTGCGCCGCCAGCAGCGCCGGGTCGGCGCCGAACTGGCCGCGGGCCACGTTCTCGGCGGTCTCGACGCGGACGCCTCCGACAACCACAACGTCAAGAAGGAGGTGTCGGGCCGATGACCACGAGCACCACCGCGACCGACCTCAACCAGCCCTCGCTGGAGCCGACCGCCCCCACCGGGCGCAAGATGTCGCTGCCCGTGCTGCTGCTGGTCATCGCCGGCGTCCTGGCACTCACCTCGATCGTCCGCATCATCACCGGCGCCGACGGCATCACCAACGTCAGCCAGATGTCCACCGCGCTGGAACTGGCCGTCCCGATCGGCCTCGCCGGTCTCGGCGGTCTGTGGGCCGAGCGCGCGGGCGTCGTCAACATCGGCCTCGAAGGCATGATGATCCTCGGCACCTGGTTCGGCGCCTGGGCCGGCTTCCAGTACGGCCCGTGGACCGGCGTTCTGGTCGGCATCGCCGGCGGCGCGATCGGCGGTCTGCTGCACGCCTTCGTCACCGTCACCTTCAACGTCAACCACATCGTCTCCGGTGTGGCCATCAACATCCTCGCCCTCGGCGCCACCCGCTACCTCGCGCCCCTCGCCTTCGAGGGCCACCAGGGCGGCTCCGCCAAGCAGTCTCCGCCGGTCGAGTCCATCGGCGACTTCACCATCCCCGGACTGTCGGACGCGTTGACGGAACTCAACTCCAAGGGCTGGTTCTTCATCTCGGACCTCGCCGGCCTGCTCGGCGGTCTGGTCACCAACGTCTCGTGGCTGACCCTCGTCGCCGTCGCCCTGATCCCCGCCACCTGGTGGATCCTGTGGCGCAGCGCCTTCGGCCTGCGGCTGCGCTCCTGCGGTGAGAACCCGATCGCCGCCGAGTCCCTCGGTGTCAACGTCTACAAGTACAAGTACATCGCCGTGATCATCTCCGGCGGTCTGGCCGGCCTCGGCGGAGCCTTCCTCTCCATCGTCGCCAACCCCTTCTACCTGGAGGGCCAGACCAGCGGCCGTGGCTTCATCGGTCTCGCCGCGATGATCTTCGGCAACTGGATGCCGGGCGGCCTCGCCCTCGGCGCCGGCCTCTTCGGCTACACCGACAGCCTCAACCTGCGCGGCGGCTCCGAGAACGTCCACGCCCTGCTGCTGCTCGGCGCCCTGCTCCTGGTCATCGGCGCGATCTGGCAGGCCGTCCGCAAGAAGTACGTCCCGGCCGCGATCACCTTCGTGATCGGCGCCCTGGTCTACACCTGGTACGCGACCACCAACGAGGTCCCGAACCAGGTCGTCGCCGCCACGCCGTACGTCATCACCCTGATCGTCCTCGCGCTCTCGGCGCAGCGGCTGCGGATGCCGAAGGCGGACGGCCTGCCGTACCGGAAGGGACAGGGCAAGTGACCGCCGTCGACTGGGCCCGGCTGCGCACGGTGGCCCGGGACGCCATGTCCCGGGCGTACGCCCCGTACTCCGGCTACCCGGTCGGCGTGGCCGCCCTCGTCGACGACGGCCGGATCGTCTCCGGCTGCAACGTCGAGAACGCCAGTTACGGCCTTGGCCTGTGCGCGGAGTGCGGCCTGGTCTCGCAGCTGCAGAACAGCGGCGGCGGCCGTCTCACCCACTTCACCTGCGTGGACGGCAAGGGCGACATCCTCGTCCCGTGCGGCCGCTGCCGGCAGTTGCTCTACGAGTTCGGCGGCGCGGACCTGCTGCTGGAGACCCCGGCGGGCATCCTGCCGCTCTCGGAGATGCTGCCCCAGGCATTCGGCCCGGACCATCTCACCAAGTGACTCCCCTGCGGCCCCTCTGAGTTGCTCAGGGGGGCCGCACACTTTCTGAACCCTCGAAAAGGAAAGCCATGACGTCTCTGTCGATGGATGCCATCTCCGTCATCCGCACCAAGCGGGACCGCGGCGAACTCAGCGACGAGCAGATCGACTGGGTCATCGACGCGTACACCCGCGGCGAGGTCGCCGACTACCAGATGGCCGCGCTCAACATGGCGATCCTCCTCAACGGCATGGACCGCCGGGAGATCGCCCGCTGGACCGCCGCGATGATCGCCTCCGGCGAGCGCATGGACTTCTCGTCCCTGTCCCGGCCCACCGCCGACAAGCACTCCACGGGCGGTGTCGGCGACAAGATCACGCTTCCGCTCGCCCCCCTGGTGGCGGCCTGCGGCGCGGCCGTCCCCCAGCTCTCGGGCCGCGGCCTCGGCCACACCGGCGGCACCCTCGACAAGCTGGAGTCCATCCCCGGCTGGCGCGCCCTGCTGTCCAACGAGGAGATGCTGAACGTCCTGGACGAGGTCGGCGCGGTCATCTGCGCCGCGGGCGACGGTCTGGCCCCGGCGGACAAGAAGCTCTACGCGCTCCGCGACGTCACCGGCACCGTCGAGGCGATCCCCCTGATCGCCTCCTCCATCATGTCCAAGAAGATCGCCGAGGGCACCGGCTCGCTGGTCCTGGACGTGAAGGTGGGCACGGGAGCCTTCATGAAGACCCTGGAGGACGCCCGCGAGCTGGCCTCCACGATGGTGGGCCTCGGCACCGACCACGGCGTGAAGACCGTCGCCCTGCTGACGGACATGTCGACCCCGCTCGGCCTGACGGCGGGCAACGCCCTGGAGGTCCGCGAGTCGGTCGAGGTCCTCGCGGGCGGCGGCCCGGCGGACGTCGTCGAACTCACCGTCGCCCTGGCCCGCGAGATGCTCGACGCGGCCGGTGTGAAGGACGCCGACCCGGCGAAGGCGCTGGCCGACGGCTCGGCGATGGACGCCTGGCGCCGCATGATCGCGGCCCAGGGCGGCGACCCCGACGCCCCGCTCCCGACCTCGCGCGAGCAGCACGTGGTGAAGGCGACCGCCTCCGGCGTCCTGACCCGCCTCGACGCCTACGACATCGGCATCGCCGCCTGGCGCCTCGGTGCCGGGCGCGCCCGCAAGGAGGACCCGGTGCAGGCAGCCGCGGGCGTCGAGCTGCACGCCAAGCCCGGCGACACGGTCACCGAGGGCCAGCCCCTGCTGACCCTGCACACCGACACGCCCGAGCGCTTCGACTACGCCCTGGAAGCCGTCGCGGGCTCGTACGACATCGGCGCTCCCGGCACCGCGTACGAGCCGAGGCCGATCGTGCTGGACCGCATCGCCTGAGGCGGCCCCGCCCGACGGATCCGGGCAGGCCACGGCGGGTGTGGTCGCCTCCGCGATGAGTTCCGGGACTCTCCCCGGTCTACCGATCGTGGACGCGACGACACCCGCCGTACTCGTGCTGCCAGGCCCCCTCACCCGGGAGGAGGTGCCTCGGCTCTGTGCCGAGGTACGCGCGCGACTGGAGAGGACCGGGGGCGGGACCGTGGTGTGCGACGTCGCCGGTATCGGCCCGCCGGGTCTGGCCGCCGTCGACGCCCTGGCCCGGATGCAGCTCGCCGCGCGGCGGGCCGGGGGCCGGATACGGCTGCGGGACCCCGCCCCCGCGCTGCGCACGCTACTGCGGCTGGTCGGGCTTGCCTTCGAGGTGGAGGGGCAGACCGAAGAGGGGGAACCAGCGGGCGGTGTCCAGGAAGCAGTGGAATCCGGCGATCCGGCCCTGTGAGATCTCCAGCGCCTGCACCGCCCAGGCGGTGAACCCGCCGTTCTCCGGATCCGGCTTGTACTGCGCGAAGCCCGGCAGGCCGTTCACCGCGACGGGCACCAGGTGCGAGCCGGCGCAGGCCGCGCCGAGCGTCGTCATGAACCCGGTGATGTCGCTCGTGCCGGTCAGCCACAGGTCGAACGGCGGCATCGTCATGACCGCGTCCTCGTGCAGCAGGGCCGTCAGCGCCGCCATGTCGTACCCCTCGAAGGCGGCCACATAGCGCTCGAGCAGCTTTTGCTGCTCCTCGTCCAGCGGGTCGGAGACATCGGCCGCCGCGACCTGCCCGTCCCCCTCGGCGAGGGTCGCGCGGGCCCGCTGCAGGGCGCTGTTCACCGAGGCGACGGAGGTGTCGAGCAGCTCGGCGACCTCGCTCGCCCTCCAGGCCAGCACCTCACGCAGGATGAGCACCGCCCGCTGCTTCGACGGCAGCTTCTGCAGCGCGGCGACGAACGCCAGCCGCACCGACTCCTTCGCCACGGCGGCCTCCGCCGGGTCGTCGGTCGTCGGCAGCACCCGGGCGTCCGGCACCGGCTCCAGCCAGGTGTTGTCCGGCCGGGGGGAGAGGGCGGCCCGGGCCAGGGGGGTCGAGTCGGTGAGATCCATGGGCCGGGCCCTCTTGTTCCCCGCGGTCAGCATGTCCAGGCACACGTTGGTGGCGATCCGGTACAGCCAGGACCGCAGCGACGACCGGCCCTCGAACTTCTCGTAGCTGCGCCAGGCGCGGATCATCGTGTCCTGCACGGCGTCCTCCGCCTCGAAGGACGAGCCCAGCATCCGATAGCAGTACCCGGTCAGCTCGACCCGGTGCTTCTCCAACCGGACGTCGAGCTCCGCCGTCGCCGTCGCCGTACCGTCACCCATGGCCAACCCACCCCTGTGGCATACCTGTGCGTACCAACACCTCGGAAGCTACCGCAGCCCACTGACAATGGCCTGGGGAAGAGAGGAAGGGGCAGGTCGCAAGGGTGCGGAGCCGTTTCGCGGGGTGCCGCGCGGACCCCGTCGGCTCAGCAGGCCGGGGTCAGGGCGCGCTGGGCGCGGGCCGCGCGGGTGCCCACCACCGTGATGCCCACGACCCCCAGCACGGCCAGCAGGCCCAGAGCGACCGTCCCGCCCCAGCCGCCCGCGTGGAAGGCGATCGCCCCCAGCGTGCTGCCCGCGCTGGAGCCCACGTAGTACGCGGACTGGTACAGCGCGGAGGCCTGGGCGCGGCCCTCCTTCGCCGTGTGGCTGACCGCCGACGACGCGGCGGCGTGGCCCGCGAAGAAACCGGCGGTGATCAGGACCAGCCCCAGCAGCACCACCGGGAGGGAGTCGGACAGGGAGACCAGCAGCCCGGCGGCCGTCGTGGCGCCCGCCAGGTACAGGGTGCCGCGCCGGCCCAGACGGCCGACCAGCCTCCCGGCGGTCGACGCCGACACCGTGCCCACCAGGTAGACCAGGAAGATCGAGCCGATGATGCCCTGGGGCAGCGAGAAGGGCTCTCCGGCGAGGCGGTAGCCGATGACCGTGTAGACGCCGCCGAAGACCGTCATGAACAGGGCGCCGATGGCGTACAGCCGCCGCAGCAGCGGGTTCGCGAGGTGCGCGCGGACCGTGCGGGCCAGCACCGCCGGCCGCAGCGACCCCGCCACGAAGTGCCTCGGGGCCGGCAGCAGCAGCCGGAAGGCCACCGCGCATCCCACGGCGATCACCCCGAGCACCCCGAGCGCGACCCGCCAGCCCCACTCCTGGGCGACCCACCCGGTGACGACACGGCCGCTCATCCCGCCGACGCTGTTGCCGGCGACGAAGAGGCCGATCGCGGTGATGAGGGCCTTGGGGCGGACCTCCTCGGCGAGGTAGGCGGTCGCGGAGGCCGGCACACCGGCCAGCGCCGCGCCCTGCACGGCCCGCAGCACCACCAGGGCGCCGAGTGAGGGCGCGAAGGGGATCAGCAGCCCGACCGTCACCGCGACCACCAGCGACGCCGTCATCACCGTGCGCCGCCCGAACCGCTCGGACAGCGCGCTCATCGGCAGGACGAACAGGGCCAGTGCCCCGGTCGCCGCCGACACCGTCCAGCTCGCCGCGCTCGCCGTGCTTCCGAAGCCGTCCGAGATCAGCGGCAGCAGGGCCTGCGTGGAGTACAGCAGGGCGAAGGTCGCGACGCCCGCGAGGAACAGCGCCAGGCTCATCCGGCGGTAGCCGGGCCCGCCCGGGGCCACTCGGGTGTCGACGGCGGACGGGGAGGAGGCGGTGGGGGCGACGGCTGAGACGGCGCCCACGGTGGTGGACGCCCCGGTACTTGCGGAAGGCATGCCTCGAAACTACGTACGCCGCCGTTCATCCGTCCAATGCATGGAACCCCCATAATCGTTCCCGTGATGCATCAGCAGAGGTCAGAGCCGCGCCTGTCACCGTCCGGTGACACAGAAGACATCGAGAGCATCGAGGACATCGTCCTGCGGCTCGCCCCCCGTCTCGCCTACTTCGCCGGAGTCGCCCGCACCGAGCACGTCACCCGGGCCGCGCGGGAGATGCGTGTCCCGCAGTCGACGCTGTCGCGGGCGATGGTCCGCCTCGAACAGGACCTGGGCGTCGACCTGTTCGCCCGCCGGGGGCGCACGGTCTCCCTCACCCACGCTGGGCGCACCTTCCACGCCTCCGTCGAACGCGCCCTCGCCGAGATCGAGCGCGCCGCCGACGAGGTCCGCGCGGACGCCGACCCCGCCACCGGCAAGGTCGCCTTCGGCTTTCTGCACACCATGGGCGCCGAGACCGTACCCGGCCTGCTGCAGGCCTTCCGGGCCGAGCACCCCCGGGTCCGCTTCAGCCTCGTCCAGAACTATGGCGAGGCCATGCTCGAACGCCTGCGCGCGGGCGAACTCGATCTCTGCCTCACGTCCCCCGTCCCGGACGCTCCCGACCTGGTGGCCCGCCGCCTCGACGAACAGAAGCTCCGGCTCGTCGTCCCGGCCGACCACCGCCTCGCCGCCCGCAAACGCGTCCGCCTCTCCGAGGCCGCCGACGAAACCTTCGTCACCCTCGAACCCGGCTACGGCATGCGCCGCATCACCGACGACCTCTGCGAGGCGGCCGGCTTCAAACCCCGTATCGCCTTCGAGGGCGAGGAGGCGGAGACACTGCGGGGCCTGGTGGCGGCGGGCCTGGGTGTGGCGCTCCTGCCCCCTCCGGCCGTTCCCCGGCCGGGAGTCGTCGAGCTGACGGTCACCGCCCCCAGAGCGGCCCGCGAGATCGGCGTGGCCTGGCTCGACGGCCACCCCGACACACCCCCGGTGGCGGCCTTCAAGAAGTTCCTGCTGTCGAGAAGGGGCAACCTGCTGCCGAGCTGAGCGGCAGCGGAGCCGAGGGGCACGGGGAACGGCGCGAGAGACCCCACCGGACCCGCGGCCGCCCCACGGACCTCACAGACCCCTGTGCGAGCGAGCCCCCCCGAACCCGGAGGCGAGCGGCATCCGCAATCCCAACGGCGGCGGCGCCGCGAGCGCGTCCTCCACCGGCCGCGCGAACGTCCGCCCGAACAGCACCCCCATCACGAAGTCCGCGGCCAGCGCGTGCACCTCGTCGCGGTACTGAGTCAACCCGTGCCGGTCCGCGTGCACTTCGAACCGGCAGATGTCGGGGTTCGTCTTCTTCGCCCGCGCCGCGAACCGGAACGACAGCTCGGGATCCACCCGCTCGTCGTTCGTCCCGTGCACGATCAGCACCCGCCGCCCCGACAACTGCTTCACCGGTTCGGGCGGCGCGGCCACGTCCTCCTCGGGCAGCCAGGGGGCGATGGCCAGCACTGAGTTGACGGCCTCGTGCCCACCCGCGTGCAGGGCCGCCCGCGCCCCCATGTGGAGCCCGGCCAGACACACCGGCACGTCTCCGTAGCGCCGCACCACCTCGTCCGCGGCCCACTCGGCATCCCGCGCGAGCCGCGCCTCCGCACCGTTCCAGCCCCGGTGGCGGTAGTGCACGACATGGGTCGCCAGCCCCTCCGTACGGCCCGCGCGGGCGAGCCGGCGGCCGAGGGCGCGCACGGAGGCCGCGGCCAGCATGGGGGAGGGTCTGCGGGTGGATGCCTCGTCACCGGCCGGGAGGAGAAGGACCACCCCGCCGACCGTGCTCGGCTCCGGGCCGATCGTCCGCCCAAGTCGGGGCGTACGGACCGGCATTGCTTGCTGCGCCATGACAGAACAGTGTCAGAAGAGATGGTGTACGCCACCCGTCCTGTGGGTCACCGTTACGTATCGACGCGATCATCCCGACAGGCGCTCTACGCGCGTAGGAGGTATCGTACGAAAATGACGAACCAGAACGACCCGACCGGTAACACCCCGGATCCGGACCAGATCCGCCGGGCGCCCAAGGTTCTGCTGCACGACCACCTCGACGGCGGCCTGCGCCCCGGAACCATCGTCGAACTCGCCCGCGACAGCGGGTACTCCCAGCTCCCCGCGACCGACCCCGACCGGCTCGGCGTCTGGTTCCGGGAGGCCGCCGACTCCGGCTCGCTGGAGCGCTATCTGGAGACCTTCTCCCACACCGTCGGCGTCATGCAGACCCGCGAAGCGCTCGTCCGGATCGCCGCCGAGTGCGCGGAGGACCTCGCGGCCGACGGCGTCGTCTACGCCGAGGTCCGGTACGCCCCCGAGCAGCACCTCGAAGGCGGGCTCGGTCTCGAAGAGGTCGTCGAGGCCGTCAACGAGGGCTTTCGCGAGGGCGAGCGCCGGGCCAGGGCCGACGGCCGGCGCATCCGTGTCGGCGCGCTGCTCACCGCCATGCGCCACGCGGCCCGCGCCCTGGAGATCGCCGAACTCGCCAACCGCTACCGCGACCTCGGTGTGGTCGGCTTCGACATCGCGGGCGCCGAGGCCGGCTATCCGCCCACCCGGCACCTCGACGCCTTCGAGTACCTCAAGCGCGAGAACAACCACTTCACGATCCACGCCGGTGAGGCGTTCGGACTGCCTTCCATCTGGCAGGCGTTGCAGTGGTGCGGCGCGGACCGGCTCGGGCACGGCGTCCGCATCATCGACGACATCCAGGTCCACGAGGACGGCTCCGTGAAGCTCGGGCGCCTCGCCTCCTACGTCCGCGACAAGCGCATCCCGCTGGAGCTGTGCCCCAGTTCCAACCTCCAGACCGGAGCCGCCCGTTCGTACGCCGAGCATCCCATCGGGCTGCTGCGGCGACTGCACTTCCGGGCCACCGTGAACACGGACAACCGCCTGATGTCGTACACGAGCATGAGCCGTGAATTCGAGCACCTTGTCGACGCATTCGGTTACACGCTCGACGACATGCAGTGGTTCTCGGTCAATGCTATGAAGTCAGCATTCATTCCTTTCGATGAACGACTGGCCATGATCAATGACGTGATCAAGCCTGGTTACGCCGAGTTGAAATCCGAATGGCTGTTCCGTCAAACGGCCTCCACCAGCGGTTCTGTCGAAGAATCGAGCTGAACGGCGACTTCGGGAAGCGGTCGTGTCCACGGCGACGCGGCCGCTTTTCGATGTTTGCCTCCGGCGGGACTTTGGTGTTTACGTTTCGGCACCGCTCACCACCCGTCAAACGCATTCCAAGGACGCATTCAACATGAAGCAGTCTGCTGCCAAGACCCTCGGTGTCGCCGTCGTCGGTGCCGCCATCGCCGCTGCGGGCGCGGGTGCCGCGAACGCCGCCCCGAGCGCGCCGGTCGCCCCCGAGGCCTCGCAGGCCCTCGGCACCGTCACCCAGGCGCTGCCCGTGGAGAACGTCACTAAGGCGCTGCCGACCGTCGCCGGCGCCCTCGCCCAGGGGCAGAGCGCGCTCGGCGCCGGCCTGGCGGCGGCCCAGCCCGCCGCTGCCAACGTCCTCGCCGAGGGTCCCACCGCCCCCGTCGCCGGACTGCTCGGCGGTCTCCCCGTCGGCCAGGCCCTCCCCACCAAGGGGCTCGGCGTCAACGGCCTGCCCCTCGGCGGCGCCTGAGCCGCACCATGACATCGGTACGGGGCGCATCCCTGCAGGGTGCGTCCCCTCGGTGCGCGCGGCACCGGCCCGTGCGTGTCACGGGCCGTACGCGTCACGGGCCGTATGCGTCACCAGGCCGTGCGGGCCCTGCCCTCCCCGGGGAAGAAGATCCACAGGGCTATGTAGAGCAGGAACTGCGGGCCCGGAAGCAGACACGACACCAGGAAGATCACGCGCATCGTGGTCGCGGAGGTGCCGTAGCGCCGTGCCAGCGCGGCGCACACTCCGCCGATCATCCGGCCTTCGGTGGGGCGGGCAAGGCGGCTCATGGGGGCTCCTTCGTCGGCGTAGGGCGCCGGCCTCGGGCCGGCGGTGGGGCGGGGCCTCCACCGGCCGCCGCTCTCTTTTCCACACCTTCGACGCTACGGTGACGAAGCGGACGAAGCGTCCCTCTACGGAGCCATCCCGACCCTGGGAATCGTCGGGGTCCGACCCTGAGACATCTCTTCGGGGCGCATCCGCGTCGTGGCCACCCGGGTTTGCGCCCTGCGCCGCAGCGCCGACCTGACCACCGGCACCACCGCGAGATGGGCGAGGCCGACGCCGACCGAGTTCAGCAGGATCGAGTCGATGTCGACGACCTGCCCCGGCACCCCGGTCTGCAACAACTCGATGGCCAGCGACAACAGCGCCCCGGCCGCCACCGACCGGGCCAGCGACGCCAGCGGAGACCCGGCCAGCCTTCCGTGCGCCAGCGGCAGCAGGACGCCCAGGGGGGCGAGGAGTGCCAGCCCTTCACCGATCCGATGGGCCGCCTCCGGCCACCCCAGGGCCAGATCCGCTCTGATCCCGGCGAACGGCCGCAGATTCGCGGGACTCATCCAGGTGACGTCCAGCGGACGCAGCGTGATCCAGGCAACGACCGCGAGATGCACGGCGAGGAGAACACCCCCCGCCGCACGGACACGGATCCCGGCGCTACCGCCGTTCGTACCTTGAGGCTGCACGCCCCCCAAGACGCGGCCCCCGGCACGATCGGTTGCAGGATCTTTTTCTGAGGCTCGTTCGCCCTGTTGCAGTCGGCCAGGTGGTGGGCCCAGGGCAGCGCGTCCCCCGACTCAGGAACCTTCGGCCGCCGGGCTCAGGAACCCCCGACCTCCGTCGACGGCGGGTTGCCCTCCCCCGGGGCCGACTGGGTCTCCGGGGCGCACTCGTAGCGGCGCAGCGTCTCGGCGCTCGTGCTGCCGAGGACCACCGAACCGTTGTCGCCGGCGGCCGCCGAGTCCGCGAAGGTGCAGACGATCTGGGCGAGGGCGAACCGGGGCAGGGCGTCGGGCGCGGTGGACAGGCGCAGGGCGTCCTCGGGGTCGCCCGGCGCGGGCCCCGACACCGTGAGACCGGGCGGGACGGCGGTGCTGTAGCCGGCCTCGCCCTCTATGGCGCTCGGGTCGGTGGACAGGGCGTCCAGCAGGCCCTGGGCGACGACGGCGCGCCGCCGGGCCTCCTCGGTGCCCTCGGCGACCTCGGCGACCTCCACCGAGCGGTTGACCCGCACGAGCGCCCCGGAGCACAGGAGGAACACCTCGACCGGCATGCCGGAGGGCGGCGTCCGGGCCGCGATGTCCGTCGCCGACAGCTCGCACGGCACCATCGAGGGCGCCGGGCCGAAGTCCGTCGGCACCTGCGTGGCCCGGATGCCGCAGCCGGCCAGCAGCCCGGCCAGCGCTCCGGTGGCGGCCAGGACCCGTACGCCGCGCGCGCGTGCGGCCCCTGCCCGTACCTCTGGCACTCGCACGCCCCGCGTTCCCCCGTCTTCCCGTCGCCGGGTGCCTCGTATCGTCACTGACCGGCCCCCTCGGGGCCCTGCGGGACGCCGTCGGCCCGGTCGCCGTCCAGCTCGTCCGCGATCAGCGAGGCCGCGTCGCGGGGCAGGCGCAGGGTGAAGACCGCGCCGCCCTCGGGGGAGTTGGCGGCGGTGATGTCGCCGCCGTGGATGTGGGCGTTCTCCAGGGCGATGGACAGGCCGAGGCCGCTGCCCTCGGAGCGGGGGCGGGAGGCGCTCGCCTTGTAGAAGCGGTCGAAGACGTGCGGGAGGACGTCCTCGGGGATGCCCGGGCCGTGGTCCCGTACCTCGATCAGCAGGTCCGCGTCGTTCTCGTCGCCCTCGCGGACCCGAACGCGCACCGGCGAGCCCCCGTGCTTGAGCGCGTTGCCGATCAGGTTCGCCAGGATCACGTCCAGGCGGCGCGGGTCGAGCTTGATGATGATGCCGCGCTCGGCGTCGAGGTCCACCGCGTCCAGCCAGGCGCGGGCGTCGATGCAGGCGGTGATCTGGTCGGCGATGTCGACGTCGTCGAGGACGAGACGGGCGGTGCCCGCGTCGAAGCGGGTGACCTCCATCAGGTTCTCCACCAGGGTGTTGAGACGCTGGGTCTCGCTGACGACGAGCCGTACCGCCGGTTCGATCATGGGGTCCAGGCTGCCCGTGTCGGCGTCCAGCTCCTCCTCCAGCACCTCCGTGACGGCGGTGATCGCCGTCAGCGGTGTCCGGAGTTCGTGCGACATGTCGGCGACGAAGCGTCTGGACGCCTCCTCGCGGGCACTCATGTCGTCGACCTTCTTCTCCAGCGACTCCGCCGCCAGGTTGAACGTGCGGGAGAGGTCGGCCAGTTCGTCCGTGCCGGAGACCCGCAAGCGGGTGTCGAGCTTGCCCTCGCCGAGCCGCCGGGCGGCGACACCGAGGCGCTGCACCGGCTTCAGCACGGTCGTCGCGGCGGCCTGCGCGAGCAGCGCCGAACCGATCAGCGACAGACCTGTGGCGATCCCGAGCGACCAGGCCAGCGAGTTGAGGTCCTTCGCCTCCTCCGCGAGCGACTTGCGCATGTACCCGGTCGGCCCGCCGCCGATCATCTTCGCGCCGCCCACCAGATAAGGGGTGTCGCCGTCGATGACCCGCTGCCAGTACACGTGGTACGCATGCTTGTTGCCGGAGGTGAGCTTCTGCCGTTTGCTGACGGCCTTCCGCAGCGACGCCGGCACGTCCTCCAGCGAGAAGCCGGTGAGCGCGTTGTCGGTCGAGGCCCCGGTCACCGTCCGGCCGCCGGCGTCCTCGGCGACCAGCAGCACACTGGAACGCTCCCCGCCGTCCGCCATCTTCCGCGCCGCGACGCGCAGTTGGTCCTGGGTGGGGTTCGGGCGCAGCGTGCTCACATGGCTCTGCATCTCCCGCTCGAAGTCGTTGAGCGCCGCGTCCTGCGCGCGCGTCTGCACGGCCTCGCGGTTGAGCCAGTACGCGATGCCGGACGCCGACACGGCGGCGGTGAGCGCCACCAGACCGAAGACGACCACCAGCCGCAGCCGCAGACTGGTGAAACGGATCCGGGACTGCACCTTCCTGCGAGCCGCGGCCCAGCCGCGGATCCCCCCCGAAGCCTTCGTCACTGAGGAGTGTCCAACCGGTAGCCCACGCCGCGCACGGTACGGATCAGGGTCGGCGAGGACGGCACGTCCTCGACCTTGGCGCGCAGCCGCTGTACACACGCGTCCACCAGGCGGGAGTCGCCCAGGTAGTCGTGCTCCCACACCAGACGCAGCAACTGCTGCCGGGACAGCGCCTGTCCGGGGCGGCGGCTCAGCTCCAGCAGCAGCCGCAGCTCGGTGGGGGTCAGCTGGAGATCCTCGCCGTTCTTCGTCACGGTCATCGCCGCGCGGTCGATCACGAGGGAGCCGAAGGTCGCCGCGTCGTTGGCCTCGCGCTCGCCACGCCGCAGCACCGCGCGGATACGGGCGTCCAGCACCCGCCCCTGCACGGGCTTGACCACGTAGTCGTCCGCGCCCGACTCCAGGCCCACCACGACGTCGATGTCGTCGCTGCGCGCCGTCAGCAGGATGATCGGCAGCTGGTCGGTGCGCCGGATGCGCCGGCACACCTCGAAACCGTCGATCCCAGGCAGCATCACGTCCAAAACGATCAGATCAGGCCGCTGTTCGCGCAGCAGCTTGAGGCCATCCTCGCCGGTGGCGGCGGTGGCGACACGGTGCCCCTGGCGCGTCAGTGAGAGCTCCAGGGCCGTGCGGATGGCGTCGTCGTCCTCGATCAGCAACAGGGAAGGCACGGGCTCATTCTGGCCCATGGCATGGCGCCGAATCGACCGTTGGAGCGCTCCCACCCGACACCCGCACACGATCGTGCCGTTCGCGTAGCCGTACGACTCTTCTCTGTGATCGACCTGTGCCCCGGCTGGGCCCGGCCCCTGTGACAGCTCTGTGACAGTCGGCGGACACGGCGATGAAGGTGGACGGGCAATCTTTTCGGCACAGGCAAGGAAACGCCGCCCGGCAGCACCAAGGGGCGGAGCCGGGGAGCACGAAGAACCACAGCACAGCACCACAACCGGAACTCCACGACGGGGGGCGCGAGATGAACACGCTGCACGGCAACAGCACTGGCGCAGTTGTCACGCGTCTCCACGACGTCGTCCGGAACACGGAGAAGTCCGGTGGCGTGAGCGGGCGGGGGTGCGCTCGCGGCACCGGGCGTCAGCACACCACGTACATGTCGGTGGTTGACGCGCATGTGGGGGGAAGCACCACGGGGGTCGCCCACGGGGGAACGGGGGCGACGGGGGCCGCGTACGGGGAGGACACGGGGGAGCGCCGGTCTGTGTCGGAGGCGGAGTTCACCGCCTACGTCCAGGAGCGTCGTGCCTCCCTTTACGCGACCGCCTACCACCTGACCGGTGACCGCTTCGAGGCCGAGGACCTGCTGCAGAGCGCGCTGTTCTCGACCTACCGGGCCTGGGACCGGATCAGTGACAAGGCCGCGGTCGGGGGCTACCTCCGCCGCACCATGACCAATCTGC
This sequence comes from Streptomyces sp. NPDC041108, assembly GCF_055592645.1. Classification (NCBI taxonomy): domain Bacteria; kingdom Bacillati; phylum Actinomycetota; class Actinomycetes; order Kitasatosporales; family Streptomycetaceae; genus Streptomyces; species Streptomyces sp. NPDC041108. The sequence goes on along the minus strand of NZ_JBVIYK010000003.1, from coordinate 504,597 downwards.
ACATCAGCGCGTGGCGCCGCCGCAAGCTGAACGAGTACCCGACCGAGGAGCTGCCGGAGACGGCCGGCGACACGGACGCGATGCGCGGCACCGAACTGCGCGCCGTCCTGTGGCAGGCGCTCGCCCGGCTCCCCGAACTCCAGCGGACGATGCTGGTCCTTCGTTACTACGAGGGCCGCACCGACCCGGAGATCGCGGAGATCCTCGACATCAGTGTCGGCACGGTGAAGTCGAGCATCTGGCGGTCGCTCCGCCGGCTGCGCGAGGACGAGGTCCTCAGCTTCGGCCGTGACGAGGAGGAGTCCTTCGGGGAGCTTGTCGCCTGAAGGTCTGTGGGGGGGGAGTAGGTAACGGGGGAGGAAAGCGGGGGGCACGGGGGAGGCGAAGGACGTCACGGTGGCGCGGGGGAGCGCCTGCGTGACGGCCGGGGGGTGACCGGCGGGGTCCGGGGGGACCACGACGGTGCAACGGGGGAACACGGGGGAAGCACGGGGAACACGGGGGATACGGGGGAAGGCGGGACTGGAGGGCCGGGGGGTCCGTCCAGTCCCGTTTTCATGTGTGCCCCGGTGCACGCTGTCCGGTGTGCTGGTGTGCCGGACCTCAGGCCGTGGCCGCCGCGCTGCGGCCCGCGGCCGCCGCCGCCAGGCGCCCCAGGGCCTCGTCCCGGTCGCACGGATGGGCGCCCAACTCCGTCTGGCGGGCCACGATCGAGCGCTCCAGGCGCATCAGCCGCCAGCCGCGCCGCAGCAGGAACGGCACCGACTTGCGGCCCTCGCGAAGATCACGCAGGAAGCGGCGGCGGAACGTCGTCACCGCGCCGCGGGTCAGGCACAGCGCGTCCGCCAGCAGGCCCAGTTCACGGCAGCGCCCGACGATCTCGGCGGCGAAGATGCCCTCGGCGATGAACACCGGCGTCGGCCCGATGTCCAGGGCCTCCGCGCCGGTCCGCGCGCTGAGCGAGATGTCGTACGTCGGCACGGTCGTACGGCCCGTGCGGCACAGCTCCTCGATCGCGGCGACGGCGGTGTCCGCGTCCCACGACAGCGGGTGGTCCCAGTCGATGTCCGTGCTGCCCGCCACCTGCGGCAGCGTCGGGTCGTCACCCTCCTTGTAGAAGTCGTCCAGCCGCAGCACGGGCAGGCCGGAGCGGGCGGCGAGGAGGGACTTGCCTGAGCCGGACGGACCGGTCAGCAGGACGACCCGGGTCGGTATCGGAGGATGCGAACTCACGAGAGTCCAGTGTGAGGCATCACGCGGCTCCCGCCGAGTCGGCGGGTCGCTCTTGGAGCGCACATCACACCTCAACTACCGTTCGTGTCTCTATGATTACTTTCCGAAACGGAAACGTACAGGACAAGGTGGCACCGCTGATGGCTCGACTCTCGGCTCCCCAGACCCCCGGCGCCCGGCGCATGCTGCTGGCCGTCACCACCGCGGGGCTCGCGCTCGGCGCGGGCGCCGGAACGGCCGCGGCGGCGGACGGCACCGCCCCGGTCGTCGACGTGCTGCGCACCCGGCCCACCTCGCTCGGCCAGATCGACCCGCAGGCGGGTCTGCAGGCCCTCACCGGCACCGTCGGATACGTCACCGGCCCGGTCGCGGGCCTCAAGCCCAACCCGCTGGCGGGCACGGGCGTCGACCCGCTCGACAACGGAGTGGGCACGCAGCTGGCCGACTTCCAGCCGCTGACGTCCACCGCCCTGACCGGACCGGTGGCGCAGGCGCCGTCGATCGGGAGCATTCCGGTGCTGGGGCAGGTGGTGGGCGGGCTGCGCTGAGCACCCCGTGAGGAGCGCGGGGAACCGCGGGGCCGGGCCGGCGGTTCACACCGTCCCGAGGGCCCCGCGGTTCCCCGCGCCCCGACTCAGTACGCCGAACCCGACGCGCCCAGTGACCCCGTCGGGTGCCACACCGTCTTGGTCTCCAGGAACGCCGTCATGCGGTCGAGGCCGGGCGTGGCCGACCAGTCGTCCACAGGCTGTGGACGCAGGACGCGCTTGAGGTTGTCGGCCGCCGCGATCTCCAGCTCCTTCGCCAGGACCTCGTCCGCGCCGGCCAGGTCGATCGCGTTGACGTCCTGGTGGGAGGCGAGGGGCGCCGCGATCTCCGCCGTACGGCCCGAGAGGACGTTGACGACACCGCCGGGGACGTCGGAGGTCGCCAGCACCTCGCCGAGCGACAGCGCCGGCAAGGGGGACCGCTCGCTCGCGATCACGACCGCCGTGTTGCCGGTCGCGATCACCGGGGCCAGTACGGAGACCAGGCCGAGGAAGCTCGACTCCTGGGGCGCCAGGACCGTCACCACGCCCGTCGGCTCGGGGGAGGAGAGGTTGAAGTACGGGCCCGCCACCGGGTTTCCGCCGCCGACGACCTGGGCGATCTTGTCGGTCCAGCCCGCGTACCAGACCCAGCGGTCGATGGTCGCCTCCACCAGGGCGGCGGCCTTCGACTTCGACAGGCCCTCGGCGTCGGCGACCTCGTGCACGAACTGGCCCTTGCGGCCCTCCAGCATCTCGGCGACGCGGTAGAGGACCTGGCCCCGGTTGTACGCCGTCGCGCCGGACCAGCCGCCGAACGCCTTGCGGGCGGCGACCACCGCGTCACGGGCGTCCTTGCGGGAGGAGAGGGGCGCGTTCGCCAGCCACTTGCCCTTTGCGTCGGTCACCTCGTACACCCGGCCGCTCTCGGAACGCGGGAACTTCCCGCCGACGTACAGCTTGTAGGTCTTGAAAACAGACAGGCGGTCAGACATCGAGGTACGCCTCCAGGCCGTGGCGGCCGCCCTCGCGGCCGAAGCCCGACTCCTTGTAGCCGCCGAACGGCGACGTCGGGTCGAACTTGTTGAACGTGTTGGACCAGACGACGCCCGCGCGCAGCTTGTTCGCGACGGCCAGGATCCGGGAGCCCTTCTCGGTCCAGATGCCCGCCGAGAGGCCGTACTGGGTGTTGTTGGCCTTGGCGACGGCCTCGTCCGGGGTGCGGAAGGTGAGGACGGACAGGACCGGGCCGAAGATCTCGTCCCGCGCGATGGTGTGCGCCTGGCTGACGTTGGTGAACAGCGTCGGGGCGAACCAGTAGCCCGCGGAGGGCAGTTCGCAGGCCGGGGACCAGCGTTCGGCGCCCTCGGCCTCGCCGCGCTCGACGAGCGAGGTGATCCGGGTGAGCTGCTCCTCGGAGTTGATCGCCCCGATGTCCGTGTTCTTGTCGAGGGGGTCGCCGAGGCGGAGCGTCGACAGCCGGCGCTTGAGGGAGTCGAGCAGTTCGTCCTGGATCGACTCCTGGACCAGCAGGCGGCTGCCCGCGCAGCAGACCTGGCCCTGGTTGAAGAAGATGCCGGTCACGATGCCCTCGACGGCCTGGTCGACGGGGGCGTCGTCGAAGACGATGTTCGCGCCCTTGCCGCCCAGTTCGAGCGTGACCTTCTTGCGGGTGCCCGCGACCGTCCGCGCGATCTGCTTGCCGACCGCCGTGGAGCCCGTGAAGGCGACCTTGTTCACGTCCGGGTGCGCGACCAGGGCCGCGCCCGCGTCGCCGTAGCCGGGGAGGATGTTGACGACACCCTTCGGCAGGCCCGCCTGGCGGCAGATGTCCGCGAAGAACAGTGCCGACAGAGGGGTCGTCTCGGCGGGCTTCAGGACCACCGTGTTGCCGGTGGCCAGCGCCGGGGCGATCTTCCACGCCAGCATCAGGAGCGGGAAGTTCCAGGGGATGACCTGGCCCGCCACGCCCAGCGGGCGGGGGTTCGCGCCGTAACCGGCGTGGTCGAGCTTGTCGGCCCAGCCCGCGTAGTAGAAGAAGTGCGCGGCGACCAGGGGGAGGTCGGCGTCCCTCGTCTCCTTGATGGGCTTGCCGTTGTCCAGGGTCTCCAGGACCGCCAGTTCGCGGCTGCGCTCCTGGATGATGCGGGCGATGCGGAAGAGGTACTTCGCGCGCTCCGCGCCGGGCAGCACGGACCACTTCTCGAACGCCTTGCGCGCCGCCGCCACCGCGCGGTCCACGTCCGCCTCGCCCGCCCGGGCGATCTCGGAGAGGACCTCCTCGGAGGAGGGGCTGACCGTCTTGAAGACCTTGCCGTCGGCGGCCTCGGTGAACTCGCCGTCGATGAACAGGCCGTAGGAGGGGGCGATGTCGACGACCGCCCGGGACTCGGGGGCCGGTGCGTACTCGAATGCGGAAGCCATGGGGATCAGTCCACCGTCACGTAGTCGGGGCCGGAGTAGCGGCCGGTGGCCAGCTTCTGGCGCTGCATCAGCAGGTCGTTGAGGAGCGAGGACGCGCCGAAGCGGAACCAGTGGTTGTCCAGCCAGTCCTCGCCCGCGGTCTCGTTGACCAGGACGAGGAACTTGATCGCGTCCTTGGTGGTGCGGATGCCGCCGGCGGGCTTCACACCGATCTGGACGCCGGTCTGGGCGCGGAAGTCGCGGACGGCCTCCAGCATGAGGAGGGTGTTGGCGGGGGTGGCGTTCACCGCGACCTTGCCGGTCGAGGTCTTGATGAAGTCCGCGCCCGCGAGCATGCCGAGCCAGCTGGCGCGGCGGATGTTGTCGTAGGTCGAGAGCTCGCCGGTCTCGAAGATGACCTTGAGCCGGGCCGAGGAGCCGCAGGCCTCCTTCACGGCGGTGATCTCGTCGTGGACCTTGAGGTAGTTCCCGGAGAGGAACGCGCCCCGGTCGATGACCATGTCGATCTCGTCCGCCCCGGCGGAGACGGCCTCGTGGACGTCGGCCAGCTTCACGGCGAGGGCGGCGCGACCGGCCGGGAAGGCGGTGGCGACGGAGGCGACCTTGACGGTGGAGCCGGCGACGGCGGCCTTGGCCGTGGGCACCATGTCCGGATAGACACAGACGGCGGCCGTGGCGGGGGCCGTGCGGTCGCCCGGATCGGGGAGGACCGCCTTGGCGCCGAGGGACCGGACCTTGCCCGGGGTGTCCGCGCCTTCCAGCGTCGTCAGGTCGACCATGGAGATGGCCAGGTCGATGGCGTACGCCTTGGCGGTCGTCTTGATGGAACGGGTGCCGAGCGAGGCGGCACGCGCCTCCAGGCCGACCGGGTCGACGCCGGGCAGCCCGTGGAGGAAGCGGCGCAGCGTGCTGTCGGACGCGGTCACGTCGGCGAGAGCGTGGGGTGCAGCTGTGGACATGGTCACCAGACGAGCATATCTACGCGCGTAGCGGGTGTACAGCCCCCGGATTGATTGCCGGCGCCCGGGGACCCCGGGGCGCCAGGTGGCGGAGCCCGGCCCGCACGGCGGTCCCAGGGCCGCACGCTGCTCCGCCCTCCCGCGCCCTCCCGCGCCCTTCCGCGCACTCCCGCGCGGCGCGGGCCGGGTGGGCTGCGAACCGATCCGGGACGTCGGGCAGAATCGGACGTATGAGCACCTCGGATCAATCGTCGCCCGAGCCGGAACGCACCTCGGCGGCTCGTCAGCGCGCGGAGGCCGGCACGGCTTCGCAGACCCCGAAGGCCGAGCAGGCTCCGGCGACGGCGACGGCCCCCGTGTCGAAGCCCGCCAAGCCCGTTTACAAGGACCGGGTCTACCGCTCGCCCGCCGGGCTGGCGGGCGGGGTGTTGCTGCTCGGGCTGATGGCGTGGCTCGGCGGGGACGCGGTGCTGTCGGGGGAGGGGCGTACGCCCTGGCTGGCGCTGGCGTCCCTGCTGGTGGCCGTGCCGCTGGTCGTCGCGTTCTCGGTGCGGCCCGCCGTGTTCGCCAACGACGACCGGCTGCGGGTGCGCAACCCGTTCCGGGTGATCGAGCTGCCGTGGGCGAGCGTCGTGTCCCTGCGCTCCGGCTACACCAACGAGGTGATCGACACGAGCGGCGCCAAGTACCAGCTCTGGGCGATCCCCGTCTCGCTGCGCGGCCGCAAGAAGGCCGCCCGCCATCAGGCCCGTGAGGCGCACCGGGCGGCCGAGGGCGGGAGCGGGACCGCCGGGCGGACCGTCCCGGCCGGGCGGCCCGTGCGGGCGGAGACCGACCAGGTCATGGCCGATCTGCGGGAACTGTGCGAGGCGCGGGCGAAGGCGCTCGGGTCGCAGGGTGAGCCGAGCGCGCGGTGGGCCTGGGAGGTCGTGGGCCCCGCGGCGGCGGGTGCCGTGCTGCTGCTGGTGCTGATCGCCATCGGCTGACGGGGGCCGGCCGGCCTTCCGGCCGTCGCTGACGGCTGCGGGCCGGTGCGGACGGCGACGCCGTGAGCCCCCGGGGCTGGGCGGACGCACTCGTTCCGGAAGGGGCCCGCGGGGCGTGACGGACGTCCGGGGCGGGCGCTTCCCGGATCGGCCCCAGACATCTGTTCTATGGTGGCTGGAAACGCGCCGGACCAGACGTCCGGGAAGCATGCGACGGCCAACACCCGGTGGATCCGGGCGTGTTGGTCCGGAACATGCCCGTGCGTCCCGCCTTCACAGCCCTGTCCGCTTGGATCGCGTCGGATCGCGCGCGGCGAACGGCGTATCCACGACGGCGGCGGAGTGTCCACGAGACGATGACCACGAACCTTGAGCCCCGGCCGCAGGCCGGGCCCACAGCGCCGCGCGCGCTGCCCGCGACCGCCGTGCCCGACGGCTGCGTCGCCTGGAGCGGGGACAAGTTGGACGCCTGGGCGCGGACCCGGCCGCCCCTGTGGGTACCGGCCAGGACCCGCCCCCTGCACCTGCTCGCCGTGGTCCCGGGCGGCCTCGTCGTCGGCTTCTGGCTGGCGAACTTCGCGGAGGTGCCCGCCGCCCTCGCCGTCCTGGTACCGCTGCAACTGGTGTGGACCCTGGTCAGGCCCGAGGTCGTACGGTTCTCGGCACCCCTGCTCATGCTCCTGCTGGCCTGGGAGGGGAAGACACACGATGTGCCGACCCTGCTGGGCCTCATCGCCCTGACCTTCACCTGGGCCGCCGCCGAGATCCGGCTGAGCAAGGGGCGGCTGCAGCGGCAGTGGGCCCTGGCCGCGGCCGCGGGGGCGACCGCCGTCGTGCCGGACGGGGCGGGGCCGGTGCGCCGCGGCCGGTTCCTCACGGGGTTCGGGCTGGTGCTGGCCCTCCTCGGCGCGGGGCCGCTCGCCCTCGCCTCCGGCCGGGACGTCCTCACCGACCGGGACGCCGTCACGCTCGTCGGCTGGTTCGTCGTCGGCTGGGGGCTCACCTCGCTGCTCTCCGGCCGGCTGGGGCGCCGCCGGGCCGCCGCGCTGCGGGGCGCTCCGGTGCCGGTGCTGCGGGTGCTCGTGCGCGACGGCGCCGACGGGGACGCCGAGGTCTTCGCCGCCGACGACGTGCAGGCACTGCGGCCGCTGTTCACCGTCGCGGCCGAGGAGTGGTACGACGACGGCGACGAGGAGCCCGACGGGTCCGAGGGGTCCGAGGGGTCCGAGGGGGCGGAAGGGGCCGAGGGGTCCGGGGAACGCGTCGGGCGGGAGGCGCGGGACGAACTCCTCGACGCGATCGAGGATGCCGACGATGACGACGAGCAGCCCGGACCGCTGCGGGAGGCCGTGCTGTACGGGCCGCCCCACGACGGCGCCGAGATCGTGATCGTCAGCGCGGCGGAGCGGCCCGGTGCGCCCGAGGAGCCGGAGCGGCCGGACGGGCCCCCGGGGCCGCTCGACCTCCGGAAGCCGGACGAGCGGGACGGCTCGGACACGGCCGGGGACGGTTCGGCGGCGGAACTGGTCGTCGAGTCCTCCAGCGGTCCGGTGCGTCCGCTGTCCGAGCGTGCCGTACGGCGCCGGGCCGCCGCGCAGCGGGCCGGGGCACGGCGGAGCGCGGTCCACGAGGAGCTGCGTGCCGCAGCGGCGACCCGGAGCAGGGAGCGGCTGGGCGAGGGGCCGGTACCCGTACGGCGCTGGCGGGCGGGGTGGGCCGACTGGACCACCGCCCTGCTGACGGTCGTCGTGGTCGCCGCCGTCGGGCTGTACCCGGACGGATTGGCGCGGTACGTCGTCGGCGGCCTGGTCGGCCTCGTCGGCGTCCTGACCCTGCCGCCGCTGCTGGCCTGGCACATCACCGCCGACCGCGCGGGCCTGTGGCTGAGCGGCTGGCGCGGGACCCGGCACATCGAGTGGGACCACCTCACGACCGTCCGGTGCGTCGGCGCCGTGCTGACGGTGGACAGCGGCGAGGAGTCGTTCACGCCCTGGTCCGTCCGGTCGGAACGCTGGCGCCGGCTGGAGCGGAGACTGCGCCTGGTCCACCCCTACGAGCGGACCGCGGCCGAGATCACCGCCATGTGGCGGGAGCCCGCGCTGCGGCCCGACGGGGAGTACCGGCGCCGGTGGACGCCGCTGTGGCCGCTGGGCCTGGTGCTGGCCGTGGCGTGGGCGGCGGCGCTGGTGCTGGTCCCGTAGGGGGTCGCGACCGGCCGCCGGCCTGTAGGGCGGTGGCCGGGCCGGCCACCGGCCGGGACATGCGCGGGCTTCGGCCGGATCTCCGGGCCCGGACACGCGCGGGCCCCGGCCGGCGGCCGGCCCGGACGCACGCAGGCCCCGGCCCGATCACCGGCCGGGACGCACGCGGGCCCCGGCTGGATCACCGGCCGGGGCCCGGGGCGGGCGGGGGAGCGGTCAGATGCCCGCCGCCGCCGACAGGTCCCTCTTGATGCCGGTCAGCAGGTCCGCCGCCTTCGCGCGGGCCGCCGGGAGGCCGGCGTGGTCGGCCACCGGCACCACGACCTCCAGGTAGCACTTGAGCTTGGGCTCGGTGCCGCTCGGACGGACGATCACGCGGGCACCGTCGAGGGTGTAGCGCAGGCCGTCCGTGGGCGGGAGGCTGTCCGTGCCCCGGGTGAGGTCCTCGGCCGTGGTGACGGCGAGGCCCGCCAGGGCCGTCGGGGGCTGCTCACGGAGCCGCTCCATGGCGCGGGCGATGACCGACAGGTCCTCGACGCGGACCGAGAGCTGGTCGGTGGCGTGCAGGCCGTGCTCGACGGCGATGTCGTCCAGCAGGTCGAGGAGGGTGCGGCCCTCCTCCTTCAGCCGCGAGGCGAGTTCCGTGATGAGGAGGGCGGCGGTGATGCCGTCCTTGTCCCGGACGCCCTCGGGGTCGACGCAGTAGCCGAGCGCCTCCTCGTAGCCGTAGCGCAGGCCCTCGACGCGGGCGATCCACTTGAAGCCGGTGAGGGTCTCCTCGTAGGGGAGGCCCGCCTTCTCGGCGATCCGGCCGAGGAGCGAGGAGGAGACGATCGACTCGGCGAACGTGCCCCGCACCCCGCGCGCGACCAGGTGGGAGGCGAGCAGCGCGCCCACCTCGTCGCCGCGCAGCATGCGCCAGTCGGCGCCGTCCTTCACGGCGACGGCACAGCGGTCGGCGTCCGGGTCGTTCGCCACGATCAGGTCGGGGTCCGTGTCGCGGGCCTTGGCGAAGGCCAGGTCCATCGCGCCGGGCTCCTCCGGGTTGGGGAAGGCGACCGTCGGGAAGTCCGGGTCCGGGTCCGCCTGCTCGGCGACGAGGACGGGCTCCGGGAAGCCCGCGCGGGCGAACGCCGCGAGCAGGGTGTCCTTGCCGACGCCGTGCATGGCCGTGTAGACCGTGCGGGCGGTGCGCGGGGAGCCGGGCGAGAGGACCGCGTCCGTACGGGCCAGATAGGCGTCCAGGACGCTGTCGTCGAGGGTGTCCCAGCCGGTGTCGGGGCGGGGGACGTCGTCGAGGGAGCGGACGGCGTCGATCTCGGCCGCGATGCCGGCGTCGGCCGGGGGCACGATCTGGGAGCCGTCGCCGAGGTAGACCTTGTAGCCGTTGTCGCGCGGCGGGTTGTGGCTGGCCGTGACCTCCACGCCCGCGACCGCGCCCAGGTGCCTTATGGCGAAGGCCAGGACGGGCGTGGGCAGGGGGCGCGGGAGGACGGCCGCGCGCAGGCCCGCGCCGGTCATCACCGCGGCGGTGTCGCGGGCGAAGTCGGCGGACTTGTGGCGGGCGTCGTAGCCGATGACGACGAGGCCGCCGCCCGCGCCCTGCTTGTCCAGGTACGAGGCGAGGCCCGCGGCGGCCCGGATGACGACCGAGCGGTTCATGCGCATGGGGCCGGCGCCGAGTTCGCCGCGCAGGCCGGCGGTGCCGAACTGGAGGGTGCCGGAGAAACGGGCGGTCAGCTCCGCCGTGTCCGCCGCGTCGATCAGCGCGCCGAGCTCGGCCCGGGTCTCCGGGTCGGGGTCCTCGGCCAGCCACGCCTTGGCGCGGGCGATCAGGTCGTCGTGCACGGGGCTCAACCTCTCGTTCCTTGTTCGTGTGTCGGTTCGATTGTGCTCGCCCCGCCGTCCCTGCCCGTCCCGTCCCCAGGTCCCCAGGGGCTGTCGCCCCTTCGACCCCGTGATCGGTGGGTTCTTCGGGTGCGGTCGGCCCCCACCCACCCGCACCCGACGACGAGATCCGCGCCCGGCGTTACAGCCGGTTGAGGACCTGGGTCAGCAGCGCGCCCATGCGGGTCGCCGAGTCGCGGCCCGCCTGGAGGACCTCCTCGTGGTTCAGGGGCTCGCCCGTCATGCCGGCCGCCAGGTTGGTCACCAGGGAGATGCCCAGGATCTCGGCGCCCGCCTCGCGCGCGGCGATGGCCTCCAGGACCGTGGACATGCCGACCAGGTCCGCGCCGATCACGCGGGCCATCCGGATCTCCGCCGGGGTCTCGTAGTGCGGGCCTGTGAACTGCGCGTAGACGCCCTCCTCCAGCGAGGGGTCGATCTCCTTGCACAGGGCGCGCAGGCGCGGGGAGTACAGATCCGTGAGGTCGACGAAGTTCGCGCCGACGATCGGCGAGGTCGCCGTCAGGTTGAGGTGGTCGCTGATCAGTACCGGCTGGCCGGGGCGCATGCCCTCGCGGAGACCGCCGCAGCCGTTGGTGAGGACGATCGTCTTCACACCGGCGGCGACGGCGGTACGGACGCCGTGCGCGACGGCGGCGACACCGCGGCCCTCGTAGTAGTGGGTGCGGCCCAGGAAGACGAGCGCGCGCTTGTCGCCGATCCGGTACGAGCGGACCTTGCCGCCGTGGCCCTCGACCGCCGGCGGCGGGAAGCCGGGCAGGTCGGTGACCTGGAACTCGGCCTCGGGGGCGCCGAGCGCGTCCACGGCCGGGGCCCAGCCGGAGCCCATCACGAGCGCGACGTCGTGGGTCTCGGCGCCCGTCAGCTCGCGCAGGCGCGCGGCGGCGGCGTCGGCGGCGGCGTACGGGTCGCCCTGGATGTCGTCCGGAAGAAGAGATGCGTTCACGCGTCGAGGGTATCCGGTTCGGGCCTACGCGCGTAGATGACGAGGCGCACCGGATCGGGATCGTTGCCTTGTCGTTTCCAACGGTGCGGCCGGGCGCGCGGCGGCCTCGCACGCCCCGCCGCACGCCCTCAGCAGGGGCGTTTGCGCAGTTCCATCACGTAGTCGTGGGGTGCGCCGGCCGACTCGGCCGCGTCCGCCACCTCGCCCAGGTAGCGGGCCGAGGGCAGCCCGCCCTCGTAGCCGTTGAGGACGTAGACCCAGGCCGGCTCCTCGCCGTCCAGGGTGTGTACGCGGACCCGCATCCGGCGGTATATGTCCAGGCCGACGCCGACCCAGCGGTCCATCGCGTCCTCGTCCATGGGGGCGATGTCGTACAGCGCCACGAAGACCTGGGAGCGCGGGGCCTCCACGACCGTGGCCAGCGCGCCCTCCCAGCCCATGTGCTCGCCGCCGAAGGTCAGCCGCCAGTCGTTCAGCCAGCCGGTGGCACGCAGCGGGGAGTGGGGTGCCCGGCGGGACATCAGGCGCGAGTCCAGGTTGCCGGCGTAGGCGGCGTAGAGCGACATGGGGAGAGGGTACGGGAGCGCTCCGCCCGGGGGGCCGGGCGCCCGTGCGGGTGGGGGTGCCTGTTGTGTCGCGGGTGCGGGTGCGTCGTGGCTGGTCGCGCGGGTCCCCGCGCCCCTGGTGATGGCCCTGCGGGCCGGTCACCCCTTCCCCGCACCCCCCGACTCGTTGGCGCCCGCGCCCGTGCGGGACAATGGGGCATGTGACTCGGATCGTGATCATCGGTGGCGGACCCGGCGGCTATGAGGCGGCGCTGGTGGCCGCGCAGCTCGGCGCGGAGGTGACCGTCGTGGACTGCGACGGTCTGGGCGGGGCGTCGGTGCTGACCGACTGCGTGCCGTCGAAGACCCTCATCGCGACGGCCGAGGTGATGACGACCTTCGACTCCTCGTACGAGGAGCTGGGGATCATCGTCGCCGACGACACTCCCCACATCGACACGCCCGCGCGTGTCGTCGGGGTCGACCTCGGCAAGGTCAACCGGCGTGTGAAGCGGCTCGCGCTGGCGCAGTCGCACGACATCACGGCGTCGGTGACGCGCGCCGGCGCGCGGGTGATGCGCGGGCGCGGGCGGCTCCAGGGGCAGCAGGATCTCGACGGGTCGCGCAAGGTCGTGGTGCGCGCCGCCGACGGGTCGGAGGAGACGCTCACCGCCGACGCGGTGCTCATCGCCACCGGCGCCCATCCGCGTGAGGTGCCCGACGCGCAGCCCGACGGCGAGCGCATCCTCAACTGGACGCAGGTCTACGACCTCGACGAACTGCCCGAAGAGCTGATCGTCGTCGGGTCCGGTGTGACCGGTGCCGAGTTCGCCGGCGCCTATCAGGCGCTCGGGTCCCGCGTCACGCTCGTCTCCAGCCGCGACCGCGTCCTGCCGGGCGAGGACCCGGACGCCGCCGCCGTCCTGGAGGACGTGTTCCGCCGGCGCGGTATGAACGTCATGGCGCGCTCCCGGGCCCAGTCCGCCAAGCGGGTGGGGGACCGGGTCGAGGTCACGCTCGCGGACGGCCGGGTCATCAGCGGCTCGCACTGTCTGATGGCCGTCGGCGCCATCCCCAACAGCGCGGGCATGGGCCTGGAGGAGGCCGGGGTCAAGGTCAAGGAGTCCGGGCACATCTGGACCGACAAGGTCTCCCGGACGAGTGCGCCGGGCGTGTACGCCGCCGGTGACGTGACCGGCGTCTTCGCGCTCGCCTCCGTGGCCGCCATGCAGGGCCGTATCGCCATGTACCACTTCCTCGGCGACGCGGTGGCCCCGCTGAACCTGAAGACCGTCTCGTCCAACGTCTTCACCGACCCCGAGATCGCCACCGTCGGCTACACCCAGGCCGACCTGGACAGCGGGGCCATCGAGGCCGTCGGGGTGAAGCTGCCGCTGCTGCGCAACCCGCGCGCCAAGATGCAGGGCATCAGGGACGGCTTCGTCAAGATCTTCTGCCGTCCGGGCACCGGCATCGTCGTGGGCGGTGTCGTGGTCGCCCCGCGCGCCTCGGAGCTGATCCACCCCATCTCGATCGCGGTCGACAACAACCTGACCGTCGAACAGATCGCGAACGCGTTCACCGTGTACCCGTCCCTGTCGGGTTCGATCGCCGAGGTGGCGCGCCAGCTCCACACGCGCAAGGCCGGCGGGGGCGTCTGACGGTCCGTCCGACCCCTTGTCCGACCGGTCGTCAGGCGGTTGCGTGGCGGGCTGTGGGGCGGGTTGCGTGACGGGCCGTGTGGGGGTTCCTGGACACGTTCTGTCCCGGATGGCCCCTATATCACTTCTCGCACCACCCTGCGAACAACTTCTGCTATTCGGCGCAAACTGCTGAAAGCAGATGGTCGTTGGCGTTACTGTCAGTTTCGTGTTCGCTGCAGAACGTCGTCAATTGATCCTCGAAATGGTGCGGGCCAACGGAGCCGTGTCGCTCCGTGAGCTCGCCCGCGTCGTCCAGACCTCCGAAGTGACCGTACGGCGGGACGTGCGCGCGCTGGAGGCAGAAGGACTCCTCGACCGCCGGCACGGCGGTGCGGTACTGCCGGGCGGGTTCACGCGGGAGTCCGGCTTTCCGCAGAAGTCTCATCTCGCGACCGCCGAGAAAACGGCCATCGCCGACCTCGCCGCGAGCTTCGTCGAAGAGGGCGAGGCCATCGTGGTCGGGGCGGGGACCACCACGCAGGAGCTGGCACGCCGGCTCGCGCGGGTCCCCGGGCTGACCGTCGTCACCAACTCCCTGCTGGTGGCCCAGGCGCTGGCCCATGCCAACCGTGTGGAGGTCGTGATGACCGGCGGTACCCTGCGCGGTTCCAACTACGCCCTGGTCGGCTCCGGCGCCGAGCAGTCCCTCCAGGGGCTGCGCGTCTCCAAGGCCTTCCTCTCAGGGAGCGGACTGACCGCCGAGCGCGGCCTGTCCACGTCCAACATGCTGTCGGCGTCCGTCGACCGCGCGCTGGTCCAGGCCGCCGCCGAGGTCGTCGTCCTCGCCGATCACACCAAGCTCGGCACCGACACGATGTTCCAGACGGTGCCGACCGATGTGATCACCAGGCTGGTCACCGACGACCCGCCCGGTCACGACGACCGCGCGGTCCCCGAGCTGCAGGCCCTGGCCGATCAGGGCGTACAGATCTCCGTGGCCGGGGCGGCGGGTGGGGGTGCGGGAGGTGATCCCGCCCCGGCGCGCCCCTCGCGCCGGGACGTGCCCCTGCCGGGCCCCCGGCGCAACCAGGTCCACGGCACCGCGCCCCAGCTGCGCACCGCCACCGTCCTGGGGGACCAGCCGCCGGTCGGTGAACGGGAGCGGGAGAGGGCGGCCCGGGTCGCGGACCTGCGGCGCCGGTAGTCGCGCCGCGGGAGCCGCGCCGGGCCGTCGGTCGGTCCGGGGGCGCCGCGGTGGGCGGACCTGTGGCCGGGTGGTCCTGTGTGGCCGTACGGCCGGCGGGTCGTGCACGTGGGCTGGGCCCGCGAGTCGCTTCGCCCGACGGGCCGGCTGCTCGTTTCGGCGGCTACGGCCTCAGGCCGCGCAGGGTCAGCGTCAGCAGGCGGTCGGCCAACTCCGGGTCGTCCGGGGTCTCCTCGGCCGCCAGCGCGATCGCGTGGGTGAGCTGGAGCAGGTCGCCTATCGCCACGTCGTCCCGTACGGCGTGGGCGCGTTGCGCCCGCCGGAGCAGGGCGGTGCCCGCCTCCCGGATCGGGGCGCAGCACCGGGCCAGGTCTGAGATGTTCTCGTCCGCGGCGCGGGAGTCCGCGTACGAGACCGCCATCAGGGCCTGGGCCAGACCCCGGTATTCGCCCGCACGGGTGATGATGTCGCGCAGCCAGGCGACGAGGGCGGCGCAGGGCCGGGGCGCTTCGAGCTGCGTCCGGGCCCGGGCCAGCAGATCGCCCACGGCCTCCTCGAAGACCGCGCTCAGCAGGGCCTGGCGGTTGGGGAAGTGCCGGTAGAGGGTGCCGATGCCGACGTCAGCGCGGCGGGCGATGTCCTCCAGCGAGGCGTTGGTGCCATGGGCCGCGAAGGCGAGGCGGGCCTCGGTGAGCAGGCGGGCGTGGTTGCGGCGGGCGTCCGCGCGCATGGGCCTCCGGCCTGCTGCGGGGGATTTGGTCCGGGTGGGGCTCACTCTGGCGTCACCTGCTCTCTTCTGGCGGGGGTGTGTCTTCAGCCTAAGAGCTCGGGTGAGGGGCGTAGTTGTGCGGGTGCGGGTGCGGGTGCGGGTGCGGGTGCGGGTGCGTGGGGGTTCTCGCGCCGTTCCCCGCGCCCCAAAAAAAGCATGGGGCGCGGGGGGCTATGCGCGGGTCAGTCCTTGATCTCGCAGATGGGGGCGCCGGAGGTGATCGAGGCGCCGACCTCCGCGCTGAGGCCCTTCACGGTGCCGGAGCGGTGGGCGTTGAGGGGCTGTTCCATCTTCATGGCTTCGAGGACGACGATCAGGTCGCCTTCCTTGACCTCCTGGCCCTCCTCGACGGCCACCTTGACGATGGTGCCCTGCATCGGGGAGGCGAGGGTGTCGCCGGAGGCCGCCGGGCCCGACTTCTTCGCCGCGCGGCGCTTGGGCTTGGCGCCCGCCGCGAGGCCGGTGCGGGCCAGGGTCATCCCGAGAGCGGCCGGGAGGGAGACCTCCAGACGCTTGCCGCCGACCTCGACGACGATCGTCTCGCGGTCGCCGTCGTCCTCGACCTCGGTGTCCGTGGGGGCCGCGAAGGGCTTGATGTCGTTGACGAACTCGGTCTCGATCCAGCGCGTGTGGACCGTGAACGGGTCGCTGGAGCCGGTCAGCTCGGGGCCGAACGCCGGGTCCCTGACGACCGCGCGGTGGAAGGGGATCGCGGTGGCCATGCCCTCGACGGTGAACTCGTCCAGGGCGCGGGCCGCGCGCTGCAGGGCCTGCTGCCGGGTGGCGCCGGTGACGATCAGCTTGGCCAGGAGGGAGTCCCACGCCGGGCCGATCACGCTGCCGGACTCCACGCCCGCGTCCAGGCGGACACCGGGGCCGCTGGGCGGGGTGAACGTGGTGACGGTGCCGGGGGCCGGGAGGAAGTTGCGGCCCGGGTCCTCGCCGTTGATGCGGAACTCGAACGAATGGCCGCGCATCGGCGGGTCGTCGTAGCCGAGCTCCTCGCCGTCCGCGATCCGGAACATCTCACGGACCAGGTCGATGCCGGTGACCTCCTCGGTGACCGGGTGCTCCACCTGGAGGCGGGTGTTGACCTCCAGGAAGGAGATCGTGCCGTCCAGGCCGACCAGGAACTCCACCGTGCCGGCGCCGACGTAGCCGGCCTCCTTCAGGATGGCCTTCGACGCCGCGTACAGCTCGGCGTTCTGCGCGTCGGACAGGAAGGGGGCCGGGGCCTCCTCGACCAGCTTCTGGTGGCGGCGCTGCAGGGAGCAGTCACGGGTGGAGACCACGACCACGTTGCCGTGGGAGTCGGCCAGGCACTGGGTTTCCACGTGGCGGGGCTTGTCGAGGTAGCGCTCCACGAAGCACTCGCCCCGGCCGAACGCCGCGACCGCCTCACGGACGGCCGAGTCGTACAGCTCCGGGACCTCTTCGAGCGTGCGGGCGACCTTCAGGCCGCGGCCGCCGCCGCCGAACGCCGCCTTGATCGCGATCGGCAGACCGTGCTGCTCCGCGAACGCCACGACCTCGTCCGCGCCCGAGACCGGGTCGGGGGTGCCCGCGACGAGCGGCGCGCCGGCGCGCTGGGCGATGTGACGGGCCGCCACCTTGTCACCCAGATCGCGGATCGCCTGCGGGGGCGGGCCGATCCAGATCAGACCCGCGTCCAGGACCGCCTGGGCGAACTCCGCGTTCTCCGAGAGGAAGCCGTAGCCGGGGTGGACGGCGTCGGCGTCGGCGTCCTTCGCGGCCTGGAGGACCTTGCCCATGTCCAGGTAGCTGGTCGCCGGAGTGTCACCGCCCAGGGCGAACGCCTCGTCCGCGGCCCGCACATGCAGTGCGTCCCGGTCCGGATCGGCGTACACGGCCACGCTCGCGATCCCGGCATCCCGGCACGCCCGGGCGACGCGGACAGCGATTTCGCCTCGGTTGGCGATCAACACCTTGCGCACGATGGCTCCCTCTCCTTGAAACAAGCCGAGTTTAGGGACTGCCGACACGGCGTTTCGACCCGTCCACAATGGTGAGCTTGCCCACACGGAGCGTGAATCGAGGCTCACTCAACCCGCGAAATCCCTTGTCGCACAGCATTGCGCAGGACTCCATGCGGAAACCCTAGCCCGCTGATGTGGTCAAGGTCTCTGTGCGGCCGCGCTGCGGCCGGTTGGGTTTCTTTGTGGAGTCCCTACTAATGGCCCAACGATTCTTTGCTCTCGTGAGAACCCTTGTCCCGGGGTTTACCCGTTAGTAGCGTTCACGATGTCTGGAACACCTACCTGGGGTAACGACGTGGGCCCCCGAGGCGCTGAGTGCAGCAGGACGAGAGTGGGAAGTGGGTGGGGCCGGTGATCCGCAGACCGGTGGCGGTGGTCACGGCGTTCGTGCTGTTCGCGGAGGGGCTCGGAATCGCCGGGCTGCAGTGGTTCCTCGGCACGGTCGTCGACCGGCAGAAGATGTCACTCGCCGGGCTGGATCCGGACGCGATGTCCCTCTCCACGAAGGCCGGGGGTGTCGTCTTCGGCCTCTACTTCGTCCTCTGCGGTGTGGTCGCCCTGCTCGTCGCGCTCCGCAACCGGCCCGCCGCCGGGCTCGGGAGGATCCTGCTCATCAGCGTGGCCGTCGTGCACGGGCTGCTCGGCGCGCTCACCGTGGGGCTGGTCGGGTGGGGTGCGTTCGTGTTCATGATGGTGGTGCTGGGGCTCGTGCTGCTCACGCTGATGACGTACGACCGGCAGGACGGGGGTGTCGCTGCCGGTGTGCCGGAGCAGGGCGTTCCCGGCGCTCCGGGTGCTCCGGGTGGTGCTCCGGGAGCGCCGGGTGCTCCGGCTGTTCCGGCCGCTCCCGCGGCTCCCGGGGCTCCTTGACGGGGCGGGTGTGGTGGGTGCGTCGAGTGTGTCGGGCGCTCGCCTCGACGGCTTGGGTGGCGCGCCCTGTTACCTGGCGGGGGGCGCCCACAGGTCGGTGATGCCTACACCCAGGTGGGCCAGCAGGCGGCGGAGCAGGGGCAGGCTGATGCCGATCACGTTGCCGTTGTCGCCCTCGATGCCGTCGATGAACGGGGCCGAGCGGCCGTCGAGGGTGAACGCGCCCGCCACGTGGAGGGGCTCGCCGGAGGCGACGTACGCGGCGATCTCCTCGTCGGTGGGGCTGCCGAAGTGGACGACGGTGGAGGCGGTCGCGGACGTGTGGCGGCCGGTGGCCGTGTCGTAGACGCAGTGGCCCGTCTGGAGCGTGCCGGCGCGGCCGCGCATGGACTTCCAGCGGGCGGTGGCCTCCTCGGCGTCGGCCGGCTTGCCGAGGGCCTGGCCGTCCAGGTCGAGAACCGAGTCGCAGCCGATCACCAGGGCGCCCTTCACCTCGGGCTTCGCCGCCACGACCGAGGCCTTGGCCTCGGCGAGGGCGAGGGCCAGGTCGGCGGGGGTGGGGGCGCTGACGGCGTCCTCGTCCACGCCGCTGACGATCACCTCGGGGGCGAGGCCGGCCTGGCGGAGCAGGTTGAGCCGGGCGGGGGACTGGGAGGCGAGGACTAGGCGGCGGGGCTGCTGGTCGGTCATGTGCGTCAGGGTATCGGCGGGGGGTGGGGGCGGTCGCTGCGGTGCGGTGGGATGCGGTGCGTGGGATGGGGTGCGGTGCGGTGCGGTGAGATGGGGCGGGGTGGGGTGGGCGGCCTTCTGTGGGTGGGGGGTTCGCCTGGGGGCGGTGGGTGGGTCGGGGGCGTGCCGGGGGGTATCCGTCCTCGGAACGGCGCGAAATCGGTCGGCTGGGAGGCGCGGGGCGTTGACGCGCCAACCGCTGCGGGCGGACACCCCCCGGCACGCCCCCTTCTCGCCGTACGCGACCGGCCCCGCGGGGGAGCGCGCCTTCTTCTCGCCGCGGACGGCTGACCCCGCGTGGGGGTACGACCCCGTCTCGCCGCGGACGGCTGACCCCGGGTGGGGGCGCGTCCCCGTCTCGCCGCGGGCGGCTGACCCCGCGTGGGGGCGCGCCGTCTTCTCGCCGTGCGCGGGTGGGTCCGCGTGGAGGCCCGGCTTCTGCTCTCCGTGCGTGGTGTCCTGCCCGTCGTACGCGGTTGTCACGCCGTGCGTGGGTCAGCGGAGGCCCAGGACCAGCATCGCCAGGAGCATGGCGAAGGCCATGAGGATGCCGAGCCGCCGAAGCATGGCCTGCGTGTCGCGCAGTTCCTTCGGCGGCTCGTTCTCAGGGTCGGACCAGAGCATGCTGCGATGGTGCGCCGCCCCGAGGGTCGGGCGCCTGAGTACGCGTACTCAAATCGGTAGGGCAGGTTCCGCTCAGCCGGGCCAGTAGGTGCGGCTCCAGGTGGTGGGACCCGGGGTCGGCAGGCGGTGGGCGGCGATGCGGGACGGGTCGGACCAGGAGTCACGGGGGGCGGGCGCGCCGGGCGGCTCGGTGGCTGCCGCCGCGGCGCGGGCCCGGACCACCGCCAGTGCGGCGGCCAGCTCCTCCGGGGTCGGGTTTCCCCGTACGACCTTGATGGTCATGTCGGCTCCCAGCAGGGCTAGAGGGGGATGTTTCCGTGCTTCTTCGGGGGGAGGGTCTCGCGCTTGGTGCGCAGCTGGCGAAGGCCGCGGACCAGGTGGCGGCGGGTCTCCGAGGGCATGATCACGGCGTCGACGTAGCCGCGTTCGGCCGCCGTGTAGGGGTTGAGGAGGGTGTCCTCGTACTCCTGGATGAGGCGGGCGCGGACCTCTTCGCGTTCGGCCTCGGGGGCGGCGGCGATGGTGCGGCGGTGGAGGATGTTGACCGCGCCCTGGGCGCCCATGACGGCGATCTGGGCGGTGGGCCAGGCGAGGTTGAGGTCGGCGCCCAGGTGCTTGGAGCCCATGACGTCGTAGGCGCCGCCGAAGGCCTTGCGGGTGATGACCGTGATGAGGGGCACGGTGGCTTCCGCGTAGGCGTAGATGAGTTTCGCGCCTCGGCGGATGATGCCCTCGTGTTCCTGGCCGACGCCGGGGAGGAAGCCGGGGACGTCGACGAAGGTCAGGACGGGGACGTTGAAGGCGTCGCAGGTGCGTACGAAGCGGGCGGCCTTCTCGGACGCGTCGATGTCCAGGCAACCGGCGAACTGCATGGGCTGGTTGGCGACGATGCCGATCGGGTGGCCCTCGACACGGCCGAAGCCGGTGAGGATGTTCGGCGCGAACAGGGGCTGGGTCTCGAAGAACTCGGCGTCGTCCAGGACGTGTTCGATGACCGCGTGCATGTCGTACGGCTGGTTCGCGCTGTCCGGGACGAGCGTGTCCAGTTCGCGGTCCTCGTCGGTGAGCGTGAGGTCCGCCTGCTCGGGGAAGGCCGGGGGCTCGCTGAGGTTGTTGGAGGGGAGGTAGGACAGGAGTTGTTTGACGTACTCGATGGCGTCCTTCTCGTCCCCGGCCATGTGGTGCGCGACGCCGGAGGTCGCGTTGTGGGTGCGGGCGCCGCCCAGTTCCTCGAAGCCGACGTCCTCGCCGGTGACCGTCTTGATGACGTCCGGGCCGGTGATGAACATGTGCGAGGTCTGGTCGACCATCACCGTGAAGTCGGTGATCGCGGGGGAGTAGACCGCGCCGCCCGCGCAGGGGCCGACGACCAGGGAGATCTGGGGGATGACGCCGGACGCGTGGGTGTTGCGGCGGAAGATCTCGCCGTACATGCCGAGGGCCATGACGCCCTCCTGGATGCGGGCGCCACCGGAGTCGTTGATGCCGATGACGGGACAGCCGGTCTTGAGGGCGAAGTCCATCGCCTTCATGATCTTCTGGCCGAACACCTCGCCGAGGGACCCGCCGAGGACCGTGAAGTCCTGGGAGAAGACGGCGACCGGGCGGCCGTCGACCGTGCCGTAGCCGGTCACGACACCGTCGCCGTAGGGGCGGTTGTGCTCCATGCCGAAGTCGGTGGAGCGGTGGCGGGCGAACTCGTCGAACTCCACGAACGAGTCCTCGTCGAGGAGGAGTTCGATGCGCTCACGGGCCGTCAACTTGCCCTTGGCGTGCTGCTTCTCCACGGCGCGCTCGGAGCCGGCGTGCGTCGCCTCGTCGATACGGCGCTGCAGATCCGCGAGCTTCCCCGCGGTCGTGTGAATGTCGGTGCTCGTCGGGCTTGCCGACTCTTCCGGCTCGGACATCGGGATGCGGCTCCCTGCCTGCTGATGGGGACGTGAGGGACTCGGTACGTGCTGCTCGGTGCGTACGCGGTGGTGCTGGACGCGTGCTCAGAAGTGTGTGGGGTTACTCATCCGTAGCGTAGTGCTGTGCCTAGCGTTCGGCAGTGCGGCGTTTACCACACCTAGGGTGGGTTGCATGACGCCGCGAGATGCCTCAGACGACGGAAACGACCAGCCCGGCAGCCGGTGGTCCGACCTGGACCGGCCGCCCCTCAACTCGGCCTCCCTGCGCCGTGCGCTGATCCGGGAGGGCGGCCTGTGGAGCTCCCTGGACGTGCGGCAGGTCGTCGACTCCACCAACACCGACCTCGCGGGGCGAGCCGACCGGATGCCCGAGGGTGCCGTGCTCGTCGCGGAGGAGCAGCGGGCGGGCCGCGGGCGCCTCGACCGCATCTGGACCGCGCCCGCGCGCTCCGGCCTGTTCTTCTCCGTCCTGCTCAAGCCGGGCGAGGTGCCCGTCGAGCGCTGGGGCTGGCTGCCGCTCCTCACCGGAGTGGCCGTCGCGACCGGGCTGTCCCGGGCCGCCGGCGTCGACACGGCACTCAAGTGGCCCAACGACCTGCTGGTGACCGTGGAAGGCCAGGAGCGCAAGGCCGGCGGCATCCTCGCGGAGCGGGCCGGAGCGGACGGCGTGGTGATCGGTATCGGCATCAACGTCAGCCTGCGGGAGGACGAGCTGCCGGTGCCCGCGGCCGGGTCCCTGCTGCTCGCCGGAGCCGTGACCACGGACCGCGATCCGCTGCTGCGCGCCGTGCTGCGGTCGCTGGAGGAGTGGTACGGACGGTGGCGGGCCGCCGGCGGCGACCCGTCGGCCAGCGGTCTCCAGGAGACCTACGCCGCCGGGTGCGCGACCTTGGGGCGGAAGGTGCGCGCCGAGCTGCCCGGGGACCGGTCGGTGGTCGGGGAGGCCGTGGCGGTGGACGGGGACGGCCGTCTGGTGCTCGCCACGGAGGACGGGGTGCAGGAGCCGGTGGGGGCGGGGGACATCGTGCATCTGCGGCCCGCGTGACGGGCGAGGCGGCGTGACGTGTGGGGATGGTGGGGCCTGGGCACCCGGGGGCGTGTGTCCGGGGTACGGGCCCGGCGGGCGGCAGTGGGGCGCCGGGCGCGTGCTCCGAGGGGCGCGCGCCCACGCCGGGCGCCGTCCCCCGGAAGGGGGACGCACCCTTCGGCCCACCTCCCGGAGTGAGCTGGCGCACACCTGCCGTAGAGTTGAGGCCGGTCGAGTACGTGACCGCGGGAGATCGGAAGGGCAGCAGGAGTGAGCGTCGAGGACACGGGCTCCGGCACGGACGCGGACGACCGCGTGGAGCCGCCCCCGCTCTCGGCTTCGCTCGAGCGGCCGGAGCCCCAGGACGTGGACGCCGATGAGGAGGACCCGCTGGCGCTGCGCCTCGAAGGGCTGATCCTCGGGGCCGAGCGCCGGTACACCCCCTTCCAGGCGGCACGCAGCGCGGGCGTCTCCATGGAACTGGCGTCCCGTTTCTGGCGGGCCATGGGCTTCGCGGACATCGGGCAGGCCAAGGCGCTGACCGAGGCGGACGTCCTCGCGCTGCGACGGCTCGCCGGTCTCGTGGAGGCGGGGCTGCTCAGTGAGGCCATGGCGGTGCAGGTGGCCCGGTCGACCGGGCAGACCACCGCGCGGCTCGCCGAGTGGCAGATCGATTCCTTCCTGGAGGGGCTGACCGAGCCGCCGGAGCCGGGGATGACCCGGACCGAGGTGACGTATCCGCTGATCGAGCTTCTGCTGCCGGAGCTGGAGGAGTTCCTCGTCTACGTCTGGCGGCGCCAGCTGGCCGCCGCCACCGGGCGGGTCGTGCAGGCCGCGGACGACGAGGAGATGGTCGACCGGCGGTTGGCCGTCTGCTTCGCCGACCTCGTCGGGTTCACCCGGCTCACCCGGCGGATGGAGGAGGAGGAGCTCGGCGAGCTGGTCGAGGCCTTCGAGACCACCGCGGCGGACCTGGTGGCGGCGAACGGCGGGCGGCTCATCA
The DNA here is from genome assembly GCF_055592645.1 of Streptomyces sp. NPDC041108. Lineage (NCBI taxonomy): Bacteria > Bacillati > Actinomycetota > Actinomycetes > Kitasatosporales > Streptomycetaceae > Streptomyces > Streptomyces sp. NPDC041108. Next base: position 481,092 of record NZ_JBVIYK010000003.1, on the reverse strand, counting down.
AGACCCTCGGGGACGAGGTCCTGTACGCCACGGACGACGCGGGCGTGGCCGCCGAGATCGCGCTGCGCCTCATCGAGACCATGGCCAACGACGAGACCATGCCCGAGCTGCGCGTCGGCATGGCCTTCGGCACGGTGACGACGCGGATGGGCGACGTCTTCGGTTCGACCGTGAACCTCGCGAGCCGGCTCACCTCGATAGCGCCGAAGGACGCGGTCCTCGTCGACGGCGCCTTCGCCGAGGAGCTGACCCGCACGGGCGAGGCGCCCGCCTCCGAGGCCGAGGCGGCCGAAGCCGCGGCCGCCGCGGAGAAGGAGGGCGAGGAACCTCCGACGTACCGCTTCGCGCTCCAGCCGATGTGGCAGCGCCCGGTGCGCGGCCTGGGCGTCGTCCAGCCGTGGCTGCTCACGCGGAGGCCGGGGAAGGGCTGAGCTGCCCCCCGCCTGTTCCCGTCGGGGCCGCCGGCCGCCGAGGGCCGCCGCGGCCGTCCCCGGAGTGCCGGGAGCCGCCTCACCCGCCGAGTGCGTCGTCGACGCAGAGGCCGACCAGGGGGACGCACAGGCCCGGCTTCGTGGGTTTCGCCGGGCTGGCCGTGTCGGCGGGACCGGCCGGCGCGTCCGGGGAGTCGGGGGTGGTCGGCTGCTGGGGCGCTGCCTCCGGTGGCCGGGTGGGTGCGGGGGGAGCGGGGCGGGGGGAATCGGGAGTGCGGGCCGTCGGGGCGGTGTCCGGGGCGGGCGGGGTCGCGTCCACGTCGTCGCGGGCGTCTGAGCCGGAGGGGGCGGAGGGGATCTCGACGCCGATGCCGGGGGCGGGCAGGAGGGTGGAGGGGACCGGCGTGGGGTCGGCCGCTCCCGGGGCTCGGGGCGGGGCCGAGGCCGTGGTGCCGCCGCCCATGGGGGCGTCGGCGGTCGGGGTTCCCGCGTCGGCCGGGGGCTCGTCGCCCACCGTCGTACCGGCCTCGGTCGTCGCCCTGTCCGTGAAGTCGTCCGCCGCACTGGGCGCCGGGCCCGCCGCACTCGCGCCGCCGCCGACGGGGTCCGACGCCACCCGCAGCAGACTCAGCGCTCCCGCCGCCAGCGCCATCCCGCCCACCGCGAACAGCAGCTTGCGGGGCCGGGGCCGCCGGTGCCGGCCGCGCGGCCGGGGCGCCGCCTCGTCGGGGGCACCGCCGACCGTGCCGGAGGGACCGGAGAGGGGTGGGAACGGCGCCGCCGACGGCCTCCAGGGCGCCGACGGCACGGGGGGCCGGGGCGCGGCGGTCGGCGTCGGTGCCTCCCGGGGCGCTCGTGGTGCGGTCGATGCCGGCCGGGTGGCCGTGTCCGTCGTCATGGTTCGTCCCTCCCCTACGCGCCCGTGTCCGCCGGTGCGCCTGTGGCGGAGCGCAGATTATGTGCCGGGACGGACGGTGCGGCCGGAGAAGGCAGGGATGTCACTCGTACGTGGAGAAGATCGTCGGGGTACGTCAAGGGGACACTCCGCGGGGGCTCTCGTTGGGGTGCGCGCCGGGCGCGCGGATGACGCCGCGGCCTCGCCGTTCCGGTCCGTCGTGCGCGACGTCGTCGTTCCCGCCGTTCTCGTCCGGGTCGTCGGTGCGGTCGCCTGCCGGGGCCGGCGTCGCCCGGGGTTTCCGCCGGGCGGGGGTGGCTGCGATGATCGGGGCCACAGAAGAGTTAACCCGCGTTAACCGGAGGGTTCTATGGGTGACGGTGCGGCAGTGGAGCGGGCGGCAGGGGTGGAGGGGGAGCGGCGATTCGGGGAGTTCGTCGTGGTGCGGCGGCACGGGTTCGTCGCCGAACTCGCGCTCGACCGGCCCAAGGCCATGAACGCCGTGTCGACCGACATGGCCCGTTCCGTCACGGCGGCGTGCGCCGCGCTGGCCGCCGACCGTGACGTCCGCGTGGTCGTCGTGACGTCCACGCACGAGCGGGCGTTCTGCGTGGGGGCGGATCTGAAGGAGCGGAACTCCTTCAGCGACGCCGACCTGCTCCGGCAGCGGCCCGTCGCGCGGGCGGCGTACACCGGCGTACTGGAGCTGCCGATGCCCACGATCGCCGCCGTGCACGGCTTCGCGCTGGGCGGCGGCTTCGAACTCGCCCTGTCCTGCGACCTGATCGTGGCCGACCGTACGGCCGTCGTGGGGCTGCCCGAGGTGTCGGTGGGCGTGATCCCGGGAGGCGGGGGCACGCAGTTGCTGCCGCGCCGGGTGGGGGCCGCGCGGGCGGCCGAGCTGATCTTCACGGCGCGGCGGCTGGAGGCCGGGGAGGCGCGGGAGCTGGGGCTCGTCGACCAGGTCGTCGAGGAGGGACGGGACCGGGCGGAGGCCCTGGCGCTGGCCGCGCGGATCGCCGCGAACTCGCCGGTCGGGCTGCGCGCGGCCAAGCGCGCGCTGCGGCTCGGGCAGGGGCTGGATCTGCGGGCCGGGCTGGAGGTCGAGGACGCGGCCTGGCGCTCGGTGGCGTTCTCGGGGGACCGGGCGGAGGGTGTGGCCGCCTTCAACGAGAAGCGGAAGCCGGACTGGCCGGGGGAGTGACCGGTGGGCCGTGGGTCACCGGCTGAGGTGGCAGGGGGGCCGGCGGTCACGCGGCCGGCCGTACCCCTGTTCGCTTCACCAACGTCCCACATCATCCCCAACCTCCCTAGCCTGGGGAGATGGGAGAGGACAGGCGGCTGAGGGCCGTGGTGGCGCTGGCCCGCGGGATGGCGGGGGCGCGTACGTCGCCGGAGACGTGGTGGGCGGCCGCCGACGGGTCGTGCCGGGCCCTGTCGGGCAGCTTCGCCGCGCTGTCCGTGTGGGAGCGGGACCGCGGGCTGCTGCGGGTGCTCGTGAATGTGGGGAACCGGGCGGCGGACGAGGAGGAGTTCCCCGAGGAGGAGACGTACCCGGTGCACGAGTTCCCGGAGATCGCGGAGTTCCTGCACGAGCGGTGGCTGGAGGGCGGGGAGCCCAACGCCTGGGTGGAGACCGCCGCCGGACCGGTCGGCGGGCGGCGTCCCGGCGGCTACTGCCACCAGCGGGTCGCCGCCCTGCGCCGGCGCGGCCGCGGCTGCTGCGTGGTGGCCCCCGTCGTGCTGAACGGCCGGGCGTGGGGTGAGCTGTATGTGGCCCGGCCCGCCGGGGAGCCCGTCTTCAACGGCGGCGACGCCGCCTTCGCGACCGTGCTGGCCTCGGTCGTGGCCGCCGGACTCGCGCAGTCCGAGCGGCTGGAGGAGGCCCGGCGGCTGGCCTTCACCGACCCCCTCACCGGGCTCGGCAACCGGCGCGCGGTCGATCTCCGCCTCGACGAGGCGATGGAGGCGCACCGGCGCGACGACACGGTGATCAGCCTCGTCGTCTGCGACCTCAACGGCCTGAAGAAGGTCAACGACTCCCATGGGCACGCGATGGGGGACCAGCTGCTGGAGCGCTTCGGGTCCGTGCTGTCGCGCTGCGCGGCCGAGCTGCCCCGGGTGCTGGCCGCCCGGCTCGGCGGGGACGAGTTCTGCCTGCTGGCGGTGGGGCCGTCGGCGGACGAGGTGGTACGGGTCGCCGGTGATCTCTGCGTACGGGCGAGGGAGCTGGAGCCGGGCGACGGGGTCGCCTGCGGTGTCGCGTCCACCGGGGATCCCATCGGGCCGTTGCGCTCGGCCCGGCGGCTGTTCCGGCTGGCCGACGCGGCGCAGTACCGGGCCAAGGCCGCCGGGTCCGTGGAGCCGGTCGTCGCGGGGCGTGAGGGAGAGGGCGCCGAGGACCCGGTCGTCAGTCTCGCGGACCGCCCGCCCGCGCCGGTCGATCCCGCGCACCCGGGGGACCGGCGCCGCATCCGAGGGCGCCGGTCCTCCTAGGGCGGGCCGCGCGCGCGGGGTCGAGTCGACGCGTGGCCCTGGGCTGCCCACGGCCAGGGGGGAGCGAGCCGTGGGCCGGTCGGTGGTCCGGAAGGGGCCGGGCAGGGGCGGACGGTTCCTGCTGGAGTACGGCCCCGCCGTCGTCCGGTATTTCGACCCTACGCGCGTGTGCGCACCTTCAAGGCTCTGACCTGGCGATTCTGAGCAATCCCGGAGCGTTCTCTGAGCGTTCTCTGATCGGATTCTGATCTACGCGGATAGCTGGGGGCCGGATTTCGGCGAGGTCGCGCGACGGAGGTAAGGAGCCCTTCCGTTCCGCGGTCGTGACATTCGGCGATTCAGTCCCTACGATCCTGAATATGGATATGCACTCTGTGGACACGGTGATCCTCGGGACCTCCGGAGTCACCGCGGCCGACGTCCTCGCCGTGGCGCGCGCCGGCGCCCGGATCGAGCTCTCCGACGAGGCGGTGGCCGCGCTCGCGGCGGCCCGCGAGATCGTGGACGCGCTGGCGGCCAAGCCGGAGCCCGTCTACGGCGTCTCCACCGGCTTCGGCGCCCTCGCGACCCGGCACATCAGCCCCGAGCTGCGGGCCCGGCTGCAGCGCAATATCGTCCGCTCGCACGCCGCCGGCATGGGGCCGAGGGTGGAGCGCGAGGTCGTCCGCGCGCTGATGTTCCTGCGGCTGAAGACCGTCTGCTCGGGCCGAACCGGTGTCCGGCCCGAGGTCGCGCAGACCATGGCCGACGTGCTCAACGCCGGCATCACCCCCGTCGTCCACGAGTACGGCTCCCTCGGCTGCTCCGGGGACCTGGCCCCGCTCTCCCACTGCGCGCTCACCCTGATGGGCGAGGGCGACGCCGAAGGCCCGGACGGGATCGTACGGCCGGCCGGCGAGCTGCTGGCCGAGCACGGCATCGCCCCCGTCGAGCTGCGCGAGAAGGAGGGGCTGGCCCTCCTCAACGGCACCGACGGCATGCTCGGCATGCTGGTCATGGCGCTGGCCGACCTGGAGCGGCTGTACACCTCGGCGGACATCACCGCCGCGATCTCCCTGGAGGCGCTGCTCGGCACGGACCGGGTCCTCGCCCCCGAACTGCACGCCATCCGCCCGCATCCCGGGCAGGCGGCCTCGGCGGCCAACATGCTCGCCGTACTGAAGGGGTCGGGGCTCACCGGGCACCACCAGGACGACGCGCCCCGCGTGCAGGACGCGTACTCGGTGCGGTGCGCCCCCCAGGTGGCCGGGGCCGGGCGGGACACCGTCGCGTACGCGCGGCTCGTCGCCGAGCGGGAACTCGCGGCGGCGGTCGACAACCCCGTCGTCCTGCCCGACGGGCGGGTCGAGTCCAACGGCAACTTCCACGGGGCGCCCGTCGCCTACGTCCTCGACTTCCTCGCCATCGCCGTGGCGGACCTCGCCTCGATCGCGGAGCGGCGGACGGACCGGCTGCTCGACAAGAACCGCTCGCACGGGCTGCCGCCGTTCCTCGCGGACGACGCCGGGGTCGACTCCGGGCTGATGATCGCGCAGTACACGCAGGCGGCACTGGTGAGTGAGTTGAAGCGGCTCGCCGTACCGGCGTCGGCGGACTCGATCCCGTCCTCCGCGATGCAGGAGGACCATGTGTCGATGGGCTGGTCGGCGGCGCGCAAGCTGCGGACCGCCGTGGACAACCTGACACGGGTGCTGGCCGTGGAGCTGTACGCCGGGACGCGGGGCGTGGAGCTGCGCGAGGGGCTGGTGGCCGCGCCCGCCACGCGGGCCGTGGTGGAAGCCGTGCGGGCGGCCGGGGTCGAGGGGCCGGGGCCGGATCGTTTCCTCGCGCCTGACCTGGAGTTGGCCGACGCGTTCGTCAGGGACGGGCGGCTGGTCGCTGCCGCGGAGTCGGTGACCGGGGCGCTCGCCTGACCGACGGGCGAGTGGGCGCGGGTGGGGCGTGGTCGTCGCGCGGTGCCCCGCGCCCCTCAGAATGCGGTGCCGCGCCCCTGCTTCTTTCTCACAGGGCGTGAGGGGCCTCGGGGCCCTCCGGGTACTCGGGGTACTCGCGTTCGCGGCGGATCGAGTAGGCCACGAAGGCCGCGCCCAGGCCGAGCATCGCGGTGCCGCCTATGACGTAGGGAGTGGTGTTCGGGCTGCCGGTGTCGGCGAGTTCGCGGCTGTCACCGGTGGTGGCCGTGTCGGACGCCGTGGTCGTCTGCTCGCGTACGGCCGCCTCCTGGGTCGCGTTGGCGGACGGCACGAACCAGAGGGCGCCCAGCAGGGTGCCCGCGGCGGTGGCGGTCACCAACGACCGGCGGGCGGTGGGCGACGCGCGACGTGCGACGGACACGGAATATCGATCCCCTTGTGACGCTGGCGAATTGGCCGTGGACGTCGATGCTAATGAAAGGCGCGGGTCGTGGGAAAGTCGCGTGCCCTGTGAGCCGTACGCTCCGGAGCATGAGCACAACGCAGACATCGCAGTTTGTCCGGCTACGCGTCGAATTGGTGGTGGAGGTCGAGGACGTGGAGGCCGTCACCGGGGCCGCTCTGCGGCGGATCGCGGACGATCCCGATATGCCTGCCGATGAGCGGGTACACGCCGAGAGCACGGTGACCGAGGACACCGCGGAGGCCCTCGCCTATCTGGTCGACCCGTTCGACCTGGTCGGAGAGGTCCCCGGGGTCGAACTGGCCCAGGCCTCCTGGAGCAGCGAGGGCATCGACTACGACCCCGATTCGCCGGAATGGGGTCTTGACGAGGATGATGACGGAGAGGACGAAGAGGAAGACGCGCGCGGCTGAGCGGTCGGGGAAATCGATGGTCCCGGGCGGCAACCGCCGCCCGGGGTTCTTTCGTCTCACGGAACGCACCAGTCACTTTGTGCACCCCGCCGGGTCGCCGACGACCCGATGCGAGTGCAGTGGCGTATCCCACATATCCGCAAGAGCGGAACGGCTCGACGCCGTCGTGGTGTTTAAGTGCTAACGGGGATCTTCGGGGTTTGGGGATTCGGCAACGATGGAGAAGCGTGTGATGACGAACAGTAAGCGGCGCAGGGGCCTGACGGTCGCGTCCGCACTGCTCGGCGGGGTGCTGGTGCTCTCTGCGTGCAGCGGGGGCGGCGGCGACAAGGGGTCCGGGGGTGACGGCGGGGACTCCTCCCAGGCCCGGGCCGACAAGGCGGCGGCCGAGAAGACCTCCGAGGCCGACATCAAGATCACCCCGAAGGACGGCTCGGACAACGCCTCCATCAACAACTCGGCCAAGGTCACCGTGAGCAAGGGCACGCTCACGGAGGTGAAGATGACCACCTCCGACGGCACCGCCGTCGACGGCGAGATATCCGCGGACAAGAAGAGCTGGGCGCCGAGCGCGCAGCTGGAGCGGTCCACGGGGTACAAGATCACCGCCGCCGCCGAGGACTCCGAGGGGCGCGAGGCCCACGAGAACGCGGCGTTCACCACGGTCTCGCCCGCCAACAGCTTCATCGGCAACTTCACGCCCGAGGACGGCTCGACCGTCGGCGTCGGTATGCCGGTCTCGATCAACTTCGACAAGGCGATCACCGACAAGGCCGCCGTGCAGAAGGGGATCACCGTCTCCAGCAGCTCCGGCCAGGAGGTCGTGGGGCACTGGTTCAACGCCAACCGCATCGACTTCCGGCCCGAGGAGTACTGGAAGGGCGGCTCCACCGTCACCCTGAAGCTCGCGCTCGACGGGGTCGAGGGTGCCGACGGTGTCTACGGTGTGCAGCAGAAGACCGTGACCTTCAAGATCGGCCGTAACCAGGTCTCCATCGTCGACGCCAAGACCAAGACGATGAAGGTCACGCGGGACGGCAAGGTCGTCAAGACCATCCCGATCTCCGCCGGTTCGCCCGAGAACAAGACGTACCAGGGTCAGATGGTGATCTCCGAGCAGTTCAAGGAGACCCGGATGAACGGCGCGACGGTCGGGTTCACCGACGACGACGGCAAGGGCGAGTACGACATCAAGGACGTCCCCCACGCTCAGCGTCTGACGACCTCGGGCACGTTCATCCACGGCAACTACTGGGGCGGCGACTCCGTCTTCGGCAACGTCAACACCAGTCACGGCTGTGTCGGTCTGAACGACACCAAGGGTGCCAACGACCCCGACACCGAGGGCGCCTGGTTCTACGACAACTCCATGATCGGTGACGTCGTGGACATCCGGAACACCGGCGACAAGACGGTCGCCCCGGACAACGGCCTGAACGGCTGGAACCTCGACTGGGCCGCCTGGAAGGCCGGTTCGGCGGTCTGATCGACCGTCATCCGTAGCGCGCGCGGCCGGCGTCGAGCCGCCCGGAGCTGTGCAGCACCGATGCCGCCCCTGTGACACCCAGGGGCGGCATCGGTGTTTCCGGGGCCGCGTACAGGGTTCTCATCCGGCTTTTATCGAGTACTTATCCCTTCATCACGCGGCGTCCCTAGCTTGCCGCCATGTTCTTCACCTACCTGAGGCGCGAACTGCGCCGCCGCAGAAAGGCGGCGCTCGTCGTCGCCTCCGGGCTCGCCCTGGGCATCGCGCTGGTCATCGTGGTCAGTTCCGTCTCCTCGGGCATGGAGAAGGCACAGGGCAAGGTCCTCGAATCCCTGTACGGCCTGGGCACGGACATGACCGTCACCAAGGCCGCCGCCGCGGCCGGCGAGGACGCCGGTCAGCGCCCGCGGTTCGAGTTCGACGCCCAGGACGACGACTCCGACGAGAACCAGAGCAGTGATCTCGTCCGGGTGCAGGGCTTCCAGACGCTGGCGAGTTCGACCGTCGCCGAGGTCGGCGAGCAGGCGGGCGTCGCGCGGGCCGTCGGAGGTCTCAGCCTCCAGGTCATCAAGGTCGACGGGCAGTTCCGGCGCGGACGGTTCCAGCAGGACGAGGGCGCCGGGGGGCAGCAGCGGGGCGGTCCGGGCGCCGGCGGCACCGGGCAGCCCGAGGGGCGGGTCGAGGGCGGCGGCGCCCGGTTCGACGTCGACAACTACTCCGTGTACGGCACGGACGTCACCGAGCCCGCGCTGGGCCCGCTGACCTCCTCGAAGATCACCGGCGGTCGTACGTTCAAGACGTCCGAGACCAACGCCGAGGTCGTCGTCGCCGACAGGTCGTACGCCAAGGAGAAGGAGCTGAAGGTCGGTGACAGCGTCACGCTCAACAGCGTCAGGTACCGGGTCATCGGGATCGCGACGCCCGACACCGGGGACGCGGCGGCCGACCTCTACATGCCGCTGAAGCAGGCGCAGACGCTCAGCGACTCCAAGGGCAAGATCACCACGATCTATGTGAAGGCGAGCGACTCGCAGCGGATCGACGGCGTCAAGACGGCCATCCAGAAGAACATCGACGGCACGACCGTCACCACCTCCGCCGACCTCGCCGACACGGTCTCCGGATCGCTGTCGACGGCCTCGGACCTCGCCGCCAACGTCGGCAAGTGGCTGTCGATCGCGGTGCTGGTGGCCGCGTTCCTGGTCGCGGGCCTGCTCACCTCGTCCGCCGTGTCGCGCCGGGTGCGGGAGTTCGGCACGCTCAAGGCGCTGGGATGGAAGTCCGGGCAGGTGACCCGGCAGGTCGTCGGTGAGGCCGTCGTCAACGGACTGGTGGGCGGCGCGCTCGGTATCGCGCTGGGGCTCGGCGGGGCGTACGCCGTCACGGCGGTCAGCCCGACGCTGCGGGCGGAGGTCGGGGCGACGGGCGGCGGGTTCGGCGGACCGGGCGCGGGCGGGCCCGGTGGCGGCGGCTTCCCCGGCGGGGGCGGGCCCGGCGGAGGGCGCCAGACGGCCTCCAACGCGCTGGACGTGGCTCTCACGGCGCCCGTCGGCGTCACGACGATCGTCGTCGCGGTGGGGCTCGCCGTCGCCGGCGGGCTGATCGCGGGGGCGTTCGGCGGGTGGCGGGCCTCCCGGCTGCGGCCGGCGGACGCGCTGCGCCGCGTGGAGTAGTTCGGCGGCGGCCGGACATCCCCGCCCGCAGCCAGGTCCATCCGAACTTCAGGGAGTCGCACATGTACGTACTGACCGGCGTCACCAAGCGCTACGCGCGCGGCAAGGACACCGTCACCGCGCTCGACGGGGTCGATCTCACCGTCGCCGACGGGGACCGGCTGGTCATCCAGGGACCCACCGGGGGCGGGAAGTCCACGTTGCTGCAGATGCTCGGAGGGCTGGACAAGCCCTCCGACGGGAGCGTCGAACTCGACGGGACCGACATGGCGAGGCTGTCGGAGGCGAAGCTCACCAGGGTGCGCGGCGAGAACATCGGCTTCGTCTTCCAGAGCTTCAACCTGATTCCGACGCTGACCGCGCAGGAGAACGTCGAGACGGCCCTCGTACCGCTCGGGGTCAGGGCGAAGGAGCGGCGGCAGCGGGCCGCGGAGGCGCTGGAGTCGGTGGGGCTCGGGGAACGGCTGGGGCATCTGCCGGCCGAGTTGTCGGGCGGCCAGCAGCAACGCGTCGCGATCGCCCGCGCGTTGGTGAAGCGGCCCAAGGTGCTGCTCGCGGACGAGCCCACCGGCAACCTCGACGAGTCCACGCGCGACGAGATCATGGAGGTGCTGGAGACGCTGTGGAAGGAGCACGGCCTCACGTTCATCATGGTCACCCACGATTCGGCGCTGGCGAGGAAGGCCCCTCGGGTCGCGACCATCCGCAAGGGGCGGATCACGGTGAAGGAGAACGCCGGGGCGTGAGTGCGGGAACGCGAGCGACCACGGGGCGTGCCTGGCGGGTTCCCGGGGCGGTGGGGCGCGTGGGCGCGGAGGCCGGGCGCGCGCGAGCCGCGCGTGGCCCGTCTTCGCCGCTCTACGCCCAGTCGCGAGGTATGTGACACGAGTTGACCCCCGGTCATACTGCGTAGACCGGGGGGAATTGACGCGTATGTGTGCGGAAGGTCCCCTGGCCGGATGAACCAGATGAACTGGATGAACCGGATCGAGGGGGAGACTTGCGCAGACACAGCAGGAGCGCGTGCGCGGCCGCGGTCGCCACGGTGTCGGCCGTGGCGCTGACGATGGGCCCGACCAGCCCGGCGTCCGCGATATCCGAGCGCGTGACGGGTGTGGCGGGTGTGACGGGTTTGGCAGGCGTGACGGGGGTGACCGGCACGGCCGACGTGGCCGCGGTCGATGGGGCGGTGAGCCGTCGTCTCACCCTCGTCACCGGTGACCGTGTCCTCGTCGACCGCGAGGGCCGGGTGCTCGGCCTGGAGCGGGCCAAGGGCCGCGCGGGGATCCCGGTGCGGCTGCGCGAGGCCGACGGCCACACCTATGTGCTGCCGGCCGACGCGGCCCGGCTCATCTCCGCCGGGCGGGTCGACCGGCGGCTGTTCGACGTGACCCTGCTGAACAGGGCGGCGACCCGTGCCTCCCAGAAGCAGGGCCTGAAGCTGATCGTCGGCTACACGGGCAAGGCCGCCGACGCCCGGGCCGACGTCCGCGACGCGGGCGGCACCAAGGTCCGCCGCACCCTGAGGACGCTGAACGCCGAGGCGCTGCTCACCCCCGGGGACGACGCGGCCGCGCTGTGGAAGGCGGTCACCGACGCCGACGGCACCACCGCCACCGGCGTCGCCCACATCTGGCTGGACGGCGTCCGCAAGGTCAGCCTCGACAGGTCGGTCGCGCAGATCGGCGCCCCGAAGGCGTGGAAGGCCGGCTTCGACGGCAAGGGCGTCACCATCGCCGTACTCGACACGGGCGTCGACACGACCCACCCCGACCTCAAGGGCCGGGTGAAGGCCGCCAAGAACTTCTCCACCTCACCCGACACCACGGACAAGTACGGCCACGGCACCCACGTGGCCTCCATCGCGGCGGGCACCGGAGCCCGCTCCAAGGGCAAGTACAAGGGCGTCGCGCCCCGTGCCGAGCTGCTCAACGGCAAGGTGCTCAGCGACGAGGGCTACGGCGACGACTCCGGCATCGTCGCCGGTATGGACTGGGCCGCCGCGCAGGGCGCCGACGTGGTCAACCTCAGCCTGGGCGGCGGCGACACCCCCGAGATCGACCCGATGGAGGCGGAGATCGGCAAGCTCTCCGCCGAGAAGGGCATCCTCTTCGTGGTCGCCGCCGGCAACGAGGGCGACCGGGGCGCGGGGACGGTCGGCTCGCCGGGCAGCGCGGCGGCCGCGCTCACCGTCGGCGCGGTCGACGACAAGGACAGGCTCGCCTCGTTCTCCAGCCGGGGCCCCGGCAAGGACGGCCGGATCAAACCCGACGTGACCGCGCCCGGTGTCGCCATCACCGCCGCCGCGGCCCCGGGCAGCGTCATCGAGCGGGAGGTCGGCCAGAAGCCCAAGGGCTATCTGACGATCTCCGGTACGTCGATGGCGACCCCGCACGTCGCCGGCGCCGCCGCCCTCCTCAAGCAGCAGCACCCGAAGTGGACGTACGCCGAGCTGAAGGCCGCCCTGGTCGCGTCCGCCAAGGGGGGCCCGTACACACCCTTCGAGCAGGGCTCGGGCCGTATCCGCGTCGACAGGGCGGTCGAACAGAAGATCGTCGCCAAGCCCGTCTCGGTCGGCTTCGGCGTCCATCGGTGGCCGCACACCGACGACAAGCCGGTGGCCAGGAAGCTCACCTACCGGAACCTCGGCTCCAAGCCCGTCACCCTCGGCCTCACGGTGACCGGCATCGACCCGAAGGGCGGGCCCGCCCCGGCCGGATTCTTCAGGCTCGGCGCCAAGAAGGTCACCGTCCCGGCCCGCGGCCGGGCCACCGTCAGCCTGATCGTGAACACCAGGCTGGGCGGGAAACTCGACGGCGCCTACTCCGCGTACGTCACCGCCGACGGCGGCGGCCAGGGCGTCCGTACGGCGGCGGCCGTGCAGCGCGAGGCGGAGTCGTACGACGTCACGCTGAGGACGGTCGGCCGGGACGGCGGGCCCGCCGTGAACCACGTGCTCGACCTGACCGGTGTCTCCGGGCTCGCCCGGGACCGGTGGTTCACGCCCTACGACCCGGACGGCACGGTCGATCTCCGGGTGCCCGCGGGCGACTACATCCTCGACGCCGGGATCGTCGTGGACCCGGAGGACTCCACCAAGGGCGTGGACTGGCTGTCCCGGCCGAGGCTCACCGTCGACCGGCGGATCTCCCTCACGCTGGACGCCCGTACGACGAGACCCGTGGACATCACCGTGCCCGACACCGCCGCCGAACCGGTCCTCGCGGCACCGGAGTTCGCCCTGAGGGCGGGCGGGAACGACTACTCCTTCGGCTGGCTGCTCGACACGTACACGGGGTTCGGCACCGCGCACCTCGGCCCCGGGACCGGTGGCGCCAGGCTCACCCAGACCTGGGCCGGCCAGTGGACCGCGGGCGGCACCGCGCAGTACGCCACCGTGGCCGGAGGCAGAGCCGAGAAGCTCGCCACCGGCTACACCAAGCACTGGAGGAAGGGCGAGCTGGCCACCGTGCGGACCGGCCTCGGCGCCTCCAGCACCGGGAAGAAGGGCGCGGTCTTCGCCTGGGCGGAGCTTCCCGGCGGCTCCGGCTCGCCCGCCGCGGGCGTCCCACGGCCGCTGCCCGGCCGGCACACGCTGCGTCTGTCGGCCGCGGACGGGGTGAAGTGGACCCTCGACTTCGAGCAGTACGGCGCGGAGGACGAGCAGGGCTTCCCGCTCCTCGACGCGTACTACACGACCGGTGACAGCCGCGCCTACCGGGCGGGCCGTACGTACGCACAGACCTTCAACGTCGGGATCTTCGGCCCGCGGATCGCCGGGACCCACGGCATCCGGCGTGACGGCGCGTACCTGTACGGCATGCTGCCGATGTTCGCCGACGGCCGGGGGCACGCGGGGGCGTCCTTCTACGAGAAGGTGACGACGACGCTGTACCGCGACGGCGAGACGTTCGCCTCGGGCGAGGACGCGCTGGACGGGTCGGGCCAGTTCAAGGTGCCCGCGGGCCTCGCGGCCTACCGGCTGACGACCTCCCTCACCCGGTCCGCCGACCTGGCCAGGGCCTCGTCGCGGATCGACGCGAGCTGGACCTTCACGTCGGAGAGGACCGCGCGCGACACGAAGCTGCCGGTCTCCACGGTCCGCTTCGGAGCCCCGTTCCTGGGCCTCGACAGCACGGCCCCGGCGGGCGGCAGGGCCACCGTCCGCGTCACCGTGCAGGGTGCGGCCGCCGGCGGGAACCTCGGGTCGCTGTCCGTGTACGTGTCGGACGACGGCAGGAAATGGACGAAGGCCGCGCTCCGGAAGGGCACGTTCACGCACCGGACCCCGGGCGCGGGGAACAGCGTCTCACTGCGCGCCGAGGTGAGGGACACGAAGGGGAACACGTCGACGGTGACGATCCACGACGCGTACTTCGGCAGGTGAGGGGAGTTCACATGAGCGGCGGCTCGTGAGCGGCGGCACGTGATCGACGACGCGAGCCGTGGTGCGTGATCAACGAGGCGAGCCGTGGTGCGTGACCGACGGCACGAGCCGCGGCTGGTGATCGGCGGCCGGTGATCGGCGACAGGTGGCAAGCGGTGACGCCGTGGCTCCGGCTACGGCGTCACCTTCGGCGTTCCCTACGGCGTCATCTTCGGCGTCCGGGTCGCGTCCGTGCCCCAGCTGGCCAGCAGGCGGAGGGCGTCGGCGGAGGGGGAGCCCGGTTCGGCGTGGTAGGTGATCAGGCTCTGCTCGTGATCGTCGGGCAGCTGCAACGTCTCGAAGGAGAGGGTGAGTTCACCGACCAGGGGGTGACGCATGCGCTTCACGCCGTGGCTCTTCTCCTTCACGTCGTGCGTCGCCCACAGCCGCCGGAACTCCTCGCTCTTCACCGACAACTCCCCGACCAGCGCCGACAGCAGCGGATCGTCCGGATGACAGCCCGCGTCCATCCGCAGATAGCTGACGATGTCGGCCGCCTTCTGCTCCCAGTCGATGTACAGGTCCCGGTAGTCGGGCCGCAGGAACACCATCCGCGCCCAGTTCCGCTCCTGCGCGGGCAGCTCCGACCAGTCGCCGAACACCGCCGCCGCCATCCGGTTCCAGACGAGGATGTCCGCGCGCCGGCCGGTGATGTACGCGGGGACCGTGTCCAGGGTGTCGATCAGCTGCCGCAGGGCGCTCCGCACCTGCTGGGGCCGGGCCGACCGCTTCTTCTTGTGCGCCTTCGGCTTCGCGAGGTGGGTGAGGTGCGCGTGCTCGGCGTCGGTCAGCCGGAGGGCGCGCGCGATGGCGTCGAGCACCTCCGCCGACACGTTGCGCCCGTTGCCCTGCTCCAGCCGTGTGTAGTACGCCACGGACACACCCGCGAGCTGCGCCAGCTCCTCCCGGCGCAGTCCGGGGACCCGCCGGTGCCGTCCGAACGCGGGCAGCCCCACGTCCTCCGGCTTCAGCCGGGCCCGCCGGGTGCGCAGGAACTCGCTCAGCTCGGCGCGCCGGTCCAGCGCACCGGCGGTCCCGGCCTCGCCGAGGGGCGGTTCCTGCGTGGTCTCGGGCTGTTCGTCCATACGGCAAGTATTCACGGTCGTACGCCGGGCAGCCTGACCCCGCCAGTGGTAGGACCGGCGGTCGTACGCAAAGCCGTGACCTGGGTGAGCCTCGCGATGTCGGGCAGGCTGACAGTGGCACCCGGCCGGAAGGCAGGCCGGATGCGGGACGACGATCAGGAGAACCCCGGCATGACCACCACTGTCGCCGCCTATGCGGCGCCCGCCGCCAAGGCTCCGCTGGAGCGCACCACGATCGAGCGCCGTGAGGTCGGCGAGCACGACGTTCTGATCGACATCAAGTACGCCGGTATCTGCCACTCGGACATCCACCAGGCCCGCGAGGGCTGGGGCGAGGCGATCTTCCCGATGGTCCCCGGCCACGAGATCGCCGGTGTCGTCGAGGCCGTCGGCTCCGGCGTCACCAAGTTCGCCGTCGGCGACAAGGTCGGCGTCGGCTGCATGGTCGACTCCTGCCGGGAGTGCGAGAACTGCCGCGCGGGCCTGGAGCAGTACTGCCTCAAGGGCAACGTCGGCACCTACAACGCCATCGGCAAGGACGGCGAGCCCACCTACGGCGGCTACGCGGAGAAGATCGTCGTCGACGAGGCCTTCACCGTACGCATCCCCGACGGCATCGCCCTCGACGAGGCCGCGCCCCTGCTGTGCGCCGGTATCACCACGTACTCCCCGCTCAGGCACTGGAACGCCGGCCCCGGCAAGAAGGTCGCAGTCGTCGGTCTCGGTGGCCTCGGCCACATGGGCGTCAAGCTCGCGCACGCGCTCGGCGCCGAGGTGACCGTCCTGTCGCAGTCCCTGCGCAAGAAGGACGACGGACTGAAGCTGGGCGCCGACCACTACTACGCGACCAGCGACGAGGCGACGTTCAAGGAGCTGGCGGGCACCTTCGACCTGATCCTGTCGACGGTCTCGGCCCCGCTGAACCTGGACGCCTACCTCTCCCTCCTGAAGACCGACGGTGCGTTCGTGAACGTCGGCGCCCCGGAGGAGCCCGTCGCCCTCAACCTCTTCTCGGTCATCGCCGGCCGCAAGACCCTCGCGGGCTCCGGCATCGGCGGCATTCAGGAGACCCAGGAGATGCTCGACTTCTGCGCCGAGCACGGCCTCGGCGCCGAGATCGAACTGATCCGCGCGGACCAGATCAACGAGGCGTACGAGCGGGTGCTGGCGAGTGACGTCCGCTACCGGTTCGTGATCGACACCTCGACGATCTGAGGAGACCGTTTCTGGAAGGCGGCGGCATGGCCCCGCCTTCCAGCGGGCCCACGGGCAGGGGCGGCGGGGCGAGAAAGCCTCCGCCGCCCCGGCCCGTCCGGATGCGGGGCCGCCCCGACCGCCGGACGATGGAGCGGGGAGAGAGGTACGCGGCCGCGAAGCGATCACCACCCGGGGGCGCGGAGGAGAGCGACATGCCCCTTCAGAAGGCCCGCCCCGGCACCGTCCACACGGTCCGCCCGGACATCACCGTCCTCGCCGACAGCCTGGAGGTCCCGGGCATCGGCCACATCCCGGTCAACGCCTTCGTGCTGACGGCCGCCCAGCCGGTCGTCGTCGACACCGGCCTCGGCCTGCCCGACCGCAACTTCGTCGAGACGCTCGCCACGGTCCTGGACCCGGCGGACGTGCGCTGGATCTGGCTCACCCACCCCGACCGCGACCACACGGGCGGCATCTTCGACCTGCTGGCGGCGGCGCCCGACGCCCGGGTCGTGACGACCTTCGTCGGCGCGGGAATCCTCTCCTGCGAGCGTCCCCTGCCCCTGGACCGCTGCTATCTGCTGAACCCCGGCGAATCGATGGACGTCGGCGACCGCACCCTCACCGGCTTCCGCCCGCCCCTGTTCGACAACCCCGCCACCGTCGGCTTCTTCGACGACCGCTCCGGCGTCTGCTTCAGCTCCGACTGCTTCGGCGCGCCCCTTCCCACGGCCGAACTCGCCCGGACCGAGGACGTCCGCGACGTGCCCGTCGACGACCTGCGCATGGCTCAGCTGCTGTGGGCCACGGTGGACAGCCCCTGGGTCAGGACGGTCGACATGGACAAGTACCTGGCCACCTTCCGCCCCCTCAAGGACCGCGAGCCCGACCTCGTCCTCTCCACCCACCTGCCCCCGGCCACCGGCATCACGGGCTCCCTTTTCGACACCCTCTCCAGCGCCCCCGACGCCCCGCCCTTCACCGGCCCGGACCAGGCTGCCCTGGAACAGATGCTGGCGGGGTTCGAGCCGAACGGGGGCGGCCACGGGGGCTGAGGGAGAGCTCCGAGCGTTCCGAGCCCTGGCGCCAGGGGGCCCCGTGGGCCGCAATACGGGCCTACTCAGGCTGAGTTGAGTATGCGCGCTCATGTCCGGCAGGTCTCCGCGAGGCGAGTATCGGTGATGCGGCGCGGTCGACAGGCGCCGCCCCGAGCCAGCTCGGACCGACTCTTACGGAGATTTTCATGTCCCGACGTACCGTTCTGTCCGTGGCCGCAGGCGTCGTTGTCCTCGGCGGCGCCGGTGCCCTCACTCTCGCCTACGCCGGGGACCAGCCGCCGGCGCTGGCGAACAGCACTGCCCGCTACACCGCTCCCGAAGGCGACCGCGACGGCACGTTCGCCTTCGCCACCGACGTCACGGGGTCCGACGGTGTCAAGAGCGTGAAGGTGCTGGCATGGCCGCAGCAGTCGTCCTTCGCGAAGAACGCGCTGACCGCCAAGGACATGGCCGAGGTGGACGCGGCCGTATGCAAGCCTTCCGGACGGGACACCGTGCACTGCACGTACAGCGCCGAGGTCACCGGTGCCGACGCCGAGTCCTCCCCGCGTGGTGCCTGGCACGTCGCCGTCCTCGTCACCGCCGAGGACGGCACCACGACCCTGGAGACCGAGGCGGCGGACTTCACCGTCGGGTGACCCGGCCGGGCGCGCGACCGGGAGCGGGCGCGACCCTGTCGTTCCGTACGCCTGTGTTCGCGTCGGCGTGCGCCTCGTGGTGGCTGGTCATCGGCGACCGGGGGCCCGCTGGGCGGGCATGGAATCGCTCGGAACCCTCGCGCGTTGAGGTCGGTGGGCATCGGATGGCGATGGCGTACGAGCCGAGTACGCCGAGTCACCGAGCGACACGTATGGGAGGGCCGCAATGGCCGCGCAGACGCAGAGGGCCGTGCTGGCGGGCGGGTGTTTCTGGGGAATGCAGGACCTGATCCGCAGGCTCCCGGGGGTGAGGGCGACCCGGGTCGGATACACCGGGGGTGACGTGCCGAACGCGACGTACCGCAACCACGGCACGCACGCGGAGGGCATCGAGATCCTCTTCGACCCGGCGCAGACCGACTTCCGCACGCTCCTGGAGTTCTTCTTCCAGATCCACGACCCGAGCACCCGGAACCGCCAGGGCAACGACATCGGCCTCAGCTACCGCTCGGCGATCTACTACGTGGACGACGAGCAGAAGCGGATCGCCGAGGACACCATCGCGGACGTGGACGCCTCCGGACTGTGGCCGGGCAAGGTCGTCACCGAGGTGGAGCCGGTCGGCCCCTTCTGGGAGGCCGAGCCCGAGCACCAGGACTATCTGCAGCGGTATCCGGACGGCTACACCTGCCACTTCCCGCGCCCGGGATGGCGGCTGCCCGCCCGCGCGCAGGACTGACCGCCGGGCGGCCCCGGCGGGGGCGGTGACCGGGCCCCGCCGTCGGCTCAGTCCGTGGCGGCCCCCGCCGTCACCGCCCGCGCCGACGCGTTCCGGATGCGGCAGTAGAACGCGGCCATCGCCTCGCCGTCGCCCTGATAGCGCCACGGCAGGGCGTTGACGTACCCGTCGACCAGCCTGAACTGTTCGAGCGCGGCGTCGTCGCGGTCCTGCAGCGCGAGGTAGTACGCGAGCAGGTGCCGCAGCTCGGGCAGGCGAGGGTGGGCGGGGTCGGCCGCGGCGGCGTCCGCGAGGCCGGCGTCCACCCGGCCGATCATCCTCGGCGTACGGTCCACGCTGTTGTCGTCCGACGTGTCGTGCTCGAAGTGCGCGATCAGCGGGAACGCGGTGAGCAGGCTGCCCAGCGGTGCCTGGGCCGCCGCGCGCTCGGCGAACTCCGCCGCCAGCTTCTCCGAGCCCCGCCACTTCGCACACCAGTACTGCAGTGCCGAGAAATGGGCCTCGTAGTGGTGCGGGGCCCGGGCGGTGATCTCCGCCCACAGCCGGTCCATCTCGGAGTTCGGGTAGCCGAGCCCGAGCGCCACCCAGATCTCGGTGACGTACGGCGTCGGGTCGTCGGGGTTGAGCGCCGCCGCCCGGCCGATCTCCTCGCGGGAACGTTCCAGCATCCGGTGGAAACCGCCGAACTGCTCACCGGTCGTGTACTTGGCCTTCTTCCCGCCGCGCAGGTCCCAGGCCAGGACCACCGTGCTGCGGGCCCGTACGACGGCGGCGTCCGGGTCGTCGGGGCGGTCCGTCTCCCAGGCGAGCAGCCAGTCGTCCTCCTTCGCCGCGATCTCGCCCAGCAGGTACGCGGTGAACGACCGGCGTTCCCAGTCCCGGCCGGCGTCGTGCATCAGCTTGGCGGCCGCCTTCCAGTCGCCGCCGCGCACGGCGGCCAGCGCCGGTTCCTGGCCCGGCGGGAGGGGACCCGCGAGGGTGACGTTCTGGCGCTCCGCCGGCAGCAGCCCCAGCGCCTCGGCGGTGTCCCGGCCGGTGTCGGTGCCCGCGCCTGGGGAGAAGAACTCCTTGAGGAAGATCCAGGCCAGCCAGAGGCCGAAGAGCACGGTCGGTACCGCCAGGACGGCCAGTATCCAGAGCAGTACGGTCATCGCGGTGCGTCCGTTTCTCGGTTCGCGGGGTCCTGGGGCGCGGGCAGCAGCGTGCGCAGCGGGCCCGTGTCGGGGTGGTCGGCGACCGCGGCGGCGATCGCGGTGCCCAGGTCGGCCTCGGTGCCGTCCGGGGCGGGCGGCAGCCGTACCGCGGCCGGCTCCGACCAGGAGAACTCCCAGCTCAGCCGGGAGTGGGTGCTCAGCTCAGCCAGCACCATGCCCTGCAAGGCGTCGGCCAGCGCGGGCCGCACGAACTCGCGGAAGGCCCGGCCCTGGGCCTCGGCCGCCTGGTCCGACAGCGGCAGCCGCCGCGCCAGCCGCCACAGCTGCCCGTCGTCGATCACCCGCAGCAGGGCGGCCAGGGACGGGTGGCCGTGGGTGTACATCGCCAGCGCCCGGTGCAGCGCGGTGTCGAGGGAGGCGAAGTGCGCGGCCATCGAACCGTCGAGCAGCTCCTGCCAGTCGCCGGTGCGCCGGAACCGCAGGACGTCCTCGGTGAGGACCGCGTCCTCCAGCGCGGCCAGGGTCCGGTCGGGGTCGGCGAGCAGACCGAGCGCCGGGCCCCGGGCCTCGTCCGCGCGGCCGTCGGCGGGCAGCGCCTCGATCCGTGCGACGCGGTCGGCGATGGGCGGGTGCGAGTCGTAGGGCGAGGCCGGCTCGGTGGGCAACTCGGCACGCAGGCCGACCAGTTCGAGCTGACGGGCCGAGAGCATCCGCCCGTAGCCGCCGAAGAACTCACCACGCGGCGGGAGCAGCCGGGCCTCGGTGCCGAGCGTGGCGTAGCTGTTCATGTAGAAGCCGAACGCGGTGTCCAGCGCCGGTATCTCGCGCAGCGCCGACGCGGTGGCGTCGCGGCCGGCGATCCGGGCGGCCGCGGCGTCGGCGGCGTACTCCTGGCGGCGTGAACTCGTGAGCGTGGCGCGGATGTACAGCTTGGCGTAGCCGATGTAGATCCACGCCATCGCGCGGTACGTGATGCCCGCGCCCGTGGTGTCGATCTCCTTGGTCTTCTTCCCCTTGGCCGCGGCCTTCGCGTTCTTATTCTCCAGCCGGGCCCGCTCGCGTCCCGCCGTCCTGTCGGCGCGTTCCTCGAAGTGCCCGATGGTGCGCAGCACCTGGGCCCGGCCGCGGGCGGTGATCGCGGCGAGCCGGGTGTCCGCGTTCGAGTAGTGCCCCAGTTCATGGGCGAGGACCGCGCGCAGCTGCGCCTCGGTCAGGCCCTGGGCCAGCGGTATCCCGAGGTAGAGGTGGCGCGGACCGGCCAGCAGGCCGAGCAGCCGGGCGTCCTCGCTGACGGCGGCGTTGACGTCGGCCGTCAGCACGATCCGGGAGGGCGCCCGGGTGCCGACCGCGTCGGCCAGTTCCCCGACGGCACGCCACAGTCCGGGCTCGTCGGCCTCCGTCACCGCCAGGCCCGGCGGGTCTTCGTCCTTCGGCGTGCGCAGCATGAACAGACCGCGGACGAGCGGGATCGCCAGCAGTACGGAGACCACGTAGAGCTTGGCGGCGACAGCGGACGGAGCGTGCAGATGGAGCAGGTAGTCGGCGCCGGCGAGCGCCGCCAGCAGGAGCACGCCGAGCAGATGGAAGCCGGCGAGCAGCACGAGAGCGCGCAGCGCGCGCAGGGTCGCGCCCATTGGGCAGAGGTCCCCCCACGGGAAAGATCGCGAACGATCATTTATGCGTCGAAAGTGGCCAAAGTCGGACGGCTTGAGGCGTGTCCATGACCAAAAAGTGTGAGGGGCGGAGTATTTCGCACGGATGTGCGGGGTCGCAAGGGCTTACAGAACGGCCGCGACCCCGCCGGCGTCACCTCAGTGCGGCAGCGTCGCGGGACTCCCCCCGTTCGCCTCGTAACCCGCCACCGCCAGAGCCCGGTAGATCGCGTAGTCCGCGGCCGGGTCGGAGGTGAGCGTCCAGGGGAGGGCGCCCACGTGACCGTCGACGTGCACGAGCTGGTCCATGGCCTCGGACCAGCGCTCGGAGCGGACCAGGAAGAAGACCAGCAGGTGACGGACATGGGCCAGCATCGGGTCGTCCGGCCGCGCCGCGTGCACCGCGTACAGGGCGCCGTGCACCGCCTTGGTGACGACCTCGCTCTCGTAGAAGCCCTGCACCAGATTCACCTCGGGCAGGTGCTCGAAGACCGCGAAGAGCGGCATGGCGGCCAGCAGCGACCCCTGCCTGGCCCGGGCCGCCGCCGACTCGGCGAAGGAGTACGCCAGCTCCCGCGAGCCGTGCCACTTCTCGCACCAGTAGTGCAGGGCCGCGAAGTGCGCGCCCATGTGGTCCGGGGCGCGGTCCAGGATCTTCAGCCAGAGCTGCTCGAACTCCGCCCGGGAGTACGCCAGCCCACGCGCCACCGACAGCTCGATGATGTACGGGACCGGGTCACCCGGCGCCAGCAGCGCCGCGTCACCGCACGCCGCTCTCGCCTCCTCCATGATGATCCGGAAGTCGTCCGTACCGGGCGTCGACGTCCGCCACGCCTGCTGCACCAGGAACTCCGCGTGCACCGCCGCGCCGCCCGCGTCCTTCGGCGCCTCCGCGCGCCACACCCGCAGCCACTGCCCGCCCGGCGTCTCGCCCACCCCGCCCGGCCGCTGCGCCAGCTCCAGCGCCGCCGCACCCGCGAACGCCTGCACCCGCTGCCACCGGACCTCACCGGCCGCCTCCGTGCCGGCCAGCAGCTGCTGCGCCGCCCGGTGGTCCCGGGAGCGCTGCACCACGTCCAGCACGTCCAGCAGGTCCTGGTCGGGGCCCGGCATCCGCACGTCCAGCAGCTCCTGCCGCACGAACCCGTAGTCCGCCGGGTCCGCCGCGTCCGGGTGCCCCGCCTCCACCTGCTGAATACCGGCCCTGCGACGCGCCAGGACCGGCCACAGCACGAAGCCGATCATGAGCATCGCCATCAGGACCCAGAGAATCTCCATGCCACAAGGGTTCCAGACCCGGCCGACAATTGCCCAACCCGCCCGGCTCCCTGTGGACAACTCCCGCCCGGCCGCCCGCGCCCGGGGCGGCCACCGGACACGAGGCGCCCAGAACCCCCGCGACCGCTTACGCTCGGTACCCATGAGCGACAGCCACACCAGCCAGCACTTCGAGACCCTCGCGATCCACGCGGGCAACACCGCGGATCCCCTCACCGGCGCGGTCGTCCCGCCGATCTACCAGGTCTCGACCTACAAGCAGGACGGCGTAGGGGGCCTGCGCGGCGGCTACGAGTACAGCCGCAGCGCCAACCCCACCCGCACCGCGCTGGAGGAGAACCTCGCCGCCCTGGAGGGCGGCCGCCGCGGTCTCGCGTTCGCGTCCGGCCTGGCAGCCGAGGACTGCCTGCTGCGTACGCTGCTCAGCCCCGGCGATCACGTGGTCATCCCCAACGACGCCTACGGCGGCACCTTCCGCCTGTTCGCCAAGGTCGTCTCCCGGTGGGGCGTGGACTGGTCGGTGGCCGACACCGCCGACCCCGCCGCCGTACGGGCAGCCCTCACCCCGAAGACGAAGGTCGTCTGGGTGGAGACCCCTTCCAACCCGCTGCTCGGGATCACCGACATCCCGGCCGTCGCCCAGATCGCCCGCGAGGCCGGCGCCAGGCTGGTCGTCGACAACACCTTCGCCACCCCCTACCTCCAGCAGCCGCTCGCGCTCGGCGCGGACGTCGTCGTGCACTCGCTCACCAAGTACATGGGCGGCCACTCCGACGTCGTCGGCGGCGCGCTGATCGTCGGTGACCAGGAACTGGGCGAGGAACTGGCGTACCACCAGAACGCGATGGGCGCCGTCGCCGGCCCCTTCGACTCCTGGCTGGTGCTGCGCGGCACCAAGACCCTCGCCGTCCGCATGGACCGGCACAGCGACAACGCCACCAAGGTCGCCGACATGCTCACCCGGCACGCGCGCGTGTCGAGCGTGCTCTACCCGGGACTGCCCGAACACCCCGGGCACGAGGTCGCCGCCAAGCAGATGAAGGCGTTCGGCGGCATGGTGTCGTTCCGGGTCACCGGCGGCGAGGAGGCGGCCGTCGAGGTCTGCAACCGCGCCAAGGTGTTCACCCTCGGCGAGTCCCTGGGCGGCGTGGAGTCCCTGATCGAGCACCCGGGACGCATGACGCACGCCTCTGCGGCCGGTTCGGCCCTGGAGGTACCCGCCGACCTCGTCCGCCTCTCCGTGGGCATCGAGAACGTCGACGACCTGCTGGAGGACCTGCAGCAGGCCCTCGGCTAGACGCGGTCTGGGCACTCACCAGCCCGACACGGGTGGGGTCGTCGTCGACGGCGGCTCCACCCAGGGACGGACCGTCAGCGCCCACACGGCGAACGCGACCACGGCGGCCGCCAGCACCACCCACAGCACGTGCCGGGCCACCGTCCGGCGCCGCAGCATGCGCCCGCCGCGCCGTACCGCCGCCGCGCACAGTTCGGGCGGCACCTGCACCGGCCCACGCTCCAGGATCTGCCGCACGGCCGACTCACGGTCCCGCAGACTCATGACGGAGCCACCTCCACCACCTTCTTGGCGGCCGCCTCGCGCGGGGGATGCAGGACCGTCGCCATCGCGCGCAGACAGATCGTCGTCACGCGCTCCACGGTCAGCCCGAGCAGCGCCGCCGTCTGCTCCGCGGCGACCCCCTCGTGGAGCCGCAGGACGAGGATCAGCCGCTCCTGCGGGCCGAGAGCGGCCAGGGCGCCGCCGGGCGGCGGGCGGAAGAGGCCGTGGTGATGCCACGCCGCGCGCGCGAAGCGGACCGCCAGCCGCTGCCGCGTCAGGTCATAGGGGTCCTCGCCACGCAGCCGGTCCCAGGTGGCGTAGGTGTGGGCGAGGGCATGCGTCAGCAGCCGCCGCGCGCGCGGGTTGTCGTCCGGCGGCTCCGCCGTGAGCAGCGTGGCGGTCCGCAGCAGCCGCCCCGCCGCACCCGCGACGAACGCCTCGAACTCCCTTGCCCGGCGGGCGTCCTGGGCCACCTGCCGATCTCGCACCACGCCTCCCGCCTGAGGCCGACCCTGAGGGGAACGGGCCCGGTCGCGCACGGATCGCTCCGCCCGCGCACGGACACCGCCGCCGCGTGCGGCCCCCTTCGCCGTCCACGACGAGGGCCCGGTCTCATATGAGGCCAGGAGCGGTGGCGCGGTCAAGGGTCAGGAGGCCGACGGTGCCTCCGGCGCCGCGGCCATGCGGGACGAGAGGGCGCTGTTGAAACGGGTGAGGAGGGAGCAGAAGGCCACACGCTCCTCGGGGGCCCAGTCCTGGGTGAGTTCGGCCATGAGCTGACGCCTGGAGGAACGTACCTCCTCAAGGCGCGACAGCCCGCGCGGCGACAGCTGCAGCACCACCGCCCGGCCGTCCTCCGGGTGCGAGGTCCGCTTGACGAGTCCGGTGTCCACGAGCGGCGCCACCTGCCGGGTGACCGTGGAGGAGTCGATCCCCATGCTCGCGGCGAGCGCCTTGACGCCCATCGGCCCTTCCTTGTCGAGGCGGTTGAGCAGCAGGTAGGCGGCACGGTCCATGGAGTTGCGCACCTGCCCCACGCCGCCGAGCCGGGTCTGTTCGGCACGGCGTGCGAACACCGCGACCTCGTGCTGCAGCGTGTCGAGAAGACCGTTCTCACCGACGGTCGTCATGTCCATCGACATTTCAGGTGTTGTGGGCATGGCCAAAGGCTCAATTCATGCGTGGGGCGCTGGGTTGGGGGACAGAGTACGCGGACCGGGCGTGGGGTGTACGGGCCCCGGTGAAACCCGGTCCCGCCCCTTGGTCACACCCGCGTTCGGGCCCTGTGAACTGCGAGACTGTGGTCATGAGCTACAGCACGGCTGACTCCTTTCCGCGCGTGACGATCGACGACGTGCGGGGCGCGCAGAAGATGCTTACGGGCGTTTCACGTGTCACCGCCATGGAGGGCAGCAGGCATCTGACGCAACTCGTCGGCGCCCCGGTGCACCTCAAGTGCGAGAACCTCCAGCGCACGGGGTCCTTCAAACTGCGGGGCGCGTACGTCCGTATCGCGGGCCTGCTGCCCGAGGAACGTGCCGCCGGTGTCGTCGCCGCGAGCGCCGGCAACCACGCCCAGGGCGTCGCCCTCGCCTCCTCGCTGCTCGGCGTCCACTCCACGGTCTTCATGCCCAAGGGCGCCCCACTGCCGAAGATCAGCGCGACCGAGGAGTACGGCGCCGAGGTGCGACTGCACGGCACGGTGGTCGACGAGACGCTGACCGCCGCCCAGGAGTACGCGGCCGAGACGGGCGCGGTGTTCATCCACCCCTTCGATCACCATGACGTCATCGCGGGTCAGGGCACGGTGGGCCTGGAGATCCTGGAGCAGTGCCCCGAGGTGCGCACCATCGTCGTAGGGGTCGGCGGCGGCGGGCTCGCGGCGGGCATCGCCGTCGCGGTGAAGGCGCTGCGCCCGGACGTGCGTGTCGTCGGCGTCCAGGCGGAGGGCGCGGCCGCGTACCCGCCCTCGCTGGCCGCCGGGCTGCCGCTGGCCGTGGCGAACCCGGCGACGATGGCCGACGGCATCAAGGTCGGACGGCCCGGCGACGTGCCGTTCGGCATCGTCGCCGAACTGGTCGACGAGGTCCGCACGGTCTCCGAGTACGACCTCTCCAGCGCCCTGCTGCTCTGCCTGGAGCGGGCCAAGCTGGTCGTGGAACCGGCCGGCGCCAGCCCCGTCGCCGCCCTGCTGCGCGACCCGGGGGCCTTCGAGGGCCCGGTCGTCGCGGTGCTCTCCGGCGGCAACGTCGACCCGCTGCTGATGCAGCGCATCCTGCGGCACGGCATGGCCGCCGGCGGCCGCTACCTGCAGGTCCGCCTCCGTCTGACCGACCGCCCCGGTGCCCTCGCGACACTTCTCGGGGTGCTGTCGGTGGTCGACGCCAACGTCCTCGACGTGAGCCATGTGCGCACCGACCCCCGGCTCGGGCTCACGGAGGTCGAGGTCGAACTCCACCTGGAGACGAGGGGGCCGACGCACTGCGCCGAGGTCGACCACGCTCTCCGCGAGGCGGGTTACATCGTCCTCGACTGAGGCGTCGGCGCCGACGCCTCAGTCGGCGTGAGCGGCGAAGGGCCCGGTGCACGACCGGGCCCCCGGCGCCGAAGGAGCGCCGGGGGCCACGGACCGAACGGGGGCGTGCGATCAGCTCTGGTAGGGCACGGCCTTGAGGATCTTCACCGAGGCGAACTTGCCGTTCGGCAGCTCGTACTGCGCGTCCTGGCCGACCTTCTTGCCGGTCACACCCGAGCCGAGCGGGGACTGCGGCGAGTAGGTCTCGATGTCGGAGCTGGCGTACTCACGGGAGGCGAGCAGGAAGGTCACGGTGTCGTCCTCGTCGCCGTCGAAGGCGATCGTCACGACCATGCCGGGCGCCACCGCGCCGTCCGCCGAGGCCGGCGCCTCGCCGACCTTGGCGTTCTCCAGGAGCTGGGTCAGCTGGCGCACCCGGAGCTCCTGCTTGCCCTGCTCCTCCTTGGCCGCGTGGTACCCGCCGTTCTCGCGCAGGTCGCCCTCCTCGCGCGCGGCCGCGATCTTGGCGGCGATCTCCGTGCGCGCGGGACCAGACAGGTAGTCCAGCTCGGCCCTGAGCTGGTTGTACGCCTCCTGGGTCAGCCAGGTGACGTTCTCGCTGGTCTGGGTCACAGGTGCTCCTCGTAGGTACTGGGAATACAAAGCATCGCCCTACACAGAAGAATGTTCCTTCTCGAGTGGGCGAAACCACGAGCCTAACAATTCAGTGGCCGAAGGGGGAGGACATAAACCACAAGCGTTACGTCGGCGCAGGTCACGGCCCCGATTCGGAGAGGCGGGGCGGACCGGGGCCCGGGACGGGCCGGGGTTCAGCCGGCGTGGCAGCCCAGGAGTTCGGCCGTGGTGCCGCGCGAGGTCGTTCTCAGGGTGACGGTCTTGTCGATGTCCGTGACATCGGCGCCGAAGCGGAAGTCGGCGCGGCCGACCTCGGTGCCGTCCTCGGCCTGCGAGCGCACGGTGCAGTAGCCGTCGACCCCGGCGTCCTTGTCGCCCTTGAGGTGCACCTTCACCGTGTGCGCGGAGGTGTCGAAGGTGTAGATCTCGACGCTGATCCTGTTACCGGCCACGTAGTGGTAGGCGAACCAGCCGATGAGGACGAGCAGGGCGGCGCCGAGGACGCTGCCGATGACCTTGAGCCTGCGGTCGGCGCGCTCGTCCGCGGAGCGGCCGTAGCGGCCCTCGGGAAGCCGCGTGCTCGCCGTCGTCATGGTCGTCCTCTCGGAAAGGGGCCGGAAGCGTGCCGTCCGGCAGGGGCGTCCACGTATCGGACCGGGAATATCCCGCCCCCCGATGCCGTCACTATAGAAGCCCCCCGCCCAGCGCCTGACGGCCGCCCCGCACCGGGTGTCCGAGCGGGACGGCAGTATGGACTCACCGGATCGCGCCGGGCCGAGTCACCGAAGTTCAGGCCGGGCGCCGAGTGACGAGGGAATGAGTCTTGACTGACCAGCTGCGACTGATGGCCGTGCACGCACACCCCGACGACGAGTCGAGCAAGGGTGCGGCCACCATGGCGAAGTATGTGTCCGAGGGGGTGGACGTGCTGGTCGTGACCTGCACGGGCGGGGAGCGCGGTTCCATCCTCAATCCGAAACTGCAGGGCGACCAGTACATCGAGGAGCACATTCACGAGGTACGCAAGAAGGAGATGGACGAGGCCCGGGAGATCCTCGGCGTGGGGCAGGAGTGGCTCGGCTTCGTCGACTCCGGTCTCCCGGAGGGCGACCCCCTGCCGCCCCTCCCCGACGGCTGCTTCGCCCTGGAGGACGTCGACAAGGCGGCCGGCGAGCTGGTCAGGAAGATCCGCGCGTTCCGTCCCCAGGTGATCACCACCTACGACGAGAACGGCGGGTACCCGCACCCCGACCACATCATGACCCACAAGATCTCGATGGTGGCGTTCGAGGGCGCGACGGACACCGAGAAGTACCCCGAGGGCGAGTACGGCGCGGCGTACCAGCCGCAGAAGCTCTACTACAACCAGGGCTTCAACCGCCCCCGCACCGAGGCGCTGCACAACGCCCTCGTGGCCCGCGGCATGGAGTCCCCGTACGGCGACTGGCTCAAGCGCTGGGACGAGTCCGAGCACAAGGACCGCACCCTGACCACGCACGTCCCCTGCGCCGACTTCTTCGAGATCCGTGACAAGGCCCTCATCGCCCACGCCACCCAGATCGACCCCGACGGGGGCTGGTTCCGGGTGCCGATGGAGATCCAGAAGGCGGTCTGGCCCACCGAGGAGTACGAGCTGGCGAAGTCCCTCGTGGACACCTCGCTCCCCGAGGACGACCTCTTTGCGGGCATCCGCTAGCCCTGGGGGACAATGCCAGGCATGAGCGTAAGCCTGGCAGTCACACACCTCGTCCCCCTCGCCAAGGAGCTGGACAAGGACAAGGTCACCCCCGGCGTCCTCGGCTTCATCGTCTTCGCGGTGATGGCTCTGGCCGTCTGGGGCCTGATGAAGTCCATGAACAAGCACATGGGCAAGGTCGACTTCAAGGAGTCGCCCGACCCGGACGCCTCCGTCGAGGAGACGGCGACGGAAGCGAGCGGCAGGACGACCCCGGCCAAGGGCTGACCGCCGGCCGACGGCGTGACTCCGTGACACCGCTCAGGTGTCGCGGAGCCACACGGCGGCGCCCCCGGCGAGGCACCGGGCGTCGCCATGGCCGCACTGGGCGTCGCCGTGGGGGCACGAGGCGTCGTCGTGGCTGTACCGATCGTCGCCGTGGCTGCACCGATCGTCGCCGTGGCGGCCGCCGGGCCGGGCCCTTCGCTCACCCGTGCCCGCCCGTCACCGGCACCCCCATCACCTCCCGCGCGTGCCGGTTCGGGACCATGCCGAGGGTCCAGGCACGCCAGCCGCTCTCCAGGTTCACGCCCCGTTCGAGCAGCAGCGCGTACGCCTCGATGTACTCGGTGAGCTTCTCGTCACGCAGCGGGTGGGCGGTGCGCGACAGATGGGCCAGGTCCTCCTGGGCGACGGCGGTGCCGATCTCGACACCGCCGGGCGCCGCGTACGGCAGCAGGGTGCACTTCAGGAAGCGGGCCCAGTCCTCGCCGCGGCGGTCGCCGTAGGAGGTGAACAGACGGGTCGCCTGCTCGCAGAGGTCCAGGGCCTGGGGCGTGCGGGCGTTGCCCGCGTCCACCACGGCCAGCTCCAGACAGGTCCACGCCTCGCCGTGGGCGACCCCGATGCGCTGGAAGTCCGCGCGGGCGTCGACGAGGAGCTGGCGGGCGAAGCCGGAGTTGCGCAGCGAGCCCGTCTGGACCGCCCGCTGGTCGCGGGTGACGCGGGCCGAATGGTGTCGCGCGCAGGCCAGGCCGTAGACGTCCCGCATACGGGAGAACATCGTGCGCGAGCGTTCCAGTTCGCGGACCGCCTGGTCGAGGTTGCCGGTCTCCTCCAGGGCCTGGCCGAGGTAGTAGCCGCTCCATGCCTCACCACGGGCGTCCTCGTTGTCCCGGTGGCGGGCGAGAGCCTGGCGGAGACCGTCGACGGCGGCGGAGGGGTCACCGGCGACGAGGCGGGCGCGGGCGAGCTGGGTCATGGACCAGGCCTGGCCCCGGGTGTCGCGGGTACGGCCGAACAGGTCCAGGGCGGTGCGCAGTTCGCTCTCCGCACGCGGCACCTCGCCCATGCGCAGCAGCAGTTGGCCCAGCTGGAAGTACGCCCAGCCCTCGCCGTGCAGGGACTCCTGCTGACGGTGGATGACCAGCGCGCGGGTCAGCAGGTCCAGGGAGTCCGCCAGATGGGAGCGGTCCCGTTCCACCGCCGCCAGGGCGTGCATCGTCCACGCGCGGTCCGCCGCCAGCTGCGGGGCCGACTGGAGCTGCAGCGCCTCCAGCAGCTTCTCCGCCGCCTCGGTCAGATTGCCCTGGTGGTGCAGGGTGATGCCCAGGGAGCACAGGGCACGGGCGGCCCCCGCGTCGTGGTTGGTCTCCCGGTAGAGGCCGACGACCGACGCGAGCGTCGTACGGGCCTTGTCCAGCTCACCCAGCTGACGGGCCGCGATACCCGTACGCCACTGCACCGAGCGGGTCAGCAGGCCCTGGTCCACCGACTGGGCCAGCTCGCTCAGCTCACCCAGGCGGTAGAGGTCGCCGCGCAGCAGGCAGTAGTCGCACAGGGCGCCGAGGAGACTGAGGACCGCCGCCTGGTTCACGCCCTCCGCGTGCCGGAGCGTGGAGGTGATGAAGCTGGTCTCGTCGTCCAGCCAGCGCAGCGCCTCGTCCAGGGAGACGAAGCCGTGCTGGCCGAAGCGGTCCGAGCGGGTCGACATGTTGCCGTCGACCAGCCGCAGGACGGAGTCGGCGAGGTCGGCGTAGGTCACGATCAGGCGTTCCTGCGCCGCCGTGCGCTCGCTCGGCTCCTCCTCGTCGAGGAGGCGGGCGTGAGCGAAGGCGCGGACCAGGTCGTGCAGGCGGTAGCGGTTGCCGTGGACATGGTCGATCAGGCCCGCGCGGGCCAGCGCGGTGAGGTGGCGGGTCGCCTCCGTCTCGTCGGTGGCCAGCAGGGACGCGGCCGCCGCCGCGCCCAGGGAGGCCCGGCCGGCCAGCGCCAGGCGCCGCAGTAACCGCCGGGAGGGGTCCGACTGGTCGGTGTAGCGGAGCCACAGGGCGCGCTCCACCGGCTCGACCGGGCCGTACGCGCCGAGGTCCGTGGCCAGTTGCTCCGGCGTGCGCGGGCCCAGCGACGAACCGGCGATGCGCAGGGCCAGGGGCAGGCCGCCGCACAGGTGCCGGATCCGGGCGACGGACGCGGTGTCGTAGGAGGCGGACGCCGCCGTGGCGCCCGCGGCCGGTACCCCGGCGGACGCGCCTGCCTGCGATCCCACCGACGCGCCTGTCAGCGATCCCCCGGACCCACCGGCCTGCGATCCCCCGGACGCGCCGGCCGACGGTCCCCCCGACGCGCCCGCGGACGTGCCCGCCGACGCCCGGGTGTTCTCCGCCCCCGCCCGCAGCGCCGACGCGTCCTGCGCCGCCATGCCGAGCAGTTCGTGCGTGCCCGCACCGTCGAGCGCCTCGACGGGCAGATGATGGACCCAGGCGGGCAGGTCGGCGGGCAGGTCGAGCGCGGAGCGGGCGGTGACCAGCACGAGGCTGTCGGAGCGTTCGGGGACGAGGACGCGGACCTGCTCGGGGTCGGAGGCGTCGTCCAGGACGATCGTCACCGGCAGGGCCGTCAGATGCTGGTGGTACAGCTCGCTGAGCCGTTTGACCTGCTGGTCCTGGGAGGTGCGCTCACGGAAGAGGAGCTGGTCGCGGGGGGCGCCGAGACGGTTCAGCAGATGCATCAGCGCGTCCCGGGTGGAGAGCGGGGTCTCCTGCGGGCTGTCGGCGCGCAGATCGACCACGCAGGCGCCGCGGAAGTAGTCCCGCAGTTCGTGGGTCGCGCGCACGGCGAGGGCGGTACGGCCGGAGCCGGGCGCGCCGTGCAGCACGACGACCGTCGGCCGGGTCTCGGTCTCGGCGCGGGCCGCCTGCACCCACTGCCGGATCCTGCCCATCTCCGTGCGCCGCCCCGCGAACCGGTCGTCCGCCTCCGGGATCTGCAGGAACGACTGCTCCAGCACATTGCGCCGCCGCGCCGCCGCGCTCTTGTCGGCGCCGCGCAGCTGGGGCGCCTTCTTCTTCGGCGTGGACGCGGCGAGCACGCGCTGCTGGTCCAGGAACGGCCGTATCCCGCGCACCTCCAGCGCCGTGAGCCACTGCAGCCGCAACTGTTCGTGGCCGCCGGGCTGGCCGAGGGCACCCGCGCGGTGGTGCGCCGCGGGCACATGGGAGGCGGTCACCTTCAGCACGGTGGCCACGGCGCTCGCGATGCCGACGATCAGGCCGGTGCTCACCGCGGTGCCGGCGTCGACGCCGAAGGACAGGTCGGCCACGACCGCGGTGCCGGCGGCGACGCCCGCGACCAGCAGGGGAGTTCCGGCACCCTCCTTCGCGTAGCGCTGGCCGAAGGTGAGCCGGCCGGCCTGCGACTCGTCCAGTGCGCGGGTGTACGCCTCGTACTCCTCCGCCGCGTTGCGCGCCATCGTGTCCAGCGCGGCGCGGGCACGGCCCAGGAGCACCACCCCGTCCGTCCGGCCACCCGACCTGCGGACCTCCTCCTCGACCGCCCGGACCAACAGCCCTTCGGCCTCCCCCCGGTGGCTGTCCCGCATCACACGTCCCCCTTCGCCGAAACGGCATGCCTCCGGCCAGTGTGGAGCGGTTGGGGCGCATAGGCGAGAGGGCGTGGATCAGCGAGGGGTGCCACGCGCGGGCGCATTCGAGTTCATGCCGACCCATGGGTCCGGCTGCGCCTGCGGGTGCACGGCTCGCCACGGAGTCTGCAACCAGCTTGGGGCGAGGCCGCGTACAGGGCAGCCACAGTCCACCGACCGCGGCGCCGGGCAGGGCTCGGTCGCGTGCCCTCCTCGTGGCACGCGGGCGCGGGCGTGTGAGGTGAGTAAGGATGGGAGCATGTCCAACCGACTCGCGAACGCCACATCGCCGTACCTCCTCCAGCACGCGGACAACCCCGTCGACTGGCGGCCGTGGGAGCCAGCGGCCTTCGAGGAGGCGCGGCGGCGCGATGTTCCCGTCTTCCTGAGTGTGGGATACAGCGCTTGCCACTGGTGTCACGTCATGGCGAAGGAGTCCTTCGAGGACGAGGGCACCGCCGCGTACCTGAACGAGCACTTCGTCAGCGTCAAGGTCGACCGTGAGGAGCGTCCCGACGTGGACGCCGTCTACATGGAGGCCGTGCAGGCCGCTACCGGTCAGGGCGGCTGGCCCATGTCGGTGTTCATGACGCCGGACGGCGAACCGTTCTACTTCGGCACGTACTTCCCGCCCGGGCCAAGGCAGGGCATGCCGTCTTTCCGCCAGGTGCTCGAAGGCGTCCATCACGCGTGGTCGAGCCGGCGCCACGAGGTGGCGGAAGTGGCGGTGAAGATCACGCGGGACCTTGCCGAGCGGGCGCTGGGCAGCGGATCTGGCGGCTTGCCCGGCGGGGAGACCCAGTCCCAGGCGCTCCTTCAGCTGACTCGGGATGTCGACCCCACGAGCGGCTGGTTCAAGGGGAACACCAAGTTCCCCCCGTCGATGGTGGTCGAATTCCTGTTGCGCCACCACGCGCGGACGGGTTCCGTGGCGGCGCGGGAAATGGCCGAGGGGTTGTGCGGCGCCATGGCGCGGTCGAGCCTGTACGACCAGGTCGGAGGGGGCTTTCACCGATACGTTCTGCTGGCGGACGCTGATGGGCCTTTGGTACCCCACTTCGAGAAGATGCTCTACGACAACGCCCTGCTCTGCCGCGTCTACGCCCATCTCTGGCGGGCCACCGGCTCCGAGCTGGCCCGGCGTGTCGCGCTGGAGACGGCCGACTTCATGGTCCGTGAACTCCGCACGAACGAGGGCGGGTTCGCCTCCGCGCTGGACGCCGACAGCGACGACGGCACCGGTTCCGGAAAGCACGTCGAGGGCGCCTACTACGTCTGGACGCCCGAGCAGCTGACCGAGGTGCTCGGTGCCCAGGACGCGCGGCTCGCCGCGCGGTACTTCGGGGTCACGGAGGAGGGCACGTTCGAGGAGGGCGCCTCCGTGCTGCAACTCCCGCAGCACGAGAGCGTGTTCGACGCCGAGAAGATCGAGACGGTCCGGGAGCGGCTGCTCGCGGCACGGTCGCGCCGCCCCGCCCCCGGCCGGGACGACAAGGTGGTGGCCGCCTGGAACGGGCTCGCCGTCGCCGCGCTCGCCGAGACCGGCGCCTACTTCGACCGCCCCGACCTGGTGGACGCCGCGATCGCCGCCGCCGACCTTCTCGTGCGTCTGCACCTGGACGAGCGGGCGCGGCTCGCGCGGACCAGCAAGGACGGGCAGGTGGGGGCCAACGCGGGAGTGCTGGAGGACTACGCGGACGTCGCGGAGGGGTTCCTGGCGCTCGCGTCGGTCACGGGGGAGGGGGTGTGGCTGGAGTTCGCGGGGTTCCTGCTCGACCATGTGCTCGCGCGGTTCGTCGACGAGGAGTCGGGGGCGCTGTACGACACCGCCAGTGACGCGGAGAAGCTCATCCGGCGGCCGCAGGACCCGACCGACAACGCCACGCCGTCCGGGTGGAGCGCGGCGGCCGGGGCGCTGCTGGGTTATGCGGCGCACACCGGCTCGGAGCCCCACCGGAGGGCCGCCGAGCGGGCGTTGGGTGTGGTGAAGGCGCTGGGGCCGCGTGCGCCGAGGTTCATCGGGTGGGGCCTGGCGACCGCCGAGGCGCTGCTCGACGGCCCGCGTGAGGTCGCGGTCGTGGGGCCGCAGGGGCATCCGGCGAGGCGGGAACTGCACCGGACGGCGTTGCTGGGGACCGCACCGGGTGCGGTGGTCGCCGTCGGGGCTCCGGACAGCGACGAGCTGCCGCTGCTGGCCGACCGCCCGCTCGTCGGTGGTGAACCGGCCGCATATGTCTGCCGTCATTTCACCTGTGACGCTCCCACGACCGATGTCGACCGGTTGCGGACGGTCCTCGGGGTGGCGTCGACCGGCTGAAACTCGCTGGTCGGAGACCGGGACAAGATCGAACAACTGACGGGATACGGGACTGTGTGCGGACACTTCCGACTACATGTTCCCTCGAACGGAAACACGGTTTTTATCGGAAGGGCTCCCCGGGTTCACAGTTTCCCCCTAGTCTCCTCGCAGTGACGCGACGGGAGTAACTCCCGTCGCGGCAGGGGGTATTCGGATCCGGGGGGATCTCTTTTGCTGACGCATGTCCTCATTGCCGTCGTCTCTCTTGCTCTTTTCTGGATGGCGGCTTTCACTCTGTGGTGGCAGATGCACGCGTGGCGCACGCCCGAAGTGCTCGCCTCCACCCGGTTCAGCAGACCGGACGGCGACGAACATGTCTCGTTCTCACTGCTGCTGCCCGCACGCCATGAACAGGCCGTGCTGGACCACACCATCCAACGACTGCTCGAATCGAGCCACGACGACTTCGAGATCATCGTGATCGTCGGACACGACGACCCGGAGACCACCGCGGTGGCCCGGGCGGCCGAGGAGCGTGACCCCCGGGTCCGCGTCGTCGTCGATCACCATGACAAGAAGAACAAGCCCAAGGCCATGAACACGGCGCTGCCGCACTGCCGTGGCGACGTCGTCGGAGTCTTCGACGCCGAGGACCAGGTCCATCCCGAACTGCTGTCCCACGTCGACCACGCCTTCCGCACCACCGGCGCCGACGTCGTGCAGGGCGGGGTGCAGCTCATCAACTTCCACTCCAGCTGGTACAGCCTGCGCAACTGCCTGGAGTACTTCTTCTGGTTCCGGTCGCGGCTGCATCTGCACGCGCAGAAAGGGTTCATCCCGCTCGGCGGCAACACCGTCTTCGTACGGACCGGAGTGCTGCGGGAAGCCGGCGGCTGGGACCCCGACTGCCTCGCCGAGGACTGCGACCTGGGCGTACGGCTGTCGAGCGTCGGCAAGAAGGTCGTGGTCGCCTACGACTCCGACATGGTGACCCGGGAGGAGACCCCCGGCAGCCTGATGTCGCTGATGAAGCAGCGCACCCGCTGGAACCAGGGCTTCCTCCAGGTCTACCGGAAGAAGGACTGGAAGCAACTGCCCGGCTTCCGGCAGCGGTTGCTGGCCCGCTACACGCTGATGACGCCGTATCTCCAGGCCGTCTCCGGGGTGATCATCCCGCTCAACGTGGCCGTCGCGCTGTTCCTCGACGTCCCCGTCGGCGTCGCCTTCATCACCTTCCTGCCCGCCGTCACCGCCCTCGTCACCTTCGTGTTCGAGATCGTCGGACTGCACGACTTCGGCAAGCAGTACGGCCTGCGCGTCCGATTCACCCACTACGCCAAGCTGATCATCGGCGGCCCCTTCTACCAGGTGCTCCTTGCCCTCGCAGCCGTACGCGCGGTGTGGCGTGAGCAACGCGGGCGGAACGACTGGGAGCTGACCAGCCACGTCGGCGCACATCTCGCGCACGTGAACCGAGAGGACGTTCCTGCGTGACCTCCACACTTCCCGCGGCGACCAAGACGGAAGTCAAGGTCCCCGCGCAGCGGACAGCTGCGCCCGCCACCGGTTCGACCGGTCGAACGACCGCGTCCGTTCCCCCGCCACCCGCACCGAAGCGGCTGCGCGACTCGCGCCCCGACCTGATCCTCTGCGGTGTCCTCCTCGTCGCGATCATGATCGTGCAGGGGTGGAACATCGCCGACTACCCCGCCCTCAGCGACGACGAGGGCACCTACCTCGCGCAGGCCTGGGCCGTGCAGGAAGGCAGGGGACTCGCCCACTACACCTACTGGTACGACCACCCGCCCCTCGGCTGGATCCAGCTCGCCGTCCTGACCTGGATCCCCGCCCAGCTCGCCCCCGAGTCGATGACCGTCGGCTCGATGCGCGTGGTGATGCTGGGGATCAGCGCCGTCAGCGCCGTCCTCGTCTACGTCCTCGGCCGCCGCCTCTCGCTGCCCCGCTGGGCCGCCGGCCTCGGCATGGTCCTCTTCGGGCTGTCCCCGCTGTCGGTGGTGCTCCAGCGGGAGATCTTCCTCGACAACATCGCGGTGATGTGGACGCTGCTGGCGTTCTGCCTCGCCGCCTCACCGAGCCGTCACCTCTGGCACCACTTCGGCGCGGGGCTGGCCGCCGCCGCGGCCGTGCTCACCAAGGAGACGATGCTCCTCGTCCTGCCCGCCGTGCTGCTCACCATGTGGCGGCACAGCCACCGAGACACCCGGAAGTTCGCCCTCACCGGCGCGATCACCGCCTGTTTCCTGATCGGCGCCTCGTACCCGCTGTTCGCCCTGCTCAAGGGCGAGTTGTTCCCCGGTGCCGGCCATGTCTCGCTGTGGGACGGCATCGTCTACCAGATGAGCCGCCCCGGCTCCGGCTTCATCCTCACCGAGGGCACGGGCTCGTACGGCGTCCTGCAGTCCTGGCTGTACTACGACCGCGTCCTGCCCCTCGGCGGACTCGCCGGCGCGCTGCTGCTCCTGGTCACCTGGCGCTGGTCGGTGACCGCGCGCGCCCTCGCCGGACCCGCGCTCGCCGTCGCGATCCTGGCCGCCATGGCCCTGCGCCCCGGCTATCTGCCCGCGATGTACGTCCTGCAGGCCCTGCCCTTCCTCGCGCTCGTCCTCGCGGGCGGTACGGCGAGCGTCGCCCACGGCGTCCTGCGCAGAGGCCGCGGCGCTGCGGAGATACGGCCCCTGACCTGGGCGCGCTACACGGTCGCCGTCGCCCTGGCCGCCCTCGCGACGGCGTACGTGGCCCCCCGCTGGTACGAGGGCAACCACACCGCGATGACGTTCAACGCCAACGCGCCCTACCAGAAGGCCGCCGAGTGGCTCGGCCGTGAGGTCGACGATCCCGAGGGCGCCCGGGTCCTGGTGGACGACGCGCTCTGGCTCGACCTCGTCCACGAGGGGTACGAGCCCGGGCTCGGCGTCATCTGGTTCTACAAGGCCGACCTGGACCCGGCGGTGACGAAGACGATGCCGCGCGGCTGGCGAGACCTCGACTACGTGGTCGCCTCCCCGACCGTACGGCGGGACGCGGTCGACCTGCCCAACGTCAGGCGCGCCATGGAGAACTCGACGCCGATCGCCACCTTCGGCACCGGCGAGGACCGGATCGAGATCCGCAGGATCGACACCGCCGGCGGCGACGATCGCGCACGCGGGACCGGGGAGGCGGACGGCGACCGCGTCCGCGACACCGAGGCCGCTGACGACCCCGACAGCGACCGCGTCCGCGACACCGAGGCCGCTGGAGGCGACCGATGAGCAGCGGAAGCTATGAGTACACGGCCCCCGAGGAACTGGGGGACCCGGCCGTGCACGGCGTCGAGATCCCCGAGCCCGGCGCCGTCACCATCGTCGTACCGACCTTCAACGAGTCGGCCAACGTACGCGAGTTGCTGCGCCGGATCACCGAGACCGTGCCGCCCCGGCTGCCCTGCGAGGTCGTCTTCGTGGACGACTCCACCGACGACACCCCCGCGGTGATCGACCGGGCCGCGCAGGACTGCCCGTTCCCCGTGACCGTGCTGCACCGTGACGAACCGGTCGGCGGACTCGGCGGGGCGGTCGTCGAGGGCATCAGGGCGGCCGGCTGCGACTGGATCGTCGTCATGGACGGCGACCTGCAGCATCCGCCGTCGCTGGTACCGGAGTTGGTGGCGACCGGGGAGCGGTCGTCGGCGGATCTGGTGGTCGCCTCCCGGTACATCGAGGGCGGCAGCCGGGCCGGGCTCGCGGGCAGCTACCGCGTGGCCGTGTCCCGGGGAGCGACCTGGCTCACCAAGGCCCTCTTCCCGCGCCGGCTGCACGGCATCAGCGACCCGATGAGCGGCTTCTTCGCGATCCGCCGCAGCGCGGTCACCGCCGACGTCCTCCAGCCGCTCGGCTACAAGATCCTCCTCGAACTCGCGGTGCGCAGCCGCCCGCGCCGGGTCAACGAGGTGCCGTTCGTCTTCCAGGACCGGTACGCCGGCGAGTCCAAGTCCACCGCGCGGGAGGGCTTCCGGTTCCTGCGTCACCTCGTCGGTCTGCGCACCGCCTCGCCCGTGGCCCGCATGCTGGTCTTCGGGCTGATCGGCGTCACCGGCTTCCTGCCGAACCTGGCCGCCCTGCACGCCCTCACCTCGGCCGGCATGCACTACCTCCCCGCCGAGATCCTCGCCAACCAGCTCGGGGTGCTCTGGAACTTCATCCTCATCGAGCACCTGTGCTTCCGCGAGCGGCGCAGGCACCGCAAGGGATGGGACCGCGTCGGGCGCTTCGCGCTGCTCGCCAACGCCGATCTGGTGCTGCGCATCCCGCTGATCGCCCTGTTCGTCGGCCGGTTCGGGATGGGGGCGCTGTCCGCGACCGCGCTCGCCCTGGTGACGACGTTCGTGCTGCGCTTCGTGGCGACCGAGGCGCTGGTCTATCTGCCGCGAAAGACGTCTCGCCGTGGGGAGCACGGCGAGCAGAAGCAGGTCGAGCCGGCAAGGAGAGCCGTGTGAAGAGTCATCCGATGAGCCACCTGCGGGGCCGCTTCAGGATCCGTCGCAGACCCCGTCCCGTACCCAGGGTCAGACGAAGAACAGCACTGCTGGGGGTCGGGGCACTGGCCGCCGGTCTCCTGCTGGTCTCGCCCCAGTCCGCCTCCGCCGCCAACCTCGTGCAGAACCCGGGGTTCGAGACCGCCGGCACCGACGGCATGCCGTACTGCTGGGAGAAGTCCGGCTGGGGTGACAACGACTTCACCTTCACCACGGTGTCGGGCGCCCACTCCGGCACCAAGGCCATGAAGGTCGAGCTGACCCGCCGGGTGTCCGGCGACCGCAAGGCCCTCATCACCGAGTCGGCGGCCTGCGCGCCCTCGGTCACGGTGGGCAAGCAGTACGACCTGGCCCTCTGGTACAAGTCGACGACCCCGGACACGTCCGTCACCCTGTTCCGGCACGACACCACGGCCGGCTGGCAGTACTGGACCGACCTCAAGACGCTGGACATGGCCGGGAGCTGGACCGAGGCGACGGTCCGCACCCCCGAGATCCCGGCGGGCACCGACCGGATCACCTGGGGCGTCTCCGTCTACGGCACCGGTTCCGTCACCACCGACGACTACACGATGGACCAGGTCGCCGCCCCGGTCCCCGAGCCGCAGTGCACGGGCACCCCGGAGCAGTGTCTGAACGGCCGCTGGGACGTGCTGCCCACGCAGAACCCCGTCCGCTCCATGCACTCCGTCGTCCTCAACAATGGCAAGGTGCTGCTGATCGCCGGCTCCGGCAACAGCGAGCAGATGTTCGAGGCGGGGACGTTCACGTCCGCGGTCTACGACCCGAAGAACGGCACGTACAAGCAGATCCCGACCCCGGACGACATGTTCTGCGCGGGCCATGTGCAGCTCGACGACGGCCGTGTCCTCGTCATGAGCGGCAACAAGGCGTACCCGGTGGCGGGCGGTCACGGCTACGAGGGCTACAAGGACTCGTACGTCTTCGACCCGGTCACCGAGACCTACAGCAAGACCAACGACATGAACGACGGCCACTGGTACCCCTCGGCGACGGTCCTCGGCAACGGTGACGTCATCTCCTTCGGCGGTCTGCGCGAGGACTCCACGGGTTCGGTGACGGCCGAGCTGTGGTCGGACGCCGAGCAGAAGTGGCTCGAACTCTGGAAGGTCAACCAGACCTGGTCGTACTGGGGTCTGTACCCGTCGATGATCCTCATGCAGGACGGCCGTCTCTTCTACTCCGGCAGCCATGTCTTCGGCAACAACATCCCCGGCACGGGCAGCGCCATCTACGACTACGGCGCCAACACGATCACGTCCGTCCCCGGCCTGCAGAACAAGGACCAGCGCGACCAGTCCGCGAGCGTGCTGCTGCCTCCCGCCCAGGACCAGAAGGTCCTCACCCTCGGCGGCGGCAACATCGAGTCCAACCCCGACGCGAACCGTCTGACGGACGTCATCGACCTGAAGGCCGCGAACCCGGCGTACGTCGCGGGCCCGCCGATCCCGCAGGGCACGGTGGACCTGGGCAACGGCAAGGTCGCCCAGACGGGCGGCCAGGGCAAGATGTACGTCTCCGCGGTGCTGCTGCCCGACGGCAAGGTCCTGGAGACGGGCGGCGCCCTGCACAACCGGGCCGACCCGGTGTTCGAGACGTCGATCTACGACCCGGCGACCAACACGTTCGACCCGGTGGCGACGGACCCGGAGGAGCGCGGCTACCACTCCTCGGCGTTCCTGCTCCCCGACGGCCGCGTCATGACGACCGGTGACAACCCGGGCAACGGCTCCTGGAACCACGACGTGTCGGTCTACACCCCGCCGTACCTCCTGAAGGGCCCCCGCCCGAAGATCACATCGGTGATCGACAAGGAGTGGGTGTACGGCGACACGCAGCGGATCACGGTGGACCGGCCGATCGCGAAGGCGGAACTGATCCGCCCCGCGGCGGTCACGCATTCGTCGGACCCGAACCAGCGGTTCGTGGACCTGCCGTTGTCCGTCGACGGCGACAACATCGACCTCAACGTGACGAGCAACCCCAACCTGGCCCCGCCCGGCTGGTACATGCTCTTCGCGGTGGACGCCAACGGCGTCCCGTCGGTCGCGGAATGGGTCCACCTCCAGGGCCCGTCGGCCTTGGCGCAGGCCTCCGGCGAAGCCCCCTCGGCCCACGTCCACGACTTCGCGGACGCTCCGAAGGGCAAGGTCACGGGCCCGCAGAAGAAGACCAGGTCGAAGAAGGTCAGCCCCACGATCTCGGGCTGCGACCGCCACTACGGCACGGCGAACGTCTGCGTCCCGACGGCCTTCCCGGCGGAGGCCGACAAGACGACGGCGTCCCGCTGCGCGTGGCTGAAGAAGAACGACTACGGCCGCCTGAAGGTCAACGGGCGGGACGATCCGCTGAAGCTGGACCGGGACGGGGACGGTGTGGCGTGCGGGAAGGGGGACGTACGCCGCCGCTGACCATGAAGAGGCCGGTGGGATCGGCCCCCTGAGGC
This sequence comes from Streptomyces sp. NPDC041108, assembly GCF_055592645.1. Classification (NCBI taxonomy): domain Bacteria; kingdom Bacillati; phylum Actinomycetota; class Actinomycetes; order Kitasatosporales; family Streptomycetaceae; genus Streptomyces; species Streptomyces sp. NPDC041108. The sequence continues at coordinate 438,486 of NZ_JBVIYK010000003.1, read as the reverse complement.
CCATGGCCCCGTACTCGGCGGACATCCGTCGGGTGCGGGGCCTCGTCGTGGGCGGGGGCGGTCGCGGGCACCGTCAGGTGGCCTGCCCGGTCAGGGGGGTGGCCTGCTCGGTCAGCTTGCCCGTGGCCTGCTGCTGGACGGCGGCCGAGCGACGGAGGAAGTCGAGGATCACGTCGAGCTGCTCGTCGGTGTAGCCGGCGTACAGCGCCTCCAGGCCGGTGACGAAGTCGGCGAACAGAGCGCCGAAACTCGCCACGTGATCCCGGTCGATCTCGACGATCACCCGGCGGCCGTCGGCCCGGTCACGCGTCCGGCGGACGAATCCCTTGCGCACCACATCGACTGGGACCACCCGGTGGCCGTCTGAACGGGGACGCCACCCTCCTGCACCTTCGCACTCGCCGGCAACCGGATCAACGGCCGGGGCATGGACACGGCCCGCATCGACTTCGCCGTCACCAGGGACACCACCGAGATCCGGGAGATCACCGCGGGGGACGGTGTGCCGCACAACTTCCACGTCCACGACGCGCAGACCAGAGGGAACCGGGCGCCGGTCCGGGCAGGCCCCATGCCGGTCACGCCGACTGAGGAGACCTCTACCCGCTGGACGCGTCCGCGTGCCTACGGCGCTACGCGCGGCCCCCGAGGTGCGCGGTGCCGCGCGAGGTCTGCACGGTCTGCCGGCAGTCCGGCGCGGCCGGTGGCACGGGCTGCCCGTCGAGGGCCCGGCACAGAGCGGCATGGAGGTGTTCGGCTTCGGCGGGAGTCAGGGTCATTTCGGCGTCCCTGACCTGCCCGTCGTCGCGGGACAGCCGTAGGGGAACGGCGAGACGGTTGTCGGCGGTGCGGCGTACGGGGAGTCCAGGTGAGCGTTCCACGGTCCAGCTCATGAGGTCGTCCTTCCGATGCGCGCGAGGCGATACGCACCCCACAACCGCCGTCCGTCCTCGCATCCCTCCTGAACCTTGGCAGCACCCCTGCAACCGTCGGCGCACTTGCGGGTGTGCTCGAACCACATCCTGTAGGCGCGCAGCATGGGGATCTCGCCCCGCCGGGCTGCGGCCCGCACTCGTCCGTCGGCCATCAGGCAGCCTCCGCCCACTGCCGTGTTTGCCGCGCCTGCCTTGCTCGTTGGTGCGCCTCGGGAGAGAGGAGATAAGCGCCTACCAGGGTGCTGGAGATGTCGTCGGGAGTGATGGCGGGCAACTCGGCCCGTGGCCAAGGACATCGGGCTCTACGGCGCCGGGCGCTCGCGAGGAAGGCGGCCCACATCTCGGGGGAAGGGTGGCCGGCGGCCGGGCTCGGCGCGGCAACCGGTGCGGCATGTGCTTCGTGGGTCGCACAGCCGGGAGTGGACGGCCCGAGGAGCACCGCCCTCACCCGTACGAGTGCCCGTGAGAGAAGGTGCATGGTCGGTCTCCTTGCCGGATCGGCCGTGCCCCGGTGCCGAGGCGAGCTGCAGCCGGGGTCATCTGTGTCCCTGCCGGGCGCGGTTCGACGGCGGCAGAGGGCTCCATGTGCGGCGCCAAAAAAGAGACTGGACCGGTGGACCGGTCCAGTCAAGCGGAACGTCAGTTCGCCTACCGCATCGGGTAGTTGTCGGACAGTTCGAACACATGCGACGCCGTCACGCCCTCTTCGCAGACGAGCGGACGTCGGTCACGGTCGAACGCCACATGCAGCACCACCGACACCGCCGCCGGCCTTTCCACCTACAGCAAGAGGGCCTCTTCGCCGTCGGCCAGCCGCACCGTCGTGACGTCCGTCCCTTCCACGGGCGAGCGCCCTGTCGCGCGCCTCACATAGTGCGTTGTCCCTTCTGCGATGGGTCCCTTCAGAGCGAGGCGCGGGGCCGCGTCCGCGATGGCGGGCGGGAACCAGGCAGTCACCAGCGTGTGGGGCGAGCCGTCGTCGAGCAGCACCAGACGGATCCTCCGCAGTGCTTCCTCGCCCGCCTCCAGTGCCAGCGCGTCCGCCACGTGCGGCGGCGGCACCGTACGGTCGGGGGCGCCGATACGCCGGTACGGGGCACCACCCGTCAACCGTGTGGAACCAGCGCGGCGCGCACCGGCGGGCCGGGCGACAGGAGTCTCGGCGACGACGAATCCAGCACCCTGCCGCGCGCTGACCAGACCGTCGTTGCGCAGCACGTCGTAAGCCTTGACGACAGTGGCTCTCGACACGTCCCACTGCTCCGCCAGATCGCGGCCGGAGGGAAGCAGATCGCCCGGTCCGAACTCGCCGTTGGCGACCCGGGTGCGTAGATCCTCGGCGATCTGCTCGTACTTCAGCTGCGGCATGGGTCTCGTTTCCGATCACTGGACTGGTCCACCGGTGCGCCTCCAGAATGCCCGTATGACGAGCCCTGAGGTAGCGCCGGAGATCGTGAGGTTCTACTCCGAGACCATCGACGAGGCCGACCGGCTGTCGAGGACCGCCGACGGGCACCTGGAGCTGATCCGCACCCAGGAGTTGCTGCGCCGTCACCTTCCGCCCCCGCCCGCCCGCATCCTCGACGTGGGCGGCGGCCCGGGTGCGCACGCCCGCTGGCTGGTGGCGGACGGCTACGAGGTCCACGTCGTCGACCCGATCCCTCGCCACGTCGCCCAGGCCGAAGGGGTCGGCGCCACGGCGGAGTTGGGCGACGCCCGCCACCTCGCGGCCGAGGACGCCTCGTACGACGTGGTCCTGTTGCTCGGCCCTCTCTACCACCTCCCCGACCGCACGGACCGCGACCGGGCACTCGCCGAGGCCCACCGCGTCCTCAAGCCGGGCGGCCTCCTCGCAGCGGCAGGCATCAACCGCTACGCCTCCCTCTTCGAACACACCGCCTTCGCCCACCTCCACAAGGAGCCTTTGCGAGGCAGCATCTCCACCATCCTCGCCACCCAGATCCACGACGGAAAGAAGGCGTTCACGAAGGCGTACTTCCACACGGGCGCCCAACTCCTCGACGAGGTGACCACGGCCGGGTTCACCTCCGCAGAGGTCTACGGCATCGAAGGCCCCGCCTGGTCCCTCCTGGCCGCCACGGAACGCCACACGGGGCAGTCCCTCACCGACTCACCCCTCTTCGAATCGGCCCTCACCGCAGCGCGCATGGCCGAGCCGTACTCAGAGCTGCTGTCAGCGAGCTCGCATCTCTTGGCGGTCGGCCAACGGCCGGAATGACGGTCGCTGAGACGCTGCAACGACGTGCCCAGAGAAGCGAGACACGGCCACTGTCAACCATCAGCTGGGACCGAAGCTTCAAAGCATCTCCCAGGACCGGACAGACCCAGCAGTCCGACTGAGTTACAACTTTCTCTAGTGGCTTTCAAGGGGGTTCGCTCCGCTCCCCGCGCGGCCCGGCCCCCGGCCGGGCCTGCGCTCCTGCCTGCGTCCCGCTCCAGCCTGGCCGACGCCCGTGCCGCGCGCACAGCAATCAGCCGCCTGATGCCAGAGAAGGGGTACGTCGCGGCTGGGGCGGTCGGCTCCACGGCTTTTAGAGGTCGTTCTCTTTCCGAACCCCAAGTGCGGTTTCTGCTGGTCAGGCATGAGATGGCGGTTGGTATGGAAGTCTCGCTCCGTTGCTGACCGAGGTGTCATGGGGGTGTCAGATGCCGTCGATGCGGGCGGTTTTGGAAGCGCGGCAGAAGGCCGCGGCGGTGCGGGTGAAGGAACTCGAAGCCGAGCTGGAGCAATTGCGGGCAGCTCTGGCGGCGGCGGAAGAGGTGTTCCGGCATCGGGTGATCGGCCTGGAACAGTACCTGGAGGCGCTGGCCGAGGAGGATGCGCCCACCGTGGCCGTCGTGTTGCAGAAGAAGCCGGTAGGACCACGCCGGGCGGTGCCTCACCGGGTCGACGCGGCCGGGGTTGAGGCGTTGTCGGTGGACTACCAGGCGTTGATGGCCGCCGCCCTGGAGGCGGGAGGAGACGGGCTGGGTGCCCGGCGGGCAGCGGTGGTGCTGGGCTGGGACAGTGCTTCCGCTTCCCGTGTCGAGGGAGCGAGGGCCCGGTTGAAACGGCTGGTGGAACGGGGCTGGCTGGTCGAGGAGAAGCCGGGCAGGTTCATGCTGCCCGCGCCGGAGCAGGATGCTGCTGGCGCTGGGCGGCCAGGCGGCGGCTCATGAGCATGGCCATCGACCACAGGATGACGGCTTCGCTGGTGTCGGTGCGTCGCTCGTAGTCACGGACCAGGCGCCGGCTGCGCAGGAGCCAGGCGAAGGATCTCTCGACGACCCAGCATCGGGGCAGGACCTGAAACCTTGGACGTCATCGCTGCGACGGACGATGTCGAGGATGACTCCGAGGCGCTGGGTGATCCAGTCGGTGAGGTGGCCGGTGTAACCGCCGTCGGCCCAGATGCGCGTCAACTGCCGAAAGTGATCCTTTGCTGCGGGTAGCAGGCTGCGGGTGGCGTCCCGGTCGGTCGTGGACGCCGGCGTGACCCGCACGGCCAGAAGCAGTCCGAGGGTGTCGGTGAGCAGGTGCCGCTTGCGCCCGTTGATCTTCTTCCCGGCGTCGAAACCTCGCGAGGCATGGGTGACGGTGGCGTCCGCCTTCACCGACTGCGAGTCCACGACCCCAGCGCTCGGCTCCGGGCTGCGGCCCTCAGCCAGGCGGACGGCCTCGCGCAGACGTTCATGCAGCTAGGTCACCAGCCCCACATCCCGCCAGCGGGCGAGGAAGGCATAAACGCGCGGCCAGGGCGGGAAGTCGGACGGCATCGCTCGCCACTTGATGCCGTTGTCGACGAGGTAGCGCACCGCGTCGATCACCTGCCGGTGGCAGTAGCCCTCCGGACGGCCTCCCCGGCCCGCCAGCCATCCCGGCACCGGCAGCAGATCCCGCACCAGTGCCCACTCCGTATCGCTCATGTCCGAGCCGTACCGGGGTCGGCGCCCTGGCCGGTCGGCCGCGTTCCCGAACCGATGGGCGAGGCAGTCACACCCAGGAGTGGACGGACTGGACCCGGCAACCACGACCACGCGACACTTCGACAACGGGGCCTCTTGTTCTCGCTGGACTCGACAACCGCGAGCTACCAGGAGGCCCTTCCTCTATGCCCCACCAGCCAACAAGTCACCCGATCCAGCACACCGTTCGAACCAGACCGAGCGCACGACCGGATAGAGAACGGCCAGTCAGACACGCGGCTTGATCACGACCCTGGCAGCGCACTCCGCCCCTCTACCGTCAGCCGCATTCGTGCCAACCGGGAGACCGACCGCTATGCTGATCTACTACGGATATCCGGGCCGTGGGGGGGCGTTGCTGTGCAATTCACATTGACCTGCAAAGAGGGCACTGACGACGATGTCGTCGCCCTCTTGGAGATGCTCAATCGGCATGCGAGCGGGGCCGATCTCAAGCCCCGGCTGCTGGCCAAGTCTGGCGCTCCCGGCGACATGGGCGTACTCCACGACGCGATCGCGTTCGCCAGCGAGAACCGGGAGTTGATCGAAACTTCGCTTTCGGTGTTCGGCGCATGGTTGGAAGCGCGCTTCCAACCCAGCACGTGGACTGTGTCCAACGGCAGGCGCACCGTGCAGGTGACGACCACGAAACTCGACCGAGAGACGCTAGAGGCCTTGTCTGCCCTCCTAGAGGAGGGCACGGAGCCCGACACGGACTGAAGTGAGTAACGACTTGGCCATGGCCGGCGAGCCTACGCCCTTCAATCCGGAGCGATCACGGGCTGTCCTCATCGGGTGCTCCACCTACCAGGCAGGCTTCAAGAAGGACGGGCTCAGCGACCTGCCCTCAGTGCCACACAGCCTTGACGCCATGCGTGATCTCTTGGACGAGTGGGGTCTACCAAGCCGTAATTGCGACACCGTCAGCGACCGGAATGGCCCACTCACAGTTGATCTCGTCCGAAGAGCACTGCGCAATGCCGTGCTTGAATCGAACGAGTCTTCCGACCTTTTGATCGTCTATTATTCCGGACACGGATACACAATTGATCCGCCCAGTGGGCAAGGCTTGTACCTCGCGCTGAGCACTACGGATTCCATCACTGACCGCTACAGCAGCTTGCCCTTCAGTCTCATTGCGAGCATTTTGCAAGACCCACAGGTGCAGGCCGACCACATCATGGTCATCCTCGATTGTTGCCACGCGGGGGCGGCCGCCTTAAACGTACCTCGGATGCTGCAACAACCCGGCGAATCGGCCGAGAAAATCACACTGCTGGTAGCCGCAGACAAGGGCTTAAAGGCCAAGTCGCCCGTCGATGACGGACCCAGCTTCTTCACATCCGCGCTCGTTGAAGCCGCCAGGCGGCCCGCGCCTCGTAGCCATCCCTATTTGAGCCTCAGCGACCTCGCCCTATCCGTGAAACAGCAGGTGGACAACCACAATAATGGATTGAAATTCGTCGACCTGGAAAAAAGGGTACCAACACCGCTCACACTGTACGGTCATGTAGCGGATCATCCGTGGCTGCCCAATAAGGCATTCGAAAAATCCACTTTGGTAGAGGCGCCCTTACCATCAGTCAAAGCTGACCACGCCGCGCCAAGCACGGCAGTATCCAGCCTTGAACACCTCGTCGAGGCAACCGAGTCCGTCCCCCTCACCAAAAAGGTTGCTCCCCGCGGGCTGAAATGGCCGTGGGAATACACTCCTCCACACCCCATAGTTCCCCGTCCGACGGAGTTTGCCCGGCTCCAGGCTCAGTCGAGGCCGCAGAACGTCGTGCCGATCACGGGGGAGCCAGGAGTAGGTAAGAGGCATCTCGTCGAGATGTTTCTTAGTGCACCAGACGGCTCACGCACGGCCATGCCCAAGGATCCCTATGTGCTGCAACTCGATCTAGACCTTATCCGGTATAAGAGCCCAGTCCCCGCACTGCGCGCACTGCAGTTCGCACTGGGGCTCACCCGCTACCGGAACGGTAGCGTCCCTCTGGACGACCAGAATTTCACGGAGGCCCGTGAACAGGCAGTTGCTGAGCTGAACATGCGCGCCAGCGACCGTCCCCTGGTCCTGTACATCACCTTCCGCGCGACTCGCTCAGAATATCGGAAGGTCTATGACGACCTTGAGCGGCTCTTGAACTATCCGATATTCCGGAATGCACTCGTTCTCGTTGTCTCCCTTAGAGATCTGGAAAGCCTTGACGGCGGCGGTCAACTCATCCCGTCGGCGGTGGTGAATGTCCCTGCGCTCGACTCCGAACAGGCTGCCGAGCTGCTGCGCCTCCTGCTCGAGGAGCGGAGCATAACGGGCCTCGACCCGGCGGCCGCACTTCAATTGTTCGAAAAGGAGTCCATCGCACACCGTCCGGTGGTGCTGCGGCAGGCAGTAGCCAATCTGAACCGTCGCCTGAGCGTAGGTGACGCGGAACCGGATAACGGCATGCTCGCCGAGGAGATACGGCGCGCCATTCACTATGTGGTCGAGCCGGCCCTCATAGAGGCAGGTTGCCGTCTCGAGGAGAGCGCTGGCCCGGGTGCACTCGCTTTTCTTCTCGCCTGGACACAGCTGGGATCACCACCCCTCTCGGCGACCGACCTGCCCACGAAACTCGGCTTCCTACAGAGTGCCATCCCGTGGTTGCGTAAATCGGGCGTGGTGATCAATGAGGTTGCGGACGACATGTCATCACATGTAGTCATCGGCCCAGCTGCGGCAGAGGCGTTCAGGGAAATCCACAGACGACTGCAACTGCCTCCGAGTGACCGGTTCGGAAGGAACCGCCTCCCGGAGGGCCTGCTCGGAGCGCCCGAGCCCGACGAGACACGCGTGGATGAGATCATCGGCGAGGCAACGGCCCACTTGCTCAATCATATTCACGAGTACACCGGCACCAGGCAAGAAGAAGACGAATTTTTGATGGTGCGGGCGCTGGAGCAGGCGCTCGACGAGCTGGACGAAATCAAGGGGAGATCGGCCAGCACGGAACGATCCAACACTCGATCGATCGTCGTAGCTAGTCTGCTGGCTCGCTCAGATGAGGCACTCATCCTTCCGGTCGACCTCGATGACGCCGCAGCCGAACTCGCCGCACTGCGCGAGAACTCAAGCCCGGTGACCCGCGAACCGTTGTCCCCGCTCCAGATGGGCATCGCGCAACTCAACGTCCTCTCCCGGCTCTCAGCCGAAACGCCAGGGATCCATGACAACCTCTCCCAGGTGCTTACGCAGATCTGGGAAGGAGTCTTGCGTAAACCGTTGATGAGTCACAAGGACATCAACCGACTCGATCGGCTAACTGCCATATGCGCCAACAGCCTTGGCGCGCTCGACGATGTCATCGAATTCCGCACCCTTGTGCTGGACCTTACCTCCGCCACATCCGTGCAGGACTATTCATTCGGCCGCACGAGCCGCATCCTCGCCCTGGCTGGTTGGGGCTTGGCGACTGCTGACCTTTCTGATGACGATGAGATACTCAGAAACACCGCACAACGCGTCCAGTCCTTGATGGACAGCTTGGAGGAGTCGTTCAAGGTAAATCCCGGTGACGGGCTCCTGAATCTGATGCGTCGACTAAGCCTGTTGCATGCCCGCATCAGCCGGGGTTCGCAGGAGAAGGCAAAGCACCTGCTCAAGGCGTCACAGCACGGACAAGAATCCGGCTACCTTTCGTTTTCGCGCGAGCTTGAAGACATGCTTGACCGCCTTCTTCACGAAGAGGACGCGGAGAAGGTGCTCGGCGCTCTTCTATCCGCACTATTCACGAGTGAGAGTGAAGCCCACAAGGAGGCGCCTCCGCCATCCGTACGGTGGCTGACCGCTGCGCGGATCGTTAACATTTACAAGCGAAACCGTACTGCCCTGTCAGCGGAGGAGCGGCTCTCGGCGCTTAACGAAATTGCCCAGTTCGTGGGATCCAGCCCAACCGTCACCGCCAAAGATGAACTCGCGTTCAGTGCCTTCTTTATCTCAGTCACTGCCTCGATTCGAGACGTTCAAGGTGACTACTGCGAGCTGCTGCGCGACCTGAAAAGCCTTAAAGTAGCTCTGGACCAAGCTATTACAGAGACTTCCAATTGGATGATCCTGAGGGGTTGGCTGACAATTGTGTCGTTGATCCGTGAGCGATCTTGGACCGGAGCACTTACTCATTGCGCGGGACCGGCACTCGAGCAGTGGACCACTAGTGTTAGGGCGGCTTCCAACCCCGATGCCCGCGATGCCTGGGCAAACCTTCGCGGTCTGGAGTTGATTCACGAGGCGGAGTCACCACTCGCCCTGCCAGGGCCTCGGGCTCTGGAGCATGCACCAAGCGACGACCACACAGAGCAGATCCGGTTGGCGTACGACGAGCGTCGGGCCAAGATCGCGTCCTTCGGGCAGTCTTACGGACAGGACATCACATGGTTCAGGATGCACCGGGCCTTGGAGCACCGTTTCCTTCATGAGGAGGCGGATGCGACCGGGCGGGGCATCGATGTGCAGGCTTTTCAGCGGATCTATGCCTCGCTGAATGGTAAGCAACCGCGTCCGGTAGCCGAGTTCAACGTGCTGAGAGCGAAGGACGAGCTGGCTGCAGGGCTGTTCCACAAAGCAGCCAAAACCGCGGAGCCGAAGCGCAAAAACATTCCTGAGCATAGGCTCGGCGAGCTCATCTGTATCCGTGCCGACGCTCTGCTCCGACATGCCCTGTGGACGCTCTTTCCGGGAGAGTCGCAACGCCGCCTGTTGGAGACAGCACGCCGTGAACTCGCCGAGTTGCCACAGGCCGCACCCGGGCATTGGAGCTCCGTCCTGCGCCTGCGGGCAGCACGGGCATATGCTCCGTCATCTACCATCCGGTCCGACGCTACCTTCGACTTGGACGCCCTGTTCACGGCTGAAAAGAACGCACACTTCTTCGAGTTGGCGGCAGCTCTTTCCGACCTGGGAGAGGAAACGTCCGGCGCCGAAGGTCAACCGTTCACCTCAGCTTTGGAGGCGGCTGGCGCAAATGTGGAATCGGTCCACCAGTTGGCGTTGCTGTACTTGGAGCAGGCTGAATGGCTGTGCGGGTTCGTACCGTCTAAGGCATGTGGAATAAAAACCCCGCCCTTCCGCAGGCCCGCCGAGGGACGGGAGGAACAGTGCCTTGAAATGAGTCTGCTGAGTGCATGGTCCTGCTTCAACGCAGTGGTCTCGCTCAGCACGCACACCTGGTCCGACCGTGTCCAGTCAGCCATGGGGCAGGGACGTGTCCTGGCCATCGCGTCACTAGTGTGGGGCGAGGATGCGAGCGATGTTCTGAGGCTGGGGCAGGGGTATCCATATTCTTGTGAAGAGCTTGGAAATATTCTCCTCGGCTTCGTCCAGAGGCACTCGACAGAGAACTCTCTAAAAGCAGCAAAGCGGCTTTCTGAAGTGATCAGTAACAGGCAGCTGTGATCGATATTGCTCCGACCGAGCTGGCCGTCGAAAAACAGCCGGCCTCAACTGAGAAACGTCCGTGTGCGTAAGCGTCTCTCGCTGCCGCAGCAGATGCCGGCTCGACGGAGTGATGTAACAGGACATCTGTGTGACACTAGCGTGACCGAACGGCAGTTCCTCGTGCATTCCTGGACCCGTGGGAAGCAGCAGCGGTGTGGACCCGCGCGCCGTAGACATCTGACATTCGCCGCATAAGTCAACGGCCTGTAAGGCAACGGCCTCGGGTACACAACGGCAGCCGCCTCCCTTCCTTACCGGGTTTTATGTTCGCCCTCTGATCGAACTTCTGTGGTATCCGGAATCCACCGTGCCGCCCACCTACTGCTGCCCGTAGCCGAAACAGGCAGAGTTCCCTGACATCCAGGGCTGACATCAACAATGTTGGACGTCAACAACTCCGGGCAGTCGTAAGCGTTAGCTCAAGCCTCGCAGTGGCCGACCATTGAGGCGCCGGATCGAACTCCTAAAGCGGTGCTCACTCTTTACACCGCTAAGGACGAGGACGTGAAGCCAGTGGACTGGTCGAGGTGGAACGAGGAGCCCGGAGCCGTCGGAGTCCAACCCTCACGCAAGGCAAGCCGAACAGCCTCGGCGACACCGGACGGCAGTACAGGCTCAGCCTCGCGGCCGATCCAATCGCTCGGATGCGGCTGGTCGGTGATGACCACGAGCGTCGTCCCCGGGGTGTTCGCATGCTCCACCGCGAACGCACATGGCGACCAGGCCAGCCCCTGGCAGTACGTAGGCCGGCCTCGCAGCCGCCAGCGGTAGACCGTGCCGTCGACAACGATCCGTCGTGATCCCTTACCGACCAGTGCCATGACTCGCCCTTCAATAGCGACGATGCTAGAGAGTCCGGCCCCACCGACCGTCTCAATTTTCGGCTCATTCAGCGCCGTTTACGGGCGTTCAGGCGGGATCCTGAGCCGTCCCCACACCGGCGGCCAGCCGCCCATGAACCCAAGTGAACGCCCTCGAACGACGCCCACCACCCCACCAACATAGTTGGAAAGCGTGTTGGAGGCATCGAGTCCGAAGCACCGGTGTCGAACGTCGGCTGGTCTCCAGTCACGAAAGGGTCACAACGTCGTGGATTTGGTCTTCACCCCTCACAATTCCTGATCATGGAGTGGCTCTCACTTACGATCACCCTGGTCACGGCGTCGGTTGCCTCGGGACTCGCGATCTGGCAGGTGCGGACGCAGCGCGTTCGCCAGGTCGAGGACTTCTACGTTGCTCGCTACTGGTCGTTGCTGGACAAGCTGTCGCCCCGAACCCTTCGCGGCATAGGCACACCCGAACTGAACGAGCAGGAGGAAATGGCAATCCGTCTGTACTTCCGTCTCAGTGAGGACGAAGCTGACTTGCGGGCTCAGGGCTGGGTTTCCGACGACACCTGGCGTGACTGGAGCGGCGCCATCTCTTCACAGATGCGCCGGCCACCTTTCGACCGCCTCTGGGCCGAAACTTGTGAGGACTCAGCGGCTGGCCGCGACTACGAGTTCAGGCACCTGCGCAGGCTGTGGGACGACGCCAGTTATGACCCCTCGCCGACTGGCACCTTCCGAAGGCGCTTGCGCCGGACTCCGTGGCGACAGCCCCGGCCGACACCACCCCAGCGGTCGTCGCTGTAGCTGTGCCCACCCGCACCACAACCGCACCAGAACGAGCGGGGAACAGCGGGGAATCACGGTGAAAGCGGCCCCGCCCGGCGAGGCCACCACCCAACAGTTCACCCAGGTCACCGCCCCTAACCGACCACAAATGCTCGCAGCTTCCCAAGCTGATGGCTCAGGCATCGTCGTAACGGCCCGGCACGTCGTGGCTCGCTCTGGTCGACGGCATTGGCAGCGTGGCCAAGGCCGGTGGGGGTGCAGCGAGACACACGCGTGCGTGGTCGGTGGGCGCACCCACCGTCGCGGCGACCCGCACCTTCGCACTCGCCGGCAACCGGACCAACGGCCGGGGCATGGACATGGGCCGCATCGACTTCGCCGCCACCAGGGACACCACCGAGATCCGGGAGATCACCGCGGGGGACGGTGTGCCGCACAACTTCCACGTCCACGACGTGCAGTTCCAGGTCCCGACCATCGGCGGCACGCCCCCACCGCAGTCGCTGCGCGGCTGGAAGGACACCGTCCACACCCCACCGAACACCCCCGTCCGCCTCGCCCTCCGCTTCCGCGCCCCCACCGACCGACGAACGCCGTACGTGTACCACTGCCACCTGCTCAGCCACGAGGACCAGGGCCTGATGGGCCAGCTCGTGGTCCTGGAACCGGGCGACAGGCCGGGCAGACCTCACACCGACCACGTGGACTGAGGGGGCACGAGCCCTCGTCCAGGGGTAGGCGCAGAGCGGCGTGGAGGTGGTCGGCTTCGGCTCCGACGCATCGGGCGCAGGCTCGTACATCGGATAAGCCCTGGTGAGAGTGGATGTCCCTGCGGACAATGGCGTCATGACGTGGACGATCTGGGTCGATGACTGGCAGTTCCAGTGCTGCGGGGAATCCTTCGCGCCGGGGGACGTGGTCTCGTGGAACCTGCTGGAGGTGAACCCGGAGGACTACGCCGACGTCGTCGGCAACGAACGTGCGACCGGCATCGACTTCCGCGAGGAACACCACGGCCAAGAGGGGGAGCGCACGCCGACCTCGTTGGAGGTGCTGACGATCACCGAGGTCCACTGCTGTTACGCGATTCCCCCGGACGGCACGACCAACGTTCTGAGCCCGGTCTCGGGCACCAGCATGCTGGTGCCCGTCAGCGAAGCGAACGGTTGGGCGACGAGGCAACCAGACGTCAGCTTCGCGGGCTACCTGGTGACAGCCCGGCTCATCAAGTCGGAGGTATGACGGACCTGAGCGGGAGTCGCTCCACAGCGCACCAGATCAAGGCTGCCAGTTCACCCCGGTCAGCGTCGAAATCGGCCCCGCCTGCCCACGACTTCCCAAGCCGAGGGCCCTCACGGCAGCATGGTCTGCCGACCGTAGGGGGCATGGTGGGGAACAAGGAGACGGAGCAGGCCGCGATCGCGCACGTGATGGCCTTGGAACGAGCCGCCGGCCGGGATCCGAAGGACGTCCGCACCTCGGGCCTCCCGTACGACATCGAGAGTCCGCCTCGCTTGATCGAGGTGAAGGCCTTCAGCCGTACGGCCCGCGGTGAAGCGCTGGCGCTGGAGCACCGGCACGGAACCCTTCGGGAGTGGCCCGCGTCAGGAGACGGACCGAGGCGGACAAGTCGCAGGGCACGCCCCCAGGACCGGACGTAACAACCGGACACGACAGGTGAAGCAACCCAGACGTCCCCCTCCCCGCTCACCCCGAACGCGTCCTCAACGCCTCCCGCACGATCGCCTCCAACTGCTCGTGGTGCGCGCCCTTCCAGTACGCGCGGCCGCACGCGTCGCACTGGGCGAAGACGTCGTACGACTTCTGGGTGCCGCCCTCCAAACGGTCGGCGACCTCCTCCTTCGTGGCCGGTCTGAGCAGGCCGTTGCAGGCGGTGCAGCGGGTCCAGGGGTGCAGGTCGGGGGCGAAGCGGGCCAGTACGTCCGCGAGTTGCTCCTCCGGGTGCGTGCTGTAGATGTACGCGCCGGCCCACAGTTCGCGGCGGCGCAGGAGGCCCCGGTCGCGGCTGAGCAGGACCCGCTGTTCGGTGGCGGAGCGGGTGGCCAGGGCGGGGTCGCCGATGTCCGTCGACTCGTAGGCCGTGTCCACGCCCAGCAGGCGCAGGCGTCGGGCGAGGGTGCCGAGGTGGACGTCGAGGAGGAAGCGGAGCGGGGCACCGGGGACGCGCTGGGGGCGCTCCACCGGGCGTACGGTCACCGACTCGCCGTGTGCCGGGACGTGGGAGGCCGGGACTTCGCGGCCGTCGACGACCAGCGCGCCCACCTCGGTCAGCGGGACGCCGAGGGACTCGACCACGTGGCCCAGGGTCGAGACCCCGTCCGTGGCCAGCGGGGTCGCGCCCGCACGGCGGCCGTGCGGGACGAACAGGGCCAGTTCGGGGGCGACTTCGATATGGATCTCGGCGGCTTTCACCTGGTCAGGATGGCACGGGGGAGGGGCGCGGGTTCAGGGATTTTCCCGCTGCAGGCCGTGGTCGAGGGTGGTCAGGGTGCGGTCGACGAGGGCGGAGAAGTCGTCGCGGTGGCCGTTCTCCGCCCAGTAGAGGGACGTCTCCAGCAGGCCGCCGATCAGGGACATGGCGTAGACCCGTACCTCCAGGCTGTCCGGGTCCCGGCCGGTGCGTTCGCCGATCGCGGTGCAGAGCATGCGGCCCGTCACCGACATGCTCTCCATCATGCGCGAGCGCACCGCGGGGACCTGGACCATCAGGTGCGTGCGCAGCCGCGCCACCGCCGCGTCCTCCTCGACCCCCGTGCGTACGGCCTCCCGCATCACGTGACGGATGCTGTCCGTCCAGGGTTCGTCCGCCGGCCGGTTCCGCAGTTCCTCCAGGAGGAGCGGGTCGAACTCGTCGGTGAGGACGATGTCCTCCTTGGTGGGGAAGTAGCGGAAGACGGTCGACGGCGACACCTCCGCCCGGTCCGCGATCTGCTCGATCGTCGTGGCGTCGTAGCCCTGCTCCTCGACCAGCGCGTAGGTCGCGGCGCGGATCGCCTCGCGGGTCTTGATCTTCTTCCGCTCGCGGAGGCCGAGCGGGGGGCGGTCGGTGGGGGTGGGGGTGCTGGGGCGTGCGGCCGTCATGCGGTCATTGTCGGGCATCGGCCGGTGAGTCGGCCAGGTCAGGGCCGGTGTCCTCGCCGACGCCGGTGCTCTCGCCCTCGCTCGCCGTCGGCGCGCTCGGCAGGAGAGCGGCGGCCAGCAGCGCGGCGACCAGGGCCGTGACGCCGCACACCAGCAGGACGAGGCCCATGCCGTGGACGTACGAGGCGTTCGCGGAGGTGAGAAGAGGGGCCACGCCCGCCCGTTCGGCGACCACATGGGCCGCCACCACCGAGTCCCCGGCCGTCTCGGCGGCCGAAGCGGGCAGCCCGGCGGTGTCGAGCCGGTCCCGGAAGACGCCCGCGAGCAGGCTGCCGAGCAGGGCGATGCCGATCGCCCCGCCCACCTGACGCAAGGTCATCAGCAGCCCCGAGCCGCTGCCCGCCCGGTCGGCGGGCAGGGTGCCGAGCGCCCCGGACATCGCGGGCACGACCGAGAGCCCGAAGCCGGCGCCGGCCAACGACAGCCACAGCGCCGTGAACCCGTAGCCGGAGCCGACCGTCGTACGGCTGCCGAGGAGCGCGGCGAACGCCAGCACCACCAGGCCCGCACCGACCACGAACCGGGACCCGAAGCGTTCCACGACCGGCTGCGCGACCCGCGCGCCGACCAGCAGGCCGCCCATCAGGGGCAGCAGCCGCACGCCGGTGCCCAGGGCGTCGTTGCCGAGGACGGCCTGGAGGTACGGCGGCAGGACGAACATCAGGCCGGACAGCACGAACATCACGAGGGTCGCGGCGAGTGCGTTGAAGAGGAAGCCGCGGTGGGCGAGCAGTCCCATGTCGAGCAGGGGGCGTACGGCCCGCCGTTCGCGCAGTACGAGCGCGGTGATCAGGACGGCCGACACCGCGAACATGCCCAGGACCAGCGGGTCGGTCCAGCCGCGCGTGGGTGCCTCGATGATCGCGTAGACGAGGGAGCCGAGGCCGGCCGCGGTGAGGGCGGTGGAGACGGTGTCGACCCTGGGCGAGGCGGGATCCCGGGTCTCGGGCAGCAGGAAGACACAGGCGGCCATGCCGATCGCCGCCATCGGGATGTTGATCAGGAACACCGAGCCCCACCAGTAGTGGTCGAGCAGCCAGCCGCCGATGATCGGGCCGAGCGGCAGGCCGAGCGTGGAGCCGGCCGAGACGATGCCGACGGCCTTGGTGCGCTCGTCGGGGGCGAAGAGCGAGGGCAGTACCGACAGGGCGAGCGGGGTGACCAGCGCGGCACCGATCCCCATGACGGCGCGGGCCGCGACGACCGCGTTCACGTCCTGGGCCAGCGCGCCCACGACCGACCCGGCGAGGAAGATCCCGAGCCCGGTGATCAGCATGCGCCGCCGCCCGAACCGGTCGCCGAGGAGTCCGGCCGGGAGCATCAGGGCCGCGAAGACGACGACGTACGCGTCCGCCATCCACTGTTGCTCACCGATTGTGGCGCCGAGCTGCCCGGCCATGGTCGGCAGCGCCACGTTGAGGATCGTCATGTCGAACCCGAGCACCAGCATGCTCGCGACGAGGGCGCCGAGGGCCCACCAGCGGCGGGGGTCGGGCCGAGCCTGGGAAGAGGTGATGACAGTCTCCATGAAATGAGAGTAGCTCTCAAAAGATGGTTCATGTCAATTGATGGAGGTGAAGGTGTGTGGGCGGGCACGCAAAAGTGGCCGCGGCGTGAAGCCGCGGCCACCGAGAAGTGGGCGTGTCCGGTCGTCCGGGAGGGTCAGCCGTGCTGGTAGGCCACCATCGAGATCCCCACGTAGTGCACGACGAACGCGGCGAGGGTGAAGGAGTGGAACACCTCGTGGAAGCCGAACCAGCGCGGTGACGGGTCCGGGCGCTTGAGGCCGTAGATGACTCCGCCGACGCTGTAGAGAAGGCCGCCGACGATCACCAGGACGAGGACGGCGATGCCGCCCGTGCGCATGAAGTCCGGCAGGAAGAAGACGGCCGCCCAGCCCATCGCGATGTAGCAGGGCGTGTAGAGCCAGCGCGGGGCGCCGACCCAGAAGACGCGGAAGGCGATCCCGGCGACCGCCGCTCCCCAGATGCCCCACAGCAGCCACTGACCCTTGGCGCCCGGCAGGAGCAGCATCGTGAGCGGGGTGTAGGAGCCCGCGATGATCAGAAAGATGTTGGCGTGATCCAGCCTGCGCAGGATGCCGTCCATCCGCGGGCTCCAGGTGCCCCGGTGGTACAGCGCGCTCACGCCGAACAGCAGACAGGCCGTGAGGGCGAAGATCCCGCACGCGATGCGTCCGCGTGTGGAGTCGGCGAGGGCGGTGAGCGCCAGTCCTGCGACGAGGACGGCCGGGAACATGCCGAGATGCAGCCAGCCCCGGAGTCTGGGCTTGATCTCGTCGGCGATCTGGTGGATCTCGTCGGTGATCTGGTCGGCGACCTGGTGCGGCAGGGATCGCGCGTCGGACGTGCGGCTGTCGGCCGGCGTCTCCGGGTGCGCATCGGGGACGGACGCTGTCATGCTTGCATCGTACCTACGGAACCGTAACTTACGGGACCGGGCGAGCTGTTCGCACGCTCGGAAGTGGCCATCATCTCACGCGGAGCCGTGGAAGGGGATGCCGGGGCGTGTCGGCGGGCACTCGCGGTGAAGCGGCGGTGACGCAGGGAAACCTCTTGAGCAGGGTTCGGCGAGTGGTGATGGTCACGATGCTCAGGTGTGAGGCCCTCTGGACATATGGGCGCTCTCGTCGGATGATCAAATGAGTGCGGTCGACACCGGATGAGCGCCAAGGGCATCACTGATGAAGCATCCGGGTCGCAGCCCCCACGGGGCCTCCAACACAAAATCCCTCATTTAGGAGCAATCGTGGCGCGCGACATCGCGGCTCCCCCTTCCACCGTCCCGACCACCCACCGAGAACTCGTGGCGTGGGTGAACGAGATCGCCGAACTGACCGAGCCGGACAACGTCGTCTGGTGCGATGGATCCGAGGCCGAGTACGAGCGCCTGTGCGGGGAGCTCGTCGAGAAGGGCACCTTCCGCCGGCTGGACCCGATCAAGCGCCCGAACTCCTACTACGCCGCGTCCGACCCGACCGATGTCGCCCGGGTCGAGGACCGTACGTTCATCTGCTCGGAGAAGGAGGAGGACGCGGGCCCGACCAACCACTGGAAGGCCCCCGCCGAGATGCGGGAGATCTTCCAGGGCGAGAACGGTGAGAAGGGCCTGTTCCGCGGCTCGATGCGCGGGCGCACGATGTACGTCGTGCCGTTCTGCATGGGTCCGCTGGGCTCGCCGCTCTCCGCGCTCGGCGTCGAGATCACCGACTCCGCGTACGTCGCAGTCTCCATGCGCACCATGACCCGTATGGGACAGCCGGTGCTGGACGAGCTGGGCTCCGAGGGCTTCTTCGTGAAGGCCGTGCACACCCTCGGCGCCCCGCTGGAGCCCGGCCAGGCCGATGTGCCGTGGCCCTGCAACAGCACCAAGTACATCTCCCACTTCCCCGAGAGCCGCGAGATCTGGTCCTACGGCTCCGGGTACGGCGGCAACGCCCTGCTCGGCAAGAAGTGCTACGCCCTGCGCATCGCCTCGGTCATGGCGCGTGACGAGGGCTGGCTGGCCGAGCACATGCTGATCCTCAAACTGACCCCGCCGCAGGGCGAGTCGAAGTACGTCGCCGCCGCGTTCCCGTCGGCGTGCGGCAAGACGAACCTGGCGATGCTGGAGCCCACCGTCAAGGGCTGGACCGTCGAGACCATCGGCGACGACATCGCGTGGATGCGGTTCGGCGAGGACGGGCGGCTCTACGCCATCAACCCGGAGGCCGGGTTCTTCGGCGTCGCGCCCGGCACAGGTGAGCACACCAACGCCAACGCGATGAAGACGCTGTGGGGCAACTCGGTCTTCACCAACGTGGCGCTCACCGACGACGGCGACGTGTGGTGGGAGGGGATGACGGAGGAGACTCCGGCCCACCTCACCGACTGGAAGGGCAACGACTGGACGCCGGACGCCGAGGCGCCCGCCGCCCACCCGAACGCCCGGTTCACGGTGCCGGCTTCGCAGTGCCCGATCATCGCGCCCGAGTGGGAGGACCCCAAGGGCGTGCCGATCTCGGCGATCCTCTTCGGCGGCCGCCGCGCCACGGCGGTGCCGCTGGTGACGGAGTCCTTCGACTGGAACCACGGGGTGTTCCTGGGCGCGAACGTGGCGTCCGAGAAGACCGCGGCGGCCGAGGGCAAGGTCGGCGAACTGCGCCGCGACCCGTTCGCGATGCTGCCCTTCTGCGGCTACAACATGGGCGACTACATGGGCCACTGGGTCGATGTCGCCAAGGGCAAGGACCAGTCGAAGCTGCCGAAGATCTACTACGTCAACTGGTTCCGCAAGAACGACGCGGGCAAGTTCGTCTGGCCCGGGTTCGGCGAGAACAGCCGGGTCCTGAAGTGGATCGTGGACCGGCTGGACGGCAGGGCGGAGGGTGTGGAGACGCCGATCGGCATCCTCCCGACGCCGGAGGCGCTCGACACGGAGGGGCTGGACCTGTCCGCGTCCGACCTCGACTTCCTGCTGACCGTCGACAAGGAGGTGTGGCGGGAGGAGGCGGCGCTCGTGCCCGAGCACCTCAACACCTTCGGTGAGCACACGCCGAAGGAACTGTGGGACGAGTACCGGGCGCTGGTGAGCCGCCTGGGCTGAGCCCCTCTTTGCTCCGCGACCGGCCGGATATGGGTTGCCCTGACCAGCGACGTCTCCTCGGCCGGTCGCGGATTTTCTGTGCACCGGGTTGTTGTTCGGGTGCCCAGTGGCTCGGGGGTGCGGGTTTCGTCGGCGGGTGCGGCTCCGGTGGGGGCTTCTCGCGCAGTTCCCCGCGCCTCTGAAAGCACCAGGCCCCGCGCCGTACAAGCACCAGGCCCCGCGCCCCTACGAGCACCGGCCCGCGGACCTGAAAGCCCTGGCCCTGCGGGCCTGAGAAGCATGGGGCGCAGCCCCTGCTTCTCAGGGGCTGCGGGGAACCGCGCGACCAGCCCCCACCGGGGCCGCGGACGGGGGTCGAAGGGGCGCAGCCCCTTCAGGATGGGACGGGTAGGGGCGGAGGGGGCGAAAAGCACTGCCGCGCAACGGATTTCGCGGGACACTCGGGACATCCGCACCGAACCCCGAAATGAGGTGAGCGGGGTGCGTACACCCGTAAGTGACCCCCTGAAGATCGGCCCGTACAAGATAGTCGGCCGCCTGGGATCGGGCGGCATGGGCTGGGTCTACCTGGGCCGCTCACCCGCCGGCCGCGAGGTCGCCGTCAAGGTCGCCCGCCCCGAACTCGCCGCCGAACCCGAGTTCCGCGAACGCTTCGCCCGCGAGGTCGCCGCCGCCCGCGTGGTCAGCGGCGCCTACACCGCCGCCGTCGTCGACGCCGACCCCACGGCCGAACTCCCCTGGCTGGCCACCCTGTACGTCCCCGGCCCCTCCCTCGCGGAAGCCGTCCGTGCCGACGGGCCCCTCCCCGAGGCCCAGGTCCGCCCGCTCGGCGCCGGACTCGTCGAGGCGCTGCAGGCCATCCACGCGGCCCATGTGGTCCACCGGGACCTCAAGCCGGCCAATGTCCTGCTCGCCCAGGACGGCCCCCGCGTCATCGACTTCGGCATCTCCCGCGTCGACGGCGCCCCCGGCCTCACCCGCGTCGGTGTCGTCGTCGGCACCCCGCCGTTCATGTCGCCCGAGCAGATCCGCGGGGCCCGCGTCGGTCCGCCGAGCGACGTGTTCTCGCTCGGCGGCGTCCTGGTGTACGCGCTCACCGGCCGCTCGCCGCACGGCAGCGGCGAAGGCGTGCGCGTGGAGGTCGTACGAGGAGAGCCCCGGCTCGACGGCGTACCGGCGGGGCTGCGGCCCCTCATCGCCCGCTGCCTGGCCAAGCGGCCCGAGGACCGGCCGCCGCTCGCGGAGATCCTGGCCGAACTGGTGGAGGAGGACGCGAGCGCCGAGGTGTGGCCGCCGCCGCAGGTGGCCCGGACCATCGAGGTGCGGTACGAGGAGCTGAAGGAGCGTCATCTGCGCCGTACGACGAGCGAGTCCGTCCCCTCCTGTCTGCTGCTCCACGCGCAGGCACTCCTCGACGCCGGTCTGACCGACGTCATGGTCGCCGGGGCGGTGGTCCGTGACGGTGCCTGACTCCTACCCGGACAGGGATTCCCGCCCGGGCCGGGACTCCTACCCGAGCAGCGACTCCTCCGTGGGCCGCGACTCGTATCCCTCGGTGAACGGCGAGATATACGACCTCGGCACGCACTGGCGGCAGTTGGTGCAGAACTGGGTCGCCCGGCGGAATTACCACACGGTCCACGACACCGTTTCCGTGTCCCTGAGATTCGATCTCCAAGAGGCGGGGCGGATCGTCACGGTGAGATTCATGACCACCAAAAGACTCCTCGTGGCCTTCGCGACGGACGGGCATTTCCTTCGGCAGGACCAGCTCGCCATCGCTGCGGCCGCGTCGAACGCGTGGAATACCGAACAATTGATCCCCATGCTTTCCGTGTGGGACGTGCGCGGGCCGCGCCCCTGTCTCGCCGGGGTGTGCGACCTGCCGCTGACGTGTCGCATCACGCAGGCGGACTTCGACGCACTGGCCAATGACTGGGTGGAGCGGGCGCGACAGATGTTCAGTCGTTGCCATCAGGTGTTCAAGTTGTAGAAGTGAAAAGCGTACTGATCGTAAGTTGACGAAATTCGCCGAAACTCCACCGGCGGAATTCACCAAACCCTTCCGGCCGCCCGGTCGCCTGCTCCACTATTGGATGGGCTTTTTCAGGGCCGCGGGGGCGTGCCTTTCAGGCCACGGGGGGTTGGTGCGATGGGTGCGATCAGGCGTTCGCCGTTCATCGGTGTGCTGGTGGGGTCGCTGGTCGCGCTCGTGCCGGGTGGTCCGGCCGTGGCGGTCCCCGACGCGTGTGCCGACCGGCTCACCGAGCAGCTGCAGTGCTGGGCCGGCGTGATCAAGGACGGCCCCGTCGTGATCACGCTGGACGAGCCCCTGGCGTACGAGGAGGTCGAGGAACGCCGGCACCAGGACATCGAGACGTTGCGCCGGGACCGGTACCCGCTCGTGGTCCGCGTGGAGAAAGGCAAGGCCACCGGTGAGGGCGGTACGGCCCTGCTGGTCCTGGCCGAGGGGCGGCTCGTCCATCCCGACGCCCGCATCGACCGGCTGCGACCCGGCCCGATGAACGCTCTCAAGGAGGCGGGCCTCTGCGTCGACCGCACGCTGATGTGCGAACTGATCGAGAGCAAGGACGACAAGTCCGGCCCCCTGGACGGCAGAACGCTGATCGACGAGGGCCTGGCCGCCGACGTCCGCACCCATGTGGATGCCATCGACGAGGCGGAGAACAAGGAGAAGCCACCCGCCACGACCTCGCCGGGCAACTCCGCCCAGCAGGGAGGCGACAAGCGGGGCGGCGACCAGGCCGGCACCACCGACGGCGAACCCGCCGGGTACAGCAGCGCCACCTGGACCGCGTTCTGGATGTGTCTCCTCCTCGCCCTGCTGCTGCTCGCCTTCGTGATCGTGATCCGGCGGTCCAGGGGCCCGGTGGCCGTGGGCCATCGGGCGCTGTCACCCGGGCGGGCCGCCGGCGGGCCCACGCGGACGGCGCCGGCGCACGCGGCGCGCGGCGGACTCGGCGGCGGCAACGGCTCCCGTGGCGGCAGTGGGGCCGGTAGCGGCGGTGCGGGGGCCGGCGGTGGCGCTGCCCTCGGCGGCGCTGTCCTCGGCGGTGGCGGTGGGGCCGGCGACGGGGACGAGGCCACCACCCGGCTGCGCGCCGCGCCCGCCACCCGGTACGGGCGTCAGGTGGGGCCCCGCCCGGCGCACTCCCGCACCGCCGTCGTACGGACCGAACTCCACCCGCAGGGCTATGTCGAGCTGGACCGGGTGCTGCGCCGGGCCGTGTGGGCTGAGCCGGGGCGGCCACCGCCCGCGCCCGGCGCTCTCGTCGACGTCACCGACGCGCGGGAACGGGACTCCGACGTCCTGTACGCCTTCCCGCCCACCGCCGCCCGGCACGCGAAGGGCACGCCCAGGTGACCCCGGCGGCACCGGCCTGCCTCCACCGCCCGTCGAGCACCAGCCGGAACCGCACCGGCCGGAACCGCACCGGACCCAATCGCACCAGCCACAGCCACCGCACCAGCCACAGCCACCGCACCAGCAGCAGAGGCACCGGCACCGTCACTGGCACCACCAGCGTCACCGGCACCACCAGAGGCATCAGCACCACACAGGCACAGGGGGAAGAACCATGCACCGCGAATACCCGCCCACGCTGCCGGCGGAGTACGCCGACATCGAGTTCGAGAACAATGCCCAGCGCATGCCGCTCGTGCTCTGCCTCGACACGTCCAGCTCCATGGCCGGCCCGCCGATCCAGACACTGAACAACGCGCTCGCCGAGTGGACCCGCGAACTCCACGACGACGTCAGCCTCAGCTACAGCGTGGAGGTCGCCGTCGTCACCTTCGGCGGCCAGGGTGTCGGCGCCTGGCGCGGACCCCAGCTCCTCGACCCGCGCACCCGCACGAGCCCCTTCATACCCGCGCACGCCTTCCAGGCGCCGCAGCTCACGGCCGCCGGCGTCACCCTGATGACCGAGGCGCTGGAGCTGGCGATGCACATCGTCGCCGCCCGCAAGGCCGAACTGCGGGCCTCGGGGCTGCAGTACTACCGGCCGCAGATCTGTCTCGTCACCGACGGCCTGCCCACCGACCCGACCGGTCATCTCACCGACTCCTGGCACCGGTTGGTCCCCGTCCTCGCCGAGGAGCAGAGCGCCCGCCGGTTCCGGCTGTACGCGATCGGCGTCGGCGGGATCACGGACCGGGGGGAGCAGGTGCTGCGGGCGTTCGCGCCGAAGTTCAACGCCCGGCTCCAGGGTTTCCCCTTCCGGGAACTGCTCCAGATGATGTCCGCCAGCGCCAACGCCGAGCAGAAGGGGGCGGGGGACGAGGTGTTCGAGAAGATCTTCAGCCAGTTCAAGACACAGCGCCCGGCCTGGGAGGCGTGAGATGGCCGCCGCGCCCTGGCGGATCCACGGTCTGAGCGTCGAGGGCTACCGGCACCGGCGCCAGGGCCTGCCCTGCCAGGACGCGTGCGCCGCCATCGCCACGTCCGCCGTCGCCGTGCTCGCCGTCGCCGACGGGGCCGGCAGCCGGCCCCGTTCGGAGGAGGGCTCGCGGCTCGCGGTGCGGCTCGCCACCGACCACTTCGCACGGCGGGCCGAGGCGGCCGTGGAGGTGCCGCCGGGCGAGGCCGTGCACGAGCTGCTGCGCGACGCCCTGCACGACGTGAGCAAGGAGTTCCTCGACCTGACCGGGGCCGACGCGCAGGACTTCGCCACGACGCTCACGGTGGTGGTGCTCGCCCCGGGCTGGATCGGCCATGTCACCGTCGGGGACGGGTTCGTCGTCGTACGGTCCGGGACGGAGGACGGGGAGCGGCAGTTCCATCTGCTGCCGCAGGCCGCGGCGGTGAGCGAGTACAGCAACGAGACGGTGTTCCTGACCTCGCCGGACGTGGGGCGCTGGACCCACACCGAGTGCGTCGCGGACGACGGCGTCGACGGGGTGCTCCTGTCCACGGACGGGCTGGCCCAGGCCATGCTCAACCGGTCGGCCGACGGCGCCTCGTCACCGAACACCTCGTTCGCCGACGCCGTCTTCCGCTCCCTCGACGCCGCCCCCGAGGACGACCGCGACCCCAACCTGGCCGCCCTCCTGCGCTCGGACCGCCTCACCGCACTCAACGCGGACGACAAGACCCTGCTGCGAGCCGTCCGTACGAACCGGCGGTGACCGCTCCGCACGGCGGACGACCCTGCCGGTCGCGGCTCCAGGACGACGCATCCGCGCGGCGGCGACCGGCCCAATGACACTCGGAGGTACGGCCATGAGCGGCCGCACGGTCTTTCTCGACGGCAAGCGGGTCACGCTGGCCGAGTTGCCGCTGAAGGGCGGCGGGCAGGCGGCGGTGTTCCCCGTGGAGGGGGACACCGGGATCGTCGTCAAGATCTACCGGGACACACCCGGGCCGGACCAGGAACGGCGACTGGCGCGCATGCTCACCATGTCCCCGCTGGCCGCCCGTCCGACGGACGCCAGCCAGCCGCCCGAGCTGGCCTGGCCCACCGCGATCGCCCGGGGTACGAACGGGGAGTTCCTCGGCTACGCGATGCGGCGGTTCGGCGAACCCCAGCACGTCCAGCTCGTCGGACTGTTCACCCGGGTCCAGCGCCTCAGGCTCTTCCCGGACCGGGCCGACTGGCGGTTCCTGCTGGGCGTCGCCTGGAACCTCGCCTTCATGACGGCCCGGATGCACTACGACGACCTCGTCATCGGCGACTTCTCCAGCAGCAACGTCGTCGTCGACGCCAACGGCTTCGTCACCTTCCTCGACTGCGACTCGATCGCCTTCACCGACCCGGTCACCGGCGAACTCTTCCCGTGCCTGATGCACACCACCGACTACTCGTCCCCCGAGCGCCAGGCGGGCGGTCCCGCGACCCGGCAGAGCGACGACTTCGCCCTCGCCGTCCTCGTCTACCAGCTGCTCACCGCGGGCAACCACCCCTTCGGCGGGGTCCCGCACGAGAGTGCCTCCGAGTCGACCGTCAAGGACAACATCGCCGCGAGCTGCAGTTACGTCGTCCGGCCCGAGCGGGTCACCATCCCGCGCGGCACGATCGACCCCTCCGTCCTGCCGACCGAACTGCTCACCCTCGCCAAGGCCGCCTTCGGGGCGGGCGTGGAGAACCCGGACGCCCGGCCGAAGGCCGAGGCGTGGCTCCGCGCCCTCGACAAGGAGCGCGGCGAGGTGCGCGCCTGCACGGTGCGGCCCCTGCACACGTACGGCTCCCATCTGCCGACCTGTCCCTGGTGCACCCGGGCGGCGGTCACCGGTCACGATGTGTTCAACGGGCCCCGCCCCGCTTCGGGGCCGGTCCCGCCGGTGGCTCCGCCGGATCAGCCGCCGTCCTCGTACGCGGTGTTGAAGGTGCTGGCGGTGGTGATGGGGGTGGTGTTGCTGATCGTGATCCTGGCGAACCTGGGCTGATGGCTGCGGTGGGCTGTTGGGGGTGGTGTGGGGTTCGTCGGTGCGAGACGCCCCACCGGACCCGCACTCGAGAACGGACCGACCCACCCCCTCACCCCGACCGGTCCTCCAGATACCGCGTGTGCGACTCCTGGCGGCGCGCCTCGGCGTCGCGCAGCGTCGCCGCGAGACGCCCCAACTCCTCCTGCAGCAGTCCCAGTTGACGCTCCAGGTGGCGTTCCGGTGGATCCGTTCCCGGGGTCAGCCGGGTCCACCAGCGGGTGCGTACGAAGGTGTCGACCGCCTCGGGGACGTCCTGCCGTACGGCCCGGGAGAGGGCGTGGACGCCCTCGGGGTCGCGGGCGAGGATCTCGGCGACCCAGCCGGGGTCGAGCAGGGCCGTGAGGAGTTCGGTCAGCTCGGTGAGGCGGCCGGACGCGGCCGGCGGCAGCTCGATGCCCGCCAGATACTCCCGGAGCGTGCCGAAGTCGGTGCGCAGTGCGTCGAGTTGGGCGGACGGGTCCGGGAAGTCCGGCAGCGGGGGGCGCTCCGGCGGGGCCAGCAGCGCGCCCGCGCCGTACAGCCCGACGACCACGACCGGCCAATACGGTCCCGCGATGCCCGCGAAGGTCAGTCCGAGCCCGGCGACCCCGAGGGCGCTGCCGGTGAGGTTCTTGCGGGACTCGACGTACGTCATGAATCTACTGGTAGCCACGGATCTCCTCGAAGGCGCCGTCCAGCGAGCCCTGCCGGGCGTCGAAGAGGCGGCCGCCGGTCAGGTCGGCGATGTGCTCCAGTTCGTCCCGGTCGGAGTCGCCGAAGAGGATCGGGAAGACGGGGATCCGCCGGTCGGCGGCGGGCAGCCGCCCGTAGAAGTCGTCGAAGTCGGCCGGGCTCGCGCCCTCGGTGTTCTCGCCGTCCGTCATCAGCACGATCGAGGTGAAGGTGTCCCGGTCCACGGCGCCGAGATGCTCGTACGCCCTCCGCAGCGAGGTGTAGATGGCGGTGTCGCCGGCGGCGGACAGCTTCCGGGTGTCGGCGCGGATGCCGTCGAGTCCGGCCTTCGGGTCCCCGGGCCGCACGACATGCGTCCGTACGCTCTTCACGTCCGATCCGAACGGCATCAGGGTGACCTCCTCCCGGTCCCGGAAGTCGCCGGTCAGCTCGGTGAGCGCGGCCTTCAGCCGGTCGAGCCGGTCGCCCTCCATCGAGCCCGAGGTGTCCAGGACGTACACGGTCCGCGACGGGCGGCGCAGTTCGTTCTCGTACGCGTCGAGAAGGCCGTCGGCGACGGACCGGCTGCCGGGGAAGGGGAGTTCGCGGCGGCGGGTGGTGTCGAGGCCGGCCGCGGGCGGGACCGAGGCGACGACCGGGCGGCGCAGCGTCCGCTCGGTGATCAGCCGCTGGACGTCCGGCGTGCGCAGGGCGTCCGTGAGCCGGCGGACGTCGTCCCGGACGTCCGTGCCCGTGGACGTGAGCGAGGACAGCGGGTAGTCGGCGGTGACGACCCCGTCGCGCGGCCGGATCACCGTCAGGTCCGCCCGCGACTTCAGCACGGACTCGTAGTTGAGGAGCGCGTCGACGTCACCGCGCCGGTCGTACGCCGTCGCCAGCCAGCCCGACGACCCCGACGTCAGCTTCTGCCCCGCGAAGAACCGCTTCAGCCGGGGCGTCGCCCGCGCCACGTCCGCGTCCGTGAGGGCGGACTGGGCACCGGAGAGTCCCGACGCCACCGAGATCAGCGTCGAGAAACCGGAGTTGGAGCGGGACGGGTCGGTCATGCCGTACGTCAGCTTCCCGTCCGCCACCGCGTTCTCGATGTCCGACCAGGTGACGGTGTCCGGCTTCCACCCCAGCTTCCCGACGGTCTCGTTCCTCACGCCGATCGCGACGGGGCTGGACATCACCGGCGTCTGGGACACGATCTGCTTCGCCGCGTCCGGGCGGAGCCGCAGGTAGTCGTTGGAGGAGAGCCAGACGGCGTCGTACGAGCCCTTCGCCCCCCGCCGCGCGAGCAGGTCCACCGCGTCGAGCGTGCCCATGTAGGTCGGCCGGACCTTGATGCCGGCGTCCTTCTCGACCCGCTCCAGCACCGGCTTCATGTCGGCGAGTTCGCTGGAGGCGAGGACACGGAGGGTGCCGGGAACGTACCGGGTGGCCTCCGCCGGGCCGGGCCCCGCCCGGTCCGCGGCGGTGCAGGCGGCGGTGGCCAGGAGCACGAGCGCGGTCACCGCGGCGACGGCCGCCGTCGTACGTGTTCTCGTGCGGGCCCCCGTCCCCGCTCTCGTCGGTGTGCTCATCCGAGGCCCCCTTCCAGCGCTCCCTGGTTCCGGCTGCGCTCCAGGTACTGGCTCGCGTTCTGGAGTTCGGAGGTCAGGGACTCGACGGTCGCGGCCATGGTCTCCGTGGCCTGCGCCTTGTAGGTGTCGATGGCGTCGAGGGTGCGGTAGATCTGCTGAAAGGCCGAGCGGAGGGTCTCCGCGCCGACGGCCGGGTCGGCGGCGATGCGCTGGATCTCGCCGCTCTGGGTGGCCAGCATCTCGGCGTTGCCCCGGATCAGGTCCTCGGTGGTGCCCCGCAACGCGTTGACCTGTTCGACGACCTTCTTCTGGTTGTCGAGGGCGGAGGCGAGCATCACGGAGATGCGCAGTGCCGAGACCGTGGTCGTGGCGGCCCGGTCGACGCCCTTGATCAGCTCCTCGTTGTTGCGCCGTACCACGTCCATGGCCAGGTAGCCCTGAGCGCAGACGGCCAGCTGGGTGAGCAGGTCCTGGTGCTTCTGCCGGACGGGGAAGAGGACGTCGGCGCGCAGGGTGTCGCCCTGCTGCGGGTCGGCCCCGTCGACGTGCGTCCGGATGTGGGCCTCGACGGCCGTGTCCAGGGCCTCCGTCAGCACGACGTACTCCTGGAGCTTGCCCATGGTCTCCCACAGCCGGACCCGTTCGGTCTGCAACGCGGCGCTGTCGCGCCGCAGTTCGTCCTGCCCGCCGCGCAGGGAGCCCACGATCCTGTTCAGCGTCCCCTGCGCGGAGGCGTACTTGGCGACGTGGTCGCGCAGCCTGTTGCCGCCCGGCAGCCGGGACAGCAACCTGCGCCCCTTGCTCGCGGGCAGATCGCGCGGGTCCAGGTCCTCCACCACGCGCCGGAGTTCGACGAGCGAGCCCGCGACCTGCGACTGCGCGTCCCCGCCCTTGCTCGGCAGACTGCGTACGGTGCGCTCCAGCATCCGGTTGGACTGCGCGGCGGCGGCGCGCATCTCGCCCGCGCCGAGCGAGGTGATCTCCCCGACCCGGCCGGCGAACTCCGGGGAGCGCGCGTCGAGGGCGGTGAGCCCCCGTACGTACTCCTCGGCCTTGCGGGCCATGTCCGTCCGTACGGACTCCTCGACCGGAACGAGTCCGCCGGCCTTCTCCCGGGGCACGGCGGCGACCGGCGCGGGAGGGGTGAGGGTGAAGGTGTTGTCGTCGTTGCCGTCTTCGATGGTCATGTGTCGTCTTCCCCCGTCGTCCTACTGGCCCCTGGCCCGGCGCGCCATCTCGTGCAGCACCTCGGAGGTGGGCACGGGCGCCTGCCGGACGGTCAGCCTCTGCATCAGATGTGTGGTGTGGCCGGCGATCGCCGACGTGAACTCGGTCGCCGCGCCCTGCGGCCGGAAGCCGTGCCGGGCGGCCAGCTCGCGCAACACCGGGTCGGTGCCCAGGAGTTCGCCGAGCGCGCGGCCCTCGTCGGTGACCGGCACGACGGTGTGGTCGCTGAAGACGGTGGTGTCCGGGTAGAGGACGACCAGGTCGTCGATGTCCTGGCCCGCGGCGAGCAGGGCGGCCACCTGTGACTCGTAGACGAGCACGAGCGGGCTGCCGACCCCGCTGACGAAGTCACGGAACGCGGCGTCGGTGCTGGGCTGCTGGGCACCCTGGACCCTGATCAGTTCCTGCATCAGCGGCGCGGTCCTGTCCAGGTCCGCCTTGCTCGCGACCACGCGGCCGCCGTTGGCGACGTTGGAGGCGGCGGCGAGGTAGAGCGCGCCCGAGCTGGAGGTGGTCGGGTCGGTGGTGGCGATGTAGAGCAGCCCCATCAACTCGCCGTACTGCTCGGACCCCTTGAGGTCCTGCCACGTCCGGCTCTCCTCGGCGGCCTTCAGATAGGCGGCCATGTCGAGGACGCCCCGGTCCTTGTCGAGCGTGGCGAGCCCGTTCCCGCGCAGCACCTCGGCGGCGTCCCGGTGGGCGACCACGACGAGGGGGGAGTAGAAGGGGCGGGGGAGGGGCTCGCGGACCTTGTACTTGGCGGCCAGTTCGTCGGCGGGTGCCTTGCTGGACGGGAACGCGAAGTCGTACCCCTTCAGATCCAGGCCGTCCATGGCCCAGGATCCCGACGTCTCCGTCTTCACGGTGTAGCCCTTGGCGGCCAGGGCCTTCACCACCTGGGGGTCGGCGAAGAACTCCGCCTTCTCCGACCCGATCACTCCTCGCACGGTCTTCGTTGCCGTGCCCGTGTCCCCGGTGTCCCGGCCCGCCACGACGGCTGCCACCACGCCGCCGATCAGTAGGACCGCGAGGACGATTCCTGCGATTCGTCTCACATGGGGAGAGTGCTCCCGGAACCCAACGTTCCTCGCCGTTCCGGGTGAACGGGGGGTGAAGCGGTGGTCCCGGAACGCAACGGACGGCTGCCGTCGGGGTGTGTGTCCGTGCTGTCGGCCCGGTGGGGGTTCTCGCGCGGTTCCCCGCGCCCCTGAAAAGCAGGGGCTGCGCCCCGTGCTTTCGGGCCCGCAGGGCCCCGGCGTGCCCGTACCCCCGAGGTGTCAGGCGCTCAGCGGGACGACCGCGTGCGCGTGCGCGTCCATTCGCTCGGCCGCCAGAATCGCCGACCCCGTGTCCGCCCGCGACGCCGCGACGAGCAGTGCCCGCCCCGCGAGCGCGTGGGCGCGGCGGTGGAGCGCGGCCACGTCCGCCTCGCCCCCGCCGGAAGCGGCCCGCACCGGGGGCGGCCCGCCCCGCAGCCACGCCACCCGCGCGGCCAGCGCCTCCGCGGCCGTGTCGAGGTCGTCGGAGGGGGTCAGTGCGCGGAGCTCGTCGGTGGCCGCCAGCAGCGCCGCCAGGTGGCCCGCGAGCTGGATGTCCAGCTCCTCCTCACGCGAACGGTGAGGGAAGTCGGAGGAGGTCGTGCCGGCCATCGTGTGGACCGACTTCGTGCGGATCGGCTCGTACATGGGATGGCCTCCAAGCTCTCGGACGACCACTCTACCTTAGATCTCGTCTAAAGTTGAGTGAGGTCCGAAAGCTCTGGCACGCCACCCCGGCCGCCGCGCGACCCGCGCCGCGACCCCCGCGCCGCTACGCCTGCCCGTATCCGTCCAGGAAGTTCCCGATCCGCGTGATCGCGGACCGCAGGTCGCCCACCGTCGGCAGGGTGACCACCCGGAAGTGGTCGGGCTCGGCCCAGTTGAACCCCGTGCCCTGCACCACCATGATCTTCTCCTGCCGGAGCAGGTCGAGGACCATCCGGCGGTCGTCCTTGATCTTGAAGACGTTCGGGTCGAGGCGCGGGAAGAGGTACAGCGCCCCCTTCGGCTTCACGCACGTGACCCCGGGGATCTGCGTCAGCAGCTCGTACGCGACGTCCCGCTGCTCCTTGAGCCGTCCGCCCGGCAGCACCAGGTCGTTGATCGTCTGGCGTCCGCTGAGCGCGGCGACCACGCCGTGCTGCCCCGGCATGTTCGCGCACAACCGCATGTTCGCGAGGATCGTCAGGCCCTCGATGTAGGAGTCGGCGTGCGCACGGGGACCGGAGATCGACATCCAGCCCACCCGGTAGCCCGCCACCCGGTACGCCTTCGACATGCCGTTGAAGGTGAGGGTCAGCAGATCGGGGGCGACCGAGGCCGTCGGGGTGTGCGTGGCGTCGTCGTAGAGGATCTTGTCGTAGATCTCGTCCGAGCAGACCAGGAGGTTGTGGCGGCGCGCGATGTCCGTGAGGCCGCGCAGCATCGCCTCGTCGTACACCGCGCCCGTCGGGTTGTTCGGGTTGATGATGACGATCGCCTTGGTGCGGTCGGTGACCTTGCGCTCGACGTCCGCGAGGTCCGGCATCCAGTCGGCCTGCTCGTCGCAGCGGTAGTGCACGGCCGTGCCGCCGGACAGCGAGACAGCCGCCGTCCACAGCGGGTAGTCCGGGGACGGGACGAGGACCTCGTCGCCGTCGTCGAGCAGGCCCTGCATGGCCATCACGATCAGCTCGGAGACGCCGTTGCCGATGAAGACGTGCTCGACGTCCGTCTCGATGCCGAGGGTCTGGTTGTGCATGACCACCGCGCGGCGCGCCGCGAGCAGGCCCTTCGCGTCGCCGTAGCCGTGGGCCGACGACACGTTGCGGAGGATGTCCTCCAGGATCTCGGGCGGGCACTCGAAACCGAACGCCGCCGGATTGCCGGTGTTCAGCTTGAGGATCCGATGCCCCGCCGCTTCGAGCCGCATCGCTTCCTCGAGCACCGGGCCCCGGATTTCGTAACAGACGTTGGCGAGCTTCGTCGACTGGATCACCTGCATGCCGTGAGCTTACGGCCCGGTAACGCGATGCGGGTCGTGTTTTCCGACACGCGAGACGGTACATATGCCCCGAACTGCCCCTCTACTGTCCTCCGGGTCCCCTGGGAATCTAGAATCCGCCGGCAGAGTCGGCACCCCCACCCGTGGCCGGCATCCGCAGGGACATGGCCGTACGGCACACGCGAGAAGAAGGCGGCGCGACGAGATGAACGGGGTGGACGGCGTGGGCAGGGCCGAGTACGGGCCGGAAGAGGGCGATGCCGAGGCCCGGAAGACGCCGAGGGTGTACCACCCCGTCGGCGACCCCCTTCCCGCACCCGCCTACGACGCTTTCAGGGACCCGGCCACCGCCCACGGCTGGCAGAACGCCTACGACGACACCGTTCAGCTGGACGAGATCGTGGCGGACGGGCCGGGCCCGGAGGCGGGCGGCCCGGCGGCGGAGGGTGCCGGGGCGGTGGGTGCCGCGTACGGCGAACGTGTGGCGTACGGAGCGGCGGAGCCGCCTGCGGGGGGTGTGCCGTACGGCCGGGCCGAGGCGTATGGGGAGGATGCGGCGTACGGCGACGCAGGGGCAGGGCCGCATGAGCCGCACGAGTTCGGTGAGCGGGCGGCGGACGGGTGGGCCGGTGCCCCGGGCGCGGGCGGGCGCCGGGCGCGGCCCGTGGACGGGCGGCGTGCCACGCGCGGGCGGCGTCGGGCCCGGCGGCGCGGCCTGCTGATCGCGGGCGGCCTCGGCGCCGCGCTGCTCATGGGTGTCGCGGCGGCGGGACTGGCCGGTCTCGGCTCCGACGGCCAGGAGACTCCGGGTGTCCCGGCTCCCACCGGGTCCGGCCCCGGGGGCGCCCGGTCCGGCGACGGGGAGGCGGCCTCCCCGTCGGGCGGCGGGACCACCGGCCCGGCGGCCTCCGGCACCCCCTCTCCCGACGCCTCCACGACCCCGTCCACGGCCGCCACCGCCGAGCCCTCCGGCTCCGCCTCCTCCGCCCCGGCCTCCGCCACCCCGTCCACCTCGTCGGCCGTCACGCCGACCTCGTCCCCCCGGGGCAACGGGAACGGCAAGCAGGGCCGGGGCCAAGGGGCCACGAAGGGCCCCAAGTAGCCGACGCGAGCGGCCCGTCCACGGGTTCGGCCCGGGAGCCCCGCGCGCACGGTCGGCGGGGAGAACCCTCACCGAGGCATGCGGAGCCGCCCGCAGGCCCGGTCGTGGGACCTGCCCGCCCGTGTGACGCACCGCCACACTCCGTCCACCGGGCGCCTCGTCGCGCCCTCGGCCGCCTCCGGTGCCGTCCTGGCGATCCCCCGCCCCCTGGCCGAAGATCGTGCGGCCGGAACCAACTCCTTGCTCGGTCATCACCCGGCCTTCACAATGCGCATGACAAACTGCGGTGGCCGAAAGATCTTCAGCCACCCACGTGGCCCACCACGTAGCAAGAGGGGACCCCCACATGAGAAAGCCTCTCGTCGCCGCGCTGTTCGCCCTGGTGATCACCGGGGCGGGCGCGGCACCGGCGATCGCGGCGCCGGAGCCCGCGGCGGCGCCCGTGAAGTCGGCGGTCGGCACCGTCGTCGGCACGGCGAACAAGGCCGTGGCCGACCTCGCGGCCCCGGCCCCGGCGGTCAAGGCCGTCAACTTCGCCGGCACCGTCTCGCTCAGCAACTGTTCCGGCTCGGTCGTGCGGATGCCCGCCTCCGAGGACGACGACCCGGCGCTGGTGATGACCAACGGCCACTGCCTGGAGACCGGCTTCCCGGCCGCCGGCCAGGTCCTCGTCGACCGGGCCTCCAGCCGCACCTTCGGCCTGCTCAACTCCGCCGGCACCCGCGTCGGCACGCTGCGCGCCAGCAAGATCGCGTACGGCACGATGACCGACACGGACATGGCGGTGTACCAGCTCACCACCACGTACGCGCAGATCAAGAGCACGTACGGCATCGACGCCCTCGTCTACGACACCGCCCGCCCGGCCGTCGGCACCCCCATCACCGTCGTCTCGGGGTACTGGAAGCGGACCTACAGCTGCGCCGTCGACGGGTACGCGTACCGCCTGAAGGAGGGTGCCTGGACCTGGAAGGACTCCATCCGTTACACCTCCGCCTGCCAGACCATCGGCGGCACCTCGGGCTCCCCGGTCCTGAACAACGCCACCGGCAAGGTCGTCGGCGTCAACAACACCGGCAACGAGGACGGCGGGCGCTGCACCGACAACAACCCCTGCGAGGTCGACGCGAACGGCAACGTGACCGTCCGCCCGGGCATCAACTACGGGCAGCAGACCTGGCACGTCCCCGCCTGCTTCGGCGTGGACAACAAGCTCGACCTCACCCGCAGCGGCTGCATCCTTCCCAGGCCGTAGGGAACCCCTCAGGCGCCGCGCCGGACCGCCCGGCCCGCCAGTACGTCCGTGCGGCGGCCGTCCTCGATGACGGGACGGCCGTCGACCAGGACGTACGGGATGCCGGTCGGCAGGGTGCGCGGAGCCTCGTACGTCGACCCGGCGGCCACGGTCGCCGGGTCGAACAGCACCAGGTCGGCGCGGTACCCCTCGCGGACGAGTCCCCGGTCCGCGAGACGGAGCCGCGCGGCGGGGCGTGAGGTGAGGTGGGCGACGCACTCCTCCAGGGAGAGCACGCCCAGCTCCCTCACGTACCGGCCGAGATAGTGCGGGAACGTCCCGTACGCGCGCGGATGCGGCTTGTCGCCGCGCAGGATGCCGTCCGAGCCGCCGGTGTGCGCACGGTGGCGCATGACGGCCCGCACGTTCTCCTCGTGCCCGACGTGCTGGAGGACCGTGGAGCCGAGCCGGTCCTGCAGGAGCAGTCGGCGGGCGGTCACCCAGGGCTCCTCGCGGCGCGCCCCGGCCGACCGCGCGACCGTCCGTCCCACGTACGACGACAGCGCCGGGTCGGTGACGCCCGAGATCTCGACCGTGTCCCAGTCGACGGGCACGCCGTGGCAGCCGTCGGCGCCGACGACCTCCATGTCGTACCGGACCCGTTCGGCCGTGCCGTCGTCCCTCAGCCGCGCGAGCACCGCCTCCGGGCCGCCCTCGCCCGCCCAGCTCGGCAGCAGCGCCACGAGCGTCGTGCAGCCGGGGGTGTAGGGGTAGGTGTCGAGCGTGATGTCCGCGCCGGCCGCGAGCGCGTCGTCGAGGAGCGCGAGGAGTTCCGGCGCCCGTCCCTCGTTCACGCCGAAGTTCATGGTGGCGTGGGCCAGATGGAGGGCGCAGCCGGCCTCCCGGGTCAGGGCGACCATCTCCCCGTACGCCCGCAGCGCGCCCGCCCCGTAGGAGCGGTGGTGCGGGCAGTAGTAGCCGCCGTACGAGGCCACCACCCGGCACAGCTCGGTGAGTTCGGCGTCGCCGGCGTACATGCCGGGGGTGTAGGTGAGCCCCGACGACATCCCGACCGCGCCCTCCCGCAGGCCCGCCGCCACCGCCTCCCGCATCCGGTCCAGCTCCCGGGGCGTCGCCTCCCGGTCCTCCCAGCCCACGGCGAGCATCCGCACCGTGCCCTGGGGGACGAGGTACGCGGCGTTC
The DNA here is from genome assembly GCF_055592645.1 of Streptomyces sp. NPDC041108. Classification (NCBI taxonomy): domain Bacteria; kingdom Bacillati; phylum Actinomycetota; class Actinomycetes; order Kitasatosporales; family Streptomycetaceae; genus Streptomyces; species Streptomyces sp. NPDC041108. The sequence continues at coordinate 402,257 of NZ_JBVIYK010000003.1, read as the reverse complement.
ACGGCGATGCCCTCGCCGTCGAAGCCGTGGTCGAGGCGGTCCAGGTACTCACCGACCGAACGCCAGGTGAAGTCGATGTCCTCGCCGTAGCCGTTCCAGCCGGTGATCGCGCGGCGGACCTCTTCGAGGGTGCGGTCGTCGACCGGCGCGTACGACAGCCCGTCCTGGCCGAGGACCTCCAGGGTCACCCCCTGCGCCGTCTTCGCGGTGTGCTCGGGGTCCCGCAGGAGCGCGAGGTCGCTGTGGGCGTGCATGTCGATGAAGCCGGGGGTCAGGACCAGGCCCTCGGCGTCGATCTCCCGCCGGGCCCTCGGCCGCTGGCACCCGGCGGCGGCAGCCTCCTTGACGATCGTGGTGATCCTGCCGTCCGCCACGACCACGTCGGCCCGGTACGAGGGCTCGCCGGAACCGTCGACGACCTCGGCGTCACGGAAGACCAGGTCCATGTACGTCACCTCTCGGGCTGTGCCGGACGGGGAGCGGTCGCCGCGGGCTCAGAAGAACGTGCGGACGTAGTCCACGACGGTGCCGTCCGCCTCCACCACCGGGATCAGCTGCCACTTGTCGAACGACGTGCAGGGATGCGAGAGCCCCAGCCCCACCCAGTCACCCACCTCCAGCGCGGCCCCGTCCTCGGTGCGCAGCCACGCGTGCTGGTCGGACAGCGCCGTGACGGTGATCCCGGAGGCGTCGCGGACCGCGCCCGTGCCCGCGTCCCGCACCACCTCGGCGGACGGCAGGTCCAGGTCGTGCGCGGCGTCGCGCTTGCCCGCGTTGGCGAACGCCTGGCCCGGGGTGGGACGGGAGACGACCTGTGCCCAGAGCCGGAACGCGGGCTCCAGGGAGCCCTCCTCGGGGACGCGGTTGAAGGGGGTCACCCTCCGGTAGTGACCGGCGTCGTGCGAGACGTACGCGCCCGACCGCAGCAACTTCAGTACGGGCACGGACAGTTCGGGCAGCTCGGCGAAGACCTCGGCGACCGCGTCGAACCACGCGCTGCCGCCCGCGCTGACGATGACCTCGTCCAGCCCCGCGAACCGCCCCGCCTTGTCGAAGTCGACGGCCAGCGCGGTCAGCCGGCGCAGCCACGCGCCCACCCGCTCGGGGTCGGCGCGGGGCACCTCGCCCTCGTATCCGGCGACCCCCACGAGCCGCAGCGTCCCGGCCGCGGCCACCGCGTCCGCGACGGCCGCGCACTCCGCCTCCGTACGGACCCCGGTGCGCGCGCCCTCTCCCGCGCCCAGCTCCACGACCACGTCGACCGGGCGGGTCGCGGTCCCGGCGGCCCGCAGCGCCGTGTCCATCAGCTCGACACCGCGCACGGAGTCGACGTAACAGACGAAGCGGAAGGCGGGGTCGGCGGCCAGCTCGCCGGCGATCCACCGCAGGGCGGCCGGGTCGACGACCTCGTTCGCCAGGAAGACCCGCTCGATCCCGAACTCCCGCGCCACCCGCACCTGATGGGGCACGGCCAGGGTGATGCCCCAGGCGCCGTGCTCGATCTGCCGCCAGAACAGCCGCGGTGCCATGGACGTCTTGCCGTGCGGGGCGAAGGCGAGGCCGTGGCGGGCGGAGTAGGTCTCCATCAGCGCCAGGTTGTGCTCCAGGCGCTCGGCGGACAGGGCGAGCACGGGCGTGGTGAAGCCGTCGGTGAACAGGTTGAGGCGGCGGTCCGCCAGCTCGGCCACGGTGCTGCCGTCGGCGTCCGGCGGGAGGCCCCTGAAGCGGTGGTCGACACGTTCGCCGGCCAGCCGGGCCAGCGCTTCGGCACTCTCGACGCCCATGGGGTCCTCCCTGACGGGGTGCGTTGCATTCGATGCAACGCCCATTGCACATACCGTTGACAGCTGTCTAACATCCCAGCCGACACCGGGTCAACGGTGCCGAAACCACCCGCCCACGCGACGAGGAGCCCGCACCACCGTGACCGCCGACGGACTCCGTTCCCCCGGCGCCGCTCCCGCCGGCGTCGACGTCGTCGCGCTCGGCGAGTCCATGGTCACCTTTCTTCCGGCCCGCCCCGGGCGCCTCGCCGACGTCCCCTCCTTCGACCGGGCCGTCGGCGGCGCCGAGTCCAACCTCGCGTGCGCGCTGGCGGCGGCCGGGCACACCGTCCGCTGGGTGAGCCGGGTGGGGGCCGACGGGTTCGGGGACCATCTGGTCGAGACGATCGGCGGCCACGGCGTGGACGTGACCTCCGTGCGACGGGACCCCGCCCGGCCGACCGGCGTGTACTTCCGCACGGCGGGGGACCGGGCCACCGACGCGCACGAGGTCGCCTACTACCGGGCCGGTTCGGCCGCCTCGGCGATGTCGCCCGCCACCGTGGACCTAGCGGCGGCACGCGCCGGACGCGTCCTGCACCTCTCCGGCATCACCGCGGCCCTGTCCGACGGCTGCCTGGCCCTGCTGCGCGACCTGACGGCCCCGCACCCCGGCCGTCCCCTGATCTCCTTCGACGTCAACCACCGCCCGGGCCTGTGGCGCACCTCCGACGGCCCCCGCGTCCTGCTCGAACTGGCCCGCGCCGCCGACCTCGTCCTCGTGGGCGAGGACGAGGCGCACGAAGCCTGGGGCGTCACCGGCGGCCCGACCTCGATCCGCACCCTCCTCCCGGAGCCCGCCGCCCTGGTGGTGAAACAGGGAGCCCACGGAGCCACCCTGTTCGAGCGCCCGCCCGCCCCCGGCCCCACCTCGGCCGCGGGCGCCCCCACGGCGACGCGCACCCGGCCGGCCGCGGACACGACCACCTTCGTCCCCGCCCCCACCGTCCACGTCGTGGCGGCGACCGGCGCCGGCGACGCCTTCGCCGCCGGCTTCCTCTCCGCCGCCCTGCGCGCCCTCCCCGCCCGCGATCGCCTGCGCCACGGCCACCTCATGGCCGCCGCCGCCCTCACCGCCCCCGGCGACCTCGCCACCCCACCGTCCCGGGACCACGCCGATCGTCTGGCGGCCCTGGACGACGACACGTGGGGGAGACTTCGACTCGGCCCCGGCTGGACGCAGGCCGATCAGGACCCCGAGGAGGCACGCACCCCATGAGCCAGACCGTCGACCGCGCGCTGAGCATCCTGCCGCTGCTCGCCGAGGGGCCCGCCGACCTCGGCCGGGTCGCCGACCGCCTCGGCGTCCACAAGTCCACGGCCCTGCGCCTCCTGCGGACCCTGCACGAACACGGCCTCGTCTACCGCCAGTCCGACCAGCGCTACCGCCTCGGCGCCCGCCTCTTCGCGCTCGCCCAGGAGGCCGTCGAGAACCTCGACATCCGCGAGATCGCCCACCCCCACCTCGTCCGCCTCAACGAGCACTGCGGCCACACCGTCCACCTCGCCGTCCACGAGGAGAACGAGGTCATCTACATCGACAAGGTGGAGAGCCGCTACCCGGTCCGTATGTACTCCCGCATCGGCAAACCGGTCGCCCTCACGGTCGCGGCCGTCGCCAAGCTGCTCCTCGCCGACCTCCCCGAGGCCGAGCGCCGCGCCCTCGCGGAGAGGCTCGACTACCCCCTGTACACGCCCCGTTCGACCCCCGACGCCCCCGCCTTCCTCCAGGAGCTGGCGCGGGTCCGCGAGCAGGGCTGGGCCACCGACCTGGGTGGCCACGAGGAGTCCATCAACTGCGTCGCCGCACCCGTGCGAGGCGTCGACGGCCGGGTCGTCGCGGCGATGTCGGTCTCCGCGCCCAACGTCGTCGTCACCGCCGACGAACTCCTCACCCTGCTCCCGCTGGTCCGCCGCACCGCGGACGCGATCAGCGGCGAGTACTCCGGCAGAACTCCAGCGAAGGACACGGTATGACCGACAGGACCGCCAGGAACGACGCGGCCGGCGGGAACGGCGGGAGCGAGAAGGTCGCCCTCACCCCCTCCACCCACACCGCTCCGCCCGCGAAGTTCTCCCACGGCGTGCGCAAGGGCAACATCCTCCAGGTAGCGGGCCAGGTCGGCTTCCTCCCGGCCGTCGAGGGCGAGCCCCCCACCCCCGCCGGCCCCACCCTGCGCGAACAGACCCTCCAGACCCTCGCCAACGTCCGGGCGATCCTGGAGGAGGGCGGCGCCACGTGGGACGACGTGATGATGATCCGCGTCTACCTCACCGACGTGGACCACTTCGCCGAGATGAACGCGCTCTACAACGCGTACTTCGAGGAACACCTCACCGCGGCCCCGGCGGCCCGCACGACGGTGTACGTGGGCCTCCCGGCCGGCCTCCTGATCGAGATCGACGCCCTGGCGGTCCTGGACCCGTACTGAGCCTGTTCGTACGGACGTGTCCGGATGACGCGGGGCGGCGGGGCGGGGTCATGAAATCCAGATACGGACATATGCCCGGCCCGACTGTCCCCGGCACAGGATCGTCGACCATACTGCCCGCTGTGGAGCAGCGCATCGGTTCGAACAACCAGCCCCTGGCCGCCGCCGCGGTCGACCCGTCGCACATCCCCGGACTCACGGCACCGGTGTCCGTGAAGAAGGAGAAGCAGGAGGAGCCGGAGGACATCAAGCCGACGGAGCCCGTCGAGCCGGACGAGGCTGCCCCGGAGCGGAACGAGCCGGCTGCCGCCGAGGCGCCGAAGCCGTCCCTCGGCAAGGCGCCCGCCGACGCGGAAGCGGAACCAGCGGCCGACGGCGCGGCCGAGGAAGACGCCGGGGACGACGCGGAAGCCACGGACGAGCCGGCCGACGGCCCCGTCTTCGAGGCATCCGACCGCCGCGCGAGGATCACCGCCGACAGCCGTGGCGTACGGCTGCGTCTGGACGACCAGGAGTGCGACTTCGGCTGGGACGAGATCGGCGCGATCGAGACGGAGTCCCCCCGCTTCGGCAAGCGTTTCACGATCACGGTCCACACCCCGGACCGCCGCTGGTACTTCCTGGAGATCGAGGCCAAGGCCAAGTCGGAGCACGCGGTCTGGGAGAAGCAGATCGACGAGGTCCTGGACGCGTACTTCGACGACGGCGACCAGGGTGACCACGGCGACCAGGGTGACCACGGTCCCGACGAGGCGGAGTCCGGGGACAGCACCCCGTAAGGACGACGGAGAGCCGCGGGACCTGCCACCTCGGCGGTCCCGCGGCTCCCCCTCACAGAACGAAGCCCACGGCTAGCAGTACTGCGCCTCCTTGCCGATCGACCGGTACATGCAGTCCGAGTTCTCCAGCAGCTGCAGCACCGCGTCACGGTTGCGCGAGGTCTCCCGGGCGATCACCTCGTCGGGCGGGTAGAACCCGCCGCCCCCGGCCGATCCCGGATACATCTCGAAGGTGTAGGCGAAGATCTTCTGGTTGCCCCACAGCCAGTCGTCGATCGACCCGTCCGTGATGTAGAGGTCGCTGGACTGCTCGGGCGTGTACCCGTTGCTCGTGGCCATCTTCCCGCCGACCGTCGCGAACGCGTTGCGGTCGTCCGTCGTCATCCCGGTCGTCGTGTTGGCGGTCGTGTACCCGAACGGCCACAGCACCAGCTCGCTGTAGGTGTGGAAGTCGATCGCGGACTTGATCTGCTGGACCCCGCCCACGACCCGGCCGCGCACGAAGTCGGCGACGACCTTCACCTCGGGCGCCGACTCGGCGGCCCGACCCCGGTAGGTGTCCGAGGACGTCGACCCGGACGAGCCGCCGCAGCAGCCCCAGCGGTAGTTCCAGTTGCGGTTGAGGTCGGTGCCGACGGCCGACGAGCCGCTGTTGGGCTGGCGGTTCTTGCGCCACGAGCGGTACGAGCCGGTGGCGACGTCGTACTCGCCGCCGTCGGGGTTGACGTCCGGGATGATCCAGATCTCGCGGTTGTTCACCATGTTCGTGACCCGGGAGTCGGTCCCGTAGTCGGAGGTCAGCTCGTCGAGCAGATAGAGCGCCATCTCGACGGTGAGGTGCTCACGGGCGTGCTGGTGGTGGGTGAACAGCACCTCGGGCTCGGCCTCGTCCGTGCCGACGTTGTCGCTGATCTTGATGGCGACGATGTTCCGGCCCTGGTACGTCGTGCCGATCACCCGCTGGCTGGCGATCGAACTGTTGGCCGCGACCACGGAGTTGATCTCGTTCGTCATCTCCGCGTAGTTGTGGTAGCGGGAGTCGGCGGACGGGAAGTCGAAGAGCCGTACGTCGTCCTCGCCGTTCGAGCGGTCCGGCGCCGCGCCGAGCTTGGTGATCTCGTAGCCCTGCTGCCTCAGCTTCTTGATCTGGTCCGCGCGTCCGGAGACGAAGACCGAGTGGTCGTCGGCGTCGTCCACGGTCACACCGGCCTGTTGCAGCGCCGTGCGTGACTTGCTGTCCGAGTGCATGTGGACCTCGTACTGGCGGATGTCGTCCGCCGAGGCCCTGGGCCGCTCGGCGCTGGTCGCCGTCGCGTCCGTGGTCGTCGCGGCGACCGGGGCGGCGAGGGCGAGGGCCAGCAGGGTGGCGAGGCCGGCGGTGCGGCGGCCCGATCTCCTGCCCGTGCCGTCGGGGGTGGCCGACCTGCCGCGTATGCGGAGTCGCATGAAGTCTCCTCTGTTCTCCAGGAATTCCGGGGTCTCCGGAAGTGGGGAGTGGAGCGGGGGGTGGATCCTTGCGACGTGCCTCGGGCCTGGCGACGACCTGGGGGCGTCCGGCAGGCCCTCGTGCGGGTGTGGCGCTCATGGTGGAGGTCTGGCATGACCAGGTCAAGAGTGGGAGGAGCGGCCGGTGGGCGCGTAAGCCGCGCACGACCGCGTAAGGGTGAATAGGTGTCATAATCCCCTGATTGTGGACGTAAGCAGGCAGGAAACAGGTATATGCACGGCCGGAAACGGGTAATCCTCCCCGTGTGCCGCGTACGTACGGCGGCAACCCTGGAAACATGCTGCATCGCTCCGGGGGTCTCCTTCCGGATTCCGGCCCCCATTTCGCCTCGTACCCCCAACCCCCCATGGGTGCGGGCCACTTGAGCGTCGAGTACGACCCCCGTCCCACCGCCGCCGCACAGGCCCGCGCGCAGGTGCGCCGGCAGCTGGAGGGATGGGGACTGCTCGACCAGACCGACACGGCGGAGCTGCTGGTGAGCGAGCTGGTCACCAACGCGCTCGTGCACGCGGAGAGCCGGCTGAAGCTGACTCTGTCGGCCGCGCACGGTGTGCTGCGCTGCGAGGTGTCGGACACGGACGGCCGCCCGCCCCGGGTGCGCCGGGCGACGACGGAGATATCGGAGAGCGGCAGGGGGATGTTCCTGGTGGACGCGCTGGCCGGGCGCTGGGGCTGCCACCAGGACGGGCCGGGCAAGACCGTGTGGTTCGAGCTCGGAACCTGCGGGGCGGACGGGTGCGGTCGGCGACAGCCGTAGCGCTCCGCCGGGGTCGGCGGCTTCGGTGGCCTCGGTGGCTTTTGGTTGCCGGGGCCGTCGTTCGCCTCGCCGGGGGTGTCGCTCGCGGGAGTCGTCGGTCGCCGGGGTCGGTCGTCTGCGGGCCTCGGGTCGTCGTTCGCCCGCGCGTTCGTCGTGGCCGGCCGCGCAGTTCCCCGCGCCTCTGAAGGGGCGCGCCCGCGTGGTTGTCTGCGCCCCCGAGGGGGGCGTGCCCGCGCAGTTCCCCGCGCCTCTGGGGGGCGTGCCCGCGGGGTTGTCTGTGGATTCCTGGCGGGGTGTGTCCGCGTGGTCGTGTGTGGATCCGTGTGGTGTGGCGGGGGTGTTCGGGAGGCCCTCTTGTTCGGGCGGGGGCTTTGGGGTTTCTTGACCTGCATGGCGGACACCACGGGAAACCCCACTGACACCCCCGCACCATCCGGCCCCAACCCCCCACCCCGCGCATCCAGTTGGAAGTACATCGGCCCCGGCATCGTCGTCGCCGCGACCGGTGTCGGCGCCGGTGACCTCGTCGCGACACTGATCGCGGGCAGCAACTTCGGTTACACCCTGCTGTGGGCGGCCGTCATCGGCTGCCTCGTCAAGATCTCCCTCGCCGAGGCGGCCGGCCGCTGGCACCTGTCCACCGGCCGCACCCTCTTCGACGGCTGGGCGAGCCTCGGCCGCTGGACGACGTGGTTCTTCGTCGTCTACGTCGTGATCTGGGGCTTCGTGTACGGCGCGGCCGCGATGTCCTCCAGCGCCCTGCCCCTGCAGGCGCTGTTCCCGGACGTCATGGACCTCAAGTGGTGGGCCGTCCTGTGCGGTCTGAGCGGTCTGGTCTTCGTCTGGTTCAACAAGTACGAGGTCTTCGAGAAGGTCATGACGGTCCTCGTGGGCGTCATGTTCGTCGTCACCGTCTACCTGGCGATCAGGGTCACCCCCAACCTCGCGGACGCCTTCGCCGGGCTCCTGCCCGTGCTGCCCGACGAGAAGGACTCGATCCTCAACACCCTCGGTCTGATCGGCGGCGTCGGCGGCACGATCACGCTCGCCGCGTACGGCTACTGGGTCAACGCCAAGGGCTGGACGAACACCGGCTGGATGAAGATCATGCGCCTCGACAACCGGGTCGCGTACATCACCACCGGCATCTTCGTGATCTCGATGCTCTTCGTCGGCGCCGAACTGCTGCACTCCGCGAACATCGCCATCGCCTCCGGCGACAAGGGTCTCATCCAGCTCGGCGACATCCTGGCCGACGAGTACGGCACGGCCACCGCCAAGTTCTTCCTGATCGGCTTCTTCGCCACCTCGTACACCTCGCTCATCGGCGTCTGGCACGGCGTGAGCCTGATGTTCGCCGACTTCGTGGAGCGCTTCCGCCGCAAGGCGGCGGTCACGGGCGAGGAGGTCGCCTCCGGCCGGCGCGAGAAGTCCTGGCCGTTCCGCGCCTACCTGCTGTGGCTGACCTTCCCGCCCATCGTCCTGCTCTTCCAGGGCCAGCCGTTCCGCCTGATCATCCTCTACGGCGTCCTCGGCGCGGCCTTCCTCCCCTTCCTCGCCGCCACCCTCCTGTGGCTCCTCAACTCCTCCCGCACCCCGAGGGAATGGCGCAACGGCGTCCTCAGCAACACGATGCTGGCCCTCGCGGGCCTGCTGTTCCTGGTCCTGGCCGTGAAGCAGATCTGGGACCAGCCGTGGGCGGACTTCTTCTGACCCGCTGCGAGGACGACCTCGCTGCGAGGAGCGGCGGGACCGGCTAGCCGATCGTCTTCCAGGTCCCGCTGGTGGCGATCTCCTTCAGCTGCGCCATGGTGAGCGCGGGGGTCCCGCGGGTCGCGGCCGTGTGCTGGGCGCCGGAGTTGAAGGCGCTGATCACGACCCGCAGCCCGTCGGTGCGGAGCGTGTCCACGGTCCACATCACGACCCCCTCGCCGCCCTTCTCGCCGGGCTCCTGCCGGACGGCGACCTTCGTGCCGTCGGGCAGGGTCTCGGCGTCCCCCTCGAACAGCGAGTCCGCGAGGTCCGCCATCCCCGGCTGCACATTGATCTGCACCAGGCTCCGCCCCTTGCCGTCGTCGAGGACGACATGGGCGAAGTCCGACTCCTGATTGCCCTCCTCGACGGTGTTGACCCCCTCCGGGAGCAGCCCGAGGAGCGTCTTGCGGATGGCGAGGCCGTCCACCGTCGGAGCGTCGACGGGACCGGTCCGGGGCTTCTCCGTCGACGACGGCTTCCGGTCCCCGTCCTCCGCCTCGTCCTCCGGAACGGCGTCGACGACCTCGCGCCACTGCGGCTCCGTCACGATCGCCCGCAGAGCGGCGATGGGCAGCGGAGGCTCCGCACGGGTGACCGGCGCGTCCTTCTGCGCCTCGGCGTTCCACTCCATGACGCTCACCTCGAACCCGTCCGGGTCGACCAGCTGCGCGTACCAGTGCTTGGTGTCCACGCGGCGGTCGGGGTACTCGTACCCCTGGAAGAGCATCAGGCGCGCGCCGTCCGACAGGGTGCTCTCCGTGCAGGAGTCGTACCTGACGGCCGCCTTGTCGGGGCAGGCCGTCAGCTGCCGGGCCTGCTCGCTGTCGGGGTCGACCCGCCCGAGCGCCAGCTGTACCGCCGACGCGCCCTCCCCGTCGTCGTACACGACCCGTGCGTACGGCCCCGCCTGCGCGCCCGTGCCGCGCGCGGACTCCCCGCTCGACTTCCCCTCCGGCAGCAGATCCTTGAGCCGCTCGACGAGCTGGGCGCCGGACACCTTGCCGTCGTCGTCCCTGACGTCCGGCTCACCGGACCGCTCCGCCGCCACGGACTGCTTCCCGCTGCCGCCTCCGGTGCCGGGGAGCAGCACCGCCCCGCCCACGGCGACCAGCGCGATCCCGGCGACGCCGCCCAGCATCGCCGCCCGGCGCCGGAACAGCCGCCGCCGGCCGCGTGCGGCTCCGCCGTCGACCAGGGAGTGTCCCTCGGACTCGAAGCCGTCGCCGGCCCGGCGCAGGGCGTCGCCGAGCCGTTCCTCGAAGGGGTCTGCGTGCTGATCCAGGGGCATGACGAACCACCGTTTCTCGGAGTGGGGTGTGACTGTGGGTGTGCGTGCCGTCGGCATCCGGCGGGGTGGCTCAGGGGGTGGCGTACTCACCGATCGTGTCCCCGAGCAGGGCGCGCAGCCGGGCGAGGGCGCGGACGCACCGGGTGCGCACCGCCGCCGAACTGGTGTTCATCGCCGTTGCGGTCTCCTCGATGGACCGGTCCTCCCAGTACCGCAGGACGACCACCGCCCGGTCCTTGGGCGGCAGTTGTGCCAGCGCCTCGACGAGGGTGAGCCGCAGCGACGAGTCGGAGCCCGGTGCGGCGGGCACGTCCGGGAACACGTCGGTGGCCCGTTCCCCGCTGCTGCGCCGCCTGCGGTGGGCGAGGAAGGTCCTGGTCAGCACGGTCTGCGCGTATCCGGCCGGGTTCTCCGCCCGCCGCACCCGCCCCCATTTCACGTACAGCCGCCCGAGCGTCTCCTGGACGAGGTCCTCGGCGAGATGCGTGTCCCCGCCGGTGAGCAGACACGCGGACCGGTACAGATGCCCCGCGCGCGCCGCCGCGAACTCCTGGTATCCGTCCGCGCGGACTTGTCTCATCTCCGGCTCCCCCTGAACGAGCTCGTGTGGGCCTGGGCCGCTGCTTCTCTCCGCCGCCTCTCACTCCCTTGATGCGGTGGCCCCCGGGGAATGTTTCACGGGTGGGTGAGGGATACGGTGCCGTACGAACATCAGCACGGGGCAGGGGGACGAACAGTCATGGAGCAGCCCGAGCAGGGTCACCAGCCGCCACCACCACCGCCGGCGCAGCCGTGGACGGCGTCGGGGGACCGGCCGGGCTTCGGCCCCCCGCCCCCGCCGTACACGCCCCCCGCCGCGCCGCCCGGTCCACCCCAGCCCTACGCCCAGCCGCCCCAGCCCTACGCCCAGCCGCCCCAGCCCTACGGGCAGCCGCAGCAGCCGTACGGGCAGCCGCAGCAGCCGTACGGGCAGCCGCCCCAGGCGTACGGGCAGCCGACGCCGCCCGGCCACCCGTACCCCCAGCCGCCCGCGGGCGAGGTGCCGTTCCAGGGGCCGGAGTTCATGGCCGTCGACCGCCACAACTCCGTCGTCGTCGACGGCGGTGGCGTCGCCTTCGAGGACCACGGCGTCTCCGTCGACTTCCCCTGGCCCGAGATCCGCAGCGTCCACTACAAGGCGAGCGGCAACGGCAAGGCCCTCATGGTCGCCGTGATCCACGTCGACGGCACCTTCTTCGAGTGCTCCGTCGAGGCCAGGCCCCGCGAACGCCTCCACCAGTGGTTCGCCCACCTGGCGCAGGTCCTCGGCCACTACCGCCCCATGGGATGACCTACGACCCCGGCCGCTCGCGGTACGCGTCTACGACGGCCCGTTCGAGGACGGCGGTCTCGCTCAGGACCGTGCCCTCGGCGCCCATCGGGCCGTCCGCCGTGAGCCGGCTGCGTTCGCCGAGGAACGCGAGGGTCTCCCGGTCGAAGACCCACTCGGTGGCCCACTTGGCGCGTGTGTCGACGCGGCGGATGCCGACCCCGTGGCGTCCGGCGGGGTCGACCGCGTCGTCGGTGCGGGTCACCCCGGGGATCTTCGCGGCGGCCTCGTAGAGCGCGGCGGCGGTCCTCGGCGGCATGACCGTCTCCCCGAGCAGTCCGCCGATCCTGTCGAAGACGGCCTGTGCCTTCTCCTCGCCCTTCCATGTCCTGGTCAGGCGGTACAGCTCGGCCAGCAGGTCGTCGGGGTCGGTGGGCAGGGAAGCCAGCCACCGGTAGGTGGGGCGGTCGATCCCGGCGGGGACGCCGGGCGACCCCGGCGGCAGCAGCTCCCGGAGCGGGGAGTAGGCGCCGCCCTCGTAGTGCAGGGCCAGCTGCTTCACCGGGCCCGGCTCCTGCGACACCCACACCTCCCGCCGGTGCAGCTTCCCCGGCCTGTACGGGCCGTCCTCCACGGCCTCCGCGCCGGCCGTCAGGCTCTTGACGTAGACCAGTTGGTCGTCGCGGACCGGCTCGACCTCCGTGCGCGCGGCGACGTCGGCGATCCGGTCGAGCAGGACGACGGCGCTCCCGCCGTCGGAGCGCCGCGGACCGTCGCCGGAGTCCGTGGTCGTGACCAGACCGGCGGTCAGCACCCCGGCCAGGGTCAGCGCGGCGGCGGGCAGCCACAGCGCCGGGCGGGGCAGCCGCGGGCGGGGGCGGGGGGCCGCCGGGGCGGGAACGGTGGGCGCCGTGGCCCGGTCGTCGTCGATGAGTCGCATCAAACGGTCCTTGTGGTGGGCGAGGCGATCAGGCGGGACGTCCCGTTCGGGCGGGGGCGGCAGCAGTCGGGCCGGCACCTCGTTCATCGGGTTCCCTCCTGGATCTCCTTGAGCGGACGGGCCGCGAACACGGCCTCGCTCTGTACCTCTCCGCGACCGCGCCCCGGTTCCCCGTCCTCCGCGCGTTCCGCGCGCAGCCGCTCGTCGGTGAGACGGGCCAGCCGCGCGCGGGCCCGTGAGAGCCGCGACCGCACGGTCCCCACGGGCACACCCAGCGCCTCGGCCGCCTGCCCGTAGTCGAGGCCGGCCCACACGCACAGCGCCAGCACCTCCCGTTCCCCGCGCCGCAGCCGGCCGTACACCTGGCGCACGGCGGCGAGCCGGCGGGCGTCGTCCAGTCGCCCGGCGGTCTCCTCGGCGAAGTCGGCCACCGGGGCCGGGGCGGGCCGGCGGGCCAGGAACGCCAGCCGGCGGTTGAGACCGCGGTTGGCGTTGCGGGCCTTGTTGGTCGCCATGCCCAGCAGCCACGGCTTCAACGAGCCGCCGTCCGGCTCCAGTCGCCGCCGGGTGCGCCAGGCGTCGAGGAAGGTGTCCGCCATCACCTCCTCGGCCGTCGACCAGTCGCCGGTCAGCCGATAGGCGTGGTTGTAGACGGTCCGCGCGTACGCGTCGTAGACCTCCGCGAAGGTCTCCCGGTCGCCCGCCCGGATCCGTGCCCGGACCGAGGACTCCGCCTCCGCCCGTGCCCGCTCTGGGTCACTCATCTCGTATGCACCTCTCCCACCTCACACCCATGTCTGTCCGTGCGGCGGGAGAGGTTCCGGTGACCCGCGCCACACCGGCGCGGGTCACCCTTGTCGCCTACGGCAGCCCGTGCACGTGCGGCCCCACCGCGTTCGACCACGCGTTGCCCGCCGTGGCGTCCCAGTTGGTCGACCAGGTCATCGCGCCCCGCAGGTCGGGGTACGTCCGCGGCGGCTTGAAGGAGCCGCAGTTCGTGCCGCGCGTCAGACAGTCGAGGGCGTCGTTCACCACGGCCGGCGACACGTACCCGCTGCCCGCTCCCCGCGTCGAGGCGGGCAGCCCCAGCCCCACCTGGGAGGGTGCGAGACCGTTCTCCAGCTGGATGCAGGCGAGGGCGGTGAGGAAGTCCACCGACCCCTGGCTGTAGACCTTGCCGTCGCAGCCCAGCATGGAACCGCTGTTGTAGTACTGCATGTTGACGACGGTCAGGATGTCCTTGATGTTCAGGGCGGTCCGGAAGTACGCGTTCGACGTCGACTGCATGTCGATGGTCTGCGGCGCCATCGTGATGACCAGCGACGGGCCCGCCTTCGACGACAGCGTCCGCAGAGCCTGTGTCATGTAGGTCGCGTTGAGCCCGTTCTCCAGGTCGATGTCGACGCCGTCGAAGCCGTACGTCCCCATCAGCTCATACACCGAGTTCGCGAAGTTAGTCGCGGAGACCGAGTCGTTCACCGCCACCGTGCCGCGCTCACCGCCGACCGACACGACGACCTTCTTGCCGGCCGCCTGCTTGGCCCGGACGTCCGCCTTGAACCGGTCGACGGTGTAGCCGCCGAGCCCGGCCGAGTCGAGGTCGAAGGTCACCGCGCCCGGGGTGGCGGTGGCGTCCGCGAAGGCCACGGCGATGATGTCGTAACTCGGCTGCACGTCCGAGAGGTGCTGGACGGCGGCCCCGTTGTCGAAGTTCTGCCAGTAGCCGGTCACGGCGTGCTTCGGGACGCCCGTGCCGCCGCCCGGAGTCGCCGTCGTCGTCCCGGTCACCGTCGCCGAACGCGCCGACTCACCGGCCGCGTTCGCCGCCGTGACCTGGAAGGTGTACGAGGTGGAGGCCGCGAGCCCCGTCACCGTCGCCGAAGTGCCGGTCACCGACCGGACCTTCGTACCGCCCCGGTAGACGTGGTAACCCGTGGCGCCCGCGACCGCGTTCCAGGCCAGGGACACCGAGGAGGACGTCGAGCCCGACACCGTCACCCCGGCCGGGGCCGACGGGACGGTGGGCGGCTGGTCGCCGCCACCGCCGCCGTCGGGGCCGAAGAGGGCCACGTCGTCGGCGTAGTACGCGGCCTGCCCGTACCAGCCGTGCGTGTGGACCGTCACCGAGGTCGTCGAGGGGCCCGTGGTGAAGGTCGTCGACAGCTGTTTCCAGGCCGCCGAGTCCGGGGTCCACGTCGAGACGTCGGTCGTGCCCGTACCGGTCGCGCCCAGGTAGGCGTACCCGCCGCGCACCCAGGCGCTGAGTGTGTACGTCGAGCCGGGCCGGACGGCCACGGCCTGGGTGCAGCGGGCGTTGTCCTGCCCGGCCGGGGTCGCCCGCAGCGCGGCCGTACCGCCGTGCACGGGGGAGGAGACGATGGCGCCGCTGCCCGCCGAACAGTTCCAGTCGCTGAGCCCCGACTCGAATCCGGCGTTCCTGACGTTGTTGATGTCGGCGGCGGACGCCTGTCCGGCGCCGACGAGCGAGAGACCGAGGGCGAGGGCGGTGACGAGGGCCGTGGTGACGGCTCCCGGCCGGAGGCGTGTCCGCTCCCGCGCTTCTGTCCGCATGTGTATGCGTCTTCCGTGTCTGAACATGCCCGGTACGCTGGTCCAGACCAATGGGGTTGTCAACACTCCCCGCGCGAAAGCCGTTCACCCGTACGAGGGGTCTCAACCGCCGCCACCACCTGCCGAGTTGGGGCATATGCGTCTCACTCTGTGTGGATACGGCCCGCACCTTCCGTGAGTTGATCAAGAGGATTCGGTGTTGATCTGGCCATGCCGTGGATATGGTGCTGATGCAAGAGGACGCAGGAGGGACGGCGGGCGGAACGCCGTTCCTCACAGGGCCAGCTGAGGCGGTGGGCGACCACCCCGCCGCAGCGAACGGGGTGGTGTGCAGCGTGCCGACCGCGATAGCCGTCACCAGTTCCGGCCTGGTGCTCCCCTCGCACGACCGGCAGACCCCGCCCGCGGTCGTCCAGCCGCAGGAGACCCTCGAAGCCTCTCTGGTCGGCATGCACGCCCTGATCGAGCAGCACGGCTATGTCATCGCCCTGCACTCGGCCTCCGACCCGTCCGCCCTCACCCGTCGGCTGCACACGGTCCGTTCCGTGCTGGAGAGCGACCGCATCGCCCTGCTCGGCGTGGACCTGCCCCCGCTCGGCCTCGCCCTGCTGGCCCAGCAGTTGCGGCAGCTCTCCGCGTGCGACTTCAGCCCGGGAGTGCTCGCCTCCTCCGTACGCCTGCTCGCGCACTACATCTACGCCGGCGCCCTCCTCGGCTCCGTCGCCAAGCTCGACCGGGTGCCGGTCTCGCTGAAGTCGCACGCCAAGTCCTGGCTGCCGGGCGCCCGGTTCGCCGTGCTGGCCAACCCCCGGCCCCAGCTCGTCCGGCTCGACGCCGCCGGTCAGGAGCCCCTCGCCGGGCCCGAGTTCGGCACCCGGCTGCTCGTCGCACAGGGGCCGCAGCCGCCGTCCGACTGGGTCACCGCGACTCTCGCCCCCGACTGGCAGGTCCAGGGGTCCCTGCCGGTGCCGCTGCCCGAGGAGTCCGTGCGCTGGTGGGGGACCGGCAAGCTCGTCGAGTTCGCCGCCGGGCTCTCGGACGTCTCCGTGCTCTACCAGCTCGTGTCGTCCGTACGCCGCGAGACGTGCCACTGGTGCGGCCTCGAACTCATCGGCGACCGCTGCGGATTCTGCGCGGCCCCGTTACGGGAGCCGGAACCCCCCGCCGACGAGGCCCGCGCGGCCCTTCCCCGAGGGGTCGCATGACAGTCGTACGACAACTCCACAGCCCGCGAGCAGGCGGAGACGGCAGGCCCGCTCAACTGCCCGGCACATCCCCACGAGGTGAGAAGTAGTGAACTCACGCCAGCGCCGCGGCGTCGTCCTGCTGGTCCTCTCGGCCCTGTGCGCCCTGGCCGCCTTCGCCGGGGTGCTCTCGGTGATCCGTGACGTGAACGCGAAGGTCGGGCCCGAGGTGACCGCGTACCGGCTCAAGGGTGACATCGCACCCTACAAGGAGCTGACGGCGGACCAGTTCGAGAGGATATCGATGCCCGAGCGGTGGCTGTCCGGCACCGCCGTCACCGAACTGTCGGAGATCCGCGGCAAGATCGCCGTCACCCAGCTGCGCAAGGGTTCCCTGCTCCAGTCGGACATGATCGTCGACCGGCCGGAACTCGAAGCCGGACAGCAGGAGATCGCGATCCTGATCGACGCCTCGACCGGTGTGGCGGGGAAGATCAACCCGGGGTCGCGGGTCAACATCTACGCCACCTTCGAGGAGAAGGACAGCGACTCCAAGAAGGACACGTCCAAGCTGATGGTCACCGACGCACGGGTCATCGACGTGGGCAGGCTGACCCCTCTCGAATCCGGCCAGTCCAGCAGCGACCGCCGGCGCACGGCCACCGAGGCCGTCCCGATCACCTTCGCGCTCGACACCGCCGACGCCCAGCGCGTCGCGTTCGCCGAGTCGTTCGCCGAGCACGTCCGGCTCGCCCTCGTCGGGGGCGGCGAGGCCACCGTCGTCGTACCGGACGACCGTTCGTACACCCTCGACGAGGACAAGTAGGAGGCCCCGCCATGAGGTCGGTCCGGAACGTCCGCACGAGGGCGCCTCGAACGAGGGTGCGTCGAACGCCGATGCGGGTGAGGGTGTCGAGGGTGGGCATGCTCCTGGGAGCACGGCGAACGAGGATGCCGAGCGCACCCTGCCGGTGCGAGGCGGCCGAGCCCCGCACGTCCGCGAACGGAACGGGGATCCGCCGATGACCATCCGCATCCTCCCCGCCGCCGGGGACCTCGACTCGGCCCGCGCCCTCACCACCCTGCTCGGCCAGCTGGCCGACGCCGAACCGGCACCCCACGTGTCCGACTCCACGGCCCTGCTGGACACCCTGGCGCGGCTCGCCGCCGACTCGCTGGACGAACTGCCCGAAGTGGTGATCGTCCACGAACGCATCGGCCCCGTACCGGCGTTGGACCTGGTCCGCGATCTCGTCCTGCGTTTCCCCGCCGTCGGCGTCGTCCTCGTCACCTCCGACACCAGCACCGGCGTCCTGACCGCCGCCATGGACTCCGGCGCCCGCGGAATCGTCAACCTCCCCCTCTCCTACGAGGCCCTGGCCGAACGCGTCCAGGCCGCCGCCGCCTGGTCGGCCGGTATGCGCCGCCACCTCGGCAGCCCCGCACCGGAGCTGTACACCGGCCCCGGCGGCACCGTCGTCACGGTCAGCGGCGCCAAGGGCGGAGTCGGCGCCACGGTCACCGCCGTGCACCTCGCGCTCGCCGCCCGCGCGTCCGGCCGTACGGTCGCCCTCCTCGACCTCGACCTCCAGTCGGGGGACGTGGCCTCGTACCTGGACGTCCAGTTCCGCCGCTCGGTCGCCGACCTGGCCGGCATCACGGACCTCAACCCCCGCGTCCTGCAGGAGGCGGTCTACGCCCACGACACCGGCATCGCCCTCCTCCTCGCCCCCGCCGAGGGCGAGCGCGGCGAGGAGGTGACGGACCGGGTGGCCCGCCAGGTGGTGGCCACGCTCCGCTCCCGGCACGACGTGGTGATCGTCGACTGCGGTTCGCAGGTGACCGCGGCCACGGCGGCGGCCGTGGAGATGGCCGACCACGCCCTCCTGCTGGTCACCCCGGACGTGATCGCGGTACGCGCCGCGAAACGCATGGTCCGCCTCTGGGACCGCCTCCAGATCCGCAAGGCCGAGGAGACCCTGACGGTCGTCAACCGGCTGTCCCGCGCCACGGAGATCCAGCCCTCCCTGGTCGAGAAGGTCACCGGCACGAAGGTGGCCCGCGCCGCCGTCCCCGCCGCCTTCAAGGAACTCCAGTCCGTCGTCGACGCGGGCCGCCTCCAGGACCTCGACGCCCGCTCGGTCGTCAAACAGGCCCTCTGGGCCCTCGCCGGAGAACTGGAACTGGTCGCCGCCCCGGAACACGGCCACGGCCGCCGCCGCAGGTCCTCCGCCGACCGCGGCGCCCTGGTCCTGCGGCGCAAGGGCGGCGACCGGGGCTCGGTGACCCTCGAATTCGCCGGAATGTTCCCCCTGCTCCTGATCACCATGACGATCCTCTGGCAGGCCGCCCTCTACGGCTACACCTACACACTCGCCGGCAACGCCGCCGACGAGGCCGCCCGCGCCGCCACCGCCGCGTACGCCGTCGACGGCGACGTCGCCGCCGCCTGCGAGGCCGCCGGCACCCAGAACCTCCCGGGCGCCTGGGCCGACACCGCCATCGACTGCGCCCCCGCGGGCACCGTCATGCGAGCCGAGGTCCAGGCCAACGTCCCCCTCTTCTTCCCCGGCTTCGACGCGGGCTGGACCGTCAACGGCGAGGCGGGCGCGGCACTGGAGGGAGACCCCCAGTGACCCCGAAGAACGAAACCACCCGCCCCCGACGACAGCTCGACACCCCCCGCCCTGAACACGGCCCCGCCCGCGTACGGCGAGAGGGGGGCGCACCCCCACCCGGGGACGTGCCCCCACCCGGGGTCAGCCGTCCGCGGCGAGAAGAGGGCGTGCCCTCACACGGGACCGACCACGCACGGCGAGACGGGGACGCGCCCCCACTCGGGGTCAGCCGTCCGCGGCGAGAAGAGGGCGTGCCCTCACACGGGACCGACCACGTACGGCGAGACGGGGACGTGCCCCCACCCGGGGTCAGCCGTCCGCGGCGAGACGGGGTCGTACCCCCACGCGGGGTCAGCCGTCCGCGGCGAGAAGAAGGCGCGCTCCCCCGCGGGGCCGGTCGCGTACGGCGAGAAGGGGGCGTGCCGGGGGGTGTCCGCCCGCAGCGGTTGGCGCGTCAACGCCCCGCGCCTCCCAGCCGACCGATTCCGCGCCGTTCCGAGGACGGATACCCCCCGGCACGCCCCCGACCCACCCACCGCCCCCAGGCGAACCCCCCACCCACAGAAGGCCGCCCACCCCACCGCTGGAACGACCGAGGCTCCTCCATCCTGGAGTTCGCCGGCTTCCTCCCGATCCTCCTCCTCGTAGGCATGGCCGCGATCCAACTCGGCCTGATCGGCTACGGCATCAGCCAGGCCGGCTCGGCGGCCCGCGCGGCGGCCAGAGCCGAGTCACTGCAACCCGGGGCCGGCGCGGCAGCGGGCGCCGCCGCGGCCAGCGCGTGGCTGAACCCCTCGGTCGACCCGGGAGGCGGCGGCACGGACACCACCACCGCCACGGTCACCGTCACCGTCCCCTCCGTGGTCCCCCTCTTCGACCCGGTCACCGTGGAACGCAGCGCCACCATGCCCAACGACAGCGACACCGGCAGCGACTGACCCCGCGACAGCCCCCACCCCGAGAGGAGTTGACAAGAAGATGAGCCTGCGATCCCGTATCGCCACCCCCGACGAAGGGGCAACCGGACGCGAGGACGGACACCTCGTGGCCGTCTACCGCGCCAAGCTCCTCGAAGAGATCGACCTGGCCGAGATGTCGGCCCTCACCGCCGCCGACCGCCGCGCCCGCCTGGAACGCGTACTCGGCCACATCATCAGCCGAGAGGGCCCGGTCCTCTCCTCCGCCGAACGCGCCCAACTGATCCGCAGGGTCGTCGACGAGGCCCTCGGCCTGGGCGTCCTCGAACCCCTCCTGGCCGACGCGTCCGTCACCGAGATCATGGTCAACGGCCCGGACTCGATCTTCGTCGAACGAGCCGGCCGCGTAGAACAACTACCCCTCCGCTTCGCCTCGACCGACCAGCTGATGCAGACGATCGAACGCATCGTCTCCACCGTGAACAGGCGGGTCGACGAGTCGAACCCCATGGTCGACGCCCGCCTCCCCACCGGCGAACGCGTCAACGTGATCATCCCCCCGCTCTCCCTCACCGGCCCGACCCTCACGATCCGCCGCTTCCCCCGCGCGTACACCCTCCCGGAACTGATCGACCTGGGCTCCCTGGACGAGCAGATGCTGATGCTGCTCGCCGCCTTCGTCCGCGCCCGCTTCAACGTGATCGTCAGCGGCGGTACCGGCACCGGAAAGACCACGCTCCTCAACGCCCTCTCCGGCCTGATCCCGCCCCGCGAACGCATCATCACCATCGAGGACTCCGCCGAACTCCAGCTCCAGCAGGAGCACGTGATCCGCCTGGAGTCGAGGCCCCCGAACATCGAGGGCAAGGGCCAGATCACCATCCGCGACCTGGTTCGCAACTCCCTGCGCATGCGCCCCGACCGCATCATCGTCGGCGAGGTCCGCGGCGGCGAGACCCTCGACATGCTCCAGGCCATGTCCACCGGCCACGACGGCTCCCTCGCCACGGTCCACGCCAACTCCGCCGAGGACGCGCTGATGCGGCTGCAGACCCTCGGCTCGATGTCCGAGGTCCTCATCCCCTTCGAGGCCCTGAAGGACCAGATCAACTCCGCGGTGGACGTGGTCGTCCAGCTCACCCGCTTCGCCGACGGCTCCCGCAAGGTCACCGAGATCGCCCTGCTCGTCTCGCACGGCCGCGAACAGTTCCGTATCGCCACGGTCTCCCGCTACGCCCCGGACCCCCTCGGCGCCGACCGGGTCGTCCACGGCCGCTTCGAGCACCTGCCGATACCGCGCCCCGTCGCCGAGAAGCTGTACGTGGCCAACGAGCCGCTGCCCCCCGCGTACGGCGTGGCCGAGGCCATCGACCCGCTCAACACCCGCCAGGCCATCGGATAGCCCCGAGAGCCCCGAGGAGGTAGGACCGAACATGGCGACAGCCCAGGCAGCCCAGGCAGCCCAGGAATTCCAGGAACTCCAGGCATCGCAGGCGCCCCTGGCAGCCCTGGCCCAGGCACACCTGGACCTGGACCTGGACAACACCACCCTGCTGGCCCTCGGCGCCACCGTCCTGTGCGGCACCCTCGCCGTCGCGGGCGCGCACGCGTACGTCTCCGGCCGCGCCCAGCGCCAGGCCCTGGCCGACCGCCTCGCGGGCAGCCAGGGCGGCGGCGCGGCGCGTACGGCGTCCGGCCGCGTACGGCGCTTCACGGCCGTCGACCGCCGACTGCGCCGCACCCGCCTGGGCCGGGCGATCCACCTCCGTCTGACGACGACGGGCCTCGACCTGACGGCCGGCGAGTTCGCCACGTACGTCGTCATGGTCGTCGTCGCCCTGTGGCTGATCGCGGCCACCACCCTGGCCCCCTTCTTCGGCCCGATCGCGGGCGCCATCGGCGTGTGGGCGGCGGCGATCTTCCTCAACTGGCAACGTCAGAAACGCATCGAGGCGTTCATCAACCAGCTCCCCGACGTCGCCCGCCTCCTCGCCAACGCCACCGCCGCCGGCCTCGCCCTGCGCACGGCCCTGGCGATGGCCGCGGAGGAACTGGAGGCCCCGGCGGGCGAGGAACTGGCCCGGGTGGCCGACCAGCTGGCGCTCGGCCGCTCGATCGACGACGCGCTCGGCGAGCTGGCCGAACGCCTGCCCTCCCGCGAACTGATCGTCCTCGTCACCACCCTCGTCCTGTCCAACAAGGCGGGCGGCACGGTCGTGAGTTCGCTGCGCAACCTGACCCAGACCCTGGAGGACCGCAAGGAGACCCGGCGCGAGGTCCGCACGATGCTCTCCGAGGTCAACGCGACCGCCTTCACCGTCCCCCTCCTGGGCCTCGGCTCCCTCCTCCTGATCAACTCCTCGAACGACGGCGCCCTGGCCCGGGTGACCGGCTCCCCCCTCGGCCAGCTCCTGGTCCTGATCTCGATCGGCCTCTACACGGTCGGCTTCTTCGTCATCCGCCGCCTCGGCAAGATCGAAGTCTGAGCAGGAGGCGGTGACACGACCATGACGACATCGATGCTCCCCCTGCTCCTGGCGCTCCTGACGGCCCTCGCCGTCGCGGGCGCCCTCCTCGGCATCCGCATGATCCGCGCCGAGGCGAAACTCCCCAGCGACCTGGCCCTCGCCCTGGAGGTCGGCGCCACCCGGGTCTCGAAGACCGGCTCGGCCGTCGACCGCCTCGGCATGCGCTTCGCCCCGCTCGTCCTGCGCCTCATGGGCCCCCGCCGGGTCGAGGCCAAGCGCCGCCGTATCGACATGGCGGGAAACCCCGGCGGCCTCACCCTCAACCGCTACGCCGCCCGCCGGGCCGTCTACGGCTTCTTCGGCGCCTTCATGGGCCTGGTGTTCCTGACCAGCGACCGCCCCCTCTTCGCCGCCTTCACCTTCGCCTTCGGGCTGCTGGCCGCCGACGCGGCCATCTGGCAGGCCGTCCGCGAACGCAAGGACGTCATCGACCGCACCCTGCCCGACTTCCTCGACGTCCTCGCGGTCGTGGTCTCCGCGGGGCTGGGCTTCCGCCAGGCCCTGGACCGGGTCGCCGAGAAGTACGAGGGCCCGTGGGCGGACGAACTGCGCATCACGCTGCGCCAGATGGACATGGGCGTCAGCCGCCGCCAGGCCTTCGACGAACTTCGTCGGCGCAACTCCTCCGAGCAGGTCGCCCAGTTCGTCTCGGCGCTCCAGCAGGGCGAGGAACTGGGCTCCCCGATCGCCGAGACCCTGATCCAGCTCGCCGCCGACATGCGCCGCACCGACGCCCAGAACGCCCGCCGCCGGGCCGCCCGCACCATCCCCAAGGCCACGCTGGTCACCCTGGTCTTCATGCTCCCGGCCACGATGATCCTGATCGCCACGGGCATGT
Organism: Streptomyces sp. NPDC041108; assembly: GCF_055592645.1. NCBI lineage: Bacteria > Bacillati > Actinomycetota > Actinomycetes > Kitasatosporales > Streptomycetaceae > Streptomyces > Streptomyces sp. NPDC041108. Next base: position 379,011 of record NZ_JBVIYK010000003.1, on the reverse strand, counting down.
TCCTCGGCTCGGGCACCGACTTCGGCGACATCCTGGGCCGCTGATGACCCCCCACCGAACGCTGACGCGACTGCGGGCCATCGTGCCGCCGGCACGACACCGGTGGGCGCGACGGCACCCGGCCGCCACCCCCGGCACCGGCTACCTCGCCGACGACGCCACACCCCCCGCCACTCTCCGGCTCCAGCTCAACGCCCTGCAGTCCCTCTCCCGCCAGACCTTCGCCGTCCGCCTGGTCACCCTCACCATCGGCACACCCTTCGCGATGGCCAACACCACGGACGGCCCCCAGAACCACGCCGTACTCCTCGCCGCGGTCCTCGGCATCACCGTCTCGTACGCCATGCTCAGGGACTGGGACCGCTTCGCCCCCCGCCTCCTCGCCCACCCCACCCTCATGGCCCTGGACCTCCTCTTCGGCGCGGTCCTCCTCCTCACCGCCTCCCCGGCCTCCCCCCTCGCCTACGCCACGGTCTGCACCCCCCTCCTCTCCGGCCTCCTCTACGGCTGGCGCGGCGCCGGTGTCCTCACCGGCCTGCAACTGGCCGTCCTCGTCACGGTCCACCGCACCTGGGAACACCACCCCGGCGCGGGCGTCAGCACCCTCCTCATCGCCGGTTTCTGCGTCGCGGCCGGGATCATCGGCGTCACCCTGCGCAACCTGATGTTCCGCTTCGGCACGGCCACCCAGGCGCTCTCCGAAGCGACGTCCCGCCTGGCCGTCGCGGAGGCCGTGGAGTCGGAACGCGCCCGCCTGGCCCGCGAACTCCACGACTCGGTGGCCAAGACCCTCCACGGCCTGGCCCTCGCCGCCGACGCCCTGGCGACCTCGGCGGACCGCCCGGCCCCCGACCCCGCCCAGCTGCGACGACAGGCCGGCCTCGTCGCCTCGGCCGCCCGCCGCGCCGCCGCCGAGTCCCGCGACCTCCTGACGGACCTCCGCAACCACACCGACCTGACGACGACCCCACCCGCGGACCTGCACACCGAACTGGCCACCCGGACGGCGGACTTCGAGTCCCGCTCCGGCCTGCCCACCCATCTGACCCACACGGGCGAGGCACCCGTGCCGCTCCCGCCGGAAACGACCCGCCACCTCCTGGCGATCACGTCGGAGGCGCTGGAGAACATCCACCGCCACGCAACCGCGACGGTGGCGGAGGTGTCCCTGAGGGTCACCCCGGACACCCTCCACCTCACGATCAAGGACGACGGCGTGGGTCTCCCGCCCGCCCTCACCCTCGAAGAGGCGCAGGAATCCGGCCACTTCGGCCTCCTGGGCATGGCGGAACGCGCGGAGCGCGCGGGCGCCGCTCTGCATCTGGGCTCGGACAGCACCGGTACGGCCGTGACCCTGACCCTCCCGCTCCCCGCACCCCCGGACGCCGAACCCTCCACCCCCGAGACCCCCCGACAGGAGGCCGCACATGCCTGACCAGCCGCAGGCACGCCCCGGCCCGCCCCTGCGCGTCCTCGTCGCGGACGACAACCCGGTGGTCCGCGCCGGCCTCACGGCCCTCCTGGACGCGCACCCCGACATAGAGGTGGTCGCCCAGGCCGTGAACGGCGAGGAGGCGGTGGCCCGAGCCCGCCACCACCGGCCGGACGTCGCCCTCCTCGACGTCCGCATGCCCGGCACGGACGGCCTCACCGCACTCCCCGAACTCACCGCGCTCTGCCCCGTGATGATGCTGACCTACAGCACGGAACCCGAGGTCGTGACCGAGGCACTGCGCCGGGGAGCGGTCGGCTACCTGGTCCACGGCGAGTTCACCGCCCCCGAACTGATCGCGGCGGTACGGGACATGAGAGAGGGCCGTGCGACCATCTCCACGACTGTCTCATCCTCGCTCGGCGTTTCCTACGAACCTTCACACGAAAGTCACGACCACTCTTCGCATCTGCAATCATCTGTGACACAGTTCAACCGACCGTCCTTCGGCCTGAGTTCAAGGGAGGTGGAGGTGATGGACCTCATCGCATCCGGCATGAACAACCGCCAGATCGCCGCCACCTGCTTCATCAGCGAGAAGACCGTCAAGAACCACATCAACCGCATCTTCGCGAAGCTGCACAGCTCGACGCGCGGCGAGGCGATAGCCCACTGGCTGGGCACGACCCCCGGGGGGTGGCCCCGATGACCCCACCCACCCGGCAAAGTTGGGCCCCCGGACCCACCCCCGGTACGCGAGGTCTCCCGTACGGTGATCCGGTTGGTGTCGGCATCGCGCGGGAAGGCAACCGCCATGAAGGTGAAGCACCGTTTCCAGGCCTGGAGGACCACCGTCGTCTCCCGCATGCGCGGGAAGGGGCGGGACGCGGGCGCGGGGTTCGTGGAGTACGCGGGCATCATGATCATCGTCGCGGGGATCTTCGTGATGATCGACGGGCTGGGGTTGGACGGGTTGATCTCGGGCGCCATCCTGACGGCCGTGAGCAACGTCATCGGCGGCTGACCAGCCTCCGGCCGTTCGACGACCGGGGGTCCACCCTCCCCATCTACATCTGGCTGACGGCAATTCTGCTCTTCACGGCGTTGGCCTTCTTCGCGTTCGCCCAGGCGGCGTCCGCCCGCAACGGTGCCCAGTCCGCAGCAGACGCCGCGGCGTTGGCAGCAGCCCAACAGGCCCGAGACGACCTGTTGCTGGACCTCGGGGACGCCGTCGAGGCGGGCGACGACTGGCTGGACTGGCTGGACCTCTCCGCTGGAGAACTCGCCGACGAAGGAGCCACGGCAGCTGCGCAGCAACTAGCAGCCGCGAACGAGTCGACCGTCCTCGGCGGTGCCGCATCCACAGAGGTGAACGGTTTTCCGGGTTTCACGGTCGAGGTCCAGACCGGCTACACCGTCGGCGAGTCCATCATTCCTGGCACCGAAAGCATGACCGCCACGGCCGCGGCCACTGCGGTCATTCAGCCACGTTGCGATTTCGCGCTGGACGCGGACCCCACGAAGCCCGTGACCCTGGACTGTGACGGCCAACCTGTGGACATAGACCCCGGAAATTTCGATCCGGACGACCTTCCCGACGCGTCTGTGATGTTCTCTGTGCGTCTGGCCGAGTGAGAGGAAGCTGTGTCCATGAAGTTCCGGTACACCATGAAGGGCCGCACGGCTCTGTCCACGGTGACGATCGCCACCGGGCTGGTTCTCACGGTGGCCGGCTGTGGTGGGGGAGGGGACGACGACAAGTCGTCGGACACGAAGTCCTCGTCGACGCCGTCCAAGGACGACGGAGACGACGAGAAGCAGGAATCCGAAGCTCCCGCCACGGAGTCGGTTCTCGCCGAGGTCAAGGCCGGCGGCCTGACGCTCAAAGTCACCTCTGCGGCCCGCGACGGCGGCGGCTTCGTCACGGTCGAGGGCACGGTGACCAATGGCACCGGTAAACCGTGGGTCGGCGCGGACTGGCGGGGGGACGAGAGTGAACTGGTCAAGAACGGCGGCTCGATCGCCGGCGCGAACCTGATCGATCAGACGGGCAAGAAGAAATACCTCGTCCTGCGTGACACGGAAGGGCGTTGCCTGTGCACGAAGTTCACCGGCGGTGTGGCGACCGGGGCGACCACGGACTGGTTCGCCCAGTTCCCCGCCCCCCCAGAAGCAACCACCTCCGTAGACTTCCAGGTCGGCTCCATGCCCCCCGCCACGATCGAACTCTCCGAGGGCGAGTGACGTGACGATGACCGCCCCCACCCCCCGCGCCACCACCCCACGCACCGCCGTGCTGGCCGGAGCCGTGGCCGTGCTGGCCGCCCTCTCCCTCGCCACGCCCGCGCACGCCGCGGACGACCCGAGCGAACCCCCGGGCACCGTCACCACCTCCCCGCCCCCGGAGGTCGACGCGAACAGTCCGGGCCTGAAGCTCGCCCAAGGGGCCACGCTCGCCCCCGCGAAGGTCCTGGACATCAAGTCGGTCGTGGAGGACCTCGGCGGTGAGGAGCGCCGGGAGGACACCAACGAGAACGTGACGTTCGCGCTGCAGGCGGAGGTCCTCTTCCCGAAGAACAGCGCGAAACTCAACCCCCAAGCCCGCTCCCGCATCCAGACGATCGCGGAGGAGATCAAGAAGCAGAGCGCGCGCACGGTCCGCGTCTTCGGCTTCACGGACAACCTCGGCTCGTACGCCCACGGCCTGACGCTCTCCAAGAAGCGCGCGGAGGCCGTGCACGACCTCCTCGCCGGGGACCTGGGCGGCAACATCACCTTCGAGGTGCGCGGCTACAGCGAGGACTACCCCATCGCCGACAACTCCTCGGAGGAGGGCCGCAAGAAGAACCGCCGGGTCGAGGTCTCCTTCCCCCGCACCTCGGCGAACACCGACACGGAATCCGACAGCGACAGCGACAACGAGAGCGACAGCGGCACCGACGCAGGGCAGAGCTGACGCCCGCCGTCCCCGACCCCGTCACTCGTCCGGCAGCGAATCCCGTACGTCCCAGTAGTGCTCCCGCGGCCACCGCGCGATGACCTGCGCCGCACGCGCGTAGTACCGGGTCTCACCCGCGTCGAGATAGCGCCGTACGAGGATCTGCTCCGCGCGGAAGGGCAGCGGGCGCCCCGTCCCGAGCCGCCCCAGCGCGCAGGCCGCGTCATGGACGACGGACGGGTCCGGGTCGTACAGGGCGCGACGCAGCGCGGTGTGGACGGCCGTGTGGACGGCGGGCGGCCGGCCGACGAGTCCGGCCAGGTGGGCGACGGCGTGGCCGCGGACCTCGGCGGACGGATCGCGGGCCAGGGTGAGCAGCGCCTGGAGGGCTTCGTGATCCTCCGGCTCCGTGGTGGCTTCGACCGCGAAGGCGACCGCCGCGCGGACGTCCGCGTGCGGATGACCGGCGTGCCGCAGGATCGCCGGGGCGTCGTCGGTGAACCCGGACTGCATCGACAGGCCCCGGATGACGAGGTCCAGGACGGCGGGGTGCTCCTCGACGGCCAACCGTGCCCGCAGCAGCGCCGCCGCCTGGCGCTTGCGGTGCGTGCCGTTGCGCAGGGAGGCGTTGTAGAGGCAGAAGAAGCCCATCAGTTGCGCCGCGAAGTAGCGCTCGGGGGCCCGGGGGCTGTTCAGCGCCACCTCGGCGCCCGCCACCGTCTCGTCGTCCGCCCAGGTGTCCAGGGTCCAGCCCATCCGCATCCAGATGTCGTGCTCGGGGTCCCCGAAGCGGACCGCGCGCTCCATCGTCGTCGCGAAGTCGGCACGCTTGCCGAAGTACTTCTCCAGATCCGTGACGATCACCGGATACCCGGGTACGTCGGGATGGCGGGCGGCGCCCTCCTCCGCGAAGTCCAGCGCGCTGCGGCCCTGTTCGTCGCGCAGGGCCACATACGCCCCGTTCTCCCGCAGCGCGTCCACCGCCCGGTACGCGCCCGCCCCCGCCGCCAGCATCAACGCGGTCAGCCCGCCGGGCGACCGCCCGTTGACATCGGCTCCGCCGTCGAGGAGTGCCCTGACCGTCTCCTCGTCGTCGTCCCGCGCGGCCCGTCCCAGTGGCTCCAGGCCCCGCCGCCTCGCCTCCCCCGGCCTGCCGGCCGCCGACCGCCGGGAACCCTCAGCCCCCACCCCCGGCCCTCTCCGCGTACGCCCGCAGCGATCCCACCACCGTGTTCGTGACGGCGACCAGCGGCACGGCCACCACCGCGCCCCCGATGCCCGCGATCATGCCGCCGGCGGCGACCGCCAGCACGACGGCCAGGGGGTGCACCCGCACGGCCCGGCCGAGGATGAACGGCTGCAGGACGTGCCCCTCGATCTGCTGGACGGCGAGCACGACGACCAGTGTCATCACGGCCGTGAAGACGCCCTGCGTCACCAGCGCCACGACCACGGCCAGCGCACCGGAGACGACCGCACCCACCAGCGGGATGAAGGAGAACAGGAAGATGAACACGGCCAGCGGGACCGCCATCGGCACATCGAGGAAGTAGATCCCCAGGCCGATGAAGATGGCGTCGATCAGCGCCACCACCACCGTGCCGCGCACGTACGCCGTCAACGTCCGCCAGGCGCGCGGCCCCGCGTCGGCGACACCCGGCCGGGCCGCCGAGGGCACCAGCTTCAGGGACCACTGCCAGATCCTCTTGCCGTCGTACAGGAGGAAGAGCGTGGAGAACACCGTCAGGAGGATGCCGGTGAGCGCCTCGACGAGGACGGTCACGCCCTCCAGGCCCGCCGAGGTGATCGTGTCCGTGTTGTCGCTGATGGCCTCGCGGAGGTTCTTGGCGATGTCGTTGATCTGGTTCTCGGTGACGTGGAACGGGCTGTCGAGGAGCCAGCGCTGCAGTTCGTCGATGCCGTCCTGGATCTGGTCGGAGAGGTCGTCGATGTTCTCCATGACCTGCCAGGTCACGAACCAGCCGATCAGTCCGATGACGACGAAGCCGAGGGCGGCGGTCAGGGCGGTGGCCAGGCCGCGTGGTACGCCGTGCCGGGTCAGCCGTGCCACGGCCGGCTGGAGCATCGCGGTGATGAGCAGTGCGGCGGTGAACGACAGCACCAGCAGCTGTACGGAGCTGATGATCCGCATCAGCACCCAGACGGTGCCGGCGAGGACGAGCAGTCGCCAGCCGGCCTCCGCCGCCACCCGCATGCCCCAGGGGACCGCCGACGCGGGATCGGGCCGGGTGGGGAGGACCGGGGCGGCCGTTCGGCCCGGCGGGCGACCGGGGGAGTCCGCCGACCCGCCCGCACCGTCTGTGGCGTCCTCGACCCCGCTCCCGGACTCCTTCGTGGTCCGGACACCCGCGACACCCTCGGAACGACCGGAGCCGGACCCGGCCCCTGACCCCGCGTCGGAGGCAGGCTCCGCACCGGAGCCGATGCCGCTGTCACCGCCGCCGTCCGCCCCGCTGTCGCGTCGCCGCCCGGCCGGGGCGCCGAGGCCGCCGTCCCGGCCCTCCGTCTCCGACTCGATCTCCGCCCGGCGCCGCTCCAGCCGGTCGGCCCATCCGCTCAACCCGGTGCCGACTCGGCCGAGCCACCCGGGCACCCGCGACATCATCCGCCCTCTTCCCCCGTCATCCTTGCTGGTCATCACTCCTCCCGGAGGCCGCGATCCCGCTCGGCGATTCGACCGTACATGGCCGAAGCCCTCCACCAAAGGACGGTGGAGGGCTTCGGAAGGTTGAGCGGCGGGCCATCGGCCCTCGGCGGCCTACGGGCCTAGTACCAGTTGTTGGCCTGCCAAAACGTCCAGGCTTCACACGGGCTGCCGTAGCGCGATTCCATGTAGTTCAGGCCCCACTTGATCTGCGTGGCCGGGTTCGTCTGCCAGTCGGAACCGGCGGACGACATCTTGGAGCCGGGCAGCGCCTGGAAGAGACCGTAGGCGCCCGAGGAGGGGTTGACGGCCTTGTAGTTCCAGGTGGACTCGTGGTTCACGATGTTGCTGAAGCACGTCCACTGGTCGCTGGCCACGACGGCCTTCGCCATCGCCTGGATCTCGGCGACGGTGTACGAGCTCTGCGTGGGGATGTCACCGAGCGAGCCGGCGGCTGCGGACTTGGCCTTGACCTCGGCCGCCGCCGCTTCCTTCGCCTTGCGCTCCTGCTCGGCCTTCTCCGCCGCCTTCTGCTTGTCGATCGCGTCCTGGGCCGCCTTCTTACGGGCGGTCTCCTCGGCGTCCTTGCGGGCGCTCGCGTCGGCGGCGATGGCCTGGGCGTCGGCCTGAGCAGTCAGGGACGCGGTCTGCACCTGGGCCTGCTGACCCACGGGTATGTCGGCGAGCAACGTGGTGTCGTTCGCGACCGCCTCGGCGTCGTCAGTGGTCGTCTGGGCGGTGCTGCCCGAGGCAACTCCGACGACACTGCCGACTGCGGTGACCGCGGTGGCCGAGGCCACTGCGAATCCCCGGACCGAAATCCGGCTCACACGGTTTCCTTCCAGCATCGCCCGCCTCGGTGACCCTGGCGGACGCAATCGTGCCCCTGACGCTGGCCTCCAACTGCGGGGTCACGGAGGCGCGGGCCCGGTGGGCAACTCCCTTGCGGGGAGCGCCGCGAGGTGCTCGGGCGGCATACGACGAAGGCTATGGAGTTGACCTGGTGCTGCTGTGGTGCCGTACCGCTGGGGGTACAGGTGTGTCGTATGCGGGGCCTGACAGGAATGAGACTCTGCCGTAACCAGACACCAGGAGGCAATTCAGTGGTGAGTGTGAAAGCTCACACCTCGTTTGACGCCGGAGATTCACGGAAAGCCGCACGCGCCAAGGCGCCGCCCGGCTAGGCTCATCGCCTTTGCCGGACGGCGCCCATGGGATCCAAGGGATCGGTGGCCGGACCGAGTTGGCTGAATCGGTCGATATCGGCCGGGGTGCGTCAGATCTGCCCGTCCTCCAGCATTTCGGTCACAAGGGCCGCGATCTGGGACCGTTCGGATCTCGTCAACGTGACGTGGGCGAAGAGCGGGTGGCCCTTCAGCTTCTCGACCACGGCGACGACACCGTCGTAGCGGCCGACGCGCAGGTTGTCGCGCTGGGCCACGTCATGGGTCAAGACGACACGGGAGTTCGCCCCGATCCGGGACAGAACGGTCAGCAGGACGTTCCGCTCCAGCGACTGCGCCTCGTCCACGATCACGAACGCGTCGTGCAGCGAACGGCCGCGGATGTGCGTGAGCGGCAGGACCTCCAGCATCCCGCGTGCGGTGACCTCCTCGATGACCTCGCGGCTGGTGACGGCGGAGAGCGTGTCGAAGACCGCCTGCGCCCAGGGGCTCATCTTCTCGGACTCGGAGCCGGGCAGATAGCCGAGCTCCTGCCCGCCCACCGCGTACAGCGGCCGGAAGACCATCACCTTCTGGTGCTGGCGCCGTTCGAGCACGGCCTCCAGGCCCGCGCACAGCGCGAGCGCGGACTTGCCGGTGCCGGCCCGGCCGCCCATCGACAGGATGCCCACGTCCGGGTCGAGCAGCAGATCCAGCGCGATGCGCTGTTCCGCGCTGCGGCCCTTGATGCCGAACGCCTCCCGGTCGCCCCGCACGAGGCGGATGTTGCCGTCGGGCGTCACCCGGCCCAGTGCCTTGCCGCGTTCCGACTGGATCGTCAGACCGGTGTGCACGGGCAGTGTGCTCGCCTCGGGAATGTAGATCGACCCTTCCTCGAAGAGGATGTCGACCTGTTCACCGGCCAGGGTCAGCTCGGACATCCCGGTCCACCCGGAGGCGTCCGTGATGGCCAGCTCCGCGCGGTACTCCTCGGCGAGGAGCCCCACGGAGGACGCCTTGATCCTGAGCGGGAGGTCTTTCGACACCACGGTGACGTCGAAGCCCTCGGCCTGCAGATTGCGGGCGACCGCGAGGATGCGGGAGTCGTTGTCCCCCAGGCGGTAGCCGCTCGGCAGCACACTGGGATCCGAGTGGTTGAGCTCGACCCTCACGGTCCCGCCGAGCTCCCCGATCGGGATGGGGGCGTCGAGGCGGCCGTGCCGGACCCGGAACTCGTCGAGCAGGCGCAGGGCCTGCCGGGCGAAGTAGCCGAGTTCGGGGTGGTGCCTCTTTGCCTCCAGCTCCGTCACCACGACGATCGGCAGCACGACTTCGTGCTCGTCGAAGCGGCTCAGGGCGTTCGGGTCGGCCAGCAGGACGCTGGTGTCGAGGACGTAGGTGCGCCGGTCTGGCATACGGCGCTTTGTGCTGGTCACCACGGAAGGACGTACCCCCTCGGATGAGGTCGGGGAGCGACGGGTTCGAACTGGGCCGGTCGACGGCGCCGTTGCACGGGCCGGAAACCGACCCTCCGCTGCTTCGTCCGTGCTGTGACCGCACGATCGGGCTGGTGCAAAGGGCCTCCCGGGCGGACGGCCCCGAGCCGCCCGCTGAGATCCGACACCCGTGGTTCGGGTGTCGACCTGACTGGCTTATGCCCTCGAACATGCGCCGCCATGCCAAGCGGTACGACGGCGTCCCGGTGAACTCCTCGTTACTTCTGTCCCGGACGCGCAGATGCGCACCTCATCCGCAATACGGAGTTTCAGCCTCCGAAACGACGGCCGCGCACCGCGTAGTCGCGCAGGGCGCGCAGGAAGTCGACCTTCCGGAAGGCCGGCCAGAAGACGTCGCAGAAGTAGTACTCCGAATGCGCGGTCTGCCAGAGCATGAATCCGGACAGCCGCTGCTCGCCACTCGTACGGATCACCAGGTCCGGGTCGGGCTGGTCCACCGTGTAGAGGTGCCTGCCGATCATGTCGATGTCGACGGACTCGGCCAGCTCCTCCATCGAGGTGCCCTTGTCGTGCGCCTCCAGGAGCATCGAGCGCACCGCGTCCGCGATCTCCTGGCGGCCGCCGTACCCGATGGCGACGTTGACCAGTATCCCGTCGACGTCCGCGGTGGACTCCTCGGCCTCCTTGAGCGCGCTCTGCATCCCGGGGGACAGCAGATCCAGCGCCCCCACGTGGTGCACCCGCCAGCGGCCGTCGGCGGCGAGGGAGCGGACGGTGTCCTCGATGATGCCGAGGAGCGGGACGAGCTCTTCCTTGGGCCGGTTGAAGTTGTCGGTGGACAGCAGCCACAGGGTGACGACCTTGACGTCCGTCTCGGTGCACCAGCCGAGGAATTCCTCGATCTTGTGGGCGCCGGCCTGGTGGCCCTGCATCGTGGTGGAGCCCGCCGCCTTCGCCCAGCGCCGGCTGCCGTCCACGATCACACCGATGTGCTCGGGCACCTGGGCGTGGTCGAGGTGGCCCTCGACCCTGCGTGCGTAGACCTTGACCAACAGGCCGCGCAGTGTGTCGCGCAGGTTCACGTGTTCCAGCCCCTCCGGTGCGGTGACGGTCCCCTTGGAGAGCCGAAGCCTACCGGTGCCGGGGGCCTTGGGAGGCCCGGGGCCGAGGGACTTGGGGCGCTGCCGTGGGGAGCGCCGCGGCCCGGCCTGCGACTGCGTCCCTCGGGAGGGAGGTCGTGCGGGCAGAAAAAACGGGCCGGTCCGTGGGGGGGAGACGGACCGGCCCGAGGGGGGGTTTCCACCATAACCCTTCGTGAGTGATGCTGCGTGCATCGGCGTGCCACAACTACTCTCCGGAGCCGGACGACAGCGTGACGGTGAGTGCGGAAGCGTTCATTCAGGGTGTGATCAAGGGGTGATCATGGCCGAATCCCGGCGGATTCAAAGGGGGAAAGGCAGGTTCCCGCAGGGAATGTGAGGTTTACGTGGCGTTGTGCGACTTCCGGGGAGATGGGGCGCGGCGTCCCCGTACGGGTGAAGCGCGGACGGAACGCGCGCTTGACGACGAGGGTGGAGCGCACGGCTTCGCGCAGCCCCCTCCACTGCGCGACGCCGTACCGCGCAGCTTTGCTCACGCGAATTCCCTTGGTCTGAACCTACGTGAGAGGGGTCGGGGAAGCCAAGCTGTCGGCGATAACGATGTGGACACCCGGACAGAGGACAGGATCCGACCTCGACCGGGCCTGGCGTCGATCCCATGACGGCGACGAGATCGAGCGGGTCGACTTCGAGGGCGAGCCGGCCTGGGTGGCGGCGGGCGACACCGACTTCCCCGAGGACCCTGCCGGAGTCCTGCGGGGCGTACGGCTGCTGCCCTACTTCGACGCGTACGGCATCGCCGCGCAGCCCCGCGAGCGGTTGTTCCCCGGGGCGGCGTACGAACGGGCCCTCGCGCGCGGGCAGGCGGGCAACCGTCCGCTGCTGCTGGTCGACGGCGTGGTCGCGGGCGTCTGGCACCAGCGCCGCCAGGGACGGCGTACGACGGTCACGGTGGAACCGCTCGGGAGGCTGGACGCGGGGCAGGAGCGGGAGTTGGGGGAGCAGGCCGAGCGGGTGGGCGAAGTGCTGCAGGCACGGCCCGAGTTGGCGATCGGGAAGGTCACGGTCGGACCGCACGCCTGAGCACGCGCCTCATCCGGCCGGCTTGCGGGCCTCGAAGAGGTGGCGGGCGCTGTGCGCGACGAAGGGGCCCTCCCGCCGGATCCGCTCGTGCAGGGAGCGCAGCTGAGGCAGGTACGCCTCGACGGTGAAGCCGGGCACCATCCAGACGACCTTCTTCAGGAAGTGCACGACCGCGCCGATGTCGTGGAACTCCATCCGCGTCCGCTCGGCCCGCAGGTCCACGATCTCCAGCCCGGCCGCCTCGGCGTCGGCGCGCTCGTCGTCCGGGTGGCGCCCGCGGCGGACCTCCTCCGACAGCGGCCCGGTGAAGTGCTCGACCAGCTCGAAGACGCTGGCCGGCCCCACGTGCTGGGCGAAGTACGTGCCACCGGGCGCGAGCACCCGGGTGATCTCCGACCAGTGCGGGTGCACCGGATGCCTGCTGGTGACCAGGTCGAACGCCCCGTCCGCGAACGGCAGCGGCGCGTCCTGCGGCACGGCCACCACCACCGCGCCCCGCGGGTGCAGCAGCGCGGTGGCCCTGGCGACGTTCGGTGGCCACCCCTCCGTGGCCACGGTCACCGCCGGGAACCGGGGAGCGGAGGCGAGCACCTCACCACCCCCGGTATGGATGTCCAGGGCCGCCGAGGCCCGCCCCAGCCGCTCGCCCATCGCCCGCGCATACCCCCACGACGGCCGGGCCTCCGTGGCCCGCCCCTCGAACCAGGAGAAGTCCCACCCGTCGGTGGGCACGGCATCGGCTTCGGCGACGAGGTCGTCGAAGCTGCGGGAAGAGAGGGACGAGAGGGAGGAGCGGTGGGAGTGGGGGGAGAGGGAGGCCATGGAGATGGATTGTGCCGAGGGGGAGCAGGGGGTTGCGAACGAATTTCGGGGCCTGGGGGGGCAGAGGGCGCAGCCCTGCCCCCCCAGGGGCGCGGGGAAACTGCGCGACCAGCCACAACCGGCCCGCAACCGCCCGGACACCGAACCCCCTTGTCCGTAGGCGCTTCCAGGCCACCCCACCCGCACCTACTCGGAGAGCACCGCCTCCGCCTCCAGCGTGACCCCGACCGCCTGGATCACCGACGCGATCCGGAACGCCTCCTGCACGGTCTCCCGCCCGACCCCCGCCTTGCGCAGCGCCTGTTCGTGCGAGTCCAGGCACGCCCCGCACGCGTTGATCGCGGACACGGCGAGCGCCCACAGCTCGTAGTCGACCCGGTCCACCCCCGGGTCGCCGATCACCTTCGTCCGCAGCCCGGTCCGCAGCTCGCCGTACGCGTGGTCGGACAGCAGGTGCCGGGTACGGAAGAAGACGTTGCTCAACGCCATCGCCGCGGCCGCCGACTTCGCCGCGGTGTACGCCTCGGGCGACAGCCGGGCCCTGGCCTCCGGCGCCAGCTCGCGCAGCACCGGGGCCGAGCGCGAGGCGATCGCCGTGGCCAGCACCGTCCCCCACAGCCGCTGCGCCGACAGCCCGGAGCCACCGAGGACGGAGTCCAGGTTCCGCCGCAGATCCCCGGCGTAGTCCGGGATCGCGGACCTCAAGGTGTCGAGCGACATGGCGTCCTCACTCCGGGCAGGCGGCAGGTGGGGGTCCAGTGTGGCGGTGCGGCGGGGCCGGCGCGGCACCGCCTACTCCGTACGCAGGCCCTCCGGCCGCATGAGCCGCACCAGCGGCGGCATGCTCAGGGCCGTGACCAGCAGGACGACGCCCGCGCCGATGCCCGCCATCGACAGCACCCCCGGCCAGTCGACGGCGACCCGGAAGCCCGTCATCTTCAGCAGGACCGCTCCCAGGGCCAGCCCGACCGACGAGGCCAGGACGAGGCCCAGCGTGATCGGGATCGCCGTCTGCCACAGCACGGACAGACCGAGCGTGCGGCGTCGGGTGCCGAAGGCGACCAGGGCCGACAGCAGCTTCCTGCGTTCGCGCAGCTGCTCCAGCTGGGAGACCAGGAGACTCGCGCCGATGAGGACGAGCACGGCGGACGCGCCGACCAGCAGACCGGTGCGGATGTCCGTGAACTGGTCCAGTCGACGGGTCGACGCCCATTCCCAGGTCCGGATCAGCGGATCGACCGCGACGGCGGCGTTGCGCACCTCGTCGAGCGCGTTCGGGACCTTGGGATCGGTGCGGACGTAGACGGTGCTGGAGAGTTCGTCCCCGGCCTTCGCGGGCAGGGCACCGCGGGTGGCCAGCAGCCCCTCCATGCCCATCCGCAGCGGGTCGGGCCGCTCGGGCACCTGCGGCACCTCGGCCGGCAGCTTCCAGGCGATCTCGGCTCCCGGCTCGTCCCCGCTGAAGGACGGGTCGAAGTACAGCGTCTTGCCCGGGACACCGAACTGCCCCACGTCGGCGTCCCTGACCCTCTCGGGAGTCGTCAGCACGAAGACGTCACCGTCCCGGCACGAGGAGAGCGTGGCGAGTTCGCGCAGCGCGGCGCAGTCGCCGACGGTCACCCCCATCCATGCCTCGGGGTCCTCGGCGGTGAGGGAGACCTCCGCGCTGGAGAGCACCGCGGTCGCCTTGGCCCCCTTGGCCCGCTTCAGCTCCTTGGCGGCGACGCTCACGGGCAGGTCGTCCGGCAGCGTCAGCTCCATCTGGGTACGGCTGACGTCCAGGCCGGTCGACTCGGTGTACCTGCCCTCGACGCCGGCGAACAGCATCTGCAGGGCGATCGCGCCGGCCACCGCCACGGCGATGCCGTTGACCATGCGGGCCGCCGAGCCGCTGCTCAGCTGGAGCCTGCGGACCGCCAGTTGCCAGGACAGGCCGCCGGAGCCCAGCCGGGCCACGAACGCCTCGACCACCCACGGAAGCAGCGCGGTGATGCCGAACAGCAGCAGCACGACACCGCCGGTCACCATGTACTCGTTGAACTCCCCGCCCTCCGAGCCCTGGCCGATCATCGGGTAGAGCAGGGCGAGACCGCCGAGCGGCGGCAGCAGCCGCCACCAGAGCCTGCGGCGCGCGGGCCTGGCCGTGCGGACCACACCGAGCGGTTCGATGACGACACCGCGCAGCGCGAACAGGGTGACGAGGACGGCGGCGGCGGGCACCGCGAGCGCCACCAGCAGGGCGAGCCCGGGGGAGGGGTCGAGGTAGCTCGGGAACACACTGACGTCGAACACCTCGATCGAGCCGACGACCTCGCGGCCGAGCAGGAAGAAGCAGGTACCGAAGACCAGCCCCAGCACGGCACCCGAGAGCGCCTCGCCCGCCGCGATCCTCCGCGTCATCCGCCCGTCGGAGCCGACCAGCCGCAGCGCCGCCAGCCTGCGGTCGCGCCGCTCGCCGCCGAACCGTACGGCCGTGGCGATGAAGACGGCGACCGGCATCAGCAGCACCACGAAGACGACCAGCGTGAGCAGCAGCAGGATCGGGTCCATCTCCTCCTGCGGCTGGTCGGTCGTACCGAACCGGTCGATCCGTGCCACCACGGAGCCGTCGAGCCGCTTCGCGAGTCCCTCGGCCCCGGCGTAGTAGGCGAGTTCCCCGGGGCCGATCAGCCCGGTCTCGCCGATGGTGCCCGCCGTCCGGTACGGCAGCCGGTCGCGCAGCAGCTCCCCGGCGTCCGACTTCAGCAGGTCGGCGAGGGCCGGGGAGACGACCATCTCGCCCGCGGCGGGGAACTCCGTGAGTCCCGGCGGCGGCGGCGCGTCCGCGCCCTCCTGTTCGAGGAGCCGTCCCCGGATCTCCTGGTGCTGGTACTCGGTGTCGGTGTCGCCGACGAGCAGAGTCCTGTCGGTCGGCTTGGAGCGGACGTTGTCCTCCAGGTAGCCGATGCCCCGGTCCTGCCGGGCGTCCTCACGGGCTCCCCGGGTGTCCAGGACGTTCGGTATCGCGGTGGTGAGCAGCAGCAGCGCCACCCCGAGTCCGACGCCGGCGGCGGTGAGCAGGGCACGCACCCAGCCCTCGCGGCCGCCGGTGAAGGCGAACCGGGCCCCCATGGCCAGGTCCCGGTACCACTGGCGCACGGTGGCGCTCATACGACGCGCTCCATGTCCCGGGACTTCCCGTCCCGTACGACGATCTCCCGGTCCGAGTACGCGGCCACCCGCGCCTCGTGGGTGACGAGGACGACGGCGGCGTTGGTGGACCGGGCGGCCTCGGTGAGCAGCTCCATCACGCGCTCGCCGTTGAGCGAGTCGAGCGCGCCGGTGGGCTCGTCCGCGAACAGCACCCGGGGGCCCGTGACCAGTGCGCGCGCCACCGCGACCCGCTGGCCCTGACCGCCGGAGACC
This sequence comes from Streptomyces sp. NPDC041108, assembly GCF_055592645.1. NCBI lineage: Bacteria > Bacillati > Actinomycetota > Actinomycetes > Kitasatosporales > Streptomycetaceae > Streptomyces > Streptomyces sp. NPDC041108. The sequence goes on along the minus strand of NZ_JBVIYK010000003.1, from coordinate 362,946 downwards.
TCACCGGGACGCTTGCGGGCGAGGTCGTCGACCTCCAGGCGCTCCATCCAGCCGAGGGCGGTCCGCTCGGACTCCTTGCGGGAGCCGCCGTTCAGCCGCAGCGGCAGCGCCACGTTCTCCACACACGTCAGCTCCGGCACGAGCTGGCCGAACTGGAAGACGAACCCGAACTCGCTGCGCCGCAGCGCGCTGCGCTCGGTGTCGTTCATGGTGGCCATCTCGCGGCCGTTGTACGTGATCGAGCCCGAGTCGGGCGGCACGATCCCGGCGAGGCAGTGCAGCAGCGTCGACTTGCCGGAGCCGGAGGGGCCCATCACCGCGACGACCTCGCCGGGGTGGATGGAGAACCCGGCGCCGTCCAGGGCGTTGGTCGGCCCGTACGCCTTGCGCACATCGGTCGCGACGAGCAGGGAGCCGGCGGGGGTCATCGGCTGACCACCGCCTCGGCCAGTTTGCCCAGTCGGGCGGCGGTCAGCTCCAGCCATCGCAGATCGGCCTCCAGATGGAACAGGGCGTGGTCGCAGATCAGCTGATCGGCCAGGTCGCCCTTGCGCTTGCGGTCGGTGAGGATGCGCATCATGCGCAGGTGCTCGGAACGCTGGGTGTCGAGGATGTCGGCCGCGTTCCGGTCGGTGAGCAGGGCGAGGACGACCTTCGTGTAGAGGGTCGACTGCAGATACGGCTCGGGCTTCTCGGGCGTCGCGAGCCACCGCTGGACATCCGTGATGCCGGCCTCGGTGATGGCGTACCGCTTGCGCTCGGGGCCGCCGCCGGGCTCGATGCCGTCGACCTCGACGAGGCCGTTCTTCAGCAGGCGCGACATCGTCGAGTAGACCTGGCCGTAGTGCAGCGGCCGGTCGTGACCGAACTTCTCGTCGAAGGCCCGCTTCAGGTCGTAACCGTGTCGGGGCCCGGACTCCAGGAGTCCCAGGAGAGTGTGACCGATGGACATGAGCACGACTGTACACAGTGGGTATACACCGCACGTATACCTACCGTGTATAGGTCATCGCCGGGTGAGAGGGGGCGCAGGTCAGAGCCGATTGTCACGGTTCTGTCACTGACGGCGGCGTCAACTCGTGGGCCTGGTGGGGCAACCATCCGGCCTGTTGAAACGTCCGTTCCGGTGGGATGAGGTCTGCGACCCGCGTGCCCGCGTGCGCATTGTCACGCCACCACAGAGCGGACCGACTCCCTCTTGCCACAGTCCTCGGTGTTAGCTTGCTGAGCTGACAACACCCGAGTGACGTATGAGACCGAGAAGAAGTCGGAGCGGACCGGAGCCATGGGACGAGCGGAAGAAAGACGAGCGCGGCAGCGCGGCGGTCGCCGCGCGGCGCCCCAGCGCTCGTCCGGGGGCGAAGCGGGGACGACGGCCGTCATATCCCCGCCCGAGGGCGGGGGCCGTGCGGCGGCCAGAGCGGCGGCCAAGGGCGGCGGCAAGAAGAAGCAGAAGAAGTCCTTCCTGCGGCGCCTCTTCACCTGGAAGAAGATCCTCGGCACGTTCTTCGGCGTCTGCCTGCTCGGCATGGCCGCCTTCGTGGCGCTCTACCTGTCGATCGACGTTCCCGAGGACGGCAACCCGCAGGCCACGCAGGAGAGCAACGTCTACAAGTTCTCCAACGGCAAGATCTTCGCCCGCACCGGCAACACCAACCGCGAGATCGTCGAGCTCAAGGACGTCCCCAAGAAGGTCCAGCAGACCTTCGTCGCCGCCGAGAACAAGACCTTCTACTCGGACCCCGGCGTCGACTTCAAGGGCATGGCCCGCGGTCTGATCAACACCCTGTCCGGCAAGGGCAAGCAGGGCGGCTCGACGATCACCCAGCAGTACGTCAAGAACTACTACCTGACGTCCGACCAGACGGTGACCCGCAAGCTCAACGAGCTGGTCATCTCCCTGAAGCTGGAGCGCAACAAGACCAAGGACTACATCCTCGCCGGCTACATCAACACCAGCTTCTACGGCCGCAGCGCCTGGGGCATCCAGGCCGCCGCGCAGGCGTACTTCCGCGAGGACGCCAACGAACTCAGCGTCGAGCAGGGCGCCTACCTCGCCGCGCTGCTCCAGGCCCCCAGCCAGTACGACCTGGCCACCGCCACCCCGACCGGCCGGAAGCTGGTCACGGCGCGCTGGAACTACGTCCTGGACAACATGGTCAAGATGAAGAAGCTGACGGCCTCGGAGCGCGAGGGCATGAAGATGCCCAAGCTGAAGCCGCCCCTGACCGCCCCCGGCATGGCCGGCCAGAACGGCTACCTGGTCGAGGCCGCCAACAACCAGCTGGCCAGGCAGCTCGTGGCCGAGGACAGGGCGTCCGACATCGAGGAAGCCAAGACGAAGATCGACCTGGGCGGCTGGAACGTCACGCTCAACATCAACCCGAAGAAGCAGGCCGCCCTGGAGAAGGCCGTCAAGCAGCGCCTCACCAGCAAGCTCGACACCAAGAAGCGCAAGGTCGACAAGTACATCCAGGCCGGCGCGGTCTCGGTCGACCCGAAGACGGGCAAGATCGTCGCCATGTACGGCGGCGTCGACTACGTGAAGCACTTCACGAACAACGCCACCCGCCGGGACTACCAGCCCGCCTCCACCTTCAAGCCGGTCATCCTCGCCGCGGCAGTCGACGAGAACGCCGAGACGCAGGACGGCGACCCGATCACCGCCAGCACGGTCTACGACGGTGACAGCCGGCACAAGGTCATGGACAACGGCACCGCGGTCGGCTTCAACCCGCCGAACGAGGACAACGTCGACTACGGCGACGTGACCGTGCAGACCGCCATGAACAAGTCCATCAACTCCGTCTTCGCGCAGATGGGCGTCGACGTGGGCATGGAGAAGGTCATGGAGGTCGCCGGGAAGCTCGGCATGGACACCGAGGGCATGCAGGCCGTCCCCGCCCAGACCCTGGGCTCCATGGGCGCCAGCCCGCTGGAGATGGCCGGCATCTACGCCACGCTCGACAACCACGGCAAGAAGGTCACCCCCACCCTCCTCGCCTCGGCCACGCACCGGGACGGCGAGGTCGAGTTCCCCAACCCGATCGGCGAGCAGGTCATCACCCCCGAGGCCGCCGACACGGTCACCTCGGTCCTCACCGGCGTGGTCGACGACGGTACGGCCAAGACCTCCGTCCGTGACAACCCGTCCCGCAACGGCCAGCAGGTCGCCGGCAAGACGGGTACCTCCGACGAGAACCGCTCCGCCTGGTTCACCGGCTACACCCCGAACCTCGTGACCTCCGTCGGCCTCTTCGGCGAAGACATGAGCAAGAACGGCAAGCACGTCTCGATGTACAACGCCGTCGGCGTCCCCCGGGTCAACGGCGGTGGCTTCCCCGCCCAGATCTGGGCCACCTACACCTTCGGTGTGATGGGCAAGACGACCAAGTTCGACCTGGACACCAAGCAGGGTGCCGCGGTCGCGCCCACCGAGTCGGTGACCCCCTCGCAGACCCCGAGCGAGACCCCGTCCGAGACCCCCAGCAGCGAGCCGCCGACGTCCTCCAAGCCTCCGACGGCCTCGGAGTCGCCCTCGCAGTCGCCCTCGGAGTCGCCCCCGCAGTCGAGCCCGCAGGAGACCCCGTCGGGGACCCCGTCGGACGACGGCGGCATCGAGTTCCCGCCGGACCCCAAGGATCCACAGGTGGACGACTAGCGCACGTGACAGACGAAAGGGCGCCCGGTGAAATTCACCGGGCGCCCTTTCGTGTGTGCCCTCACGAGGCTCGTGTGTGCCTTCAAGAGGCGCGGGGCCGCGACCTGCGCGGCCGTGGAGCGCTCACGCGTGGTTCAGCTCGAACCACACGACCTTGCCCGCACTCAGCCGCGTGGCTCCCCACCGCTTCGCCAGCCGGTTGACCAGGTAGAGCCCGCGGCCCCCCTCGTCCGTCGCCCGGGCCTGCCGCAGACGGGGCAACTGCGGTACGTCGTCGGTCACCTCGCACCGCAGCACGTCGGTCCGCAGCAACCGCAGGGTGACCGGACGCGTCGCGTACCGCACCGCGTTCGTCACGACCTCGCTGATCAGCAGCTCGACCGAGTCGGTCAGCTCCTCGAGCCCCCAGCGGGACAACGCGTGCCGGGCCAGCCGGCGCGCCCGCCCCGGAGCCATCTCCTCCGGCTCCAGGAACCAGTACGCGACATCGCTGGGAGCGATCCCATCGAACCGCGCGGCGAGCAGCGCGATGTCGTCGTCCCGGTCCCCCGGGCCGAGCATGTCGAGCACCTCGTCGCAGAGCGCCTCCAGCGGCGGCGGATGGTCCGGACCGGTCAACTGAGCGGTCGCGGCCAGCTTCTCCCGCAACTGCTCTATGCCGGTCCACACGTCCCGCAGCCGGGACTCCACGAGCCCGTCGGTGTACAGCAGCAGCGTGCCCCCGGCCGGCGCGTCCAGCTCCACCGCCTCGAAGTCCACACCGCCCACACCGATCGGCGCGCCCGGCGGCACCCGCAGCACCTCGGCACGCCCGCCCAGATGCAGCAGCACCGGCGGCGGATGCCCCGCGTTGGCGATGGTGATCCGGTGCGAGACCGGGTCGTACACGGCGTACAGACAGGTCGCCATGCGGTCCGTGCCGAGCCGCTGCGCCTGCTCGTCGAGGTGGTGCAGCACCTCCTGCGGCGGCAGATCGAGCCCCGCCAGCGTCTGCGCGGTGGTCCGCAGCTGCCCCATGATCGCGGCGGAGGTCATCGAATGACCCATCACATCGCCGACGACCAGCGCGACCCGGCTCCCCGGCAGGGGAATCGCGTCGTACCAGTCACCGCCGACCCGCGCGGTCTCGGCGGCCGGCAGATACCGGTGCGCGAGCCGTACGCCGGTGCACTTCGGGAGCGCCTCCGGCAGCATCGTGCGCTGCAGCTCGTCGGCGATGTACGCCTCGCGGCCGTACAGCACGGCCTTGTCGATGCCGAGCGCGCTGTGCGTGGCGAGCTGGGCGGCGACCAGCAGATCGTCCTGCTCGAACGCCATCCGCTCGGGGCGGCGCAGGAAGACCGCCGCGCCGATCACCCGGCGCCGGCCGCGCAGCGGGGCGAGGATCGCCCGCTGGCCGGTCGGCACCGTCAGCTCGGCGTCCGGGCCCAGCAGTTCGGGCAGCGCGTCGTGCGCGGCCGGCGCGTCCGCGAAGACGGGGCGCACCCCCCGCAGCACCTCGGCCAGCGCCCCGCCGGGCCGTACCTCGCACTGCTCGGCGGTGACGACGGCCAGATCGACGGGCTGCTCCGGCTGGAGCGACGAGGGCATGAAACCGCCCTCGGTGTCCCGCTCCTCGGGGATCCGGTCGGTGCGGCGCAGCCGCAGCACCATGGGCCCGGTGGGCCGCTCGTCACCGACCGGCAGCGGCTCGCGCAGATACACGAGGATCGCGTCCGAGAACGTCGGCACGGTGGCCCGGCACAGACCCATCACGATCTCGTCCAGATCTATGCCACGGGCGATCCGCCGGGTCGCGGCGCCGACGAACCGCAGCCGGTCGCCGTCCCGCCGCATGGGCATGGGGGCGCCCGGCGCCACTCCCTGCCCGCTGCGCCGCTCCAGGGCGCCGACGGTCCCGCCGGAACGGTCCGGCTCACCGCCGGGCTGCGCCGGGATGGTCTCCGGCGTGGGCCGCGGGCGGTGCGGGTCGGGCTCGGTGGCCGCGGGCTGGGAATGCTCGGAGAGCGCGGGCTGGGCGTGCTCCGAGGGGGCCTGCCCGCTCTTCGCACAGGGGGCCGCGGTGCCCGGCTCGGCCGGCGCGTCACCCATGCGTGCCTGAGCGGGTAAAGCCGCGGCGGGCGCGGTACGCATCGGCTCCTGGGTACGCAGAAGCGCCCCGCGGGGGTCCGTGGGGCCGGCGCCGCCCTGAGGGCGCTCGTGGGAGGTGGGGTGCTCCGTCACGCGTGTCGAATCCATCCGTCCGGGACTGCGCGTCGTGTGCGCAGTGCGTCCCGCAAACCCGATACTTCGTCCCGCAGAAAGGCCGATACCCGGATTACGTGTCCTGGGAACGGAATTCCCGCGTGGTCAGAGGCAGTTCCTGTGGCACACACGGTACCGGCGGGCACGCCGGACGACAGTACAGCCCGTCCGCCGGGCCGTCTCCGGCTCGTTCCGGTGTAACCCTCGTACCCCTTGATCACGTCTTGCCGCCCCTCGGTGACGTACGGTCAAGCCCTGCCCGAACTGCGGGAGTTGCCCCTGTGAACTCTTGCGGAGGACGATCCTACGGTTGCGGACCCAGGGCGTATCAAGGGTCTCATGAGGACAAGTGCGCGGGCGTACGGTCCCAGTCGTCCGGGAGAGACGGTACTCCCCATGCCGGATTCGGGCGCCAGTGCTGCCAGCCGTCCGCGAGCGGGGGGCCCCACGCGCGGATCACCTCCACCGCCGACCGGCCCGCCTCCCGCACCCGCTCGGCCGCCGACGCGTCCATCAGCCCGTCCTGCTGGGCCTGCGCGAACTCGTCCTCGTCGAGCCAGGTCCAGGACCGGTCCGGGAAGACGCAGATGTCCAGGAAGTGGTCCTCGGAGTCCACACCGCCGTCCCAACGGGCCAGCGGCGTCTCCAGGTTGACGTACCAGTTCTTGAAACGCCAACCCTGCTCCCAGAAAAGCCACACCGACCACGGCTCGCCCGGCCGTGCCAGCTTCAGCACTCCGGTGCCGGACCAGCGGCCGAGCCGCACGCTGCGCGGCTTCTTGTAACGGGACGCGAGCGGTTCGGAGTTCGGTGAGGTGCCGTCCGCCAGCACGGGCCGTACGCATTCGGTGCCCGGCGCCAACCACACGGCCAGCAGCTCGGCGTCGTCGCGTACGACCGTCACGGGGCGCGCGATATGGAAGCGGTCCCCGCCGTTCTCCCGGTAACGCCACAGGATCTGACTCCCCGGCTCCCAGAACGCCGCCGACCCGCCCGCTTCCATTCGTCTCACCACTCCGTCGTCTCCCATGCGCAGATATTAGGTGTCATGCGCATATGACGCTGCGGTACCGCCCACGGTTCACGCCTTGGCGGGAATCGGTAACCCGGGCGACACCCGGGACGGCCGGAACTCGCCGTACGGTCACGGCCGTGTCATCCGCAGAACATCCAGTGCCTCGTCGAGCTGCTCCCGGGTCAGGTCACCCCGCTCCACGTACCCGCCCTCCAGGACGGTCTCCCGGATGGTCTTCCGTTCCGCGAGCGCCCTCTTGGCGACCTTCGCGGCCTCCTCGTACCCGATGTACCTGTTCAGCGGGGTGACCACCGACGGCGAGGACTCCGCGTACTCCCGGGCCCGCTCCCGGTGGGCGACGATCCCGTCCACCGTCCGGTCGGCGAGCAGCCGGGAGACGTTCGCGAGCAGCCGGACGGACTCCAGGACGTTCCTGGCGATGACGGGCAGCATGACGTTCAGCTCGAAGTTGCCGGACGCGCCCGCCGTGGTGACCGTGACGTCATTGCCCGTGACCTGCGCGGCGACCATGAGCACGGCTTCCGGGATCACCGGGTTGACCTTGCCGGGCATGATCGAGGACCCGGGCTGGAGGTCGGGGAGGGAGATCTCCGCGAGACCGGTCCTCGGCCCCGACGCCATCCACCGCAGGTCGTTGGCGATCTTGGTGAGGGACACCGCGACCGTACGGAGCTGCCCGGACGTCTCGACGAGGCCGTCCCGCGCCCCCTGCGCCTCGAAATGGTCGCGCGCCTCGGTGAGCGGCAGCCCGGTGACCCGCGCGACCTCCGCGATGACGGCGGCGGAGAACCCGGGCGGCGTGTTGATGCCGGTCCCCACGGCCGTACCGCCCAGCGGGAGTTCGGCGAGCCGGGGGAGCGAGGCCCGCAGTCGCTCCACGCCGTACCGCACCTGGGCCGCGTAACCGCCGAACTCCTGGCCGAGCGTCACCGGTGTCGCGTCCATGAGGTGTGTACGACCGGACTTCACCACGTCGGAGAATTCCGCGGACTTGCGCTCCAGGGCGGCGGCCAGATGCTCAAGGGCCGGGATCAGGTCACGGGTGACGGCGGCGGTGGCGGCGATGTGGATCGAGGAGGGGAACACGTCGTTGGACGACTGCGAGGCGTTCACGTGGTCGTTCGGGTGCACGTCCCGGCCGAGCCGCTCGCTCGCCAGCGTGGCGATGACCTCGTTGGTGTTCATGTTCGACGAGGTCCCGGACCCGGTCTGGAACACGTCCACCGGGAAGTGGTCGTCCCAGCGCCCCTCGGCCACCTCCCCGGCCGCTTCCCGGACGGCCTCGGCGATGTCCTTGTCGAGCACGCCGAGTTCGGCGTTGACCGTCGCGGCGGCGCCCTTGATCAGGGCCAGGGCCTCGATGTGGGCGCGCTCGATGCGCTGCCCCGAGATCGGGAAGTTCTCGACCGCCCGCTGTGTCTGGGCCCGCCACTTGGCGTCCGCCGGTACGCGGACCTCACCCATGGAGTCGTGTTCGACGCGGTAGTCACTCATGCCGGGTACAGCGTCCGGACCGGTCGCGGTGTTCCCGGCCGTACCCCGTGAGGGTGAGGGTGACATTCCGCACGTCGACGCCGGTGGCGTGCAGTACGGTCAGCCCGACGAGCCGATCGTCGAACGCGATGTCGAATGTGACATCGCGTGCGACATCGGATGCAACGTCAGATATGTCGGATGAAATATCGCAGAAAGAACAAGCATTGAGAAGCGCTGTCATACGCCGGTCCTGCGTGGCCGGTGTCGCCGTCCTGTCCCTGACCCTGCTCGCCGCGTGCTCGGACTCCGGTGAGAGCGGAGAAGGGGGCGAAGCGGGCGCCGAGAAGCCGGCCCTCTCCGCCGCGGACCTGGAGAAGGTGGTCCTCAAGGACGGGGACGTCAAGGGGCACAAGGTCACCGAGCCCACCGCCACGGTGGACCGGAAGGACATCGAGCCCGGCAGCGACGCGTGCGCGCCCGTCGCGTACGCCATGCTCGGCTCCGTGGTGGACGAACCGGCCGCGACCGTGCAGCGCGAGACCCAGAAGAAGATCGACCCCGCGGAGGCCGCCAAGAGCGGTGACGTCTCGGGCCTCGACGCCACCCGCACCCTGCTCCGTCTGTCCGCCTACGACGGCGAGGCCGCCCAGGCCGTGATGAAGTCCCTCACCACCTCGGCCAAGGCCTGCGCGGACGGCTTCGAGGTCACGGCCGACGGCACCGCCCAGGAGGTCACCAAGGTCTCCACGGACCCCGCGCCCGAGGGAGCCGACGAGGCGATCGCCCTCACCTTCCTCAGCGAGGCGGAGGGCACGAAGATCCCGATGAAGGTGGTCGTCTTCCGCGAGGGCGGCACCGTCGGCTACGTCACCGCCCTCAACCTGGCCTCGGCCGCCACGGGCAAGGACTTCGATTTCCCGGCGGAGGTCGTGGAGGCGCAGGTGAAGAAGCTGGCGTAGACGGGGGTCCGCCCTCGTCCACCCGCACGCCGGCCCGGCCCGAGAGCCGACGAGGCCGCCCTGGGAGCGCGCATCCCAGGACCGGCCGGAGGGGGGAAGGCCGCGCCTGCGGCCGGGAACGAGCAGGGGCGGCGGGGGCCGAACCACCCGCTTCCGATCGCCCCGGATCCGCCCCCACGCCGGCCCGGGCCCGCGGACCCGGGATCGTCGTGGCCGTGGGCGAGGGCCCTCGGCGCAGCCGTGGCCCTTGACGCCGTGTCCGGCGGCCGCCCTCGCGCTGTCCGGCCCTGGAGGGCCTCACGGGCTTCGGGTGCTCCCGCCGGGCTCCGTCCGGCGGGGGGTGTCGCCCCGGTCGTTTCCACGTCCGGGGCGAACGGGACCCGCTACCGGTCCTCCACTACGCCGGCCCGGGCCCCCGGACCGGGATCGTCGTGAACGTCGGGGCCGGGGCCGGGTCCTTGAAGAAGTCGTTGCCCTTGTCGTCGACGACGATGAACGCCGGGAAGTCCTCGACCTCGATCTTCCAGACGGCCTCCATGCCGAGCTCCTCGTACTCGACGACCTCGACCTTCTTGATGCAGTCCTGGGCGAGGCGGGCCGCGGGGCCGCCGATGGAGCCCAGGTAGAAGCCGCCGTGCGAGCCGCACGCGTCCGTGACCTGCTGCGAGCGGTTGCCCTTGGCCAGCATCACCTTGGACCCGCCCGCCGCCTGGAACTGCTCCACGTACGAGTCCATGCGCCCGGCCGTCGTCGGACCGAAGGAGCCGGAGGCGTACCCCTCGGGGGTCTTCGCCGGGCCGGCGTAGTACACCGGGTGATCCTTCAGGTACTGCGGCATCTCCTCACCCGCGTCGAGCCGCTCCTTGATCTTGGCGTGCGCGATGTCACGGGCGACGACCAGCGGCCCGCTGAGGGACAGCCGGGTCTTGACCGGGTACTTCGTCAGCTCGGCGAGGATGTCGTCCATCGGCTGGTTGAGGTCGATCTTCACGACGTCGCCGGCCTCGTCGAGGTGCTCGTCCGTGGTGTCCGGCAGGAACCGCGCCGGGTCGGTCTCCAGCTGCTCCAGGAACACACCCTCGGCGGTGATCTTCGCGACGGCCTGCCGGTCGGCCGAGCAGGACACGGCGATGGCCACCGGGCAGGACGCGCCGTGGCGGGGGAGGCGGACCACGCGCACGTCGTGGCAGAAGTACTTGCCGCCGAACTGCGCGCCGATCCCGATCCTCTGCGTCAGCTCGAAGACCTTCTCCTCCAGCTCCTTGTCCCGGAAGCCGTGCCCGAGCGGCGACCCCTCGGCCGGGATCTCGTCCAGGTAGTGCGCGGAGGCGTACTTCGCCGTCTTCAGCGCGTACTCGGCGCTCGTACCGCCCACCACGATCGCCAGGTGGTACGGCGGGCACGCGGCCGTACCCAGCGAACGGATCTTCTCCTCCAGGAACTTCATCATGGAGGACTCGTTCAGGACGGCCTTCGTCTCCTGGTACAGGAACGACTTGTTGGCCGACCCGCCGCCCTTGGCCATGAACAGGAACTTGTAGGCGCCGCCGTCGGTGGCGTACAGCTCGATCTGCGCCGGCAGGTTCGACCCGGTGTTCTTCTCCTCCCACATGGTGAGCGGAGCCATCTGCGAGTAGCGCAGGTTCAGGTTCAGGTAGGCGTCGTAGATGCCCTGGGACAGGGCCCGCTCGTCCCCGCCCTCGGTGAGCACGTTCTGCCCGCGCTTGCCCATGACGATCGCCGTACCCGTGTCCTGGCACATGGGCAGCACACCGGCGGCCGCGATGTTCGCGTTCTTCAGCAGGTCCAGGGCGACGAACTTGTCGTTGCCGGACGCCTCGGGGTCGTCGATGATCCGGCGGAGCTGCGCGAGGTGCGCCGGCCGCAGATAGTGCTGGATGTCGTGGATCGCCTCGGCGGCCAGCTTGCGCAGCGCCTCCGGCTCCACCTTGAGGAACGTGCGTCCGTCGGCCTCGAAGGTGGAGACACCCTCGGAGGTCACCAGCCGGTACGGGGTGGTGTCCTCTCCCATGGGGAGCAGATCGGTGTACTCGAACTCAGGCATGTCGCCCATTCCTCACTCGACAAAACAGCGCGGCTGACCTCCGTTGGCAGCGTCCACCAGCGTAGAACCTGGCCGGGAGGGCGGGCTTGTGAGGTAAGGCTCAGTTCGGCGCCCCGGAGTTGTCCACACCCCTGGTCGCGATCTATCGCGAGTGGGTAATCTGCTGTCGTGGACCTTCAGAAGCGCCCCACCCAGCAACCGCCGTTGCCGTCCGCCGAGCTGCGCGCATCCGACGCCGACCGCGACCGGATCGCCGACCTCCTGCGCGACGCCCTCGCCGAGGGCCGCCTCACCGCCGATGAGCACTCCGAGCGGGTCGAGGGCGTGCTCGCCGCCAGGACGGTGGGCGAGCTGGACGTCTTCGTACGGGACCTGCCGGCCGGCCAGGCGGTCCGCAGGGCGGCGCCCGCGTATGTGCCGCCGGTCTCCTCCGTGCCCAACCGCCCGACGCCCGGCGCCATCCCCCTCGACCCCGACGACCGCCTGATGGCCGTGTTCAGCGCCTCGATGCGCAAGGGCCGCTTCCGGGCCGGCCGGCGCATCCACGCGTACGCGATATTCGGCAGTGTCGAGATAGACCTCAGCGAGGCGATATTCGAGCACCGGCAGGTCATGATCAAGGCGGTCTCGGTCTTCGGCAGCGTCGAGGTCCGCGTCCCGGAGAACGTCTCGCTGCGCGGCAGCGGCGGCGGCATCCTCGGCAACTTCGAGGTGCACGCGCTGGATTCGGGCGAGACCGACGCCCCGGTGGTCTATGTCGACGGCCTGGCCGTCCTCGGGAACATCGAGGCGAGACCGAAGCGGGGGAAGATGATCGCCGACCTCCTCGGCCGGGTCGGTGACCATCTCGCCCGCCGGGTGGACGATCATTTGCGCAGGCACCAGGATCGTTGACGTGTGTGAATTCGGCCTCGCCCGGTCATGACCCGAGGGGGCGGGTCCGGTTGTGGCCGTGGGGTGTGGGCGGCGAATTCCAGCGGATCGGGACTCAGTGCATAGGCCCGCGCACAGCGGGTAGGCCTTGCTGCATCGTCTCTCGCTCGCGAAGCCGTCGTCAGGAGTAGACCGTGCTGCATCCGCCGCATTCGTCTCTGCAGGTCGCTGCTGTTCCGCCCCAGCGGGTGCCAGTGCGAGACAGGGACCAGGACGCCCCGTGGCACACGGAGGCCGTGTGCCGGCGTGACGAGGCCGGGCTGTTCTTCGCCCCCTCCAAGGAACCCACCGCGTCCCGGCTCTCCCGCGAGGAAGCCGCCAAGCGCGTCTGCGCCCGCTGTCCCGTCATGGTCGAGTGCCGGGAACACGCACTCCTGCAACCCGAGCCCTACGGAGTCTGGGGCGGCCTGACCGCCGCCGAGCGCCGGGTCGTCCTGGCCCGCAGGCGTCGCCGGGACGTGGAACTGCAGAAGGCCGCCAGGACGAACGGGACGATAGCCGCGGCCGGTTGACGCCGGCCCGCACCTACATGCCGGAAGGGCGCCCTCTCCGCACAGGAGGGCGCCCTTCCGGCGTCGGGACACCGCCCCGTCAGGGGCCCGGGGAACCGCGCGACCGGCCACGACCAGCCCGCACCCGGCAGGCGGCCGAGGTTCCCCTCTCGCCGGCGTGACCGGTCCTCTCCGGCTTCTCCGGCGTGACCGGCTTCTCCGGCGTGACCGGTCCTCCCCGGTATGACCGGCCTCTCCGGCTGACCGGCGGAGCTACTTGGCCTTCTCGAAGTCGATCGAGCTGTAGGCCCGCAGCTTGCTCAGCCGGTGCGTCGAATCGATCCGCCGCACCGTCCCCGACTTCGACCGCATCACGATCGAGTCGGTCGTCGCCGTCTCCGACCGGTACCGCACACCCCGCAGCAGCTCCCCGTCCGTGATGCCGGTCGCCACGAAGAACACGTTCTCGCCGGACACCAGGTCATCGGTCGTCAGCACCCGGTCGAGGTCATGGCCCGCGTCGATCGCCCGCTGCCGCTCCGCGTCGTCCTTCGGCCACAACTTGCCCTGGATCGTGCCGCCGAGGCACTTCACCGCACAGGCGGAGATGATGCCCTCGGGCGTGCCGCCCACCCCGAGCAGCAGATCGACACCGGTGCCCTCCCGCAGCGCCAGGATCGAACCCGCGACGTCACCGTCGGAGATCAGCTTGATCCGTGCTCCGGCCTCGCGGATCTCCTTGATGATCCCTTCGTGCCGGGGCCGGTCCAGGATGACCACGGTCACGTCGTCCGGCGCCGACCGCTTGGCCTTGGCGACCCGGCGGATGTTCACGGAGATCGGCGCGTCGATGTCGACGAAGTCGGCCGCCTCCGGCCCGGTGACCAGCTTGTCCATGTAGAAGACGGCCGAGGGGTCGAACATCGTGCCCCGGTCGGCGGCCGCGAGCACGGCGATCGCGTTGGTCATGCCCTTGGCCGTGAGCGTCGTGCCGTCGATCGGGTCGACGGCGATGTCGCACTCCGGGCCGGTGCCGTCACCGACGCGCTCGCCGTTGAAGAGCATCGGGGCCTCGTCCTTCTCGCCCTCCCCGATCACGACGACGCCGTTCATCGACACGGTGGAGACGAGGGTGCGCATGGCGCGCACGGCGGCTCCGTCCGCCCCGTTCTTGTCTCCGCGGCCGACCCAGCGGCCCGCCGCCATCGCGGCCGCCTCGGTCACCCGGACCAGTTCCAGGGCGAGGTTGCGGTCGGGAGCCTCGGAGGGGACTTCCAGTTCGGACGGCAGCTGATGATTCTCGGTCATCGGAGCGCACCTTTCTGATACGACGACGGCCGGATGAGGGTTCGGTCCGACTCTATCGTCAGTCCGACAAAATGAGCAGGGGACCCCACGGATGAGCGGACCGGTGCACCTGCGACGATGAGGACGTGGCAGGTACGAAAGGCAAGCAGACCGTTCGCGACATGGTCCTCTCCCTGGGGCTCATCGTGCTGGCGGCATGGGTCATCTATCTCTTCATCCCGCACGACGAGACCGAGCGGGAACCGAAGCGCGTCGACTACCGCGTCGAACTGCTGACGGCGCGTCGTGCGGCCTCCTACCCGGTGGCCGCGCCCGAAGGGCTGCCGCAGACCTGGAAGGCGACCTCCGTCCGCTTCCGGGGCGACGAGTCGGACCGCTGGCACCTCGGCTTCCACGACCCCGACGGCGAGTACGTGGCGGTCGAACAGTCCGCCGAGAAGCCCTCCCGGTTCATCGAGGACGCCACCCAGGACGCGCGGAAGACCGGCGCCACGCAGGAGATCGGCGACCGGACCTGGACCCGGTACGAGGGTGAGCGCTACGACGCCCTCGTGCTGCGCGGCGAGGGTTCCACGACCGTGGTCACGGGCTCCGCGTCGTTCGACCGGCTGACGAAGATGGCCGAGGCGCTGCGGACGGAGTGACGGCGCGGGTGGTGGACCCGCCGCGAGCGGCGCGGAGGGTGATCCCGCCGAGAGCGGGCGGACGCGGACACGACGAAGGGCCCCGGCGAAATCGCCGGGGCCCTTCGTCCGTACGTGGCGGTACCGGGACTCAGACCGTGGTGACGACGTGGTCGAAGTCGAGGCGCGGGGAGCGCGGGTAGGACGCGCCCTCGCCGGGCCTGCCGATGTTGACCACCATCAGCGGGGTGTGGTCGTCGTCCAGGAACTCCTTCTGGACACCGGCGAAGTCGAAGCCGGTCATCGGGCCGGCGGCCAGGCCGGCGGCGCGGACGCCGATGATGAAGTACGCGGCCTGGAGGGCGGCGTTCATACCGGCGGCCGACTCGCGGGCCGCGCGCTCGGCGAAGAAGAGGTCCTTGGCCTGCGGGAACGCCGGGAACAGGGTCGGCAGTTCCTCGTGGAACTCGTTGTCCGCGGCGAGGATGGCGACCAGCGGGGCGGTGGCCGTCTTGGCCTGGTTGCCCTCGGCCATGTGCGGCACCAGACGCTCACGGGCCTCGGCGGAGCGGACCAGGACGATGCGCAGCGGCGTCTGGTTGAACGCGGTGGGACCGTACTTGACCAGGTCGTAGATCGCCTGCACCTGCTCCTCGGTCACCGGCTCGTCGGTGAACGTGTTCGCGGTGTGGGCCTCACGGAACAGCAGGTCCTGGGCGGCGGGGTCGAGAACGAGGGACATCAGGCAACCTTCGTGCGAGGTGTGGTGTACGGCCCCGACCCTACGCGAAGGAAGTTCAAGGTTCAACCAAAACGGTGTCGTGGTGATCTGCTTCACAACGCCTCGGCGAACGGGGCCCATGCTCCACGAACAACGGGGCCCGTGCTCCACGGGCGGGAGTCACCCGGACCGGCCGTCGTCCCCCGCGTCGCCCCCGTCGTCCTCCGCGAGCGCGGCGTCCAGCCGCTCCCGGGCCCCGTCCAGCCAGCGGCGGCAGACCTTGGCCAGCTCCTCGCCGCGCTCCCAGAGGGCGAGGGACTCCTCCAGCGTCGTACCGCCCGCCTCCAGACGGCGGACGACGTCGATCAGCTCGTCCCGCGCCTGCTCGTACCCCAGGGCGCGCTCGGTCTCGGAGGCCCCGGCCGCCCGGGTCGTCCCGTCGGCCTCGCTCACGTTGCTGGTCATGCGGCCCACCTTATGCGTCCCCTCCGACAGTCCCTGTTCCGTCGACCCGGACGACGAACTCGCCCTCGGCCACCCGCGCCCGCAACGCCTCCTCCGGTCCGGCCTCGCCGGGTGCGCGCACCACATGGCCGTCGGCCCTCTGCAGCACCGCGTACCCCCGCTGGAGCGTCGCCGCCGGGGACAGGGCCACCACGCGCGCGTGCGTGTGCGTCAACTCCGAGACGGCACGATCCAGATGGTGCCCGAGGCAGCGGCGGCCCCGGTCGAGCAGCGAGGCCACGTGGTCGGCGCGCTCGTCGATCATGCGGTGCGGATCCTCCATCGAGGGGCGCGCGAGGGCGTGCGCGAGCCCCCGCTCCTCCCGCTCCACGAACGCCTCCACACAGCGGCGCGCCCGGTCCCGCAGCCACCGCACCCGCTCGTACTCCTCGCCCACGTCCGGCACGACCTTCTTGGCCGCGTCGGTCGGCGTGGACGCGCGCAGGTCCGCCACATAGTCCAGCAGCGGGGTGTCCGGCTCGTGCCCGATCGCCGACACGACCGGCGTACGACAGGACGCGACCGCCCGTACGAGCTGCTCGTCGGAGAACGGCAGGAGGTCCTCCACGCTGCCGCCGCCGCGCGCCACGACGATGACGTCCACGTCGTCCAGCGCGTCCAGCTCCTTCACCGCCCGGACGACCTGGGGCACCGCGTGCACCCCCTGCACGGCGACGTTGCGCACCTCGAAGCGGACGGCCGGCCAGCGCCGCCGGGCGTTCTCCAGCACGTCCCGCTCGGCCGCGGAGGCCCGGCCGCACACCAGCCCGATCAGCTGCGGCAGAAAGGGCAGCGCCTTCTTCCGCTCCGGCGCGAACAGCCCCTCCGCGGCCAGCGACTTCTTCAACTGTTCCAGCCGGGCCAGCAGTTCACCGACCCCGACCGGCTTTATCTCCGTGGCCCGCAACGACAGCTGCCCGCGCGGCGCGTACCACTCCGGCTTCGCCAGGACGACGACCCGGGCGCCCTCGCCGACCACGTCGGCCACGGAGTCGAACACCTGGCGATAGCAGGTCACGCCCACGGAGATGTCGTGCGAGGGGTCCCGCAGCGTGAGGAACACGACGCCCGCGCCCGGACGCCGCGACAACTGCGTGATCTGCCCCTCGACCCACACCGCGCCGAGCCGGTCGATCCAGCCGCCGATGAGGCGGGAGACCTCGCCGACGGGGAGGGGGGATTCGGCGGACGTGTTGAGAGCCATGCGGCCGAGCGTAGCGGCGGGTGCCGACAAGGACGCCTCATGGCTTGGAGGCGCGGGTGGGTCGGCGGGCGGGCGCGGGCCGGTGGGGCTTCTCGCGCGGTTCCCCACGCCCCTGAAGGACAGGCCCTGCGGGCCTGGAAGGCGGCGGGGCTGCGCGCATGAGAAGCACGGGCCGCAGCCCCTGCTTCTCAGGGGCGCGGGGGAACCGCGCGAGCAACCACGAACCACCCGCACCCGCCGACGAACCCCGCACCTCGCCCCCGGCCGCGCCCCCCATCGGCGAAGCCCTCGCCAGGGAACCCCCTACGATGGAGAACATGACCGCTTCGCCTGGCCGCCGCCGTGTCCTCCTCGCCGCCCCGCGCGGCTACTGCGCGGGTGTCGACCGCGCGGTGATCGCCGTCGAGAAGGCCCTGGAGCAGTACGGGGCCCCGATCTACGTCCGCCACGAGATCGTCCACAACAAGTACGTCGTGCAGACGCTGGAGCGGAAGGGCGCCATCTTCGTCGAGCAGACGGAGGAGGTTCCCGAGGGGAACATCGTCATGTTCTCGGCGCACGGCGTCGCCCCGACCGTCCACGACGAGGCCGCGCGCGGCAAGCTCGCCACCATCGACGCCACCTGCCCGCTGGTCACCAAGGTCCACAAGGAAGCGATCCGGTACGCCCAGGACGACTTCGACATCCTCCTGATCGGGCACGAGGGCCACGAGGAGGTCATCGGCACGTCGGGCGAGGCGCCGGACCACATCCAGCTCGTCGACGGCCCCGAGGACGTCGCCAAGGTCGAGGTCCGCGACCCGTCGAAGATCGTCTGGCTCTCCCAGACCACCCTCTCCGTCGACGAGACGATGGAGACGGTCGGCGCGCTCAAGGAGAAGTTCCCGCTGCTCGTCTCGCCGCCCAGCGACGACATCTGCTACGCCACCCAGAACCGCCAGCTCGCCGTGAAGCAGATGGGCGCCGAGGCGGAGCTGGTCATCGTGGTCGGCTCCCGCAACTCCTCCAACTCGGTCCGCCTCGTCGAGGTCGCCAAGCTCGCCGGCTCCCGCGAGGCGTATCTCGTGGACTTCGCGAGCGAGATCGACGAAGCCTGGCTGGAGGGCGTGGAGACCGTCGGCGTCACCTCGGGTGCCTCCGTGCCGGAGATCCTCGTCGAAGAGGTCCTCGAATGGCTCTCCCGGCGCGGCTACGGGGACGTCGAGCTGGTCAAGGCGGCCGAGGAGTCGATCACCTTCTCCCTGCCGAAGGAACTCCGCCGCGACCTGCGAGAAGAGGCCGCGGCCCTGGTCGCCGAGCGCACCGGACAGGGCGCCTGACCCTCCCCGCACCGGCCGTACGGCCCCGGAACGTGAAGGTTCCGGGGCCGTACGCGTGCCAGGACGTGAGGATCCGGTGCCCGACGGCGGCCGGGGCACCTCGGCAACGTGACTGACAGTCGTACGACGTAACGTAGGGCCATGCACATCTTCGGCGTGGACATCGGTGGTTCCGGGATCAAGGGCGCTCCCGTGGACCTGGACCTGGGCGACCTGGCGGACGAGCGACACAAGGTGCTGACCCCGCACCCGGCGACGCCCGACGCGGTCGCCGACGGGGTCAAGGAGGTCGTCGACCACTTCGGCTGGACCGGCCCGGTCGGCATCACCTTCCCCGGCGTGGTCACCGGCGGCGCCACGATCCGGACGGCGGCCAACGTCGACAAGGGCTGGATCGACGTCGACGCCCGCGCCCTGCTGAGCGAGCGGATCGGCGGCCTGCCGGTGACCGTGGTGAACGACGCGGACGCGGCGGGCGTGGCCGAGGTGCAGTTCGGTGCCGGGCGCGGCCGTCAGGGCACGGTCATCCTGCTCACCTTCGGTACGGGCATCGGCAGCGCCGTCTTCTCCGACGGCGTCCTCGTCCCCAACACGGAGCTGGGCCACCTGGAGCTGCACGGCCACGACGCCGAGACCCGCGCCTCCACCAAGGCCAAGGAGGACCACGAGCTGACCTGGGAGCACTGGGCCAAGCGCGTCACCAAGTACCTCGCCCACGTCGAGATGCTCTTCTCGCCCGAACTGTTCATCATCGGCGGCGGCGTCAGCCGCAAGTCGGCGAAGTTCCTGCACCTCATCGAGGGCATCAGGGCGGAGATCGTGCCGGCCCAGCTGCAGAACAACGCGGGCATCGTGGGCGCGGCGATGCGGGCGGCGAAGGCCGGCTAGGAGAGGGCGGCCGCACCGGGCGGGCGCTGGCGGGAGCCCCGGGACACCCCCTAGCGCCCCCGGGGGACGGTGTCGCGCGGCTGGGCCGGGGGCCTCGGAGTCCGCGGCCCGACCGGCCGGTGGCCGTCCGCGGTCCGAGGCCGGACACCGGCCGTCCGGCGCGGAACATCCGCTTCCGGGCTCCGGCGCTGCCCGCCCCGCCCCCCGAGCCGCGCCCGGCCCTGGACCTCCCGGCCGTTCCGCTCGCGCCCCCGCTGCCTCTCCCGCTCGGTGGCCCGCCGGGCCATCAGCCGGAGCTTGCGCACGGTCACGATGACCCCGGCGACCAGCGTGCCGCCGTACAGCCAGCCCGCCTGCATGGCGAGGGCGGTGACCAGGGCCATCAGATGCCCGCCGAGGCCGCCCTCGCCCTCGGCCAGCAGCGGCAGCCCCGCCGCGAAGGCGATCGGTACGACGACGGGGGCGCTCGCCAGGTCACCGCGCCGCACCCACACCGCCGTCAACGCGCTGACCAGCAGGAACAGCACCCCGTACAGGACCGGCGACGCGCCGAACAGCAGCCGGTCGAGGCCGGCGAGCACGAACATCGCCAGCCCGCAGAACAGCCCGCAGCCCAGGTCGGTGAGGCGTGGATTCGGCATCCGGCGCACGGCCCGTGCGACGCTCCGCACGGCTTGGACCGGTGGTGGTACGGGCCCGCGCGCGACCGGAGCACGTGCCGGCACGCCCGCGCCGGGCACCCGTCCCGCTCTCCCCGCCTGCGGGGGAAGAGGCGGGACTCCCGGTCGCGGCCCGGTCCGAGGGGTGTGCGGGGACTGCGTCCTCTGCTGCTGCTCCACTCGTCCAACTTAGGTCGGTTAATGTGCCGAATGGGTTCACAGACACGCCGTTGAGCGGACCTTGGCCAAGCGTTCGATACCTCGCCGGACCGGGTGTCGGCACGCCGTAAACTGGGGGATCGGCCGGCCCTCCGGCCGCTGGGGCACGATCCGCCGGACTGGCCTCAGGCCCCAGGCCACGCCGCTCCAGCCCCCGGCCGCCTGGCCCTCCTACGTACGGGAAGTCGCAAACGTGTCGCTCACGATCGGAATCGTCGGTCTGCCCAACGTCGGCAAGTCGACCCTGTTCAACGCCCTGACCAAGAACGACGTGCTGGCGGCCAACTACCCGTTCGCCACGATCGAGCCGAACGTCGGCGTGGTGGGCGTCCCGGACGAGCGCCTGACCAAGCTGGCCGAGATCTTCAGCTCGCAGCGCGTCCTCCCGGCGACCGTCGACTTCGTCGACATCGCGGGCATCGTGCGCGGCGCCAGCGAGGGCGAGGGCCTCGGCAACAAGTTCCTCGCGAACATCCGCGAGTCGGACGCGATCTGCCAGGTCATCCGCGCCTTCCAGGACGAGAACGTCGTGCACGTCGACGGCAAGGTCTCGCCCAAGGACGACATCGAGACGATCAACACCGAGCTGATCCTCGCCGATCTGCAGACCATCGAGAAGGTCCTGCCGCGTCTCCAGAAAGAGTCGCGCATCAAGAAGGACATCGCCCCGAAGGTCGCCGCGGTCGAGGCCGCCAAGGAGATCCTGGAGAAGGGCGACACTCTCTTCTCACAGGGCATCGTGCAGGGCTCCGGCAACGAGGAGCTCCTCCACGACCTGCACCTGCTCACCACCAAGCCGTTCCTGTACGTCTTCAACGTCGACGAGGACGAGCTGACCGACGAGGACTTCAAGAACGAGCAGCGCGCGCTGGTGGCCCCCGCCGAGGCGATCTTCCTCAACGCCAAGCTGGAGCAGGACCTCGCCGAGCTGGACGACGAGGACGCCATGGAACTCCTGGAGTCGGTCGGCGCCGAGGAGCCGGGCCTGGCCACCCTCGCCCGCGTCGGCTTCGACACCCTGGGCCTGCAGACCTACCTCACGGCCGGCCCCAAGGAATCCCGCGCCTGGACCATCAAGAAGGGCGCCACCGCCCCCGAGGCCGCCGGTGTCATCCACACCGACTTCCAGAAGGGCTTCATCAAGGCCGAGGTCATCTCCTTCGCCGACCTCGTCGAAACGGGCTCGGTCGCCGAGGCCCGCGCCAAGGGCAAGGCCCGCATGGAGGGCAAGGACTACGTGATGCAGGACGGGGACGTCGTCGAGTTCCGCTTCAATGTGTAGTGGGTGACGTATCACCACTTCGCTGATCTGGTGAACATGCAGGTCAAACAGGGTCCGGCTCTGCGGAGTCGGGCCCTTGGTCTTTCCCGTGCTGGGATGATGCTGGGACGGGACGAGCGTGCTCGTGCTGTCGCACGCCGGAGTCGACGTGACGATGCTGGAGCGATCGGGGGCCCCCTCGGGACCGGAAGGGGGCTGCTACTGACCCCCGCCCCACGACCCCCCGCCCCCCGACCCACGGCCACGGGCCGCGGCGGGGCCCTCGCTCCCTCAGCTCTCCGCCAGCCCCGTCTTCAACCCGGCGCCGCACAGCGGCACCACCGCCGTGCGCGACCCCAGCGCCCCCTCCCGTACGGCCGCCCAGCAGGCCACGCCCGTGGACTCGACGTACAGGCCGCGGGAGGCCAGGTCGCGTTGGGCGTGGCGGAGCTGGTCCTCGGTCACGGTGAGGAACGTGCCGCCGGAGTCGCGGACCGCGCGGAGGATCTGGCGGGCCCGGGGCGGGCGGGGGATGGCGATGCCCTCGGCCAGGGTGGGAGCCGTGGCGGTGTTCCCGACCAGGTCGTCGGCGCCCTCGGTCCAGGCGTGGGCCAACGGCGCGACGGCGGCCGACTGTACGGCGCACAGGGCCGGGCGGCGGTCGATGAGGCCCGCCGCGTGCAGCTCGGTCACGGCGAGGGCCGCGCCCAGCAGCAGCGTGCCGTTGCCGACGGGGACGACGATCACCTCGGGGAGCCGGCCGCCGAGGTCCTCCCACAGTTCGTGGACGTAGGTCTTGGTGCCGTGCAGGAAGTACGGGTTGTAGACGTGCGAGGCGTAGAAGACGCCGTCCGCGTCCGCCGCCTCCCGGGCCGCGCGAGCCGTGGCCTCGCGGCCGCCGTCGACGATGTGGAGCTGCGCGCCGTGCGCCCCGATCTGCTCCAGCTTCTTGTCCGACGTGCCGGCCGGGATGTACACCGTGCAGGGCAGCGCGGCCCGGGCGCAGTACGCGGCGACCGCCGTACCCGCGTTGCCGCTGCTGTCGGCGATCACCCGGCGGGGTCCGAGCCGTAGCGCCAGTTCGGCCAGGAGCACCGCGCCCCGGTCCTTGAAGGAGAGCGTCGGCATCAGGAAGTCGAGCTTGGCCCGGATGCCGTCCTTCAGCTCGACGAGCGGTGTCCGGCCCTCGCCGAGGGAGACCGTGGGGGAGGCCAGGGGGAGGCATTCCGCGTAGCGCCAGAGCGAGTTCACGCGGCCGGCCAGGGACTTGAGCGGTGCGGGTGTGGGCGCGAAGTCCAGATCCAGGGGGCCGCGGCAGGCCGGGCAGCACCAGGCGAGGGAGGCGGCGGGGACGCGTGTGCCGTCCGTCGGGCAGAAGCGATCCGGCAGAGGGGTCATGGGCGAAGGGTAGTGGCGTCGGCCGGGGTGACCGGGACGATCGGTGACGGTGCGTCATGGTGGTGCGGGACCGGCGGTGGGTGCGCACCGGGTGATCCGCAGCGGCCGGGGCAGGGCGTCACGGCTCCTCTCCGTCCCTTCCCGGTACCGCCCCCGCCCCCCCCGTACCGCCCCCGCCCCCCCCGTACCGCCCCCGCCCCCCGTGTCGCCCACCCCTGTCGGCCGCTTACCATGCGCCAAGTCGTACGTCAGTTCCCACCCGCTCGGCGCAAGGAGCACCTGTACCCGTGGCCACCCCTCCGCCCGTCGGCCCCCAGCCACCTCAGGGCGGTGGCCCCGTCCCGCCGCCGGGGCAGCCGTACTCGCACGCGGTGCCTCCCCGGGGCCCGGGACAGGCGTGGGGTCAGGCATGGGGACGGGCGTACCCGGTGCCGCCTTCCGCCCCGCCCGTCAACGGGTTCGCGATCGCCGCGCTCGTGCTCGGGGTGCTGTGCTTCCTGCCGGGTGTCGGGCTGCTCCTGGGGGTCGTCGCGCTGGCGCAGATCCGTAGGAAGGGGGAGCGCGGCAAGGGCATGGCGGTGGCCGGAATCGTGCTCTCGACGATCGGCGCGCTGCTGATGACGCTCGCGTTCACCACGGGCGGCGCGCGCGACGCGTGGGACGGCCTGCGTGACGCGGCGAGCGGCGTCGGCGGCACCTTCTCGGTGGCCACGGGCGAGTGCTTCGACACACCGACCGGCACTCTGGAGGGCTACACGGCCGACGTCGACGTCGTGCCGTGCGACGGGGAGCACGACGCCGAGGTGTTCGCCGGCTTCGCGCTGCCGGACGGCCCCTACCCGGGCGACGACGCGGTCGCGGAAGCCGCCGACGACCGGTGCTACGCGCGCTCGGAGTCCTACGTGATGGACCCCTGGGCGTTTCCGGCCGACGTAGACGTCTACTACTTCACGCCGACCCGGCAGAGCTGGCGGTACGGCGACCGCGAGATCACCTGCATGCTGGGCAACACGGACCCAGAGGGCAGTCTGACCGGCTCGCTGCGGCAGGACGAGACGACCCTCGACGACGACCAGTTCGCCTTCCTGAAGGCCGGCGCGATCCTGGACGACGCCTTCGACGGGGTGCCCGACACGGAGTACGTCGAGGACGACCTGGCCGGGCACAAGGCGTGGGCGTCGCAGGTGGTCCGGGCCCTGGAGCGGCAGACGACGGCCTTGCGCGCCCACGACTGGGAGCCCGACGCCGAGCAGGCGGTCGCGGACTACACCGAGGCTTTGGACCGGGCCCGCCGGGAGTGGGAGGCGGCGAACGGGGCGAGGGACGCCGACGGCTTCACCGACCACTGGGACAAGGCGCACCGGCTGACCGACGGCCCGAAGGTGGTCACCGCCCGCGAGGCTCTGGGGCTGGCCACGGAGGCACCGGCGTACGACGGTGAAGGCGCCGGCGGGGGCGGCGACGAGGGCAGGGCCGACGCGCAGGTGTGACCGCCCCCAGAGTGGGGAGAAAATGCCTGCACAGGGCCCTCACGGCATGCATGTCATCACATCGAGTGATTCTCTGGCCTTTGCTTGCATGGTCGAACCCACGGTTGCCACGCTGTTGCTGTCTGTACAACCTGATGGGAGTGGCCAGTGACTTTCGGTGAGCAGCCGGCCTATTTGCGTGTCGCGGGTGATCTCCGGAGGAAGATCGTGAACGGATCGCTGCCGCCGCACACCCGCCTTCCCTCCCAGGCCCGTATCCGCGAGGAGTACGGCGTGTCGGACACGGTGGCGCTGGAGGCCCGCAAGGTGCTCATGGCCGAGGGACTGGTGGAGGGCCGCTCCGGCTCGGGGACGTATGTGCGCGAGCGGCCGGTGCCGCGCCGGGTCGCCCGTTCCGGGTTCCGGCCCGCGGGCGGCGCCACACCCTTCCGGCAGGAGCAGGCCGACCATGCGGCGCGTGGCACCTGGGAGTCGCGCAGCGAGCAGGTCGAGGTGGGCCGGACGATCGCCGAGCGGCTCGCGATCCAGGTCGGCGACCGCGTGATGTGCACGCGGTACACGTTCCGGGACGCGGGGGAGATCATGATGCTCTCCACCTCCTGGGAGCCCCTCGCCCTCACGGGCCGCACGCCCGTGATGCTTCCAGAGGAGGGCCCTCTCGGGGGCATGGGTGTCGTCGAGCGCATGGCGGCGATCGACGTCGTCGTCGACAACGTCACCGAGGAGGTCGGCGCCCGCCCCGGCCTCGCCGAGGAGTTGCTCGCTCTCGGTGGCGTGCCCGGGCATGTCGTCCTGGTCGTCCAGCGCACCTACTTCGCCTCCGGCCGTCCGGTGGAGACGGCGGACGTGGTGGTCCCGGCGGACCGCTACCAGGTGGCGTACCACCTGCCGGTGAAGTGAGGGCGGGCGGTCGCCCGTCCGGGAGAGCCGCCCGTTCCGCGAGTACGGGACGGTGACATGGGCATGGGTCAAGTAGTCCTTGCTGGTGGGAAGTTGGAGTTGTCGGAGCCTCGGGGGCGCCGTCCGAACGTAGTTCGAATTCGGTCGTTCTTGCCGCCGGGTCCCGAAGACGCCCGGTAGCGGCCCGTTTGACGCGAACGGCACGGGGCCGCTGCTCGTCGGAGCGCTGGGGGGCGTGCGAGTGGTGATCGACGGCGCGTTCGACGGGGTGCGACCGCCTTGCCTTGGCTGGTTGCGTACCTCTTTGTGAAAAGACAGATTCGCTGCGTGAAGGTTAGGCGTACGCTCGGGCATATGCGGATTGCGGTTTCCTTAGGTGACGGGGCGCGGCGGCATCCGGGGGCGGGACCTGGGCGGGCCGGAGCGGGAAGGAGCGGTGGGGGTCGATGAACGACGGCACGATCACGCTTCCCTGGCTCGTCGTACGGCAGGACGACAACGGCAATCGCTACCGGGTGGGCAGGTACGCGACGCGTGCCGAGGCCCAGCAGATCGCGGACAGTCTCGACAGTCGCGGCCACAAACAGCTCTACTGGGTCGAACGTATCGGGCAGAACGGCCAGGGCCAGAACGGGCACGGCGGGACCAACTGATTCACCCCGCCCGGCGTCCGTGTCCGCTCCCGTAGGCTCCGCGCATGACCGAACCGATCGTGGTGGTGGGAGCCGCTCTGCTGAGCGACGGGCGACTGCTCGCCGCACGTCGCAGCGCACCGCCTGAGCTGGCCGGACGTTGGGAACTGCCGGGCGGCAAGGTGGAGCCCGGCGAGTCGCCCGAGCAGGCGCTCGTAAGGGAGCTGCGTGAGGAGCTGGGCGTCGAGGCGAAGTCCGCGGAGCGGGTGCCCGGCGAATGGACCGTACGGCCGGGGTATGTGCTGCGGGTCTGGATCGCGCATCTGCTGTCCGGCGAGCCCCGCCCGCTGGAGGACCATGACGAACTGCGGTGGCTGACCCTGGACGAGGTGTGGGACGTCGACTGGCTGGACCAGGACGTGCCGGCCGTGATGGAGGTGGCGCGGGTGGCCTGGGGCGACGGGGGCTGAGCGCTCGGCCCTGATGTGCAGTGTGTCGTTGGGGCCCGGGTCGGGTGTCCGCCCCGGGGTGGTTTCCCGTCGTGCGTCGTGCGTCGCGAGCCGTGCGCCAGGGGCTGGGGGCCGGGCGCCGCCGGGTCGGGCGCGCCGCCTTCCGTAGGTCGCGCGGACCTCGCTGTCTCGCCACCTCCCGTCGGACGCGCGGACTTTCCTCCCTCGCCGCCGTGTAGGTCCACTCCGGGCGGCCTTCTTGTCTCGTGCCGTGCGTCGTCGATCGGTCCATGCCGATATCGGCCGATCTGCTCCGGCTGGCCTGGCCCGGCCTGGCCTGGTCCGGGTCGTGCGGCTCCGCTCGGGATGGCCGCGGTGCGTCCCGGCCGGGTGCGTCCCGTCCCACCCCGTTTCCGGCAGTGCCGTCGCTTCGACCCTGGGTGCCCCTCCCCGTCGGTGAGTATCGTGGCTGCGGGTCCAGTGCGGCCGGTCGCGTGGTTCTCCGTGCTTCTCGCGGGCCCGTCGTGGG
This sequence comes from Streptomyces sp. NPDC041108, assembly GCF_055592645.1. NCBI lineage: Bacteria > Bacillati > Actinomycetota > Actinomycetes > Kitasatosporales > Streptomycetaceae > Streptomyces > Streptomyces sp. NPDC041108. The sequence continues at coordinate 335,977 of NZ_JBVIYK010000003.1, read as the reverse complement.
TGTGCTCCCTACGCCGTTCGTGCCACAGTGCGCCCTCGTGCGCGGTACTTCGGGAGGGATATCGGGTATGTGCCCCTTAACCCCATGAAACCGGACAGGGCCTGCTTCTGGACTGGGAAGTGATCGGCGTGATCGACAGCGGAGACGGCCGCGCCGAGTGGACCTTTCCCGCGGAGCCGGGGGCGGTGCGCGACGCTCGCGCGGTGGTGCGGAGGCAGCTGCGCGAATGGGATCTCGACGCGCTCGGGGACATCACCGTCCTGTTGGTGAGCGAGTTGGTGACCAATGCGCTGCGGCACGCGACGGGACCCATCGGGGTGCGGCTCGTGCGTCCCTCCGGCCCCGCGGGCGCACTCCTGGTCGAGGTTTCCGATCCACTGCCCGATCCGCCCCGCGAACGCGCGGCCGATGTGGACGACGAGAGCGGACGGGGCCTGCAGTTGGTGGCCTGTTCGTCGCGGGCCTGGGGTACCCGCCCCGGGGAAGCGGGCAAGACGGTCTGGTTCGAACTCGCGGTTCCCGGCTGAGCGGTCCGGTCGGTGTGCATCGGTGTACATCGGTGTACGGAGTGAAGAACCCGGTGCACGACGGGAGTCCACGGCGTACGGTCCGGGGGAGGGGCGGCTCCCCGGGGCGCGCGTGCGACCGGCTGGTTCAAGCCAGTAGGGCTGGCTGGAGTCTTTGATTCGAGAGGGCACCGCCTGGTTAGAAGACTTGGGACTATGTTCCGGCCGGTCCAAAAATGATCGGGACCGTGCTGTGATCGTGAACACCGTGTTGCGCGGCGCCGTAGTGCTGGATACTGCGGGCAGCCGCCCCTGGTGACCGAAGCCGGACGCGGTGAGCTGGAGGGGACGGTTCGCGTGAGCGAGATACCAGCGAAGGCCACGAAGTCCACGGGTTCCCGGAATCCGTCGGACCGCGCGAGGCCCGAGGCCGCAGACGATTCCGGCCTGGGCGGAGCCACGCGCGACGGCGGGCCCGTGCGTGACGAGGCGGGCGACGCTCATCCGGGCCGTGTGGCCGGGAATCGTGGGCCGGAAAGGCGGCCGTCCGGGGAGCGGGCGGGTGCGGGGCGACCGTCCGACGCGCGTACCGGTGACACCGGCGGGTCCGGTGGGGCCGAGGTCGGCGCGCGTGTCATGGGTGGTCACGGCACCGGGGACTCGATGTGGCAGACCAGCGCGCCGGGCTCCATCTACGACTACATCAAGGTCGCCTCGTTCTCGATCGGTCCTGACGGGCTCGTCGACCAGTGGAGCCTGCGCGCCGAGCAGTTGTTCGGCATATCCGCCGGGCAGGCCGTGGGGATGGACCCCATCGAGGCGTTCATCGATCCCGACCGGCGCGAAGAGGGCCAGCGGAAAATGGCCGAGGTCCTCGACGGCCGGGAGTGGACCGGTGTGGTCCCCTTCCGGGTGCCGGGTCCCGACGGGACGGAGGGGCTCGCCGAGGTCTACGTGATGCCCACCACCGTGGAGGGCGGCGAACGGGCCGCCGTGTGCATCGTCGTGGACGTCCGGACCCTGCGTCGGATAGAGACCGACCTTGCCGCTTCGCAGGCGATTTTCGGCCAATCCCCGTTCGGTTTCCTGCTGATAGACACCGATCTTCAGGTGCGGCGCGCCAACCAGCGTTTCGCCTCCATCTACGGCGGCGACGTCGACGACCACCGCGGCCGGGGCGTCCACGACTATCTGCAGTCCCCGGAGGCCGAGCGGGTCGAGGCCACCCTGCGCCGCGTCCTGGAGACCGGCGACTCGATCACCGACATGCACATCACGGGCTTCGTGCCCGGTTCCGACGAGCGCCGCCACTGGTCCGTCAACCTCTACCGCGTACACAGCGGCACCGGCCGCCCCATCGGCATCGCCTGGCTCGCCACGGACATCACGGCCCGTCGCTCCGCCGCCCGTGAGGCCGCGGCCGCCCGGCGCAACCTCGCCCTCCTCAACGAGGCCGGCTCACGCATCGGCAACTCCCTCGACCTGGAGACGACCGCCCGCGAACTCCTCGACGTCGTCGTCCCCGGCTTCTGCGACCTGGCCGCCGTCGACCTCTACCAGGGCCTCCTGGTGGGTGACGAGACCCCGCCCGGACTCGCCGACGGCAGCGCCGAACTGCGCCGGGTCGCCTTCGCCAGCGCCGTCTCCGACGCGCCCTTCGTCGGCGGTCCCGCCCCCGTACGGGTGGGCGCGGTCCACCACTACCCGTTCAACTCACCCTGCGCGGACGCCCTGCGCACCGCCCGCCCGCAGGAGGTGCCGGAGGAGGGCAACCTCATCCAGTCGACGCTCGCCGTGCCGATGGTGGCGCACGACACCGTCGTCGGACTCGTGCAGTTCTCCCGTACCAAGGGCAGCGAGCCGTTCGGCGAACGCGACCGCGGTCTGGCCGTCGAGCTGGCCGCACGCGCCGCCGTCTGTATCGACAACGCGCGCCTCTACCGCCGTGAGCACGAACGCGCCCTCATCCTGCAGCGCTCCCTGCTGCCGCCGGGCGACCCCGAGGCATCCGGGCTCGACATCGCCTGCCGTTATCTGCCGGGCAACGCGGCCACCGAGGTCGGTGGGGACTGGTTCGACGTCATCGAACTCCCCGGGCACCGCACGGCACTCGTCGTCGGCGACGTGATGGGCCGCGGACTGCGGGCCGCGGTGGCGATGGGCGAACTTCGTACGGCCGTTCGTACGTTGGCTCTGCTGGACCTCGAACCCGCCGAGGTCCTCTCGGCACTCGACGAGATCGCCCGTGGCCTCGGCACCCCCGGCGGCGGCCAGTCGGCCTCCCGCACCTCCTCCAGCCGCCCCCGCGACAAGGACCTCTCCGAGGTCTACCTCGCCACCTGCGTCTACGCCGTCTACGACTCGGTGACCCGCCGCTGCACCTTCGCCAACGCGGGTCATCTGCCGCCGGTGCTGGTCGAGCCCGGCGAGGGCGCGCTGATGCTCGACGTGCCGCCCGGCATGCCGCTGGGCGTCGGCGGCGAGCCGTTCGAGGAGGTGGAGGTCGAACTACCCGAAGGCGCACTGTTGGCGCTCTACACGGATGGACTGGTCGAATCCCGTGACCATCCCCTCGACGAGGGCCTCCAGGCGTTCGTCGGCGCGCTCACGGACCCCGACCAGCCGCCCACCTCGCTGCGCGCCGACACGCCCCGGTCGCTGGAGGACGTCTGCGACCACGTCCTCAACACCCTCGACACCCACCACGGCGAGGACGACATCGCGCTGCTGATGGCCCGTGTCCAGGGGCTGCCGGAGGACTCCGTCGGCGACTGGACCCTGCCGCGTGAGCCGCGCAGCGTGGGCCGCGCCCGCGAGTACGCCCGCGGCCGGCTGCAGGCCTGGGACCTGGAACCCCTCATCGACACGGCGGAACTGCTGGTCAGCGAACTGGTGACCAACGCGCTGCGGTACGGCGAAGGGGAGATACGGCTTCGGCTCCTCCTCGACAGGACGCTGGTCTGCGAGGTGTGGGACGCGGGACTCGTGCAGCCCCGCCGGCGCCGGGCCCGTGACACCGACGAGGGCGGGCGCGGGCTGCAGCTCGTCGGCCTGCTGTCCGCCGCGTGGGGGTCCCGCCGTACGCCCCGAGGCAAGACCGTGTGGTTCGAACTGCCGCTGCCGGGCGGGGAACACGGGCTGACCGATCCGGCGGAGGCGTTGCTGAGCCTGTTCTAGGGGCGAGGGGCCGGGGGTCCTCGCCCTGGTCAGAACTGGCCGCCCGCCGCTCTGCGGGCGCGGGTCGCCGTTCCGCCGTAGCAGGCGGGACCTCTCAGATCGGCCCGGCCGTCCCCGTCGGGGGGCCCGCCGAGGACGATGCCGCCCAGCAGAGCGCCGGCCAGGCCGCCGCCGACCGGGCCGCCGTACGGGTTGCCGTACGCCCGGACGTCCTGCTCGGCGAGGTGCCGGGCCTCCTGGGCGAGGGCGTGGGCCCGCCGGGCGTCCTCGGTGGCGTCGGCGCCCTCGTCCGGCCCGGCCGGATCCTTCGGCACCGCCCCCGTCAGATGCCGTTCCGCCTCCGACAGTCTGATCCTGGCAGGCGCCCCCACCGCCGCCCGGTGCGTGGTGATGAAGTCGGCCGCGGCGGCGACCGCGCTGTGGGCCGGGAGGAACCAGCGGCCCTGGCCCTGGAGGACGTCGAAGGGGTCGTCGTACGGGCCGCTGGAGCGGGCGCCCTGCGCGGCGGTCACCGCGGCGTGCGCCAGCTCGGCGGCGAGCCGCTCCACCCCGGTCACGAACAGGTCCGCCTGCTCGATCGCGCCCTCGGCGGCCCGCAGGTGTACGGCGGCGATCCGCAGGTCGCCGGGATAGGCGGCCTGGCGGGCCCGGTTCAGCTCGGTGGTGGCGAAGACCAGGCGGTCCTTGGCCTGTTCGACATGGCCGGTGACGGGGAGCGAGGCGGCCGGGACGTATGCCTCGCGCAGCGCGGTGAGAGTGCCGGCCGATGCCGCCGTACGGGCGGCCAGCTCGCGGAAGCGGGCCTCCGCGCACTCCAGGGCGGGGGTGATGTCCCACTCCAGAGCCCTGAGTTGGTCGAAGGCGGGCGTCGCCGTGTCCAGCCGCCGCTGTGCGGTCGTGCAGCGGGTGAGGATCTCCTCCAGCAGTGCGCGTTCCTCGTCGGGCGGCAGGGCACCGCGCTCCTCCTCCAGCCGCAGACCCGCCCGGCAGGCCCCCACCAGCTCCCGCCGTGCGTCCGCCAACGCCTCCACGAACGGCTGCACCGCGTCCCGCCCCGCGGGGGTCTCGGCGAAGGCCATGGCCGGGTCGAGCGCGATCGCGGGCTCCCACTGCGGCTGGGCGGACTCGGCCGCCGCCGGGCCGTGGGGGTGCGGGTCGGCGTCCGCGACGGGGCGCCCCTCCTCGGGCGGCTGCCGCGGTGGTTCGGCCTCCGGGCGCGGACGGGGCTCGCTCTCGTCGGCGGGGCTCTGCGGAGCGTCCGTGAGGGGCTCGGCGGCGTCCTGGTCCCCGGGCCGTTCCGAGGACGGCTCGGCGGCGGCGCGGCCCGGGCGGGCCGCCGCGAAACGGAGTTCCTCGGCGCTGGTGCGGACGCTGTCGTCGGTCTCCACGACGAGCCGCAGGGCCCGGTGGTGGAGGTCTGGCAGCGGGCTGGACACCGGTTCGAAAACGCCGGCCGGCGTCGTCCCCGACCGGGCACGGCGCCGGCGTCGTACGAGCGAGTACGCGGCCACGGCGACAGCCGCACCCGCGGCGGCCACCGGCAGGATCAGATCCGTCCCGGACGCCTCCTCGTCCACCGGCGCCTCGCCGGCGAAGGGCGCCGCGGGCCGCGCGCCGACGGCCGGAGGAGCGAGCGGGGCTGCGGCGGCCGGGCCACCGGACCGGCCGCTGTCGTCGTCCGGGCTCATCGGGGGCTCGCCGGCGCCCGGGGGCGCGGACCGGGCCGGACCGGCCGGACGCACGGGGGGACCGTGTCCCACGGTCGTCACGCCACGCGCGGACGGCCTGAACGGCTCGTCGCGGTCCGGGGCGGTGGGCCGTACGCCCGCCGCGGGAGTCGTGTCGGCGTGGCGGCCCGTGGGCTGCCCTTCGGCCGGCTCCGTTGCTGTGGGCAGCAGAAGCCAGGCCATGGCTGCGAGCCCTCCGAAGACGGCGTGTGCCAGGCGCACGGCTATGTGCGACGTGGCGCCCCGCGGTCGGTTCGTTCTCAGACGCGACGTCACATTTGGGAGCGTATGGCCCTCCTCGCGCGGTCGCGAGTGGGATGCGGCGGAGTGGGGGAGATGAGGCCCCTGGCGGTGGTGAGGGCCGGCCCTGATCGCCTCCGTCGCGAGGAGGAGGCGGCACGCCAGGCTGACGACCATCGGGAGCGGGGCCCTCGCGGCCCGCCCCGGCCGTGCCACCACCCGGTGACGCCGGTGACGCCGGTGATGCCGGTGGCGCCACCGGCGCTCGGGCGGGGCCCGCGGCGACCGTGATGCTCAGGTGGTGACGCGCGCTCCCCTCACCCCGTCGAGGACCGCCTCCTGATCTTCGACCCCAGCCACACCAGCGGGTCGTACTTGCGGTCCACGGCACGTTCCTTCAGCGGGATCAGCGCGTTGTCCGTGATCTTGATGCCCTCGGGGCAGACCTCGGTGCAGCACTTGGTGATGTTGCAGTAGCCGAGACCGTGTTCGTCCTGGGCCGTCCTCTTGCGGTCCAGGCCGGTGTCCTCCGCCGCGTCCAGCGGGTGCATGTCCAGTTCCGCGACACGCATGAGGAAGCGCGGACCCGCGAAGGCCGGCTTGTTCTCCTCGTGGTCGCGCACGACATGGCAGGTGTCCTGGCACAGGAAGCACTCGATGCACTTCCGGAACTCCTGCGGACGGTCCACGTCCTCCTGCATCATGCGGTACTCGCCCGGACCGAGCTTCTCCGGCGGTACGAAGGCCGGGACCTCACGCGCCTTGGCGTAGTTGAACCCCACGTCCGTGACCAGGTCGCGCACGACCGGGAAGGCCCGCAGCGGCGTGACGGTGATCGTCTCGTCCCGCTCGAACACCGACATCCGCGTCATGCACATCAGGCGGGGGCGGCCGTTGATCTCGGCGGAACACGAACCGCACTTGCCCGCCTTGCAGTTCCAGCGGACGGCGAGGTCGGGCGTCTGGGTCGCCTGGAGGCGGTGGATGATGTCGAGGACCACCTCGCCCTCGTTCACCTCGACCTTGAAGTCCTGCAGTCCGCCGCCCTGAACGTCTCCGCGCCACACCCTGAAGCCGGCCTCGTAGCTGCCGCTCATGACCGCGCCTCCTCGTGGCTGTCGTAGCCGCTGTCGTAGCTCCTCACTCGTACAGCTCCTCTTCGGCGAGGTACTTGACCAGCTCCTCCTTGTCGAAGAGGGCGAGCAGGTCGGGACGGACGGCTTCGGTGGTCTCCCGGGTGAGGGCGATCTGGCCGACGGCGGGATCCCAGGTCTCCGGACCGCCGGTCGGATCCGACAGCCGGCACAGCAGATTGATCCGGCGCCAGGCGCGGTCCATCGCCGGACGGTCCTCGCGGGTGTGGCCGCCGCGTGACTCGGTACGCTCCAGCGCGGCCCGCGCGACACACTCGCTGACCAGCAGCATGTTCCGCAGGTCGAGGGCGAGGTGCCAGCCGGGGTTGAACTGCCGGTGCCCCTCCACACCCGCCCGGCGCGCCCGCACCCGCAGGTCGGCCAGCTTCTCCAGCGCCTGCTCCATCTCGCCCTCCCGGCGGATGATGCCGACCAGGTCGTTCATGGTCTGCTGCAGTTCCTGGTGGAGCGTGTACGGGTTCTCCGGCGGCCGGCCCGCCTCCAGGCCCGGCTCCGGACCCTCGGCGGAGAACGGTCGCAGTGCCTCGGCGGCGGCCGTGTCGACCTCGGTGTCGTGCACCGGGGGCCGGGCGCCGCTCAGTCCCGCCGTGTACGCGGCCGCGTGCTGTCCCGCCCGGCGGCCGAACACCAGCAGGTCGGAGAGGGAGTTGCCGCCCAGCCGGTTGGAGCCGTGCATCCCGCCGGCCACCTCACCGGCCGCGAACAGGCCCGGCACCCCGCGGGCCGCCGCCGTGTCCGACTCGACCGCGATCCCGCCCATCACGTAGTGGCAGGTGGGGCCGACCTCCATCGCCTCCGCCGTGATGTCGACGTCCGCCAGCTCCTTGAACTGGTGGTACATCGACGGCAGCCGGCGTCGGATGGTCTCCGCCGGCATCCGCGTGGACACGTCCAGGAAGACCCCGCCGTGCGGCGAGCCCCGGCCCGCCTTCACCTCGGCGTTGATGGCCCGCGCCACCTCGTCGCGCGGCAGCAGTTCGGGCGGGCGCCGGTTGTGGTCCGGGTCCTCGTACCAGCGGTCGCCCTCCTCCTCGGACTCCGCGTACTTCTCCTTGAACACGTCCGGGATGTAGTCGAACATGAACCGCTTGCCCTCGGAGTTGCGCAGGACGCCGCCGTCCCCGCGCACCGACTCCGTGACGAGGATGCCCTTCACCGAAGGCGGCCAGACCATGCCCGTCGGATGGAACTGCACGAACTCCATGTTCAGCAGCGGCGCCCCCGCGAGCAGCGCCAGCGCGTGGCCGTCGCCCGTGTACTCCCACGAGTTCGACGTCACCTTGAACGACTTGCCGATGCCTCCGGTGGCGATGACGACCGCCGGCGCTTCGAGGACGAAGAAACGCCCGGATTCGCGCTCGTAACCGAAGACCCCGCAGACCCGGCCCTCGTCCTTCAGCACCCGGGTGACCGTGCACTCCTGGAAGACCTTCAGCCGGGACTCGTAGTCGCCGGTCTCCTTGTGGTCCTCCTGCTGGAGCGCGACGATCTTCTGCTGGAGCGTGCGGATCAGCTCCAGTCCCGTACGGTCGCCGACGTGGGCGAGGCGCGGGTACTCGTGGCCGCCGAAGTTGCGCTGGGAGATCCGGCCGTCCTTCGTACGGTCGAAGAGGGCGCCCCAGGTCTCCAGTTCCCACACCCGGTCGGGGGCCTCGCGCGCGTGCAGCTCGGCCATCCGCCACTGGTTGAGGAACTTGCCGCCGCGCATGGTGTCGCGGAAGTGGACCTGCCAGTTGTCACCGGAGTTGACGTTGCCCATGGCGGCCGCGATGCCGCCCTCCGCCATCACGGTGTGCGCCTTGCCGAACAGGGACTTGCAGATCACGGCCGTACGGGCGCCCCGCTCGCGGGCCTCGATCGCGGCGCGCAGCCCGGCCCCGCCGGCGCCGATCACGACGACGTCCCACTCCTGTCGTTCGACCACGGACATTCAGAAGCACCTTTTGTCTGTTAGAAGAGGGCCGGATCGTCGAAGACGCCGGACGCGACCAGGTACACGTAGAAGTCGGCGAGCGCCACACTCACCAAGGAGGCCCAGGCCAGCTGCATGTGGCGGGCGTTGAGCTTCCCGACCCACCTCCACATCCGGTAGCGCACGGGATGCTTGGAGAAGTGCCTGAGCTTGCCGCCGACGATGTGCCGGCACGAGTGGCAGGAGAGCGTGTACGCCCAGATCAGCACGATGTTGGCGAGGAACACGAGGGTGCCGAGGCCCATGTGGCCCCACTCGTAGTGCTCGTCGCGGAAGGCCAGGACCGTGTCGTAGGTGAGGATTCCGGCGACCAGCAGGGCCGCGTAGAAGAAGTACCGGTGGAGGTTCTGCAGGATCAGCGGGAACCGGGTCTCGCCCGAGTACTTCTGGTGCGGCTCGGCCACGGCGCAGGCGGGCGGGGACGCCCAGAAGCCCCGGTAGTAGGCCTTGCGGTAGTAGTAGCAGGTCAGGCGGAAGCCGAGCGGGAAGATCAGGATGATGATCGCCGGTGAGATGCCCCACCAGCCGCCGAGGATCTCCCAGTTGGGGCCGGAGCGCATGGGCGCGCAGCGTTCCGCCAGACAGGGCGAGTAGAACGGTGAGACGTACGGGGCCGCGTAGTAGTGCGCGTCGGCGAAGGCCCGCCACGTCGAGTACACGATGAAGGCCAGCAGCCCGGCGGCCGTGGCGGCGGGGGCCAGCCACCAGCGGTCGGTGCGCAGGTGCGGGGCGGAGATCGCGGCGCGCGTACCGGTCCGTACGCCGCCGCGTCGGGGATGGGGTTCTGTTGCCGGTGGTTCCGTACCAGTGGCCAACGGGGGACTCCCGGTCGGGTTCTTGGCGTGTCGGTGGGTGAGGGCCGGGGTGGTCGGGTCGTGGGTGGTCGGTCGCGGTTGCGGCGGTCAGGGGGCGCGGCGGTCGCGGGAGCCGAGGCCCTCGTCGTCCGAGTCCGTCCACAGCGAGCTGTCGTACGGGGTGTCGGGGATGGGGACCAGGTCGGGGCGGCGCGGCTTCGTCAGGGCGGGAGCGGCCTCGCCGAGCAGCGCGACGCTCTCGCGCAGGTGGTCGGCGTCGGTGCGGACGCGGCGTATCTCCAGGCCGCTGCCGCCGAGTTGTTGCTCCAGGCGGCGTACGGACCTGGTCAGTTCGTCCAGGCAGCGCCGGACTGCCGTCAAGTCGTCTTGCACGGACATGACTTGCCCTCGCTTTCAGGGGGTGGTGACCCCAAGGCGGCAATGTTCATGCGCCTGCGAGTGTCGCGCGTCACACGGGCCGGTGGGAAGCCGTGTGCGGTGTTCTTTTGCTCCGGGGGAGCGCGGGGGGTGCGGGTGCGTCGGCGGGTGCGGCCCGGTGGGGCTTCGCGCGCCGTTCCCCGCGCCCCTGAGAAGCAGGGGCTGCGCCCCACGCTTCCCGGCCCCGGGGTGCCGTCGCATCCTGGGCCCCGCGGTGCCCGTCGCATCTGGGCCCCGCGGGCCGCGGGGAACTGCCCGGGAGGCCCCACCGGGGGCGCACCCGCCGAACAAGTGAACCCCCCGCCTCCGGCGCGCTCGAAACGAGTTCATGGCGTCCGAACGGGTGGGTTACGGCACGCCCCTCGTCGTGTCGCCGCCCCCGTGGGAACCCCGTCCTCTTCAGTGGGCCGCATCCGTCTGATCAGCTCCATATACCGCCGAACGTGATCAGAGCCGCCCCCGTCCCCGTTCTCCCACCGCGGAGCGAGGAGGTCGCAGTGATGCCGATTCCCCACGACCGCGTTCGACCGCGCGCCCTGCGCCGCACCCTGGCGTTCCTGGCCGCAGGCGTGCTCACGGTGCCCGTGCTGAGCGGCTGCAGCGAGGAGGACCCGGCGGGCAGACCCGTCGCCGGACAGGACATCGCGCCCGCCGCACGCGACCTCGTCGCCGACGGCGGCACCCTGCGCTGGGCCGTGGACGCCGTACCGGAGACCCTGAACACCTTCCAGGCGGACGCCGACCCGACCACGGCACGCGTCGCCGGCGCCGTCCTGCCGTCGATGTACCGCCTCGACGCCAGCGGCCGCCCCCGGCTCAACACCGACTACCTGGAGTCCGCGAAGGTCGTCGAACGCGAACCCCGGCAGGTCGTCCTCTACAAGCTCCACCAGGAGGCGGTGTGGAGCGACGGCCGGGAGATCGGCGCCGCCGACTTCGCCGCGCAGTGGCGGGCCCTGTCCGGCAAGGACGCCGCCTACTGGACCGCCAGGAACGCCGGCTACGAACGGATCGAGAAGATCGAACGCGGGGACAACGACCTGGAGGTCCGCGTCACCTTCGCCCGCCCGTACGCGGACTGGAAGTCGCTGTTCTCGCCGCTGTACCCGAAGCAGGTGATGGGCACCCCCGACTCCTTCAACGACGGCGCCCGCAAGAAGCTCAAGGTCACCGCCGGGCCGTTCGCGCTGAAGGAGGTCGACCGCAAGGGCGGCGAGGTCACGCTCGTCCGCAACCCCCGCTGGTGGGGGCGGACCGCCAAGCTCTCCGAGCTGGTCCTGCGCGCCGTACCACGTGCCGACCGGGCCGAGGCGCTGGCCGAGGACAAGGTCGACATCGCCGAGATCGACTCCGCGCAGGCCGAGCGGATCATGCTCGCCTCCCGTGACCGGAAGAAGAAGGCACAGGGTGCCGGTCCGCCGCTCTCGCAGAGCGCCCCCCTCGGCCGGGAGGGCGCCCACGGCCCCGGGCCCGGCCTGACCCCCGCGAAGTCGCTGCGGTCCTGGGCCGTCGCGCACGGCTCGGACGAGAAGGCGGCGGACGACGAGATCAGCGCACGCAAGAAGCGGCGCGCGGCGCTCGCCGAGTACACCGCTCAGCAGTCCGCCCTGCGCGGCTTCGCCGTCCGCCGGTCCCTGGAACCCGCCTTCACCCAGCTCGCGCTGAACGGCTCCGACGGCCCCCTCGCCGACGAGCGCGTCCGCCGCGCCGTGGCCCGCGCGATCGACCGCGAGAAGCTCGCCGCCCTCGTCCTGGAACCGCTCGGCCTGCCCGCCGAGCCCGTCGGCAGCCACCTCGCCCTCGCCGGCCAGGCCGCCTACGCCGACAACAGCGGCGCCCTCGGCGGTCAGGACGCCGACGAGGCACGGGCCCTCCTCGCCGACGCCGGCTGGGAACAGGGCGGCCCCCTCGAACCCCCCCAGCCTCTTCAGGAGAGCAGGAAGGCGGCCGGCGCGGAGAGGGAGAAGACCGGCAAGAAGGACGCCGCAGGCTCCGACAAGCCCGGTTCCGACCGGGACGACAGCACGTACGTCGTCGGCGGGGACGACAAGCCGTACGACGCCGACGGGAACCAGAACCTCGCCCAGGACGGCAGGCAGCTCAAGCCGGGTGGCGCGCCGGGCGCCTACGCCCCGCAGGGGACGCGGGCGCCCGCCGCGGCCGCGCGCGGGCCGCTCGCCAAGAACGGCAAGCTGCTGACGCTGCGGTTCGTGCTGCCGTCGGGACCGGGGACGGAGTCGCTGCGGGCCGTCGGCGAGAAGATCGCGGTGATGCTGGAGCGCGTCGGGATCCGGACGGAGATCACGAAGGTCGCCGACGAGAGCTACTTCAAGGACCACATCGCCAACGGACAGTACGACCTCGCGCTGTACTCCTGGCCGACGTCCGCGTACCCCGCCACCGACGCCCGGCCGATCTACGCCAAGCCGGTGCCGGCGGCCGACGGCTCGCTGAACGTCGAGCAGAACTACACCCGCGTCGGCACGGACCGGGTCGACCAGCTGTTCGACCAGGCCGTGTCCACACTCGACGAGTCCAGGAGCCGCTCGCTGATCCGCAAGGCGGACGCCCGTATCTGGGCCGCCGCCGGGTCCATCCCCCTCTACCAGCGCCCCCAGCTCGTCGCCGCCCGCACCACCCTCGCGAACGCGGGAGCCTTCGGCTTCCAGACCCCGGTCTACGAGGACATGGGCTTCCTGAAGAAGGGCGCGAAGGGCCCGGCGCGGCCCACCGCCTCGTAGGAGATCATTCCCCACGGACCTCGGCCGCCGCCCCCATACCCACGCGGGCGGCGGCCGAGGCGCGAGCAAGGGGACGAGGAGGGGCGGGCGGAGCGGCCGGGCGGGCCGCGGCGGGCGAACCGTGCCCGGCGGGTTCGCGGGCGGCGGAGGGTGGCCCGAGCCATGGCGCAACGGTCCTGAGCTGGGGCTGAGCCGGTCTGAGCTGGGCCAGAGCGGCCCGGGGAGCCTCGGTGCCCGCGGCCCCGTACCATGGGGTGAGGCCGTGGCGTGTCCAGCCCGGCAGGGTCCGCGCGACAGATGTCAGCACAGATGTCGGCGCAGGCCGTCCTCACACTCCGGGAGAAGCGCCTCACTATGGCCACGCGCCACGACATCCGCAACGTTGCCATCGTCGCCCACGTCGACCACGGCAAGACCACTCTGGTCGACGCCATGCTCAAGCAGGCCGGTGCCTTCGCCGCGCACGCCGCCGAGTCGCTCGACGACCGCATGATGGACTCGAACGACCTGGAGCGTGAGAAGGGCATCACGATCCTCGCCAAGAACACGGCGGTGAAGTACCACCCGAAGGATGGCGGCGACGTCATCACCATCAACATCATCGACACCCCCGGCCACGCCGACTTCGGCGGCGAGGTCGAGCGCGGTCTGTCGATGGTCGACGCGGTGGTCCTGCTCGTCGACGCCTCCGAGGGGCCGCTGCCGCAGACCCGCTTCGTGCTCCGCAAGGCGCTCCAGCAGCGCCTGCCGGTCATCCTGTGCATCAACAAGACGGACCGCGCCGACTCGCGCATCGACGAGGTGGTCAACGAGACCTACGACCTCTTCCTCGACCTCGACGCCGACGAGGACCAGATCGAGTTCCCCATCGTCTACGCGTGTGCGCGTGACGGTGTCGCCTCGCTGACCAAGCCGGAGGACGGCACCGTCCCGGCCGACAGCAACAGCCTGGAGCCGTTCTTCTCCACGATCCTGTCGCACGTCCCGGCCCCGTCGTACGACGAGGAGGCCCCGCTCCAGGCGCACGTCACCAACCTGGACGCCGACAACTTCCTCGGCCGTATCGCGCTGCTCCGCGTCGAGCAGGGCGAGCTGCGCAAGGGCCAGACCGTCACGTGGATCAAGCGTGACGGCACGATGTCCAACGTCCGCATCACCGAGCTGATGATGACCGAGGCGCTCACCCGCAAGCCCGCCGAGGTGGCGGGCCCCGGTGACATCTGTGCCGTCGCCGGTATCCCGGACATCATGATCGGCGAGACCCTCGCCGACACCGAGAACCCGATCGCGCTGCCGCTGATCACGGTCGACGAGCCGGCGATCTCCATGACCATCGGTACGAACACCTCGCCGCTGGTCGGCCGCGGCGGCACGGGCAAGGGCGCGGACAACAAGGCCGCGGTCAAGGACCGCAAGGTCACCGCCCGCCAGGTCAAGGACCGCCTCGACCGCGAGCTGGTCGGTAACGTCAGCCTCCGTGTCCTCGACACCGAGCGTCCCGACGCCTGGGAGGTCCAGGGCCGTGGCGAACTGGCGCTGGCCATCCTGGTCGAGCAGATGCGCCGTGAGGGCTTCGAGCTGACCATCGGCAAGCCGCAGGTGGTCACCAAGATCGTCGACGGCAAGGTCTACGAGCCCGTCGAGCGCATGACGATCGACGTGCCCGAGGAGCACATGGGCGCCGTCACGCAGCTCATGGGCGTCCGCAAGGGCCGGATGGACAACATGTCGAACCACGGCTCCGGCTGGGTCCGCATGGAGTTCGTCGTCCCGTCCCGCGGTCTCATCGGCTTCCGTACGGAGTTCCTGACCGGCACGCGCGGCACGGGCATCGCCCACTCCATCCACGAGGGCCACGAGCCGTGGTTCGGCACGCTGACGACCCGCAACAACGGCTCGCTCGTCGCCGACCGCTCCGGCGCCGTCACCGCGTTCGCGATGACGAACCTCCAGGAGCGCGGTGTGCTCTTCACCGACCCCGGCACCGAGGTCTACGAGGGCATGATCGTCGGTGAGAACTCGCGCTCCGACGACATGGACGTGAACATCACCAAGGAGAAGAAGCTCACGAACATGCGGTCCTCCTCGGCCGACTCGTTCGAGGCCATCGTCCCGCCGCGCAAGCTCTCCCTGGAGCAGTCCCTGGAGTTCTGCCGCGACGACGAGTGCGTGGAGGTGACCCCGGAGGCCGTGCGCATCCGCAAGGTCAACCTGGACGCCCGCGAGCGCGCCCGCGCCGCGAGCCGCGCCAAGCACGGCTGACGTTCCGCCAGTTGCCGTCTGTGAAGCCCCGGTTCTCCATCCACCGGAGAACCGGGCTTCCGGCCTGCCCGCACGGCGGGGAGGTGTCGTGGGGATACTGGGGCTTCCGGGACGCGTGTGAAGGGCCTGTGGGGGAGGCCGGCGGTTTCGTCGCCGGATGTCCGATCAGCTGTCTGAGAGCTGTGAACCGCTGTTCGGATATCGGTGTCGCAGCGATCAAGTTTCGGACATGTAAACAAAAATCGTACCCTGAATGTCCGTTTCGCCGGTTTCTGTTGTGAGCTGTCAAGCGCGACCAGGTGTCAATCTTTGCAATTTTTGCTCAAAATATGGACGGTAGGGAGATCCCTATGCCTTCCGCCCTTGACGCGCGTTGACCCGTTTGGCGAAAGTTCCCCCAAACCACAGAACCTGCCGGTATCTGTGCTGCGCTCAACTCTCCAACCCCCCGGGGGAAGAACAGACATGACCAGTCCAACCAAGGCCGAGGGCTCCGGGTCCGCGGTCGCCTTGGACCCCGAGCTCGAGACGACCGCCGAGGCCGTCAAGGGTGAGAAGAAGCTTGAGGGTCGTTCCCCCGGCCAGTTGATGTGGCAACGGTTCAAGCGGGACCGTACGGGAGTCGTCTCCGCGTGCGTAGTGATTTTCTTCTTCGCGATCGCCGCGCTCGCGCCGGTCATCGCGAGCCTGTACGGCAAGAACCCCTACACGCTGTACGCGCAGGAGCCGGACTACCCCTTCCTGCTCGACGACTTCGCGATGCCCACCGGTTCCTTCGGTGGCATGTCGGGCGACTTCTGGTTCGGTGTCGAGCCGAAGCTCGGCCGTGACGTGTTCACGATGCTGCTCTACGGCATGCGGACCTCGCTGTACATGGCGGTCCTCATCACCCTGATCAGCGTCGTCACCGGCGTGCTGATCGGCATGGTCGGCGGCTACTTCGGCGGCCGTGTCGACTACTGGGTGGGCCGGGTCACCGACTTCTTCCTCGGTTTCCCGCAGCAGCTGTTCTTCATCGCCTTCATGCCCGTGGTCACCGCGCTGTTCGTCGACCCGAAGGACGAGACGCCGACGTATCTGCGTGCTCTGGCCATCATCCTGGTGATGTGGTTCCTCGGCTGGATGGGCCTGGCCCGCCTGGTCCGCAGCTCCGTGCTCTCGCTCCGCGAGCGTGAGTTCGTGGAGGCGGCGAAGGTCTCCGGGGCCTCGCCCTGGCGCATCGTGCGCAAGGAGATCCTGCCGAACATCGTCACCCCGATCCTGGTGCAGGGCACGTACATGCTGCCCAGCACGATCCTCTCCATCGCCTTCCTCTCCTTCGTCGGTGTCGGCTTCGTCGAGCCCACCCCCGACTGGGGCCGCATGTTCGCCATCGGCTCCGACATCTACGACCAGGACCCGATGTTCATGGTCTTCCCGGGTGTGGCGATGGTGGTCTTCGTTCTCTGCTTCAACCTTCTCGGCGACTCCGTCCGGGACGCATTCGACCCCAAGACCGGACGCTAATCGTCCATTGGTGGGTGGGGGGACTGCCACCCCCGATCCGGGTTCTTCCCGGACCGTCAGGCAGTACTCGTGGACAACAATCGACAGGTAGGTGCATAGGCATCATGAAGCCCATCAGAACCCGCACCACGCGCGCCGTGGCCGTGGCCATCGTGGCCGGCTCGCTGGCGCTCACCGGGTGCTCGGACAACGGCAAGACGGACACGAAGGACACCTCGAAGTCCCAGGACGACGCCGCCGAGCAGTCGAAGCCTGTCGTCTACGGTGACGCCGCCGCGTCCACCGGTCCCGCCGAAGAGGTCAAGGGCGCCAAGCCCGGCGGTGTCATCAACGTCTACGCCCAGTCGGACATGACCCACATGGACCCGGGTCAGATCTACGTCTCCGACGCCGGTCAGCTCGCCAACCTGCTCCACCGCGGTCTGACGAACTACCAGGAGGACGACAAGGGCAACCTGACGGTCGTCGGTGACATCGCCACCGACTCCGGCAAGTCCTCCGACGGCGGCAAGACCTGGACGTACACGCTCAAGGACGGCATCAAGGACGAGGACGGCAACGCCATCACCTCGGCCGACGTCCGCCACACCATCGAGCGCCAGTACTCCAAGGTCATCTTCGACGGCCCGACGTACATCCAGAGCTGGCTGTCGGGCTCCGACTACCGCAAGGCGCTGCCGGACGGCCCGTACAAGGGCAAGCACCTGCCGGACTCCGTCCTGGAGACCCCGGACGCCAAGACGGTCGTCTTCCACTTCGACCAGCCGCGCCCGGACCTCCCGCAGGCCCTCGCCATGGCCGGTTACGCCATCGTGCCCGAGAAGCAGGACACGAAGGAGAAGTACGACAAGGCCCCCGCGGCCCTCGGCCCGTACAAGGTCTCCGAGTACAAGGCCGGCAAGTCGCTGACCCTGGTCAAGAACGACCAGTGGGACCCGAAGACGGACTCGGTGCGCCACCAGTACGTCGACGGCTACAACTTCACCACCACCATCGACCAGCCCAGCCAGACCAAGCGTCTGATCGCCGACCAGGGCGAGGCCAAGAACGCCATCCAGTTCACGGACTCGGTGGACCCGGCCCAGCTGTCGACGGTCATCGGCAACGCCGGCGCCAAGAAGCGCACGATCCAGGGCTACCAGCCCTACGTGTGGCAGATGACCTTCAACCTCGACAGCGCCAACATGAAGGACAAGAAGGTCCGCGACGCGATCACCTACGCGATCCCGAACCAGGCGATGGTCCAGGCCGACGGTGGCCGCTACGGCGGTGAGATCGCCGGTGGTCTGATGGCGCCGACCCTGCCGGGCTACGACAAGTCCTACGACCCGTTCGGCAAGCTGAAGAAGCCCAACGGTGACCTGGAGAAGGCCAAGGAGCTGCTGAAGGAGGCGGGTGTCAAGGACGGCACCAAGCTGACCTACGCCTACTCCAACACCCCGCGTGGTCAGGCTCAGATGCTGCTGATCAAGGACACGCTGGGCAAGATCGGCTTCGACGTCCAGGCCAAGGAGATCGACCGGGCCAGCTTCTACGAGCAGATCGGCAAGCTGAAGAACCCGTTCGACCTCTACATGACCGGCTGGGGCCAGGACTGGTCCTCCCCGTCCACGGTCATCACCCCGGTCTACGACGGCACCCTCGTCGCCGACGGTGGGTCGAACTACTCGCACATCAAGGACGCCAAGGTCGACGCGCTCATCAAGAAGGCGCTGACCGAGGAGCCCGAGGCCGCGGCGAAGACGTGGGAAGAGGCTCACCACCGCATCGTGGAGGAGATCAACCCGGCCGCCCCGGTCTACTACTCGAAGCAGATCCAGCTCTTCGGATCGAACATCGGTGGTGCCCGGTACAGCACGGAGTCGAGCTACATCGACATCAACGACCTGTTCCTGAAGCAGCCGTAATCCGTCAGTCCGGCCAGTCCGGTCAAACCGGCTGATCCGCGGGGGTGTGCGCCAGGCGGAGCGCACCCCCGCGGTCGGTTCCACCCCCTCCGACCGCCGCGTTTTCGAAGAGAGCATCCACCCGCCATGCTTCAGTTCCTCATCCGCAGGCTGATCGGCGCCGTCGTCATCATGTTCCTGATCGGCGCCTTCACGTTCTTCCTGTTCTATACGATCCCCCAAGACTTCGCGCAGCTGTCCTGCGGCAAGAACTGCTCCCCCGAGAACATCGCGGTCATCAGAGAGAACCTCGGTCTCGACAAGCCCATCACCACGCAGTTCTGGGACTTCATGTCCGGCATCGTCGTCGGCCGGGACTTCGCGGTGGGTCACTGCCCCGCGCCGTGCCTGGGCATGTCCTTCCAGAGCGGCGAGTTCGTCTGGGACTCCATCGTCGACCGTTTCCCGCTCACGCTGTCGCTGACCATCGGCGGCCTGGTGATCTTCCTGGTGCTGGGCCTCGGCTCCGGCCTGCTCGCCGCCTGGAAGCGCGGCACCGTCGTCGACAAGATCGTCAGTGGCGCCTCGATGGTGCTCAGCTCGTTCCAGATCTACTTCCTCGGCCCGATCGTCCTCGGCATCCTCGTCTTCAGCACCGGCTGGATGGAGAGCCCGAAGTACGTCCCGTTCACCGAGGACCCGGTCGGCTGGGCCCTTGGCATGCTGATCCCCTGGGCCGTCATGGCCACGATCTTCACCGCCCAGTACACGCGTATGGCCCGCTCGACCATGATCGAGCAGCTGTCGGAGGAGCACGTCCGCACGGCCCGCGCGAAGGGCATGAAGCAGGGTTACGTATTCTTCCGTTATGCCTGGCGTGGTTCACTCATCCCGATCGTCACCATCATCGGCATGGACCTGAGCGCACTGCTGTCGGGCGCGGTGGTCACTGAGTTCACGTTCGACCTGGCCGGCATCGGGCGTCTCGCGGTCGAGTCCTCGACCGACAAGGACATCCCGCTGACCATGGGCGTGATGCTGTTCGGGGCCTTCTTCATCCTGATCCTGAACATCATCGTGGACATCGCCTACGCCTACATCGACCCGCGCGTGCGCCTCAGCTAGGAGAAATACCGTGACCACTCTGACCAAGACCGAAGGTGAGAAGGCCCCGACCGGGCCGGAGGCCTTCCTCTCGGTCCGCGACCTGCGGGTGCGGTTCTCCACCGAGGACGGCATAGTCAAGGCCGTCGACGGGCTCTCCTTCGACGTCGAGCGCGGCAAGACGCTGGGCATCGTGGGTGAGTCGGGCTCCGGCAAGTCCGTGACCAACCTGACCGTCCTCGGTCTGCACAACCCCAAGACCACCACCGTCGAGGGCGAGATCATCCTCGACGGCAAGGAACTCGTCACCGCCAAGGAGAAGGAGCTGGAGCAGCTCCGCGGCAACAAGGTGGCGATGATCTTCCAGGACCCGCTGACGGCGCTCTCGCCGTACTACACGGTGGGCCGGCAGATCGCCGAGCCGTTCATGAAGCACACCGGCGCCTCCAAGAAGGAGGCCCGGCAGCGGACGATCGAGATGCTGGCCAAGGTCGGCATCCCGCACCCGCAGACGCGCGTGGACGACTACCCGCACCAGTTCTCCGGCGGTATGCGCCAGCGCGCCATGATCGCCATGGCCCTGGTCTGCGACCCCGACCTGCTGATCGCGGACGAGCCGACCACCGCCCTCGACGTGACCGTCCAGGCGCAGATCCTCGACCTGCTCAAGGACCTCCAGCAGGAGTTCGGCTCCGCGATCATCTTCATCACGCACGACCTCGGCGTCATCTCCGACATGGCCGACGACCTGCTGGTGATGTACTCGGGCCGGGCCGTGGAGCGCGGCAGCGTCCGCGAGGTGCTGCGCAACCCCACGCACCCCTACACCTGGGGTCTGCTCAGCTCGATGCCCCGTCTCGGCGGCGACACCGGCCAGGCGCTCATGCCGATCCCCGGCTCACCGCCCAGCCTGCTCAACCCGCCCACCGGCTGCCCGTTCCACCCGCGTTGCGCGTTCACCGGCGAGGTCGGCGGCAACCGGTGCAGCACCGAGCGGCCTGCGCTCGGACAGGGGCGCGACTCCGCCTGCCATCTGACGGCGGAGCAGAAGCAGACCATCTTCATCGACAAGATCCAGCCTCGGCTGCGCTAGGGAGAACCGAGACATGAGCGACAACCTCACCCTCCCCGCGCAGCAGGGCTCCAAGGACACCCCGGCCGAGACCCTCCTCCGGGTCGAGGGCCTGGCGAAGCACTTCCCCATCTACGGCGGCTTCCCGATCAAGCGCAAGGTCGGGGCCGTCCAGGCGGTGGACGGTATCGACCTGACCGTCGGCGTCGGCGAGAGCGTCGGCCTCGTCGGGGAGTCGGGCTGCGGCAAGTCCACCACCGGCCGACTGATCACCAAGCTGATGGAGCCCACCGGCGGGAAGATCACCTACAAGGACCAGGACATCACGCACGCCTCGCGCAAGCAGCTGGCGCCGGTGCGGTCCGAGATCCAGATGATCTTCCAGGACCCCTACTCCTCGCTGAACCCGCGGCAGACCGTCGGCACGATCATCAAGTCGCCGATGGAGGTCAACGGGATCAACCCCGAGGGCGGCCGGGAGAACAAGGTCCGCGAGCTGCTGGAGCTGGTCGGTCTCAACCCCGAGCACTACAACCGCTTCCCGCACGAGTTCTCCGGCGGTCAGCGTCAGCGCATCGGGGTGGCCCGCGCGCTCGCCCTGAACCCGAAGCTGATCGTGGCGGACGAGCCGGTCTCGGCGCTGGACGTGTCGATCCAGGCGCAGGTCGTCAACCTGCTCCAGAAGGTCCAGGACGAGCTGGGCATCGCGTTCCTGTTCATCGCCCACGACCTCGCCATCGTCCGGCACTTCTCGAAGCGCGTCGCGGTGATGTACCTCGGCAAGATCGTCGAGGTCGCCGACCGTGACTCGCTCTACAACCGGCCCCGCCACCCGTACACCCACGCCCTCCTCTCGGCGGTGCCCGAGGTCGCGATCGACGACGAGGTCGAGGCCAAGGAGCGGATCCGGCTCGCCGGTGACGTGCCCTCGCCGATCTCGCCGCCGTCCGGCTGCCGCTTCCGCACCCGCTGCTGGAAGGCGCAGGACAAGTGCGCCTCGGAGGAGCCGCCGTTGATCCAGCTCTCCGGCAACCTGGACGGCCATCTGACGGCCTGCCACTTCCCGGAGGACCCGACGACCGAGGCCCGCGCCGAGGACGTCGTCCTGGACCCGGCGCTCAAGGCGCTGGAGGACAGTGCTTCGGACGAGTCCGGGGCGAAGATCGCCAAGGACTGACCGAACGAGCCGTCACGGGCCCGTCGTACAACGGTGACGATCCCTCCGCCGAGGGATGTCACCTCGTGCGACGGGCCCTTTCGCGTGGGTGCCCACGGCGGGTGGGGCGGGTGAGCGGGGGGCGGCGGCGGGGCCGGTCGCGTGAGGGCGGGCCCTGGGCGAAATCGATGGCGGGTCAGGGCCGGTGGGGGGACCCTGGGGTGCTGATCTCGGCCTGCCGAGCCGCTCGTACACCGACCCGTGACGGAGACCCCTGTTGAGCCCCACGCACCCCGCCATCCACAGCGTCACCTTCGACTGCACCGGCGACCCCTACGACGTCGCCCTCTTCTGGAGCGAGCTGCTCGGCCGCCCCTTGGCCGACGACGACAAGCCCGGTGATCCGGAGGCGCTGATCGCGGACCCGGCCGGTGGGCCGCGGTTGCTGTTCGTCCGGGTGCCCGAGGGCAAGTCGGCGAAGAACCGGATCCACTTCGACCTCAAGCCCCACGGCCGTACCCGCGCCGAGGAGGTCGAGCGTGCGCTCGCGCTGGGCGCCCGTGTGATCGCCGACCACACCCGTCCCGACGGCGGCGGCTGGGTGCTCATGGCCGACCCCGAGGGAAATGAATTCTGCGTGGAGCGGGGGGAGTTGGGCTGAAGCTCAGGTGTGGCTCACGTAGTGACCGATTCATCGGTCGTGCTGGGGGTGTGAATTCCTGGCGGATCGACGGATCAACGGGGGATTCATCGGGAAGAGCGCGCCGCGAGGGGCCCGGGTCCGTCTCTGTACGGGCCCGGGCCCTTTTCCCGTGTTCGTCTTTCCGCGGCGGGGCTGTTTCCCGGGGCCTACGCCAGCCGTACCCGCGGATCGATCAGCGCGTACACCGCGTCCACCACGATGTTCGCGACCACGATCGCGGCCGCGGCGACCAGGACCACTCCCAGGAGCAGGGGGAGGTCGTTGTCGCGGACCGCCTTGATGGACAGGGCGCCGATGCCGTGGAGGCCGAAGGTCTCCTCGGTGATGATGGCGCCGCCGAGGAGGTAGCCGATGTCGAGGCCGAGGATGGTGACGATGGGGCCCATGGCGCCGCGCCAGGCGTAGCGGAAGAAGACCGTGGACCGGGACATGCCCTTGGCGCGGGCCGTGCGGACGTAGTCCTCGGCGAGGGTCTCCACGAGCTGGGAGCGGGTCATCCGCGTGTAGTTCGCGGTGAAGATGATCGCGAGGACCAGCCAGGGGAGGAGAAGCCCCTTGAACCAGGCCGGCGGGTCCTGGGTGAAGCCGACCGCGTCCGAGGGACGGGGCAGCAGACCCCACTGGTCGGAGAGGTAGTACATCGCCACCACCCCGACGATGTAGATCTGGAGCGAGGAGCCCACCAGGGACGCCGAGGACGCGATCTTGTCCAGGGCGCGGCCCTGCGCCACCGCCGCGATCATGCCCGTGCCCACGCCGAGGACGACGAACACGACCGTGCTGCCGAGCGCGAGCGACAGTGTGGTGGGGAAGCGGTCGGTGATCAGGCCGAGGACCGGTTCGTGGTTGGTGAAGGAGTAGCCGAGGCAGGGTGCCGGGCAGTGGCCGAGCCCGGCGTAGTCCCGCCCGGTGAACACCCCCGCCAGCCAGTGCCAGTACTGGACGGGCAGCGGATCGGCGATACCGAGGTTGTGCCGGACCAGGGCGAGCGTCTGCGGGGTGCAGAGCTTGCCGCAGGCGGCGCGGGCGGGGTCGCGCGGGGCGACGTAGAAGAGGAGGAAGGTGATGGCGCTGATGATCAGGAGGATCAGCAGCGCGCTCAGTGTCCTGCGTGCGACGAAGCGGAGCATGGCGGTTCGGGTCCCGGTCCGGTTCAGGCCCTGGCGTACAGCTTGTGGAGGAGGAACGCCGAGAACAGCGGGTCGAACTGGGCGCCGCCCACCTTGGAGCCGTACAGGTAGTAGCGCCGCTGGTAGGTCTCCGGGATGATCGGCGCCTCCTGCGCCATGATCGACTTGTCCAGCGCCGCCCAGGCCGCGTTCTCCTTCGTGGTGTCGGTGATGGTCGCGTCCTTCTTGATGGCCGCGTTGACCCGGCCCACGTTCAGCTGGGAGACGTTGGGGGCGTTGTTCGCGATGGTGGTGCCGTCGAAGAGCGGCTGGATGAGGGTGTAGGCGGCGGGCCAGTCCGGTGACCAGCCGTACCACATCACATCGAACGGGTTGTCGATCTGGCCGACCTGGTCGTAGTAGCTCGTCGACTCCACGGGCTTGACCACCGGGTCGAAGCCCGCCTCCTTCAGGGCGTTGGCGATGACGACCTTGGTCTTCTCGTAGGCGTCGTTGCCGCCCTGCGGATAGGTGTAGACGATCTTCTGGCCGAGCTTGCCGGCCTCCTTCAGCAGCGACTTCGCCTTCGCCGTGTCACCGCGGGGGTTCTTCAGCTTCCCGTAGACGTCGAACTTCACCCGCCCGGCGATGTCCGGGCTGAGGATGGTGGTCGCGTAGTCGCCGGCCGAGGGGCCGCCGTAGATGGAGCGGATCTGCTCCAGCGGCCAGGCGTAGTTGAGGGCCTGGCGGACCCGGACGTCCTTGATGCGGCGGCAGTTGATGGCGTAGTAGTACAGGCCGGTCAGCAGGCCGTCGATGGTGCGGGACTCCAGGGCGGAGTCGCTGATCACCTTCTGGATGCGCTCGGCCGGCACCCCGCTGTAGGCCATGACCGCGTACCGGTCGGTCCCCGAGTCGGCGATCAGCCGGTCGGTGGCCGGCAGGGCCTCGGGGCCGAACTCGAAGACGACGGAGTCCGGGTAGGCGTTGCGGATCGGGTCCGTCGCCGGGTCCCAGTGGGTGTTGCGCACCAGGGTCATGGACTTGTCCACGGAGTGCTGCCTGATGCGGTACGGGCCGCAGGAGACGGGGTCCTTGTCGTACTTCTCCTTGCTGTCGTGCGCGACCGGCACGGCACCGTAGGAGTGCATCGCCAGCGCCCAGTCGAGGTCGGGGCGGGCCGTCTTCAGATGGAAGGTGATGGTCTTCTTCGCGGTGTCCGTGACCACGGAGGAGAGGTGCTTTCCGCCGTACGGGCCCTTGTAGACCGACCGGAAGTCGTTCGAGCCGGTCAGCCAGGTCTGGACGTAGGTCGCGCCCTCGGTGGTGAAGCTCGCGAAGCCGCGCTCGATGCCGTGGCGGACGTCGTCGACGGTCAGCTCGCTGCCGTCCTCCCACTTCAGGCCGTCCTTGAGGGTGAACGTCCAGGTCCTGCCGCCGTCCGTCATGGTGCCCGTGTCGGTGGCGAGGTCACCGACGAGCTTCATCGAGCCATTGGAGGCGATCTTGTAGCCGGTGAGGCAGCGGACGTAGAGGTTCGCGACCGTGGAGTTCCAGGCGAAGTAGATCCGCTGCGGGTCCAGGTGGGAGAAGTCGTCCGGGCCGATCGGGCGGATCGTGCCGCCCTTGCGCGCGCCCGGGACCTCGGGCGCGGGGCCGGTGGAGTCCGCCGCGGTGCCCACGGTGACCTTGGCGTACGTGGCGGCGGAGCCGGAGACCGCGCCGCCGCCCGCCGTACCGCCCCCGCCTCCGCTGCTGCACGCGCTGAGGACGAGGGCGCCGCCGGCGGTCGCGACCGAGCTTGCGATGACGAAGTTCCTGCGGGAGATCGACATGGGTGTCCTGCCTGAATCAGGGAGAGGGAGTTTCTTGAGAAGGGGGGAGGGGGTGGGACGGGGCCTCCGAGGAGGGGCTCAGCGTCTGGTCTTCGGGTCGAGCGCGTCGCGGACCGAGTCGCCGAGGAGGTTGAAGGCGATCACGAAGATCACCATCGAGAGGCCGGGGAAGAGCATGTACGTGATGTCGCTCTGGTAGACCTGCGCGCCGCGCTGGATCATCACGCCCCAGTCGGGGGTGGGGTCGCTGAGGCCGACGCCGAGGAAGGCGAGCGCCGCCTCCGTGGTGACGTACATGGGCAGTGCGAGGGTCGCCTGGATGAGGACCGGGGTCCACAGGTTGGGGAGCAGTTCCCGGAAGACGATCCGGGCCGCCGAGGCCCCGGTGACCTTGGCCGCCTCCACGAACTCCCGCTCGCGCAGGGCCAGTACCTCGCCGCGCAGCAGCCGGGCGATCGGGGCCCAGCCGAACGCGGTCATCACCGAGATCAGGCTCACGACCGTCAGCCAGGTCGGGGTGTTCTCGTCGGGTGAGACCAGGATCGAGATCAGCACCGGCCACATGGCGATGAAGAAGAGGGTGGAGGGGAAGGCCAGCAGGATGTCCACGATCCGGCCCACGAGGCCGTCGACGCGGCCGCCGAGATAGCCGGCCGTCACTCCGACCACGATGCCGAGCCCGGTGACCAGCAGGGTCGTCACCGTGGCGATCAGCAGCGAGTTGCGGATGCCGTAGAGGAGGAGGGTGAAGACGTCCCGGCCCAGCTGCGGCTCGATGCCGAACCAGAAGTCGCCGCTGACCCCGCCGTTCGGGGCGACCGGGAAACCGAACTGGTTCAGCAGGCCGGGCTGGTTCTGGCCGTACGTCGTGTACGGGTTCCTGCCGTAGAGCCTGGCGATCAGCGGGGCGGCGATCGAGGCGGCGAAGAACAGCAGCACGATGTACGCCGAGACGGTGCCGGCGCGGTCCCGGCGGAAGCGGCGCCAGGCGATGCGGCCGGGTGAGCTGGTTCCGTGGCCTCCGGCGGTGCGGGGCGGGGTGGTGGGCGGCGCCTCGAAGGGCGTGGCCGTCGTGGATGCGGGCGTGGTCCCCATGACGTGACCCTTCAACTCGCCCACGCCCCGGTCAATGCGTCGCCGGGAGCCTTGACCGGGGGGAGGGGAACTGCCGAACCCGCTCTTACCGGGTGGAGGCCGCTCTTACCGGTCCCTCGGGATTTTCTGGCTTTCTCGGGCGGGCTCGGGGGTGCGCTTCGTCGGGGTGGGAGGGGGCGGGGTGGGCTGTGGGTGCGTCGGCGGGTGCGGGTCCGGTGGGGGCTGATCGCGCAGTTCCCCGCGCCCCTGAGAAGCCGGGGCCGCGCCCCTGGCTTTTCGGTGCGGGGCGGCGGGGGCGTCGTTGCCCGCCTGCGGGCCGGTGACCGTGTTACCGCCAGGACCCTGGGGGCCTGACCTTCGAGGCCGCGGGGAAGCGTGCGGCCGGCCCCCACCGGGCCCGCACCCACCCCACCCCATCCCACCCCGCCCCTCACCCCCCCCGTCCGGCCCCCTCAGACATGCGCCTTCCCCCGCACCGGCCGATATTGGCCGGTAACGGATCACTCACGAGGAGGCACCCCATGCGCGGAGCCACGCACGCTCGATGGATCGCCGGCGCGGCGGCGGTGGCTCTCGCCGCGTCCGCCTGCGGCGGCGGTGACGACAGCGGCGGCGGCAGCAGCGGCAGCGGAGACTCCGGCGCCGTGCTCAGCTCCTCGTGGGGCGACCCGCAGAACCCGCTGGAGCCGGCCAACACCAACGAGGTGCAGGGCGGCAAGGTGCTCGACATGATCTTCCGCGGGCTGAAGCGGTACGACCCAAAGACCGGTGAGGCGAAGGACATGCTCGCCGAGAAGATCGAGACGGCCGACTCGCAGAACTTCACCATCACGGTCAAGGACGGCTGGACCTTCAGCAACGGCGAGAAGGTCACCGCCAAGTCCTTCGTGGACGCCTGGAACTACGGGGCGAGCCTGAAGAACAACCAGAAGAACGCGTACTTCTTCGAGTACATCCAGGGCTACGACAAGACGCACCCCGACGACGGCAGCAAGCAGACCGCCGACACACTTTCCGGGCTGAAGGTCACCGACGAGAACACCTTCACCGTCAAGCTCACCCAGAAGTTCTCGACCTTCCCCGACACCCTCGGGTACAACGCCTACGCCCCGCTGCCGCAGTCGTTCTTCACCGACCACGACGCCTGGCTCGCCAAGCCCGTCGGCAACGGCCCGTACGCCGTCGACTCGTACACCAAGGGCTCCCAGCTGTCGGTGCGGAAGTGGGACGACTACCCCGGCGAGGACAAGGCCCAGAACGGCGGCGTGGACCTGAAGGTCTACACCGACAACAACACCGCCTACACCGACCTGATGGCGGGCAACCTCGACCTCGTCGACGACGTCCCCGCCGCCCAGCTGAAGAACGTCCAGGCCGACCTCGGAGACCGGTACATCAACACCCCGGCCGGCATCATCCAGACCCTGTCCTTCCCGTTCTACGACGCGGACTGGAACAAGGAGGGCTCGGAGAAGGTCCGCCAGGGCCTGTCCCGGGCGATCGACCGCGACCAGATCACCGACACCATCTTCCAGAAGACCCGCACCCCCGCCACCGACTGGACCTCCCCGGTCCTCGGCGAGGAGGGCGGCTACAAGAAGGGCCTGTGCGGGGACGCCTGCGAGTACGACGCGGACGCGGCCAAGAAGCTGATCAAGGAGGGCGGCGGTCTCCCCGGCGGCCAGGTCAAGATCACGTACAACGCGGACACCGGCTCCCACAAGCAGTGGGTCGACGCCGTCTGCAACTCCATCAACAACGCCCTCGACAACGACAAGGCGTGCGTCGGCAACCCGGTCGGCACCTTCGCCGACTACCGCAACCAGATCACCCAGCGGAAGATGAGCGGCCCGTTCCGGGCCGGCTGGCAGATGGACTACCCGCTCATCCAGAACTTCCTGCAGCCGCTCTACTACACCAACGCCTCCTCCAACGACGGCAAGTGGTCCAACGCCGACTTCGACAAGCTCGTCGACCAGGCGAACGCCGAGTCGGACACGGCGAAGGCCGTGGAGACGTTCCAGAAGGCCGAGGAGGTCGTCCGGGACAACATGGCCGCCATCCCGCTCTGGTACCAGAACGGCAGCGCGGGCTACTCGGCGCGGCTGTCGAACGTCTCCCTGAACCCGTTCAGCGTGCCGGTGTACGACCAGATCAAGGTCGGCTGATCCTCCGTGGGACGGTACGTCGTCCGGCGCCTGCTCCAGATGATCCCCGTCTTCGTGGGCGCCACCCTCCTGATCTTCCTCATGGTGAACGTGATGGGCGACCCCATCGCGGGCCTCTGCGGCGACCGGGAGTGCGATCCGGCGACGGCCGCCCAGCTGCGCCGGGAGTTCGGCCTCGACAAGCCCGTCTGGCAGCAGTACCTGACCTACATGGGGAACGTCTTCACCGGCGACTTCGGCACCGCGTTCAACGGGCAGGAGGTCACCGAGCTGATGGCCTCCGCCTTCCCCATCACCATCCGCCTGACGATCGTCGCGATCCTCTTCGAGATCGTCATCGGCATCACCCTCGGTGTCGTCACCGGCCTGCGGCGCGGGCGACCCGTCGACACCGGGGCGCTCGTGGTCACCCTGGTCGTCATCTCCGTCCCCACCTTCGTCACCGGCCTGCTGATCCAACTGCTGCTCGGCGTGGAGTGGGGCTGGATCAGTCCGTCGGTCTCCTCCGAAGCCCCCTTCGACGAACTGATCGTCCCCGGCCTCGTCCTCGCCTCCGTCTCCCTCGCCTACGTCACCCGCCTGACCCGGACGTCCATCGCGGAGAACGCCCGCGCCGACTACGTCCGCACCGCCGTCGCCAAGGGACTGCCGCGGCACCGGGTGATCCGCAAACACCTGCTGCGGAACTCACTGATCCCCGTGGTCACCTTCATCGGCACGGACATCGGGGCCCTCATGGGCGGCGCGATCGTCACCGAGCGGATCTTCAACATCCACGGCGTCGGCTACCAGCTCTACCAGGGCATCCTCCGCCAGAACACCCAGACCGTCGTCGGCTTCGTGACCGTCCTCGTCCTGGTGTTCCTGCTCGCCAACCTGCTCGTCGACCTCCTCTACGCCGTACTCGACCCGAGGATCCGCTATGCCTGAGCCGCTGCCCGAGGAGCCGCACGTGTCGGGCGGCCAGCGCGCCCCCGAGGGCGGGGCGATCGCCGCGACCGGGCAGGACGGCACGATGGACCTGGCCACCACCGAGGGAGAGACCCTGGAGAAACGACTGGGCGACGGTCCGGCCGGCGGCGGTCCGGACGACAAGGCCCGCAGCCTCTGGTCCGACGCCTGGCGCGACCTGCGCCGCAACCCCGTCTTCATCATCTCGGCGCTGGTGATCCTCTTCCTGGTCGTCATCTCCCTGTGGCCGTCGCTGATCGCCTCCGGCAACCCGCTCAAGTGCGACCTCTCCAAGGCGCAGGAGGGGGCGCAGCCCGGCCACCCCTTCGGGTACGACGGCCAGGGCTGTGACGTGTACACCCGTACCGTCTACGGGGCGCGGATCTCCATCTCCGTCGGCGTCTGCGCCACGCTCGGTGTCGCGCTGCTCGGGTCGGTGCTCGGCGGGCTCGCCGGGTTCTTCGGCGGATACTCGGACTCGTTCCTGTCCCGGATCACCGACGTCTTCTTCGCGATCCCGGTGGTGCTCGGCGGCCTGGTGCTGCTCTCCGTGGTCACCAGCAACTCCATCTGGCCGGTGATCGGCTTCATGGTGCTGCTGGGCTGGCCGCAGATCTCCCGCATCGCCCGCGGCTCGGTCATCACCGCCAAACAGAACGACTACGTCCAGGCCGCCCGCGCCCTGGGCGCCTCCAACTCCCGCATGCTGCTGCGGCACATCACCCCGAACGCGGTCGCCCCGGTCATCGTCGTGGCCACCATCGCGCTGGGCACCTACATCGCCCTGGAGGCGACGCTCTCCTACCTGGGCGTCGGCCTGAAGCCGCCGAGCGTCTCCTGGGGCATCGACATCTCCGCGGCCTCCCCGTACATCCGCAACGCCCCCCACGCGCTGCTGTGGCCCTCGGGAGCGCTGGCGATCACCGTCCTGGCGTTCATCATGCTCGGCGACGCGGTCCGCGACGCCCTCGACCCGAAGCTGAGGTGAGCGGTGGTCATGTCGCCGGGGGCGCGTGGTCCGCGGGTGGGGAGGCCGAGCCAGGACGGCGGTGGGCGTGGGCGGGTCCTCGCGCCGGCCAGGACCATCGCGCCGGGGGCCACGGTGACGGTGTTCATCATGCTCGGCGACGCCCCGCGCGCCGTCCTCGATCCGAAGGTGAGGTGAACCGTCGTCATGCTGCTCGAAGTGCGTGATCTGCACGTGGAGTTCCGGACGCGGGACGGGGTCGCCAAGGCGGTCAACGGGGTCGACTACGGGGTGGACGAGGGGCAGACGCTGGCCGTGCTCGGGGAGTCCGGGTCGGGGAAGTCGGTCACCGCGCAGGCGATCATGGGCATCCTCGACATGCCGCCTGGCAGGATCACCGGCGGCGAGATCCTCTTCAAGGGCCAGGACCTGCTGAAGCTCAAGGAGGACGAGCGTCGCAAGATCCGGGGCGCCGAGATGGCGATGATCTTCCAGGACGCCCTGTCCTCCCTCAACCCCGTCCTCTCCGTCGGCGACCAGCTCGGCGAGATGTTCGTCGTCCACCGGGGCATGTCGAAGAAGGACGCCCGCGCCAGGGCCGTGGAGCTGATGGACCGGGTCCGCATCCCGGCCGCCAAGGAACGCGTACGGGACTACCCGCACCAGTTCTCGGGCGGTATGCGCCAACGCATCATGATCGCCATGGCGCTGGCCCTCGAACCCGCGCTGATCATCGCCGACGAACCCACCACCGCGCTGGACGTCACCGTCCAGGCCCAGGTCATGGACCTCCTCGCCGAACTGCAGCGCGAACTGCGGATGGGACTCGTCCTCATCACCCACGACCTCGGCGTCGTCGCCGACGTCGCCGACCGCATCGCCGTGATGTACGCGGGCCGCATCGTGGAGTCGGCCCCGGTCCACGACATCTACAAGGCCCCGGCCCACCCGTACACCCGGGGCCTGCTCGACTCCATCCCGCGCCTGGACCAGAAGGGCCAGGAGCTGTACGCGATCAAGGGCCTGCCGCCCAACCTGATGAACATCCCGCCCGGCTGCGCCTTCAACCCCCGCTGCCCGATGGCCCGCGACGTGTGCCGCACCGACGTACCCCCGCTGTACGACGTGGAGCCGGCGGACGGGATCCGGACGAGCGCCTGCCACTTCTGGAGGGAGTGCCTCGATGACCACCACCACGGCTGAGGCCGAACCGATCCTGGAGGTCAGCGGCCTGGTCAAGCACTACCCGCTCACCCAGGGCATCCTCTTCAAGAAGCAGACCGGCGCCGTGAAGGCGGTCGACGGCGTCGACTTCGCCCTCGGCCGGGGCGAGACCCTCGGCATCGTCGGCGAGTCCGGCTGCGGCAAGTCCACCGTCGCCAAGATGCTGGTCCACCTGGAACGGCCGACCGCCGGCTCGATCCGCTACAAGGGCGAGGACGTCACCAAGCTCTCCGGCAAGGCCCTCAAGACCGTCCGCCGCAACATCCAGATGGTGTTCCAGGACCCGTACACCTCCCTCAACCCCCGGATGACCGTGGGCGACATCATCGGGGAGCCGTACGACATCCACCCCGAGGTCGCGCCCAAGGGCGACCGCCGGCGCCGGGTGCAGGAACTCCTCGACGTGGTCGGCCTCAACCCCGAGTACATCAACCGCTACCCGCACCAGTTCTCCGGCGGCCAGCGCCAGCGCATCGGCATCGCCCGCGGGCTGGCGCTGCGCCCCGAGGTCATCGTCGCCGACGAACCCGTCTCCGCCCTCGACGTCTCCGTCCAGGCCCAGGTCATCAACCTGCTGGACCGGCTCCAGGGCGAGTTCGGACTGAGTTACGTGTTCATCGCGCACGACCTGTCGATCGTGCGGCACATCTCCGACCGGGTCGGCGTGATGTACCTCGGGCGGATCGTCGAGATCGGCCGCGACGCCGAGATCTACGACCACCCGACGCATCCCTACACCCAGGCGCTGCTGTCCGCCGTGCCCGTCCCGGACCCCGAGGCCCGTGAGCACCGGGAGCGGATCATCCTCTTCGGCGACGTGCCCTCGCCGACGAACATCCCGTCCGGGTGCCGTTTCCGCACACGCTGCTGGAAGGCCCGCGAGCGGTGCGCGCTGGAGGTGCCGCTGCTCGCGGTCCCGGCCGAGTTCCGGTTCACCAGCGGCCCGGCGGCCCACGACTCGGCCTGCCATTTCGCGGAGGAGAAGCAGGTGGTGCCGCCGGAGGAATCGGCGAAGGAACAGCCGAAGGAGCCGGCGGAGAAGCCGACGGAGAATCCGGTGGAGAAACCTACGGACGATCATGGGAATGGGGCGGAATAAGCCTGCAAATCGCCACGAACCGCGTTAACACGCAGGCAACTTGACTGACCCCGTTCCGATATACGGACGCGGGAATCTACTACGCGTACGGCCGTGCGGGTGCCGTAAACGGGCCGGGGCTCGCCATGTAGCCCCGGCCCGTTGCCGTGCCCGGCCGTCGTACCGGGCCGTCGCGCCTACGCCGGTCCCAGCGAACGCTTCAGGAAGTCCACCTGGAGCAGCAGCAGGTTCTCCGCCACCTGTTCCTGGGGGGTGATGTGGGTGACGCCGGAGAGCGGCAGGACCTCATGGGGGCGGCCGGCCGCGAGCAGCGCGGAGGACAGGCGCAGGGCGTGGGCGAAGACCACGTTGTCGTCGGCGGTGCCGTGCACGATCATCAGCGGGCGGTGCGGCTCGGCGGGGGCGGACAGCCCCTCGTCCGTGATCAGTGAACTCCTCGCGTAGGCGGCGGCGTCCGCCGTCGGATCGCCCAGGTACCGCTCGGTGTAGTGCGTGTCGTACAGCCGCCAGTCGGTGACCGGAGCGCCCGCGATGCCCGCGTGGAACACGTCCGGGCGGCGCAGCACCGCGAGGGCCGCCAGCCAGCCGCCGTAGGACCAGCCCCGGATCGCCACCCGCGACAGGTCCAGCGGATGCGCGGTCGCCAGGTCGTGCAGCGCGTCCACCTGGTCGTCGAGGGAGAGCGTGAAGTCGCCGTCGATCGCCTTCTCCCAGGCGGGGGAGCGGCCGGGGGTGCCGCGTCCGTCGGCGACCACCACCGCGAAACCCTGGTCGGCGAACCACTGCGAGGTGAGGTGGGCGTTGTGGGCGGCGAGCACCCGGGGGCCGTGCGGACCGCCGTAGGGGTCCATGAGCACCGGCAGGGGGGTGACCCCGTCGTAGTCCTTCGGCATAAGCAGGGCGCACGGTACGCGGCGTGCGCCCCCCTGTGTGAAGCGCACGCGCGGGGACATACCGGGGTCTTCGGCGTAGGACGCCACGGTCGCCACCTGCTTCCCGTCCCGCAGCACCTGGACACGGGTGCCCGGCCGCTCCGGAACGGCCGACACCAGCACGGTCACACCCCCGGCGCGTACGGCGGAGTGCACGCCCGGCTCCTGCGAGACGCGCTCCGTCCCCAGCTCGTTCACGCGGTAGACGTGAATCTCCCCGGTCTCCGGATCGGCCGCCGACGCACCCGCCGACGCGGAGAGAAGGACGTCGGCGTCGGCCACGTCGAGCACCGCGCGGACGTGCAGCTGCGGTCCCGTCAGCGGCCGTTCGCCGACCGCCAGCACCCGCGCGCCGCCCTCGTCCGCGACACGCACGAGCTGCCCCGACGGACTCCACGAGGGCACCCCGGGGAAAAGATCAAGCCAATGTGGATCTTCGTCGGCGTGCACCATCCGGGTCGCCCCCGTGTCCGGGTCGACGGCCAGGAACAACTGGCTGCGCTGGTCCCGCGCCTGCACCAGCATCAGCGGGGCACCCGCCGCTGACCAGTGCACATGCGCCAGATACGGGTAGCGCACCCGGTTCCACACGACCTCCGTGCGGGTCCCTGAGAGGTCGATCACGAAGAGCCGTACGTCCGCGTTGGCGGTGCCGGCGGCCGGATACGCCACCCGCTGCGGGTCCCGTTCCGGCTGCGCGGGATCCGAGATCCACCAGCGGCGCACCGGCGTGTCGTCCACGCGCGCCACCAGCAGGCGATCCGACTCGGGCGACCACCAGAAGCCGCGCGAACGGCCCATCTCCTCCGCCGCGATGAACTCCGCCAGGCCGTGGGTGACGTTCTCCGACTCCTCCTCGGTGAGCGCCACGTCGTCGCCGCCCTCCACGCCGACGACCCGCAGCGCGCCCCGGGCGGCATAGGCGACGTACCGGCCGTCGGGGGAGGGGCGGGGGTCGATCACCGGTCCGGGAACGGCCAGTTCACGAGCCGTGCCGGCCCGCAGCTCGGCCACGAAAAGCCGCCCGGACAAGGCGAAGGAGGCCAACTCCACGGCCGCGTCGGTGGCGTAGCCGACGATCCCGGCGCCGCCCTCGCGCAGCCGCTCACGGCGGGCGCGCTCCTCGGCCGACAACTCCTCCGCGGAGCCGGCGAGCAGCGCGCCCGGGTCGGCCGCCACGCGTTCGTCGCCGCCCGGGAGGTCCAGAACCCACAGCTTGTTGGCCCGCTCGGTACCGGACGGAGACCGCAGGAACACGACACGGGAACCGTCCGGGGCGATGGAGAACGCCCGCGGCGCGCCCAGGGTGAAACGTTGTGTCCGGGCGTGTCGGCGAGGAAAGGACTCGGGCTGGGTCGTCATGCTCCGACCATATTGGCCATGCGCCCCCTTGTGCGGCCGTGCGCCGATCGATGCGCGCGTATGGATAGTTATGATCACTACCGCTGGGTGGGTATGAACCTGCTGGCCGCTGTACGGATTCACAACTGCGTCACCCACGTCACCGGTTGACGACGGCTCCGCCGTCAGCCCTCGACAACTGCTTCGCTCCCCAGGTCCCAGGGAACTTTTGGAGGTGAGCCGCCGTGGCACTCTCGATTTCGGCGGTGGTGCTGCTGGCGATCATCGTCTTCATCCTGATCAAGAAGTCAGGGCTGAAGGCACCACACGCGATCATCTGCATCCTGCTCGGCTTCTACCTCGCGTCCTCGACCATCGCGCCGACGATCAGCGAGCTGACGACCAACATCGCGGGCATGATCGGCAGTATCAAGTTCTGAGCCTCCGGCCGCCGGGCTCCGCCCGGGCCCGTCCCAGGGTCCCCGGAACCTCGCGGCCGACCGTTCCCGTGAACGACCGCGCCCGACACGGGCCCGGTCCGAGCGCCTCGTAGGGTGGGTCCATGACGGATCTGCCCTCCTCCGGCCCTCGGCCGGAGGAACCCCTCTCCCGCGTCGGTCACCGACTGCTCCTGGTGCACGCGCACCCGGACGACGAGTCGATCAACAACGGCGCGACCATGGCCAGGTACGCGGCCGAGGGAGCGCGGGTGACGCTGGTGACCTGCACCCTCGGCGAGGAGGGCGAGGTCATCCCGCCCTCTCTCGCGCACCTCGCGCCCGACCGTGACGACACGCTGGGGCCGTACCGGGTGGACGAACTGGCCCGGGCCATGAAGGAACTCGGCGTCACCGACCACCGCTTCCTCGGCGGCCCCGGCCGCTACCGCGACTCCGGGATGATGGGCGTCGAACAGAACGAGCGCCCCGGCGCCTTCTGGTCCGCCGACGTCGACGAGGCCGCCGCCCACCTGGTCCGGGTGATCCGTGACGTCCGCCCCCAGGTCCTCGTCACCTACGACCCCGACGGCGGGTACGGCCACCCCGACCACATCCAGGCCCACCGCGTCGCCGTGCGCGCCGCCGACCTGGCCGCCGACCCGGCCTTCCGCCCGGACCTCGGCGAGCCCTGGGACATCGACAAGGTGTACTGGAACCGGGTGCCGCGCGGGGTGCTCCTGGAGGGCTTCGACCGGCTCCGCCGGGACCTCGCCGAGCCCGGACGGCTGCCGTTCCGGCAGGCCGCGAGCGTCACCGATGTGCCGGGAGTGGTGGACGACCACATCGTCACCACCGAGATCGACGGCACCGGCTTCGCGGCGGCGAAGGCCGCCGCGATGCGCGCGCACGCCACCCAGATCGAGGTCTCCGAACCGTACTTCGCGCTCTCCAACGGGCTGGCCCAGCCCCTGCTGAGCACCGAGTACTACGAGTTGGTGCGCGGCAGACGCGAAGGGGGGAGCCGGGAGAGCGACTTGTTCGAGGGGATTCCCGGTATTTCTTTCGAGGAACGGCAGAACGGAACGGCCCTGTGATGCGTACGCATGGGTATGACAGACACGTCGTGTGCGCGCACGGCCACCGAGGGGCGGTCCCCCGATGAAGCGGACGGACCGGCCGACGGGCGGAGAAGGCGGCGCGCTCGCCCAGCCGTTGACGTTCCCCACGCCGGCGCGCGCCGCCGCCCACCTGGGGCTGTTCGTGCTGGGAGCGGTGGTGGGGGTGGCCGGCGGGCTGCTCCAAGCGGCCTGGTTCCCCGGCGGATTGCTGCTCGCGTTGCTGGGCGCGGCCGGCCTCTTCCTGGGGAGCTCACGGGCGACGGGGGGCCGGGCGGGGGCCGTTGCGCCGGCCGCCGGCTGGATGATCTCCGTCGTCCTGCTGACGTCCACCCGGCCGGAGGGAGACTTCCTGTTCGGCGTGGGAGTCGGCTCCTATCTCTTCCTGCTCGGTGGCATGGCTGTTGCTGTGATGTGCGCCACCCTTGGGTGGGGGCGGCAACCGACCGGGCCCGATGCCCGACTTGGGAAGTGACCACCGCTTCGCCGCGGTACGCGGGTGCGGGTCCGGTGTGGGTTTCCCACACGGTCGTGGGATACGCGCCGGAAGTGGCCAGTATGGTGGTGCGCGCCGCCGAGCTGCCCGCTGAGTTGAGGTCGTGACGGGCGGCGGAGCAAACCGGGAGAACCTGCCTTGAGTCGTGAAACTGACACTTCGTCCTCCGGGGCCAATGGGCGCGGCAGCACCGCGTACCCGTCGGGGACACCGCCGTACGGCACGCCCATGGCCACCGAGGCCGGTGCCGAGGCGGCCCGGTCGGCCGCCGCCGAGCGCCCGGACGGACCGAGGACCGAGACCACGCTGACCACACGGGTCCGGATCAACATCCCCGGCTCGCGCCCGATCCCGCCGGTCGTCGTCCGCAAGCCGGTCGCCGACGGCGAGGGTGCCGCGGAGGACACCGGGTCCGAGTCGGAGACCACCGGCACCACCGCCATGCCCGTGTTCACGGACACCCCGGCGCCCGCGCCGGAACCCGCCGCGCCGGGCGACGACAAGCCCACCAGCGACTGGTTCGCGCCGCGCAAGGGCGCCACCCCGGCCAAGGGCACGAGCACCGGCGGCACCAACGGCGCCGGGTTCTCCGTCGGGCCGCTGGGCGGCCAGGGCACCGCCGCGCCGGGCGGCCCGGGCACGGGTTCCCGGCCCGGCGGCACGAGCCCGCTGGCCGGCGGCCCCGGCGGCGGACAGCCCG
This sequence comes from Streptomyces sp. NPDC041108, assembly GCF_055592645.1. Taxonomy (NCBI): domain Bacteria; kingdom Bacillati; phylum Actinomycetota; class Actinomycetes; order Kitasatosporales; family Streptomycetaceae; genus Streptomyces; species Streptomyces sp. NPDC041108. The sequence goes on along the minus strand of NZ_JBVIYK010000003.1, from coordinate 298,067 downwards.
CCGGCCCGCGCCCCGGCGCGGCCGCCGGCCCCAGGCCCGGCGGGACGAACGGTGCCGGCCTGCCCGGTGCCACCGGCGGCCAGCCCGTCGCTCCCGGCCACGGCGGCGGCACCGGGTCCTTCGACGTCTCGGCCGCGCTGGCCGGAACCAAGCCCGAGCGCGACGACCTGCCGTACTTCTCGGACAACGGCGGCCGGCCCGCCGGCCCGGCGGGCCCCACCGGCGGCCCCGTCACCGGCGACAGCCCGCTCGGCCCGCCGCCCGTCCAGGGCGGTCCCGGTGGCCCCGGCTACCAGGGCAACCCCTTCGGCGGCCCCGACGCCGACTTCTCCTCGCCCGGTGCCTCCGGCGCCTACGCCCGCCCCGGCGGCGGCATCAGCGACGACACCGCGGTCCTCACCCCCCAGCGCCAGGCCCCCGAGCCGGGCTACGGCGGCTCCGGCTCCGTGGTCGACAACCCCTCCGGGCACACCCTGACCAGTGGCATCCCGGTCGTGCCCCCCGGCACCCAGGGCACGCCGTTCGGCGCGGGCGGCACCGACGGGGCGGTGCGGCACACCCCGCCGAAGCTGCCCGACCCCGGCCCGCAGCAGAAGGCCGCCCCGGCGAAGAACACGAAGTCCGCCAAGCCGGCCAAGAAGAAGGGCCGCAGCAAGCTCGGGCTGCTCCTCGGCGGCGTGGTCGTCCTCGGCGGCGGCGTCTACGGCGCCGGTCTGCTCATGAACCACTCCGACGTCCCCAAGGGCACCACCGTGCTCGGCGTCGACATCGGCGGCGGCACCCGCGACGAGGCCGTAAACAAGCTCGACGCGGCCTTCGGCAAGCGCACCACCCAGGCGCTGAAGCTCTCGGTCGACGGCGAGACGGTCTCCCTCACGCCCGACCAGGCCGGACTCCAGTTCGACAAGCAGGCCACGGTCAGCGCCGCCGCCGTCAGCGACTACAACCCCGTCTCGGTGATCGGCTCGCTCTTCGGCCAACAGCGGGTCGTCGCACCCGTCATGCCCGTCGACGAGGAGAAGCTGCGGGCCGCCCTGGAGCGCGCGGCCGGCGGCGCCGGTTCGGCGAGCGACGGCACCGTCAAGTACGAGGCCGGCAAGGCCGTCGCCGTCTACGGCAAGGCGGGCAAGGGCATCGCCGTCGGCGAGTCCACCGCCGCCGTCGAGGAGGCGTACCGCACCCAGGTCGAGACCGGCGGCACCACACCGGTGCGGCTGCCGACCACGGAGAAGGAGCCCTCCGTCGGCAAGGCCGAGGTCGACCGGTTCATGAAGGCGTTCGCACGGCCGGCCATGTCGGCCAGCGTCACCGTCCAGACGGACGCCGCGCACGCCGTCCTGCTCAGCCCGCAGAACTCCCTGTGGAAGTTCCTCACCGTCAAGGCCGTCGACGGCAAGCTCGTCGACTCCTACGACGAGAAGGCCCTCAAGGAGCTGTACGGCGGCACCTTCGACGGCGTCCTCATCACCCGGGCCAACGGCGAGAAGACCCCGGTCACCGTCGAGGACGTCTACGGCGCCCTCCGCCTGGCCCTGAAGAGCACGACGAACCGCACGGCCACCATCGAGACCGACCCGAGCTAGCCGGTCCGACAGCAGCGCCCAGGGGGCACCCGGCACACACCGGGTGCCCCCTCGTCGTCCACCGGTGCCGTCCCCGTCCCCACACTCACGGCGGCGGCCCTGGCCGGGGGAGCGAACCCCCTGACGGACCGGGAGCGCGAGGTCCTGCGCGCGGCGGCCGACGGCTCCACGAACGCGGAGCTGGCCGAGGCCCTCCACCTCTTCCCGGGCACGGTCCGCAACCACCTGTCGACGGCGATCCAGAAACTGGCGGTGCGCAACAGGACGGAGGCGGTCCGGACGGCGAGGGAGAAGGGCTGGCTGTGACCACCCCACGACGATCGGGCGCCCTCAGTTCAACAGCGCCCGGGCCGCCCCCGCCTGCCTGCGCACCTTCTCCGCGGCCCCCTCGTCCACCCCGCCCACCACCTCGGCGTACTCCTCCAGCGCGGCGGCGCCCCGCACGTACTCGCCCCGCTGCACGAGCAGCCGCGCCCACTCGTACCGCAGCCGCGCCGGATGCGAGGGCATCGCCAGCGACAACTCCAGCGCCCACAGCGCGACATCCGTCCGCTCGGGCCGGGCCGCCGCCCACGCGCGCACGTTGTTGAGGACCCGGACCACCACGTCCAGCGGGTCGGCCGGCGTCAGCATCGCGGGATTCAACGGGGCGCCCGTCGCCCCCGCGACCAGCAGCTCCGCGTCGCTCCCGGTCAGCACCCGCCCCCCGTCGAACGGATCGGCGAGCACCGGCTCCTCGGGCGGCCCGAACCCCACCACGAAGTGCCCCGGCAGCGCGACCCCGTGGACCGGCGCGCCCGCCCTACGGGCCACCTCCATCCACACCACCGACAGCAGGATCGGCAGCCCGCGCCGCCGTTCGAGCACCTGGTGCAGCAGCGACGACTCCAGCCGCTGGTAGTCCCCGGCCGAACCCCGGAACCCGCAGCGCTCCCCGAGCAGCGCGGCCGTCGCCTCCGCCCACGCGCGCGGCCCACCGGGCCGGTACGGCATCAGCCCGGCCAGCCGGTCGAGCTCGATCCCGGCGGCGTCGAGCCCCGCCTCGTCGAGCGCCCCGTCGCCCGCCGCCCCCACCAGCAGGCAGAGCAGGGCCAGGTCGGGCCGCTCGGCCCGCGCCTCCTCGGCGAACCGCCGCCGCACCTCGTCGGCCCGCTCCGGCTCCGGAGGACGCGGCGCGGCCGGCCGGTGCCCGCTCACGGCGATCCGTCCGGCGCGGAAGCCGATCCCGGGCCCGGGCCGGTGCCGGTGTCGGAGCCGGAGCCGTTGCCGGTGGCGGTGTCGGAGGCCGTACGGGCACCCGGATCGCCACCGGGCCCGGCATCACCGGGTTCCGGCTCCCGGTAGTGGTGGTACGCGTGATGCGCCGCGAACCCCATCCCCCCGTACAGCGCCCGCGCCCCCGCGTTGTCCGTCTCCACCTGCAGCCAGCCCGCCGAGGCGCCCTCGTCCAGGGCCCGCTGGGCCAGCGCCGCCATCACCCTCGTCGCGAGCCCCCGCCGTCGCTGGGCGGGATCGACCTCGACGGCGGAGAACCCGGCCCACCGCCCGTCCACGACGCACCGCCCGATGGCCGCCGGCCCCGCGCCCTCCGCCCCCGGCACGGTCGCGAACCACACCGAGGGCCCGCTCCCGAGCACCCGCAGCGCGACCTCGCCGAGACCCTTGCGCTGGTAGCGGCCGAGCCAGGCCGCGTCCGCGCTCCGGGACAGCTCCACCCCGCCCGCCTCCTGGTCCGCGACCGGCGCGAGCGCCCCGGTCCACACCTCGGCGGTGACGACATCGACCCAGCCGCGCTCCGCCACCTCGGCGCAGAGCATCTCGTGGGTGCCCTCGGCGCCCGTGGCCAGCTGGATGAACGCGGGCAGCCCCCGGGCGGCGTACCAGCGGCGTACGGCCGTCAGCGCGTCGTCCAGAGGCATTCCGGGGTCGCCGAGGGGCAGGACCGAGTTGGCTCGCCGGGTGAAGCCCGCGGCGGCCCGCAGCTCCCACTCACCGAGCGGCTCCCGCTCGACCGGCTGCCAGGCCCGCGCCGCGACCCGCGCCAGTTCCCCGAAGGAGGCGGCGGGTCCGCGCCGGCGGGCGGGCGCGGCGGGGACCACCTTCCCGGCCACCAGCGAGGACTCCTCGATCCGTACCCGCTCCCCGTCCCGCCGGGTGATCAGCAGCGCACCGTCGTCCCATGATGTGAGAACACCGACCGTGTCGGTGAATTTCCCACCCTCGGCGCCGTCGTCGACGATGCGCCGCACGGATACGCGTTTGCCCACGTCAGCGGCGGAGACACGGATCGCGAGACGTCCACCGGCAGAGAATTCCACAGGTCCGTCCACCCCTCCTGTTCGGATCATGCCCAGGAACGGAGATACTAGGTGCGGGCATCGACGACGCCGCGCTCCCGCGCGCCAGGCGGCGGAGCCTGAGGAGGCCCGCCAGCGCCCTATCGAGGAGGAACGACAGCGTGACCTACGTCATCGCGCAGCCTTGTGTCGACGTCAAGGACAAGGCGTGCATCGAGGAGTGCCCGGTCGACTGCATCTACGAGGGCCAGCGGTCCCTCTACATCCACCCGGATGAATGCGTCGACTGCGGTGCCTGCGAGCCGGTGTGCCCGGTCGAGGCGATCTTCTACGAGGACGACACCCCGGAGGAGTGGAAGGACTACTACAAGGCGAACGTCGAGTTCTTCGACGAGCTCGGCTCGCCCGGTGGCGCCAGCAAGCTCGGCCTGATCGAGCGCGACCACCCCTTCGTCGCCGCACTCCCGCCGCAGGCCTGAGAGCGACGCCGCGGACCCCGGGGTGACGCCCCGGCGGCCCCGCATCCGCGCCGCCTCGGTCCCGTACGGCCCGATCACCATGATCGCCGTACGGGGCCGGGGCGTTTCGCCGTTCGAGCGGTACGCGCGCAGCGGTACGCCCGCGCCCGTCCCACCGCTCGGGCGTCCCACCGCCGGGGAACGTACGGACGAGCCGTACGAGAAAGTGAGTCAGATCCCGTGTCCGCAGTCAGCGACCGCCTCCCGACCTTTCCCTGGGACAGGCTGGAGCCCTACAAGGCGACGGCCGCCGCTCACCCCGGTGGCATCGTCGACCTCTCCGTCGGGACGCCGGTCGACCCGGTGCCCGAGCTGATCCAGAAGGCGCTGGTCGCCGCGGCGGACTCGCCGGGCTATCCGACCGTCTGGGGCACCGTCGAGCTGCGCGACGCGATCACGGGCTGGCTGGAGCGCCGTCTCGGCGCCCGCGGCGTCACCCACCACCACGTCCTGCCGATCGTGGGCTCCAAGGAGCTGGTCGCCTGGCTCCCCACCCAGCTGGGCCTCGGCCCCGGCGACCGGGTCGCGTACCCGCGCCTGGCCTACCCGACGTACGAGGTGGGCGCCCGTCTCGCCCGCGCCGACCACGAGGTCTACGACGACCCGACGGCCCTGGACCCGGCCGGACTGAAGCTCCTCTGGCTGAACTCGCCGTCCAACCCCACCGGCAGGGTCCTCTCCAAGGACGAGCTGACCCGGACCGTCGCCTGGGCCCGCGAGCACGGCGTCCTGCTCTTCTCCGACGAGTGCTACCTGGAGCTGGGCTGGGACGCCGACCCGGTCTCGGTCCTCCACCCGGACGTCAACGGCGGCTCGTACGAGGGCATCGTCGCCGTCCACTCCCTCTCCAAGCGCTCCAACCTGGCGGGCTACCGCGCGGCCTTCCTCGCCGGCGACCCGGCTGTCCTCGGCCCGCTCCTGCAGATCCGCAAGCACGGCGGCATGATGACCTCGGCCCCGACCCAGGCCGCCGCCGTCGCCGCCCTCGGGGACGACACCCACGTCCACGACCAGCGCGCCCGCTACGCGGCCCGCCGCGAGGCCCTGCGCGGGGCCCTGCGGGCGCACGGCTTCCGTATCGAGCACAGCGAGGCCAGCCTCTACCTCTGGGCCACCCGGGACGAGTCCTGCTGGACCACCGTGGCCCACCTGGCCGACCTCGGCATCCTCGTGGCCCCCGGCGACTTCTACGGCACGGCGGGCGACCATCACGTCCGCGTGGCCTTCACGGCGACGGACGAGCGGGTGGCGGCGGCGGTGGAGCGCCTGGCCGGGGCGTAGCGCCCGCGCCCCGCACGGCCTCGGCCGTGATGACCTCACCGCGGCCGCGGACAGCCCGAAGGGGCCCGGGATACCCCGGGCCCCTTCGGACGGTTCGGCCGGGCGTCAGCCGAGCGGGCTCTGGGCCGGCAGCTGTCCCGTGGGCAGCCCGCCCTTGGTCGCGGTCTTCGTCGTGTCACCCAGCACGGTCCCGGCGGACCCGGCGGTCTGCCCGGCCGCCTTCTGCGCGACGGGCGTCGCCGTCTTGACGGCCTTGCCGCCGGTCTTGCTCACGGTCGGCAGCGTCTGCTTGGCCGCCTTGGTGCCGGTGTCGCTCGCGACCCCGGTGACGTTCTGCGTCGCGCCGTCCACGGTGGAGCCGGCGTTGGCCCCGTCCACGGCGGACAGGCCGCCGAGGTTCGGGGTGGCCGGGAGTTCGGGCGCCGCACTCGCGGAGCCGGCCGCACCGACCACGGAGGCCGCTCCCGCTGCGGTCAGCAGCGCGGCACGGGCGATCCGGCGGGTCAGGGGGAGGGACATGGTGCTCCTTTGACGGGAGAGAACGTTGAAGTGTCCGACCGTGCCCGGGAGTTGACCGTTCCGGACTCGGACGCAGTGACTACCGCTCGAAGCCCCTGAAGGTTGCGGCGACCCGACGTAAAGAGTTTGCAATGCGTCGCATTATCAAATGCGGATTCAGTCGGACAAACGCCACCCGGTCCGACAGTCTGCCGAATCCTTACGGCCCTGTGGCCCCAACGCATCCCACGACATGGGGGCGAGCAGCCGGCATCCCGCGCACCCCGTCCACACCGCGCACCGCGCGTCCCCCGCACGGGTGAGGCTCGCGGCCTACTGTCCAGTGACGATTCGGACCTCGGCGGCGGAGCCGGCCGAGCCGCCCGCCGAGCCGCCCGCCTTGCGCCACGCACCGGCCCGGCCCTCGGCGACCCACTCCCGGCCCGCGAACGTGACGCGCTCGACGCCCAGACGGGAGGAGTTGGCCACGGCCCAGTGCGCCAGCTCCCAGCCGCGCCGCCGGACCTGCTCGGCGTCACCGGCGTCCGTGAGGGGGATGGTGACCGTCCGGCCGGCGGGAGAGGCGCTCGGACTCGGCGACGGGCTCGCCTGCGCGGAGGCGCCGCCCTCGGAGCCGACCACCGCCGCCGCCGACTCGAACGCGTCGTCCCCGAAGTCCCGCGCGAGCGCGCCGCGCACCGCGGCCGGTCCGCCGCCCGCGACGGCGGTGCCGGCGCCGGTGCCCGTACCGGCCACCTCCCGGCGTCCCTCACAGGTCAGCGAGGCCGCCGACCGCCCGGTCAGCGCGGCGGCGAGCAGCGTGGCGTCCGGCTCGTGCTTGGCGTACGCCTCCGGGTAGCCGCTGCGCTGCACCTTCTGCGCGGCGACCGTCAGCGGCAGCCGCTCGTAGTCGGCGACCTTGACGAGGTGCTCGTAGAACTCGCCCGCCGCGTACACCGGGTCCTGGATCTGCTGCTCGGTGCCCCAGCCCTGCGACGGCCGCTGCTGGAAGAGGCCGAGGGAGTCCCGGTCGCCGTGCGCGATGTTGCGCAGGCCGGACTCCTGCAGCGCGGTCGCCAGCGCTATCGTCACGGCCCGCTCGGGCAGCTCGCGCGAGGTGCCGACCGCCGAGATCGTCGCGGCGTTCGCCGCCTGCTCGGGCGTGAAGTCGTACGACTGTCCGTCGTCCTTGCCGGACACGACCACACACCGCGGTGTGCCGTTCCCCCCGGTCAGATACTGCACGGTGAGATACGCCCCGATCGCGGCGAGCACGACGAAAGCCGCCATGAACTGCAGCACGCGACGGCCGCGACGGCGGGGACGAGGACCTGGGGGGAAGGGGTACGGCTCCGACACGCGGTCCAAGGTACTGGACGGTAATGGCACACGTGCAGGTCTTGTGAACAGTGATGTGAACAGCGGGGCGAGAGTGACCGGTTCCGCTCGGCCGGGCGGTCCGCCCCGGGGGGCGCGTTAGGGTCGGGGACATGGCCGAGACCCCCATTGACCTCACGCTGGACGCCGCGCGGCTCACCGCGCTGCTCGTCGACCTCCCCTCCGAGAGCGGTACCGAGAAGCCCCTCGCGGACGCGATCGAGACCGCCCTTCGTGCCCTGCCGCACCTCACGGTCGACCGGTACGGCAACAACGTCGTCGCCCGGACGAACCTGGGCCGCGCGGAGCGCGTGATCCTGGCCGGCCACATCGACACGGTCCCCATCGCGGACAACGTCCCCTCCCGCCTGGACGAGGACGGCGTCCTGTGGGGCTGCGGCACCTGCGACATGAAGTCCGGCGTCGCGGTCCAGCTGCGCATCGCGGCCACGGTCCCGGCCCCCAACCGCGACCTGACCTTCGTCTTCTACGACAACGAGGAGGTCGCCGCCGACCTGAACGGCCTCAAGCACGTCTCCGAGGCCCACCCCGAGTGGCTGGAGGGCGACTTCGCGGTCCTCCTGGAGCCCACGAACGGCGAGGTGGAGGGCGGCTGCCAGGGCACGCTGCGGGTCCTGCTGACGACCCGGGGCGAGCGCGCCCACTCCGCCCGCGGCTGGATGGGCTCCAACGCCATCCACGCGGCCGCCCCGATCCTGGCGAGGCTGGCGTCGTACGAGCCGCGGTACCCGGTCATCGACGGCCTGGAGTACCGCGAGGGCCTCAACGCGGTCGGCATCTCCGGCGGCGTCGCCGGCAACGTCATCCCCGACGCGTGCGTGGTGACGGTCAACTTCCGCTACGCGCCCGACCGCACCGAGGAGGAGGCCATCGCCCACGTCCGCGAGGTCTTCGCCGACTGCGGGGTCGAGGCGTTCACCGTCGACGACCACAGCCCCGGCGCGCTGCCCGGCCTGTCCCACCCGGCGGCCGCGGCCTTCATCGAGGCGGTCGGCGGCACGGCCCAGCCCAAGTACGGCTGGACGGACGTCTCCCGCTTCAGCGCGCTCGGCGTCCCCGCCGTCAACTACGGCCCCGGCAACCCGCACCTGGCGCACCGCCGCGACGAACGCGTGGACCCGGCGCTGATCCTGGCGGGCGAGGAGCGCCTGCGGTCCTGGCTGACGGCGTGAGGCGTCTCGGGCGGCGGATCGCGGGCGGACACGCTCACGTCCCCCGTCCGTAACCCGTATGGATCTACGCTGAGGTGAACCACCAGCACGGCGGAGGGAGCGGACATGGCGACCGGCAACCCCGAGGGCAAGAAGCAGCCACCCGAGGAGCAGCGACTGGGCCCGGTGCTGCGCAGACGGGGCCAGGTCCAGGCGAGCACCACGGACCAGCGGCTGCTGGACGCGGGCGGCCCCTCGGACTGGGTCCACACGGATCCGTGGCGCGTCCTGCGCATCCAGTCCGAGTTCATCGAGGGCTTCGGCACGCTCGCCGAACTCCCGCCCGCGATCAGCGTCTTCGGCTCCGCCCGCACCCCGGACGACTCACCGGAGTACGAGGCGGGCGTCCGGCTCGGCCGCGGCCTGGTGGAGGCCGGCTTCGCCGTCATCACCGGCGGCGGCCCGGGCGCGATGGAGGCGGCCAACAAGGGCGCCCTCGAAGCGGGCGGCACCTCCGTCGGCCTCGGCATCGAGCTGCCCTTCGAACAGGGCCTCAACCCCTACGTCGACATCGGCCTGAACTTCCGCTACTTCTTCGTCCGGAAGATGATGTTCGTCAAGTACGCCCAGGGCTTCGTGGTCCTCCCCGGCGGCCTCGGCACCCTCGACGAACTGTTCGAGGCCCTCACCCTCGTCCAGACCCAGAAGGTCACCCGCTTCCCCATCGTCCTGTTCGGAGAGTCCTACTGGGGCGGCCTCATCGACTGGCTCAGGAACACCCTGATCGCCGAGGGCAAGGCGGCGGAAAAGGACCTGACCCTCTTCCACGTCACGGACGACGTGGACGAGGCGGTGGCGTTGGTCTCGAAGGAGGCGGGCAGGTAACGCGCGGGGCCTCCGCGCCCCGTTCTCCAGGGGTGCGGGGAACCGCTCGAAGGAGGTCCGGGGCGGAGCCCCGAGTCTTGAACGGGCGAAGGGACGCGCAGCCCCCGGGATGGGGCGGGCAGGGGCGGCGGGGGCGAGAAAGGCCGTCAGGCGAGCCCCCGCCGGGCAACGGCAGGCACCCGATTCCCCGCGATGGAGGCCACCATGTCCACCACCTGCCGGGTCTCCGCCACCTCGTGCACCCGGTACACCTGGGCCCCCAGCCAGGCGGAGACGGCGGTGGTGGCCAACGTCCCCACCACGCGCTCCTTCACCGGCCTGTCCAGGGTCTCGCCCACGAAGTCCTTGTTGGACAACGACACCAGCACCGGCCACCCCGTCGCGACCATCTCCCCGAGCCGCCGGGTCGCCTCCAGGCTGTGCCGCGTGTTCTTCCCGAAGTCGTGCCCCGGATCGATCATCACCGACTCCCGGGGCACCCCGAGCGCCACCGCCCGCTCCGCGAGCCCCACGGTCACCCGAAGAATGTCGGCCATCACATCGTCGTACTCGACCCGATGCGGCCGCGTACGAGGCTGCGCCCCACCCGCGTGCGTACATACCAGCCCCACCCGGTACCGCCCCGCCACCTCCGCGAGCCGGGGATCGACCCCGCCCCACGCGTCGTTGAGCACGTCCGCCCCGGCCTCGCACACGGCCTCACCGACGTCGTGCCGCCAGGTGTCGACGCTGATGACGACCTCAGGAAACCGCCGCCGCACCTCGGCGACGAACCCCACGGTCCGCCGTGCCTCCTCCGCCGCGCTGACGTCCTCCCCCGGGCCGGCCTTGACGCCGCCGATGTCGATGATGGCCGCGCCCTCGGCGACCGCCTGCTCCACGCGCGCGAGCGCCGGCTCGTCCTGGAAGGTGGCCCCCTGGTCGTAGAACGAGTCCGGGGTCCGGTTCACGATCGCCATGATCACCGGCTCGTGGGGGCCGAATTCCCGCTTGCCCAGCCTGAGCATCCGCCGCGCCCTCTCCCATTACGTCCCGCCGATCGGCGGTCTTGCACAACCGCCTGCGACCTTAACTGTCAGACTCGCATGGCACGATCGGAGCCGAACACAGTCGAGGGGACCCAGCGATGTTCATGTTCTTGTTCCTGGTCGTCGCGCTCGCCGTGGTGGTCGCCGCGGTGACGCTCGCCGTCGTGGGCGGCGGCGACGACGCGGTGCTGCCGGAGGCCGAGGGCGAGCGGCTCCAGGACCCGCTTCCGGCGGGCCGCCCGGTCAACCGCGCGGACGTCGAGGCGCTCCGCTTCCCGGTCGCCGTCCGCGGCTACCGCATGGCGGACGTGGACGACGCCCTCGGCCGCCTCAGCGCCGAGCTGGCCGAGCGGGACGCCCGGATCGCCGACCTGGAGTCCGCCCTCGCCGGCGCCCACGCGCCGTCCGCGACCTCGCTGCGCAAGCCGGAGGAGGGCGAACACCCGTGACCGACGGCACCGCCCTGGCGGGCCCCGACGGCGCGCCGCGCTGCCCCTGGGCCCTGTCCACCGAGGACTACATCGCGTACCACGACGAGGAGTGGGGCCGTCCGGTCCACGGCGACGACGCGCTGTACGAACGGCTCTGCCTGGAGGCGTTCCAGTCCGGCCTCTCCTGGATCACCATCCTGCGCCGCCGCGAGGGCTTCCGCTCCGCCTTCGCCGACTTCAAGATCGCCTCGGTCGCCGTGTTCACCGAAGCCGACCAGGAGCGTCTCCTCGGCGACCCCGGCATCATCCGCAACCGCGCCAAGATCGAGGCGACCGTCGCCAACGCCCGCGAGCTGTCCACCTGGGCCCCCGGCGAGCTGGACGAGCTGATCTGGTCGCACGCCCCGGACCCGGCGAACCGCCCGGTCCCGCGCACCCTCGCGGACGTCCCGGCGGTCACCCCCGAGTCCACGGCCCTCTCCAAGGCCCTGAAGAAACGAGGCATCCGCTTCGTGGGCCCGACGACGGCGTACGCCCTGATGCAGGCGTGCGGCCTGGTCGACGACCACCTGGAGACCTGCGTGGCCAGGAGCGCCCCCTGACGGGCGTGCCCCCTGAGGGGCACGGCGTCCCCGAACCGTCACCGGCCCAAGTACTTGGGCTCCTCCTTGTTCACGAACGCCCGCACCGCGATCTGGTGGTCCTCCGAGGCCCCGGCCCGGGTCTGGAGCTCGTCCTCCTTCTCCAGCGTCTCGGCCAGCGAGTGCGAGAACCCGTAGGCCATCGCCTCCTTGATCGCCGCGTACGCCACCGTCGGCCCCTCGGCCAGCATCCGCGCCACCTGCTCGGCGGCGGTGTGCAGCGAGGACGCCGGAACGATCCGGTTCGCGATCCCCAGCTCGTACGCCTCCTGGGCCTTGATGCTGCGCGGGAAGAGCAGCAGATCGGCGGCGCGACCGGGGCCGATCACCCGGGGCAGGGTCCAGGAGACCCCGGAGTCGGCGGTGAGCGCGACCCCGGCGAAGGAGGTGTTGAAGGAGGCCGTCTCGGCGACCACGCGGTAGTCCGCCGCGAGCGCGAAGCCCAGGCCGGCGCCTGCGGCCACCCCGTTCACCCCGGCCACCACGGGCTTCGCCATCTCGGTGAGGGCCTTCACCACCGGGTTGTAGTGCTCCTTGACCGTGCTCATGACCTCCCCCGAGCCCTCGACCAGCAGCCCGATGTGCTCCTTGAGGTCCTGGCCCACGCAGAACGCCCGCTCGCCGGCGGCGGTCAGCAGCACCGCCCGCACCGCCGTGTCCCCGGCGGCCGCCTCCACGGCCTCCCGGAGCGCGACCTTCGCCGCGATGTTCAGCGCGTTCATCGCCTCGGGGCGGTTCAGCGTGATCGTCGCGAGTCCGTCGCGCACCTCGTAGAGCACGGTGTCGGCCATGGCGGTTCCCCTCCGGTGTCGCGGCAGGCGGCGTACCGGTGAGTACGCCCTCGTCACAGCACAGCATGGCGGAGATCACGGGTGGCGGCGGGGGCCGGACGTGTGACCTGCGTCAAAGAATCACCAATGGCGGAGCACCGGCCCGGGACCGTGCGGTGGCGCAGTATCGCAGTCACACCGCCGAATTGGGTGGTTTTGCTCGCGCGCGTTGCCCAAGCGATGCCGACCGATGTTGGTCATCGGGTCATGAGATGCGGGATAATGGCCTGGAAGCAATGTGTTCGATGCCGGTGTCGCGTGTCCCCAGGTGGGCCCGCGCCTGCCCTCCCGGGCGTCGGCTTAGGCGATGAGCTGGTTTCAGGAAGGGGTACGAGCATGGCGGCCATGAAGCCGCGGACGGGCGATGGCCCGCTCGAGGTGACCAAGGAGGGGCGGGGCATCGTCATGCGAGTTCCGCTCGAAGGCGGCGGTCGTCTCGTCGTCGAGCTGACCCCGGACGAGGCAGACGCCCTCGGAGACGCCCTCAAGAAGGTCGTCGGCTGACGCGCGTAGCGACCATACCCTTTCAGTTGCCCCGGCACCGCCGCACCCGGCGGTGCCGGGGCGCTGTCGTGCCGGGGGTGTCGCGGGGGCCGGGCAGGCCCCGGGAGCTGTCCCTCAGCGCTTGACCGCGCACAGCAGGCCGTCGCCCACCGGGAGCAGGGACGGCACGAGTTCGGAGCTCTCGCGGACCGTGCGCAGCAGCTCCCGCAGACGTATGACCTCGGTCGGCTGCGGGTTCGAGTCCACGGTGCGGCCGCTGGCGAAGACACCCTCGAAGGCGACGAGCCCGCCGGGTCTCAGAAGCCGCAACGATTCAGCGAGGTAGTCGAGGCACTCCAGCCGGTCGCCGTCACAGAAGACCAGGTCGTACCCCGCGTCCGCGAGCCGCGGCAGCACGTCCAGCGCGTGGCCCGGGATGAAGCGCGCGCGGTTGCTGGCGAAACCGGCCGCGCGGAACGCCTGCCGGGCGAACTGCTGGTGGTCGGGCTCCGGATCCACGGTGGTCAGCACCCCGTCCGGCCGCATACCGTGCAGCAGATGGATCCCGGAGACGCCGGTCCCGGTCCCGATCTCCGCCACCGCCTTCGCGTCCACGGTGGCGGCGAGCACCCGCAGCGCGGCGCCCGTGCCGGGCGACACCGAGCGCAGCCCTGCCTCGCGGGCCCGGTCGCGGGCCCAGCGCAGCGCCTCGTCCTCGGCGACAAAGGCGTCGGCGAACGCCCAGCTCGTCAGCCGGTTGCCGGTAATGACCCTCTCCTTATGTCCCCGTGGTTGCCTGGGCGTGACTGTATCCGTTGCCGTCGGGAACCTCCTGATGGGACCGGTCGTTTAAAGGGATGAGTGAGTGACGGGGGCCGCGTGGGGGGCACGGGATGGACGGGGCCGGCGAGCGGGCGAGCGGTTCGGGGCAGGTGCTGACCGAGTCATATGGGTCGCATCAGTCGAATGCGCCACATCGGCGCACATCAATTTCCTATAAAACCGCTTATCCGGAGCTAACGGGCGAGGTGGCTATGGTAGGGGCTCCACTGGACACCACCAGAGCCGACAGGGGAGGTGCGGCCGCGCCTGTGGATCGGGGAGGAGTGCTACGGCGCTTTCTCGGATCGGCGGGCAAGCCGAAATCCGTGAACGACACCGCTGACCACAGCCACGCCGCCGTCGCACAGACCGCGACCTTCACCACGGACGCGCACGCGCAGGCGTGGACTCCGCCCACCTGGGAGGAGATCGTCAGCACCCACAGCGGCCGCGTCTACCGGCTCGCCTACCGTCTGACCGGCAACCAGCACGACGCCGAGGACCTCACGCAGGAGGTCTTCGTCCGCGTCTTCCGCTCCCTGTCGACGTACACGCCCGGCACCTTCGAGGGCTGGCTGCACCGCATCACCACCAACCTCTTCCTGGACATGGTCCGGCGCAAGCAGCGCATCCGCTTCGACTCCCTCGGGGACGACGCCGCCGAGCGCCTGCCCAGCCGTGAACCCACCCCGCAGCAGATCTTCAACGACGCGCACTTCGACGCCGACGTCCAGCAGGCCCTCGACACCCTGGCGCCCGAGTTCCGCGCCGCCGTCGTCCTGTGCGACATCGAGGGACTGTCGTACGAGGAGATCGCCGCGACCCTGGGCGTCAAGCTCGGCACGGTCCGCTCGCGTATCCACCGCGGCCGCTCACAGCTCCGCAAGGCCCTGGCACACCGCTCCCCGGAGGCCCGGGCCGAGCAGCGCCGCGGGTTCACGGTGCCGCGGGTGCCCGTGCTGGGAGGAGGGGGCGCGCCCGCGTGAGTGGATCCCGTCCTACGTCTGCCGAGCAGCACCTGGGAGACCGTCTCTCCGCCCTGGTCGACGGAGAGCTCGGTCATGAGGCGCGTGACCGCGTCCTGGCACATCTCGCCACCTGCGCGAAGTGCAAGACGGAGGCGGACGAGCAGCGCCGCCTGAAGAACGTCTTCGCGGAGGCCGCCCCACCGCCCCCCTCCGAGAGCTTTCTGGCCCGGCTCCAGATGCTCCCGGCGGGCGGCGACGACGACGGCGGCTCGCCGCTGTCCGGTGGCTTCGGCGGAAGACTCGGGCGCGCGGTCGGCGGGCCGGCACTGCCCGGCTCCTCCGACTCCCGTGACCTCGCCGACTTCGGCGTCTTCGGCACCGGCGCAGACTCCTTCGGATACGTCCCGTCGGGACTGCACGGCGGCGCGCTGACGCCGTCGGAGGGCCGTGGAGTGCTGGGTGGCCGGGGCTTGTCCGGCGGCCGTGGGTTCCTCGGTGACCGCGGTTTCCTGAGCGGGCGCGGCTTCCTCGGCGGCGACCGCGGGACGCTGGGCGACGGTGGCTTCCTGGGCGGCGGACGCGGCCTCTCCGACGACGGTGACGCTGACGGCGACGGGGGAACGGACGGCCGGGCGGACCGGAAGGACACGGCCGGCGACGACACCCGGGGCACGGGCGACCGCGGTTTCCGGATCCACGCCGTGAGCAGGCCGGAGTCCGAGCGTTCGGCCTCCCGCGGCATGCGGTTCGCCTTCGTGGCCGCCGGCGCCGTGTCGCTGGCCGCGATCGCCCTCGGCGGTGTGACCAACGTGACGCCCGTCGAGACGGCCGACGCCCGCGGCGGTCCCGGATCCGGCAGCAATGTCACCCCGCTGCGGACGCAGGCCGCGAGCACGGTTCCCACCCCCGAGTCGCAGCGTCGCCGGGGAACCGTCGTGCCGCTGCTCGGGCAGGGCCTGCCTTCCCTGGGCGAGGTGCCCGTCGCTCCGACGGAGATCTCCGCGCCCCTGCTGCCCGGGGTCCCCGCTCCGGCCGGCCAGGACCGTGGGGCCGTACACCCGCTGACGGTGCCCGGGCCGGTCGACGCGGCCGCCGTGTCCCCGCTCATAGGCACGCTCACCGCCGCACCCCCGCTGGAGCTGCAGCTGACCGACTGGTCCCCGGCGCCCCAGCTGATGGGACCGGGCCTGCTGACGGCCCCAGACCCCGCCTCGTCTCCCACACCCATCTCTCCTGTCCTCCGCTGACCCCGAGTTCTGCCCACCGGCTCCCGAACCTGGTTGAATCCGGAGTGGGCCGTGTCCCGCTCGGGCCGGTCCCGGCCTGCGGAACTCGGTGAACGGTGGGCGGCGGGCCGGTCCTTGGGACGGGCCCTAGGTGTGGGGAGAACATGAACGAGGGGAAGCCCACGAAGGCGAAGTGGTGGAGCCGCCCCCGAGCGCACGGCCCTGGGGCCGACACGGCGGGGGACCACATCGGAACCGAGGGGCCCGACGGGCTCACGGGGCCGGCCGGCGCCACGGGGACCGCCGGGGCGCGGGGGACCACCGACGCAATGGGGCTCGGTGGGTCCGTGAGGGCCGATGGGGCGGTGGGGACCGCTGGTTCGTCCGGAAGGGCGTCCGCGGACGCGGTCCGTGAGCAGAACACCGAGGGTGACTTCGAGCTGGAGCGGCCGGTGACCGTGGCCGATCCCGATGGGGCCGGCACCGGGACGGACTCCGGCTCCCACTCCGGCCCCGACTCCGGCTCCGGCTCCGGCTCCGACTTCGAGCTGGCCACTCCGGATGCCGGGGCCGTGCTCCGGTCACGCTTTCCGTCGACCTCCGGACGGCGGCACGACCCGGACGGCGACTTCGAGTTGGAGCGACCGGCTGCCGTGAGCGGGAGCGGTCCGGCCGGCGAGTCGCCGAGTCCGTCCGCCGACGACTTCGGGACCGCCGCTTCCGACAGCGCTTCGGCCACCCGTGCAGGCGGGCCGGCCGCCACCGCTGTCGCCGCCGCCCGCGTGCCGGGCGAGCAGGGCGAACAGGGCGAAGCCGGTGCCGTGAGCGCCCCTGGAACGCCCTCGGCGCGCCCCGAGCCGCTGCACGACCCGGATCCCTACAGCACCCCTCCCTACGGCGAGCCCGGCCCCTGGGCGCCCGCTCCGCCGGTCCAGCACCCGGCGGCGACTCCCGCCCACGGGAGCGCCGTGGAGACGGGGACCCCGGCGCACGCGGCCCCCACGCCCACGCATGGCGAGACGGCACCGCCCGCGGCCGTGACACGCACCGGGCCGGGGGTGGCGCCCTCGGCGACACCCCCGCCCGCGCCGACGGTCCCGGGCGCGGACGCACCCGCGCCCGGTACGGCCGTGCATCCGGAGGCCGCCCTGCCCGCCACGGCGTCGTACGCGCAGGCGTCCGGGTCCACCGCGGCGCCCTACCCCGACTCCTCCCAGCCCCCGGGGGCCTCCTACGCGTATCCCTCCCAGCCGGCGCCACCGGCTTTCGGGGACTCCGCGCAGGCCGTGCCGCCGCCCTACACGGGAGGGTCGCAGCCGGCGCCGGCCGCCTACGCCGATCCCGCCCGGCCGCTCCCGGCCGAACCGCAGGGGCCCTGGCGGAACTACGACCCGTGGGCGGGCTCGGGGTCGTTGCAGCAGAACGGGGGCGCGGTGGACGACGTGACCCGGCGGCGTCGGCGCAGGGGGCGGGGCCTGCTGGTCGGGGCCGTGCTGATCGCCGTCGTGGCCGGGGGCGTCGGCGGGGCCGTGGGCGCGTACCTGGAACGCAACGGCGGGGTCGGGGCGGTCGAACTGCCGCAGAGCAGCGACGGCGTGACCGGGCGTGCGCCCGGCAGTGTCGCCGGTATCGCCGCCGACGCGCTGCCCAGCGTGGTGACCCTGCATGTGAGCGGGTCGAGCGCGCAGGGCACCGGCACCGGCTTCGTGCTCGACGAGCGGGGACACATCCTCACGAACAACCATGTCGTCGACCCCGCCGGTACGGACGGCGACATATCGGTGACCTTCAGCGGCGGCGAGACCGCCAAGGCCACCGTCGTCGGCCGGGACACCGGCTACGACCTGGCCGTCGTCAAGGTGTCCGGCGTCAGCGGCCTCAAGCCGCTGCCCCTGGGCAACTCCGAGGAGGTCCGGGTCGGCGACCCGGTGGTCGCCATCGGAGCCCCCTTCGACCTGGCCAACACCGTCACCTCCGGCATCATCAGCGCCAAGGAGCGGCCCATCACGGCCGGGGGCGAGAGCGGCGACGTGAGCGACGTGTCGTACGTGGACGCCCTGCAGACGGACGCGCCGATCAACCCCGGCAACTCCGGGGGGCCGCTCCTCGACGGCAGGGGCCGGGTGATCGGCATCAACAGCGCCATCCGGTCCGCGGGCGGCGGCTCCGAGTCCGACGGCGGCCAGGCCGGTTCGATCGGGCTCGGCTTCGCGATACCCATCAACCAGGGCAAGCGCGTCGCCGAGGAGCTGATCAACACCGGCAGGGCGAGCCACCCCGTGATCGGCGTCACCCTCGACATGGACTACTCCGGCGACGGTGCCCGTATCGGCGACAAGGGCGACGGAGGCGCGGCCGGGGTCACCGCGGGCGGCCCCGCCGACCGGGCGGGCATCCGCTCGGGCGACGTCATCACCGCGGTCGACGGCCAGCGTGTCCACTCCGGCGACGAGCTGATCGTCAAGGTCCGCGCCCACCGGCCCGGCGACCGGCTGGAGCTGACCCTGCTGAGGGACGGCGACGAGCGGACGGTCACGCTCACGCTGGGTTCGTCCGGTGACGACTGACGGTCAGCCGGCGGCCCCGACGGCGGGCGCGCACTGACAGCAACCTCACAGGCGGGAGCGCCGCGCAACCTCCCGCCGGGCAAACAGCTGGGAAAACCCGTCGCTCGGGCGTGGTCCGAAGCCGTGCGACGGTACCGGATCGCGGGGATGGCCGGGTACCGTGGATCCGGCCCGGACCACGGAAGACCTACCGAGGCCCGCGGATCGGGACCGAGGACATCGCAAGGAGCTTCAGGTGTTCAATGACATAGGTGCGCTCGAGGTGGTGACGCTCGTCGTCCTCGCCGTGCTCGTCTTCGGTCCGGACAAGCTCCCGAAGGTGATCCAGGACATCACGCGGACGATCCGAAAGATCCGCGAGTTCTCGGACAGCGCCAAGGCGGACATCCGCAACGAACTCGGACCGGAGTTCAAGGACTTCGAGTTCGAGGACCTCAACCCCAAGACGTTCATCCGCAAGCAGCTGGACAACGACGAACTGGGGCTGAAGGAGATCCGCAACGGCTTCGACCTGAAGAAGGAGATGGCCGAGCTGACGGACGCGGTCCACGGCAGCGAGTCCGAGTCGTCGTCCGCCTCCGCCGCCGCCATCGGCTCCGGCTCGGACGGCTCCGCGTCGTCCTCGTCCGGCGGAACCATCGACATGACGAAGAAGCCCGAGGCGGCCGAGCGTCCCCCGTACGACCTGGACGCCACCTGAGCCGTACGGGCCACAGCCGCTCGCCGGTATGACCTGTGCGTTCGCCCGGTACCACCCGGCCGCTCGGCGCCCGCACCACCGTCAGCGCCCGCACCGGCTCCGGCCTGCCCTTCCACGCCGAACGCCCGGACGCCGGCGTGCCCCCGACGTGACGCGATTCATACCGCCGCACACCCTCGTACGGACCGAAGCCGCCCGTACGCCGTCCTACGCGCCGGGCGCTTTCCCTGCTGCTCGGAGAGCTGTGGCTATGCTGCCCAGTTGTTGTGCGGACCGTAAGGAGAGCGAGCGACGACGCCCGTGGGGGGCGGGCCGCTCCGGTCCGTCGAGAGCTAGGAGGCGTCCGGCATGGAGACGACGAGTCGGGTAGGCGCGCAGGCGTCGGCCGCGGAGGGCGGACAACAGGTCCCCTCCGCCCGCCGCACGGTCGATGGTTACCTGCTGGCGCCCTTCCCTTGGTACGGCCTCGACGAGGCCTTCACGGGACCGCGCTGGCTGATGCAGGTGGGTATGTCGGCGGAGGGAGCCGTCGAGCACGGTTCGATCGGACACGGCGACGAGCCCTCGGTGCGCAACGAGTACACCGCCGCGGCGGACGACGAGGTCAAGGAGCGGTTCGCGGTCGTGGTGACCGTCGCCGCGAACGACGTGCGGCGCAGCGCGGACGGCACGGGCGTCCTGGAGGCCACGTCGGTCTCCTCGGCGGCGTGGCTGGCGGGCGTGGGGCTGCTGTCCTTCACCTGGCCGGGACAGCTGGACCACTCGCTGCGGGACGACTGGCTGGACCAGCAGACCGAGACGGCGTGGGTCCTCGCGGACGACCTGGCCGGGCCGGACTGGTCGACGCTGTCCCTGCCCGTGGACGGGGTGCCGACGCCGTTCCACTACCGCGAGTCCGAGTTCGGCTGGGTGCTCGCCGGGTCGACCTCGCAGGGCGTGCACGTGGGGGCGTACGGGAGAGGGATGAGCGCGTACGGGCTGGGCTTCGCCGTGATCAAGGACATCGAGGCGTACGCATAGGGGTGGAGGGCACCGCTGCGCTGTGCTGCGGTGCCCTCCATCGCCGTAGGGCTCGGGCGGTTCGGGGGCTGCGGGTGCGCCGTGGCGTGTCGCGCGGTTCCCCGCGCCCCTGAGGGGCGCCCCCCGGCCTCGACAGGCGCCTTAGAACTTGTTCCTCGGGGTGATGCCCAGGCTCATGCCCGACAGGCCCCTCTGACGGCCGCCCAGCTTGCCCGCGATGGCCCGCAGGGCCGCGCCGGCGGGGGAGTCGGGGTCGGAGAGGACGACCGGTCGGCCGTCGTCGCCGCCCTCGCGCAGGCGGACGTCGATCGGGATGCTGCCGAGGACCGGGACGGTGGCGCCGGTGGTGCGGGTGAGCCCGTCGGCGACGGTCTGGCCGCCGCCGGTGCCGAAGACGTCGACCATCTCGTCGCAGTGCGGGCAGGGCAGGCCCGCCATGTTCTCGACGACGCCGACGATCTTCTGGTGGGTCTGCACGGCGATGGAACCGGCGCGCTCGGCCACCTCGGCAGCCGCCTGCTGGGGCGTGGTGACGACGAGGATCTCGGCGTTCGGGACCAGCTGGGCCACCGAGATGGCGATGTCGCCGGTGCCCGGCGGGAGGTCCAGGAGCAGCACGTCCAGGTCGCCCCAGTACACGTCCGAGAGGAACTGCTGGAGCGCGCGGTGGAGCATCGGGCCGCGCCAGACCACGGGGGTGTTGCCCGGGGTGAACATGCCGATCGAGATGACCTTCACGCCGTTCGCGGACGGCGGCATGATCATGTTCTCGACCTGGGTGGGGAGGCCCTCGGCGCCCAGCATGCGGGGCACGGAGTGGCCGTAGATGTCGGCGTCGACGACACCGACCTTGAGGCCGTCGGCGGCCATGGCCGCCGCCAGGTTCACCGTCACCGAGGACTTGCCGACACCGCCCTTGCCGGAGGCGACGGCGTACACGCGCGTGAGGGACCCCGGCTTGGCGAACGGGACCTCGCGCTCCGCCTGGCCGCCGCGCAGGGCACCCGCCAGTTCCTTGCGCTGCTCGTCGCTCATGACGTCCAGCTCGACGGTGACGCCGGTGACGCCCTCGACCGCCGCGACCGCGTCCGTCACCCGCTGGGTGATCGTGTCGCGCATGGGGCAGCCGGAGACCGTCAGGTACACGGCGACCGCGACCGCTCCGTCCGCACCGATCTCCACCGACTTGACCATCCCCAGTTCGGTGATGGGACGGTTGATCTCGGGGTCGTTCACCGTCGACAGTGCTTCACGCACCGCGTCTTCCGTAGCCATAGGGACGATGGTACGGCGACCCGCGGGGCCCCTGGGAGCCCCGTCAGCGGTCGCCCTTGTCACGTCCGCGCGGGTGTTCCGGCGGGAATACCGTCCGGGTCCCGCGCGACCCCTGCCCGTCGTGCTCGTGCAGCTCCCTGACCAGGTCGTGGAGCTCCGAGCGCAGCCAGTCGCGGGTGGCGACCTCGCCGAGGCCGATGCGCAGCGCGGCGATCTCCCTGGTCAGATACTCGGTGTCGGCGATCGAGCGCTCGTTCTGCTTGCGGTCCTGTTCCAGGTTGACCCGGTCGCGGTCGTCCTGGCGGTTCTGCGCGAGCAGGATCAGCGGGGCGGCGTACGAGGCCTGCAGCGAGAGCATCAGGGTCAGGAAGATGAAGGGATAGTTGTCGAAGCGCAGGTCGCGCGGGGCGGAGACGTTCCACACCACCCACAGGATGATGACGACGGTCATCCAGACGAGGAACGTGCCCGTGCCCAGGAAGCGCGCGATCCGCTCCGAGAGCCGTCCGAACGCCTCCGGATCCCACTCGGGCAGGAATTTGGCCCGGCGCGGCAGCGGCTGGTCGAGACGGGTCCGGGGGCGGGCGGTGGCCCCGGAGAGCGTGCGCTCCCGCTGCGGGCCTGCGGAGGACGACGCGCGCTCCCGTCCGACCACGCCGGAGTGCGCCCGCTCACGCCCCGTGTGCCGGCTCTCCCGGGCTCCCGGCCGCCCTTCGCGCCCGTCCCGGTCAGGGGCCATCGGAAGCCTCCTCCTCCGCGACGGTCACGGAGTCGTCCTCGTGCAGATGGAACTCCGTCTCCCGCCAGTCCTCGGGCAGCATGTGGTCCAGCACGTCGTCCACGGTCACCGCGCCCAGCAGCGAGCCGCTCTCGTCCACCACGGGCGCCGCGACCATGTCGTACGTGGCGAAGAACCCGGCGACGGCACGCAGCGCCGCCTCCGGGTCCAGCGGCTGGAGACCGTCGTCGAGGATCGAACTGACCAGGGTGTACGGCGGGTCCCGCAGCAGCCGCTGGAAGTGGACCGTGCCCAGGTACTTGCCGGTCGGGGTCTCGTCGGGCGGCCGGCACACGTACACCTGAGCGGCCAGCGCGGGGGACAGGTCGGCGTTGCGGACCCGTGCGAGCGCGTCGGCGACGGTCGCGTCCGGGCGCAGCACGATCGGCTCGGTGGTCATCAGACCGCCGGCGGTCTTCTCCTCGTACGCCATGAGCCGCCGTACGTCCGCCGCGTCCTCCGGCTGCATCAGGGTCAGCAGACGCTCCTGCTCCTCCTCCGGGAGTTCGGCGAGGAGGTCGGCGGCGTCGTCCGGGTCCATGGCCTCCAGGACGTCTGCGGCGCGCTCCTCCTTGAGCTTGCCGAGGATCTCGATCTGGTCGTCCTCGGGCAGTTCCTCCAGGACGTCGGCGAGCCGGTCGTCGTCGAGGGCGGCGGCGACCTCGGCCCGGCGTTTGGGGGAGAGGTGGTGCAGCACGTTGGCGAGGTCGGCCGGGCGGAGCTGCTCGAAGGTCGCGAGGAGGTTCTCGGCGCCCTGCCCGTGCTCCTCCAGCGAGAACCCGGTGACCGCCGACCACTCCACTGTCAGCGTCTCGCCCTTGTGGCGCCGGAACGCGCCGCCCTTGCCCTTGCGGACGAAGACCCGGTCGATCTCCCAGTCCCGGCGCGCAGGCAGCTGCTGGACCGAGATGTCGCGGACCGTCACCTCCTCGCCCGTGTCCACGAGCTGTACCCGGCGGTCCAGCAGTTCCCCGACGACGAGCCGCTCGGTGGGGCGCTGTTCGAACCGGCGCACGTTCACCACCCCGGTGGTGATGACCTGGCCGGACTCGATGCCGGTGACCCGGGTCATGGGCAGGAAGATCCGGCGGCGGGTGGATAGTTCGACGACCAGGCCGAGCAGCCGCGGTGGCTTCCGGCCCACCCGCAGGATGGCGACGAGGTCGCGGACGCGGCCCACCTGATCGCCGTTCGGATCGAAGACGGCGACGCCGGAGAGATGGGAGACGAAGATCCGGGGCGCGACCGCCGCCATGAGCCGCCCCTTTCCTTCCCGTCGCGAGGGGAATGTCCGCCGAGGAGGGCTTCAGGCTAGCCCGTCCCGATCGGATATGCCCTGGTGAGCGGTGCGGACGGACTGGCTCCTGGGTGTGCCGGGAGCCCCGGTACTCTGCGGTACGCCTGGACTCCCCACGAAGAGGTGCATCGCCTGTGACTGTGATTCCCCGTACCCGAAGGGCCGCACTGGTGAGCGCCGTCTGCACCCTGGTGGCCTGCGGGCTGGGGCTGACGGGATGCGGCGAGGACCCCGACGAGGGCACGAACGGGGTCGGCAAGCTGGAGCCGGCGAAGATCCAGAGCACGACCCGGGCGGCGGCGACGGCGGCTGACACGGTCCGGCTGTCCGGTGCGGTGGTGACCAGCGGCAAGACCTACCGGCTGGACATGCGCCTGAAGGAGGACGGCGGAACGGGTTCGGTGACGTCCGAGGGGTCCACGTTCCGGCTGCTGAAGGTCGGCGAACACCTCTTCCTCAAGGCCGACAAGGACTTCTGGGACCACCAGGACACGGGGAAGAACGGCGGCGACCACGATGGGTCGGAGACCGACGCGGCGGACAAGCTGGACGGCATGTACGTGAAGGTGCCGACCGGGGACCCCGCCTACAAGCGCTTCAGCGGCTTCACCGACAAGAACGTCCTCCTCGGCAGCCTGCTCACCCTGCACGGCTCGCTGTCCAAGGACGGCCACCACGAACAGTCCGGCACCCGCACGATCCGCATCACCGGCGACAAGGGCTCCGGCGGCACCCTCGACGTCTCCCTGGAGGGCACCCCCTACCCCCTGCGCCTCGTCCGCGCGGGCGACGCCGGGACCATCCTCCTCACCGACTGGGGCAAGGACTTCACCCTGGAGGAGCCGGACGCGAAGTCGGTCGTGGACTACGGCCGACAACTGCCGACGTCGTAGCCCCGGGAGCGGGTCGCTCCGGTTGTCGGCGGGGGTGTCGGTGGCGGGCCTTGCCTTCTCCGGTTGACGGAGCGGTGGCGGGCCCTGCCCTCTCCGGACCGCCCTGCCGCCGACCCGCCCCGGCGGTCAGCCGCACCCCCGCCCGTGGCCTCAGCTTCCCTTGCGGCGGCCGAAGAGCAGGCGGGGTACCGCCGCCGGGATCGGGCGGCGCGTCGTCGCGGAGGTCGGTACCGGGCGCTGCGCCTGGTCGCCGTCGGGTGCCGGCAGGTTCGTTCCCGTCGGCTCCAGGCGGAGCACCCGGCACTCACGGGCCCAGCGGGCCGGCATCGCCTCGCCGTCGGGGGCGTTGAGGCGCTTGCCCTTGAGTTCGGCCACGGCGGCCTCCCACGCGGGGGAACCGGGGGCCAGCTCGACGACACGGGCGGCCCAGCCGACCAGCCGACCGCCCTTGTCCTTGCTGCGGACGGTCACCACGGCCGAACCCCCGTCGACCAGATCCGGGAACGGCTGCTCACCGGGCCCGTCACCCACCAGACACGCCGCCCCCTCGTGCCAGACGTGCCACAGCGCGCGCGAGGGCGCCTCCCGGCCCGGGAGCGCCCCGCCGCCTCGCACCCAGACGAGCCCGGACTTCTTGGTGGCCTCTTCGACGAGGGCCTGATCGAACAGCGCGTCACCGGTCGGTGGGGCGACGGTCGGCGCATCGGGGGCCGGGGAGTCGGAGGTCATGGGGGCAGCCTAACCGTGCCCTCGCCGGACGCCCCGGCCCCGCCACCGCAGCCGGCCGGCCCACCCGCCCGGTGCCCACTCGCCGGCCCGCCCGGCCGCGCAGCCCCGCGCCGTCTACAGCCAGCCGTTGCGCTTCAGCGTGCGGTGGATGCCGAGGCAGAGCGCCACCGTCACGCCGAGGACCACCGGGTAGCCGAACTTCCAGTGCGTCTCCGGCATGTAGTCGAAGTTCATGCCGTAGACGCCGCACACCATCGTCGGGACGGCGATGATGGCCGCCCACGACGTGATCTTGCGCATGTCCTCGTTCTGCGCGACGGAGGCCTGCGCCAGGTTCGCCTGGAGGATCGAGTTGAGCAGTTCGTCGAAGCCGACGACCTGCTCCTGGACGCGGGCGAGGTGGTCGGCGACGTCACGGAAGTACTTCTGGATGTCGGGGTCGATCAGCCGCATCGGCCGTTCGCTCAGCAGCTGCATGGGCCGCACCAGCGGCAGCACCGCGCGCTTGAACTCCATGACCTCGCGCTTGAGTTGGTAGATCCGGCCGGCGTCGGTGCCCCGGGGGGTGCCCTTGCGCCCGGGGGAGAACACCTCCGTCTCCACCTCGTCGATGTCGTCCTGCACGGCGTCGGCGACGGCCACGTACCCGTCGACGACATGGTCGGCGATGGCGTGCAGCACGGCCGAGGGGCCCTTGCCGAGCAACTCCGGGTCGTCCTGCAGCCGGTGACGCAGCGCCCGCAACGAGCCCTGCCCGCCGTGCCGCACCGTGATGAAGAAGTCCCGCCCGGTGAAGCACATGACCTCTCCGGACTCCACGACCTCGCTGGTGGCGGTGAGTTCGTCGTGCTCGACGTAGTGAATGGTCTTGAAGACCGTGAACAGGGTGTCGTCGTAGCGCTCCAGCTTCGGCCGCTGGTGTGCGTGCACCGCGTCCTCCACCGCCAGCGGGTGCAGCCCGAACTCGGCGGCGATATTGGAGAATTCGGCCTCGGACGGCTCGTGCAGGCCGATCCAGACGAAGCCGCCGTCGCGGCGCACCTGACGGATCGCCTCGTGCGGGGTGAGGTTGCGCTCGAAGGCGACGCGCGCCCCGTCGCGGTAGACGGCGCAGTCCACGACGGCCGTCGCCGCCTCCGCCGGACGCGTGGCGTCGTACACCCCGCCGTCCTTGCGCAGCGACAGGCGCGAGGGACGGGTCGGGCGGACCGCGGCACGCAGGTTGTGGATCATCGACATGAGCAGGCTCCTTCGCAACGAAAGGCCGCCGACGACGGTTGGAACTACCCGGAATGGGGACGTTTTGACTTCGGATGTTTCGCACGTCCACAAAGCGGGGAGCACCGCACCGTCGCGGTGACAGCTTCGCTTGATTCAGATCGGGCGACGCCCGGCCGGTGAGAGCGGGAGGCGTCCGATCGGCGATTCGGATCAAGACGGGAAAGAAGTGCTCTTCCGATGCGCGACGACCGACGAGCGGCACGACGCGAAACGAGGGTGGTAGCCGACGGAGCGAGAACTACGGCTACGACGGGAGCTACGGAACTCGGCGAGCGGAAGAGCGGGTGGTACTGCCAGGTCGACTTCGGTCCATCGCAGCCCCACCTCCTCCGGCCGGTCCCCCGTAAGGGACGTTCCATACCCCGTTCGGGGTTCCCCGTAGGGGAGTCAGTCTTTTCGGCCCGGGACGCGAAGGCATGAGAAGCCTTGAGCGCGAAGCCGCTGCGTGCTGCCCGCATGCTGTCCCGACCGGCGGCCCAGACTAACAGTCGGCTGCGGTGTCAAGGCGCCCGTTTGCCGGTTCCTGACGAGTTCTATGCTCGCATCATGGCTGATGTTCTTCCGTTGGTGGAGGCCCGTTTGCGCACCGCGCTGGGCGAACCGGACGCGCGCGCCGCGGTCACCTTCCTCGGCACGGACCGTGTCGAGGTGCTCCGTTTCGCCGACGGCGACGTCGTCCGGTACGCCACGCTCGGCATGTCCGCCCAGCCGATGGCCGACCCCACCGCGGTCCTCGCCGACCCGGTGAAGGGCCCCCGCGCCGAACTCGTCCTGTCCGTGCGCAACGGCGTCGCGGACACCGACAAGGTGCTCCGCCCGCTCGCCGTGCTCGCCGCGTCACCGCAGGTCGAAGGGGTGATCGTGGCGCCCGGCGCCTCTCTCGACGTGGGCGGTCCGCTCTGGCCGGGAGCCCCCTTCACCTCCGTGCTCGTCGCCGAGTCCGGCGGCCTGGTCGAGGACCTCGAACTCGACGCGCCCGCCGACCCCGTACGGTTCCTGCCCCTGCTGCCGATGACCGCCAACGAGGCGGCCTGGAAGCGGGTGCACGGCGCCCAGGCCCTCCAGGAGCGCTGGCTCGCCCGAGGTACGGACCTCCGGGACCCGGTCCGTACCTCCGTGCCCCTCGACTGACCGAAGGCCGACCGAAGACCGACCGGACGCCGACCGGACCGTTCGGTGCGACTTCCCCGTGTGACGGACGGCACGCCATACGTGACCGGAGGCGGCACCGCAGGTGGCCGAAAACCGCCGCTTCCCTTGGTCATGTGGGTAGTTGATCCCGGCAGCCGGCCCGACGGACCGGCCGCCGCCCGGAGACCGGTGGTCGTGTGCGGAATGTGACGCGCACACGCCGGTCGGGTGATCGTCCTTGACGCGAGGAAGCACGGGGAGGACCGTTGGGCCCTATGAGGGGCGAACCCAGTTGCCCGAAGTGTGGTGGCCGGGTCAGGGCTCCCGGCCTCTTTGCCGACTCCTGGCAGTGCGCCGCGCACGGGACGGTGCACCCGCTGCAGCCCGTGATCCCGCCCAGCGTCGAGGCCCTCAGCGTCGTGGTGCACCGCGCCAAGGTGCCCGTCTGGATGCCGTGGCCGCTGCCCGTGGGCTGGCTGTTCACGGGCGCCGCGTTCGCCGGTGACGACCGCAGCGGCGGACGCGCCACCGCCGTGGCCTGTTCGGGTCCCGGCCCGCTCGGTGGCGTCGGAGAGCTCGTCCTCATCGCGGAGGAGCTGGGCGTCGGCCTCGGCGCGCGGTACGCGGGCATCGACGGCCCCGACCCCGGGCCGTATCTGAGCGTCGAGAAACCACCCCAGGCGAAGGTGCTCGCCGCCGGGCGTCCCACCCCGCTGTGGCATGTCACCGGTACGCCGGACGACCGCGCCGTCTTCGCGGGGGAGGCGCTCGGACTGTGGCTGTGGGCGATCGTGTGGCCCGAACAGACGGGGCTCCTGATGTACGACGAGCTGGTGCTGACGGACCTGCGGGACGCCGGGGCGGAGGTGGAACTGCTCCCGTGCGGGGCGCTCTCGCCGCGCATCCTGGAGCCGTAGGAGCGTCTGTCCGTCCGTCCTCCGTACGGCCCCTGTAGGGGGCAACCCCGGGTTTGGGGTGTGACAGGACCGGTCGGGAGGAACGCTATCCTTGAGCGTCCGCTTCCGTTTCCCCACGCCTGGAGTCCGCGTCGTGCGTATCGATCTGCACTGCCACTCCACGGCCTCCGACGGTACGGACACCCCCGCGGAGCTGGTGGGGAAGGCGCGCGCGGCCGGGCTCGACGTCGTCGCGCTGACCGACCACGACACGACGCGCGGGCACGCCGAGGCGATCGCCGCGCTGCCGGAGGGGCTCACGCTGGTCACCGGCGCCGAGCTGTCCTGCCGCCTCGACGGCGTCAGCATGCACATGCTCGCCTACCTGTTCGACCCCGAGGAGCCCGAGCTGCTCGCCGAGCGCGAGCTGGTCCGGGACGACCGCGTGCCGCGGGCCCGCGCGATGATCGTCAAACTGAACGAGCTGGGTGTGCCGGTGACCTGGGAGCAGGTCGCGCGGATCGCCGCCGGCGGTTCCGTGGGACGCCCGCACGTGGCCACGGCCCTGGTCGAACTCGGTGTCGTACCGACCGTGAACGACGCCTTCACCGAGCAGTGGCTCGCCGACGGCGGCCGTGCCCATGTCGAGAAGCACGAGACGGATCCCTTCGAGGCGCTCCGGCTGGTCAAGGGCGCCGGTGGTGTCGCGGTCTTCGCCCACCCCGCCGCCGCCAAGCGCGGCCGGACCGTACCGGAATCCGCGGTCGCCGAGCTGGCCGCCGCCGGACTGGACGGCATCGAGGTCGACCACATGGAGCACGACCCGGCGACCCGGGCGCGGCTGCGGGGGCTGGCGAAGGAACTGGGGCTGCTCACCACCGGGTCCTCGGACTACCACGGGAGCCGCAAGACCTGCGTGCTCGGCGAGTACACGACCGACCCCGAGGTGTACGGCGAGATCACGCGCCGGGCCACCGGGGCGTTCCCCGTCCCGGGGACCGGCGGAGCCCGCTAGGCCCCGTCGTCATCCTTCCGTCCGCCTCGCGGCGGCCGCCCGCCGGGCGACGGCGGGTGTCCCTGGGTGGCCCTCCCGGATTCCTCTGCGGAAACGATTGCCCACCGTGGTGGCCGACCACCACACTGGGCTGCCCTCTCCGCCGTCCTCCCTCCTGCCTCTTCCGTTCTTCACTCCCCTCAAGGCACCCCTGTGTTCGATCTCGCCGTTTTCGGTTCCCTCTTCCTCACCCTCTTCGTGATCATGGATCCTCCCGGGATCACCCCGATCTTCCTCGGGCTCACGGCCGGGCGACCCGCCCGGACGCAGAAGCGCATGGCCCTCCAGGCCGTCTGCGTGGCCGGAGGTGTGATCACGGTCTTCGGGCTGCTCGGCCACCAGATCCTGGACTATCTGCACGTGTCCGTTCCGGCGCTGATGATCGCGGGCGGGCTGCTGCTCCTGCTGATCGCGCTCGATCTCCTGACCGGCAAGACGGACGAGCCGACGCAGACGAAGGACGTGAACGTCGCCCTCGTCCCGCTGGGCATGCCGCTGCTGGCCGGTCCCGGCGCGATCGTGTCGGTGATCCTGGCGGTGCAGAAGGCGGACGGAGTGGCCGGTCAGGTGTCGGTGTGGATGGCGATCCTGGCGATCCACGTCGTGCTGTGGCTGACGATGCGGTACTCGCTGCTGATCATCCGGGTCATCAAGGACGGCGGTGTGGTGCTGGTGACCCGGCTCGCGGGCATGATGCTCTCCGCGATCGCCGTGCAGCAGATCATCAACGGGGTCACCCAGGTCGTCCGGGCCTCCTAGCCCACCGCCCCCGGCCCCGGCGGCGCGGCGCCCCGGACGGCGAGCGTCCCCGGACGCCGAGAGCCCCCGGACGTCACAGAGCCCCGTACGGCATCGATGCCGTACGGGGCTCCGAAGTGTGTACGGACCCGCCCGTTACGAGGCGGTCACGTCGGCCGGGCGGATCCAGAGGCGCTGCCCGATGGCGGCGGCCTGCTGCACGATCCGGTTGACGGAGGCGGCTTCCACGACGGTGCTGTCGACGGGCGTGCCGCTGACATCGTCGAGTCGCAGGATTTCGAAGCGCAAGGGCTTCTCCCTTCGTCCGGTCATCCTCCTGAGGAGAATTACTGGTGGTGGTTCGCGGGTCATCGGTGCCCGGGTTCCATGAGGATTCAACGGTATGCATGTTACAAACATTCCTTACGCTAAGGAAAATTTTCGAGAAGCTAATTACTAGCGGGTGAGTGGTGCGAGGTCCATGTCTACCGACAGGCAGGAAGACTGACTGGGACCGGTTGTGTTCGCAGCGTGACCGCCGGGACAATGGACGTGATGAACGACGACCTCATGGCGCTCGCCGCCCGCATCGACCGAACGAACGAGCTGCTGCACCGCATGCTCGCCGAGGTGGCGAAGACACCCTCGACGCACGCGATCTTCGTCGATGCCGGGTACCTGTACGCGGCCGTGGGGCGCCTCGCCGCGGGGACGGAGGACCGGCGGTCCTTCGACCTCGACGCGGAAGGGCTCATCGACGCGCTGATCGACAAGGCACGCACGATCTTCGCGGACAGCCGGCTGCTCCGGGTCTACTGGTACGACGGGGCGCGCCGGCGCATCCATACGGCCGAACAGCAGTCGATCGCCGAGCTGCCGGACGTGAAGGTGCGGCTGGGCAACCTCAACGCCAACAACCAGCAGAAGGGCGTCGACTCCCTCATCCGCACCGACCTGGAGTCACTGGCCCGGCACCGGGCGATCAGTGACGCGGCCCTGATCGGCGGCGACGAGGACCTGGTCTCGGCGGTCGAGGCCGCGCAGGGGTACGGGGCGCGGGTCCACCTGTGGGGCATCGAGGCGCCGGAGGGCCGCAACCAGGCCGATCCGCTGCTCTGGGAGGTCGACAGCCAGCGGACCTTCGACCTCGACTTCTTCAAGCCGTACGTGTCACGCCGGGCCGCCGCCACGTACGACGCGCCCACCGGCGCCCGTCCGAGCCGCGAGGACGTCCGCTTCGTCGGCGCCCAGATCGCCGCGAAGTGGCTCGTCTCCCGGGGCCGGGAGACGCTCCAGGAGCTGCTCCACGGCCATCCGTACCTCCCCGGCTCCGTCGACCAGGACCTGCTCGTCGAGGCGGAGGGGCTGCTCCAGTACTCGCTGCGGGGGCAGGCGGACCTGCGCCGCGCACTGCGGGACGGCTTCTGGGAGCATCTCCGGGCGCAGTACTAGGAATACGGGCAGTACCAGCAGTACGGCCGGGCCGCGTGCCGGTGCCCGGGCCCGTGTCGGCGCTCAGCGGGCGACGCGGTCCCAGAAGCCGATGAGGGCCTCCGCCGTCGCCTGCGGCTGATCGGTGTTCGGGGAGTGCTCGGCGTGCCGGACGACGGTGCGGTGGGCGTTCAGCCGCACGGCCATGTCGTCGAGGACCGGGATCGGCCAGGTGTCGTCCCGTTCGCCGGACAGGACGTGCTTGGGCAGGTCCACGGCGGCGAGTTCGGCGACACGGTCGGGCTCCACGCAGAGCTGGCGCCCCGTCGCGACGAGCTGGGCGGGGCTGGTGGCGAGCCAGCGGTGCCGCAGGTCGGCGCGGTCGTCCAGCCCTTCGTCGAGGGCGCCGGTCTCGGTCTCCTCCGGCTCCGGCGCGTCCATCGCCTGAATGGCGTCCCACACCTGCTCCATGTCCATCACCGTCAGGGCGTCCCGCAACAGCTTCACGCGCTGCTGCTGGTCGGCCGAGATCTGCGCGGGGCCCGAGGCCATCAGGGTGAGCGAGGCGAAGGGGGAGGCGTCCAGCAGCAGGGCGGCGCGGGAGATCTGGCCGCCGAGCGAGTGACCGACGAGGTGCAGCGGGGTGCCGTCGCTCACGGCCTTCGCCTGGGCGAGCAGGTCCTTCGCCAACTCCGCCTGAGCGTACGGCGCTTCGTCGTCCTCGGCACCCGGGCTCTCGTACTGCCCGCGTCCGTCCACCGCCACCGACCGGTACCCGGCCTC
This sequence comes from Streptomyces sp. NPDC041108, assembly GCF_055592645.1. Taxonomy (NCBI): domain Bacteria; kingdom Bacillati; phylum Actinomycetota; class Actinomycetes; order Kitasatosporales; family Streptomycetaceae; genus Streptomyces; species Streptomyces sp. NPDC041108. The sequence goes on along the minus strand of NZ_JBVIYK010000003.1, from coordinate 265,454 downwards.
CGCCAACGGCTCGTGCAGCGCGATGAAGTCCTCCTTGCTCCCCGTGAACCCCGGCACGAGCAGCACGGTGCCCTTCACCGCGACGCCTGCCTCGATCACGGCGAACTCCCCCCGAGGGGTACGCAGACGGTACGCCCGGGCACCGGCGGGCGGGGTGAAGGTAGGCGGACGGCTCATGGGGGGAGCGTAACGGCCCGGCGGTGAAGGGGCTCGCGCCGGCCCGGCGTTCCCGGCCGAGCGGCTCGGCGGACGGCCGCGGCCCTGAAGCCCGTCTGTCCGGCGCGCGGGGAGCTGCGCGAGAAGCCCCACCGGGCCCGCGCATGGGGGGCGGTCGGCCCGCGCACGAGGGTCGGCCCGCGCAAAGGGGTCGAAGGAGTGCAGCCGGGAGGGGACGGGCAGGGGCGGCGGGGGCGAGGAAACCCTGGAAAGGCCGAAGGTCCGGCCCCCCGGAAGGGGAACCGGACCTTCGCTGGACCGGACGGGCTCAGCCCTCCGCGGCCTCCACGACGGCGGCCGCGGCCTTGCGCGTACGCCGACGCGGAGCCGGAGCCTCGGCCGCCACCCCCGCGTCCTCGGCGACAGCCGAAGCCGCCGCCTTACGCGTACGACGCGGCTTCGTGGCCTGCTCCTCCGTCGGCTGGGCCGGAACCGCCGCCTCGGCGGTGGCTGCCGTCTTGCGGGTGCGGCGGCGAGGCGCGGCCGGGGCCTCCTCGGCGGCGGTCTCCGTGGCGACAGCCTCGGCCTCGACGGGTGCGACGGCCTTGCGGGTGCGGCGGCGAGGCTTGGCGGGTGCCTCCTCGGCGGTCACACCCTCGGCCGTGTCGAGCGCGGCCTCGGCGGCGGGCGCCTCGGCGGGCGCGACGGCCTTGCGGGTGCGGCGACGAGGCGCGGGCGCGGCCTCCTCGGCGACGGCCTCCACCACGGTCTCGGCGGTGGCTGCCGTCTTGCGGGTGCGGCGGCGCGGCTTGGGCTCCTCGACGGTGTCGAGGGCGGCCTCGGCGGCGCTGTCCGTGGCCTCGGCGACGGTGGCTGCCGTCTTGCGGGTCCGGCGGCGAGGCGCGGCCGGGGCCTCCTCGGCGGCGGTCTCCGTGGCGACAGCCTCGGCCTCGACGGGTGCGACGGCCTTGCGGGTGCGGCGACGCGGCTTGGCGGGTGCCTCCTCGGCGGTCACACCCTCGGCCGTGTCGAGCACGGCCTCGGCGGCGGGTGCCTCGGTCGCCTCCACCGACTTCCGGGTGCGGCGGCGCCGCTTGGGCGCCTCCTCGGCCGACTCGGCGGGCGAGTCCGCGACGCTCTCGGTCACGGTCTCGGCCGACGTGCTGCCGACCGTCTCGACCACGGCCTCGGCAGCGGGGTTCGCCCCGGCACGGGTACGGCGACGACGGCGAGGCGTACGGCTCTCGGCCTCGGCCTCGGCCTCGACGGAACCGGTACCCGGCGCCGCTGCGGACTCCGACGGCTTCGTGACCGCCGCGGCCTCCGGGGACGCCCCGTCCATGGTGGCTCCACCGCGCGTACGACGGCGGCGACGCGGCGTACGCGCCGGGCGCTCGCGCTCGCGCTCGGTGGACGACGGCGGGGCGGAGGAACGGCCGCCACGACCGCGCGGACCACGCCCGCCCGGCTCTCCCAGGTCCTCCAGCTCCTCGGCGTCCAGGCCGGCCCGGGTGCGCTCGGAGCGCGGCAGGACACCCTTCGTGCCGACCGGGATGCTCAGCTCCTCGAAGAGGTGCGGGGAGGTGGAGTACGTCTCCGGCGGGTCGTTGAACCCGAGGTCCAGCGCCTTGTTGATGAGCTGCCAGCGCGGGATGTCGTCCCAGTCGACGAGGGTGATCGCGATGCCCTTGGCACCCGCGCGGCCCGTACGGCCGATGCGGTGCAGGTACGTCTTCTCGTCCTCGGGGGACTGGTAGTTGATGACGTGGGTGACTCCCTCGACGTCGATGCCGCGGGCGGCGACGTCGGTGCAGACGAGGACGTCCACCTTGCCGTTGCGGAAGGCACGCAGGGCCTGCTCGCGGGCGCCCTGGCCGAGGTCGCCGTGGACCGCGCCGGAGGCGAAGCCCCGCTGCTTGAGCTGGTCGGCGAGATCGGCCGCGGTGCGCTTCGTACGGCAGAAGACCATGACCAGTCCCCGGCCGTCGGCCTGCAGTATGCGCGAGACGATCTCGGGCTTGTCCATGTTGTGCGCGCGGTAGATGTGCTGCGCGGTGTTCCGGACCGTCGCGCCCTCGTCGTCCGGCGACGTGGCGCTGATGTGGGTCGGCTGGGACATGTACCGGCGGGCCAGGCCGATGACCGCGCCCGGCATGGTCGCCGAGAACAGCATCGTCTGGCGGCGGGCCGGAAGCATGTTGATGATCTTCTCGACGTCGGGCAGGAAGCCCAGGTCGAGCATCTCGTCGGCCTCGTCGAGGACCAGGCACTTGACGTGCTTCAGGTTCAGCTTCTTCTGGCCCGCGAGGTCGAGGAGCCGCCCGGGGGTGCCGATGACGACGTCGACGCCCTTCTTCAGGGCCTCGACCTGGGGCTCGTAGGCGCGGCCGCCGTAGATCGCGGTGACGCGCACGTTGCGCACCTTGCCGGCGGTCAGCAGGTCGTTGGTGACCTGGGTGCACAGCTCGCGCGTGGGGACGACGACGAGCGCCTGCGGCGAGTCGACGAGGTCCTCGGGCTTGGCGCGGCCGGCCTCGACGTCGGCGGGGACGACGACGCGCTCCAGGAGCGGGAGGCCGAAGCCCAGCGTCTTGCCGGTGCCGGTCTTGGCCTGGCCGATGATGTCGGTGCCGGTGAGGGCGACCGGGAGCGTCATCTCCTGGATGGGGAAGGGGTTGATGATGCCGACGGCCTCAAGCGCCTCGGCGGTCTCGGGAAAGATTCCGAGATCTCGGAAAGTCGTAGTCAGGGTGCTGCCTCTTCTGTGTACGCGGTGTGAGGCGAGCGCGGGGGTCGTGTCGGACCGTGCCGGGGACGTCGGCCGCCTCACGGGCGGACCGTGTGGCACGGGACCACTGCCGACGCTCTAGCGCTCATACCGCTGAGGGGTTCCCTCCGGACGCCGTACGCGATGTGCCGTACGGAGAAGAAGGGCTGTCGGGTCGGAGCCGATCGGGCCACCGACCGGGCATCCTCATGCGTGCGGCCTGTCGAGATACGGTCGAACGATCGAACTACGTCGACGTACCAGCAGGCGCATTACCACCATACCTCGGAATCGCGCATATGCGATGGCCGATTTGGTCACGTAGTGGTTGTCACACTGAGGGGCACGCGAATCGGCCGGGCCCTTCCGCCCTGCGCGGAGCGGGCTATTGTGCGCTTCATGACCACGTCTGACAAGCCTGAGAACACCACCGGCGACGCGTCCGCCGACGCCGCCGACACCGCCGAGGTCACCGGGATCGCCGCCCAGGACTGGGCCCGGGCCTCCGCCGACCCGCAGTACCGCGCGGCGGTGGTGGATCTGCTGGGGGCGCTGGCGTACGGGGAGCTGGCGGCGTTCGAACGGCTCGCGGAGGACGCGAAGCTGGCGCCGACCCTCGTCGACAAGGCGGAGCTGGCGAAGATGGCGGCGGCCGAGTTCCACCATTTCGAGCGGCTCGCCGGCCGGCTCACCGAGATCGGCGAGGAGCCGACGCGGGCCATGGAGCCCTTCGTCGACGCGCTCGACGGCTTCCACAAGCAGACCGCGCCGTCGGACTGGCTGGAGGGGCTCGTCAAGGCGTACGTCGGCGACTCGATCGCCAGCGACTTCTACCGGGAGGTCGCGGCGCACCTCGACTCGGACACGCGCGGGCTGGTGCTCGCCGTGCTCGACGACACGGGGCACGCCGGCTTCGCCGTGGAGAAGGTGCGCGCCGCGATCGACGAGGACCCGCGCGTGGGCGGCCGACTGGCGCTGTGGGCACGGCGGTTGATGGGGGAGGCCCTGTCGCAGTCGCAGCGTGTCGTGGCGGACCGGGACGCCCTGTCCACGATGCTCGTGGGCGGTGTCGCCGACGGGTTCGATCTGGCCGAGGTGGGGCGGATGTTCTCGCGGATCACCGAGGCGCACACGAAGCGGATGGCCGCGCTGGGCCTGGCCGCGTGAGCATGCGGGTGTGACCACGTCGGTGCAGGCACGTCGGTGCAGGCACGTCGGGGTGAGCGCGTGGACGTGGGCGCCTAGTCGTCGTGAGGTGCGGTGCCGTCCTGGGGGTGCGGGCCCGGCCGCGGCCGGTCGCGCGGGTCCACACGCCCCGGGACGGGCGGCTTCGACGCTGTCAGGGGGCCTTCGGGTCGGGACGCGTCCCGCTCAGGCGGTCGCCGAGCTGCTGTGTCGAAAGCGTTCCGTCGGCCGCAGCAGCAGGGACAGGGAGGCCGCCGCCACGACCAGCGCGCCGGTGAGGATCAGCGGATAGTTCGCCGAGTCCAGCGCCGTGTGCGTCAGGAACGCGCCGAAGAGGCCGCCCGCGGTGCCGGTCGGGAGGACCAGGGCGCGCGACGGCAGACGGTGGGGCAGGCGGTATACGGCGGCACACGCCAGGGCGAAACCGAGGAGTGCGGATCCGAGCGCTTCCAAGAACATGATCGGGTTCCCTCCCGCACGGCCTGGCCTGGGCAGATCGTTCGTAGCCGGTACTACCCCCGCGCCGTCGAGCGCAATCATCGCCCGTCCGCGGGATGTGTCGGTTGCGCGCGGCTCGGCCGGTGGGAACCATGCGCCGTGGACGTACGGAGGGGCCCGGTGGTTTTCACGCCACCGGGCCCCTCCGTACGTCTTCCGTGCCTCGTGACTACAGCGCGCTGAAGCCCACCTTGCGGACGGCCGACTCGCCGATGTCGACGTAGGCGAGACGGTCGGCCGGGATCAGCACCTTGCGGCCGTGCTCGTCCGTGAGGCTCAGCAGCGCCGACTTGCCGGTGAGCGCCTCGGCAACGGCACGCTCGACCTCCTCGGCACTCTGCCCGCTCTCCAGAACGATCTCGCGGGGCGCGTGCTGCACGCCGATCTTGACCTCCACGGCTATGTCCCTCCGACGGTCAGTGAAGTGCGCGGGCTTCCGCGCCGTACCCAGCACACATTAGCCCGGTGAGGGGACGTACACGCTCCGCCCGAGAACGCCAGGAGCGAACAGGACGCGGGAATCCTGACCGGCGTTCGCGATCGGCGCTCCCCTCGGCATGCTCGGCAGGCGTGCTCCACAGGCACGCTCGGTGGCCGTGGTCGACAGCGGTGGTCGACGGGGTGCCGAGGGGGCGCGATCAGTGCTGGTCGATGCCGTGCAGGGGGAAACCCGCGATACCGCGCCAGGCCAGCGAGGCGAGCAGCTGGACCGCCTGCTCGCGCGGGACGCTGCGGTCGCTGTGCAGCCAGGAACGGGCCACCACCTGGGAGAGACCGCCCAGCCCCGAGGCCAGCAGCATCGACTCCGCGCGCGAGAGACCGGTGTCCTCGGCGATGACGTCGCAGATGGCCTCGGCGCACTCGTTGGTGACCTTGTCGACGCGCTCGCGCACGGCGGGCTCGTTGGTCAGGTCCGACTCGAAGACCAGCCGGAAGGCGCCGCCCTCGTCCTCGACGTACGCGAAGTAGGCGTCCATCGTGGCCCGGACTCGCTGCTTGTTGTCGGTCGTCGACGCCAGCGCGCCGCGCACGGCCTGGATGAGGGACTCGCAGTGCTGGTCCAGCAGCGCCAGATAGAGGTCGAGCTTGCCGGGGAAGTGCTGGTAGAGCACCGGCTTGCTGACTCCGGCGCGCTCGGCGATGTCGTCCATCGCGGCGGAGTGGTAGCCCTGGGCCACGAAGACTTCCTGGGCGGCGCCCAGCAACTGGTTCCGTCGGGCTCGGCGGGGCAGCCGTGTGCCCCGCGGGCGCGCCGCCTCTGTCTGCTCGATGGCTGTCACGCCGCCTCCCAAGATCGTCCACATGCGGGTGTGCGCCGCGCCGCCATCGTACTTTTCGGTAACCCCGGTGTGCGCGGTGCGAGCGCAGAATTTCACGGACCGGACGGCGGGGAAAGTGCCGCGGACCACGCCAAACAGGGGCATGGCGGGCACGGGGAAGCCCTTTCTCGTCACCTCTCGTCGTCCCTGGTGGGGGTCGGGTTACCGGTAGTCGTCCTCGTCGAGGGAGACCACGCGGGCCTGTTCCGCCAGATCGGCCTCGTTGGCGGCGCCCGGGTCGACGTCGGTCAGTGGGTCGTCCCGGTGCGGGGCGATGTCCTTGTGCTGCTCGGCGGCGTCGGCCTCCGGGGCCTCGACGTCGTCGAGCTCGGTGGGGTCCTCCTCTGTGAAGGTGTCGGGATCGCTCGGGTCGACGGCCATGGTGGGTTCCCTTCCTGCTGTGCCCTGTTACCGCTCCTGGTTCTGCCCCGGTGCCGTCGGAACGTTCCCTGAGACGGCCGGGTCACGTACGGGTGCCCTGTTCGCGAGCCTGGATGCCCTGTGTACGAGCCTAGGAGAAGGGTGATCGTGGCGCTACGCGATCGCGGGCGCCCTCGCCGGGAGCCCGCTGAGCACCGGCGACGGCCCGCCGCCGAGGCGGCGACCAGGGCTCCTCGCCTTCTCCCCGTACGCCTGGCAGCCGTGCCCCGCACACATGGCTGAATTTAAGTCCGGACCTGTGATGGCGAACACATGAGTCACTGCGTGATCGTCTCGTAACATTGCCCGCATGTCTTCGACCGAGCTGCCGTCCCTGCTGACCGCCACCGCATCGCCGAAGGCGAGTGCCGTGCGTGTGGCGCCCGGCGAGAGGATGAGATCGGTCCGGCTGCCGGGGGTCACACTGGCGGTGCGGTCGAGGCCGCCGGCGCGCGAGGGGCTGCCGCCCGCTCTGTATGTGCACGGCCTGGGCGGTTCCTCGCAGAACTGGTCCGCGCTGATGCCACTGCTGGACGGGCTCGTGGACGGCGAGGCGATCGACCTGCCCGGCTTCGGCGACTCCCCGCCCCCGGACGACGGCAACTACTCCGTCACGGGGCACGCGCGCGCGGTCATCCGTCACCTCGACGCCTCCGGGCGCGGCCCCGTGCATCTCTTCGGCAACTCTCTCGGCGGCGCGATCGCGACCCGTGTCGCCGCCCTGCGCCCCGATCTCGTCCGCACCCTGACCCTGGTGTCGCCCGCCCTGCCCGAACTGCGCGTGCAGCGGACCGCCGTGCCGACCGCGATGCTCGCGCTGCCGGGCATGTCGGCCCTCTTCACCCGCTTCACCAAGGGCTGGACCGCCGAGCAGCGCGTACGCGGTGTCACGGCGCTCTGCTACGGCGACCCCGGCCGCGTCACGGACGAGGGTTTCCGCAACGCCGTCGAGGAGATGGAGCGGCGCCTCCAACTCCCTTACATGTGGGACGCGTTGACGCGTTCTGCTCGTGGACTCGTGGACGCCTACACCCTGGGCGGGCAGCACTCGCTCTGGCGCCAGGCGGAGCGCGTCCTCGCCCCGACCCTCCTTGTCTACGGCCGCCGCGACCAGCTGGTCGGCTTCCGCATGGCCCAGCGCGCGGCCCGCGCCTTCCGCGACTCCCGCCTCGTCTGTCTGCCGGACGCGGGGCACGTGGCGATGATGGAGTACCCGGAGGCCGTGGCCGCCGCGTTCCGTGAACTGCTGGCGGACCACGGGGAGTCGGGTGGCGGGGCGGACCCGGGGGAGAGGGGTTATGACGCGACAGGTCCGGGGGCGGAGACCTGGGAGCTGGACGCCGGCGCCGGATCGGTCGCCGACGGACCTCCACCGGGCTCACCCGGCGGGGGGAGCTGAGGCGCGGCGTGGGACGGCACAGCCGCAAGGGGCGGGCGCCGAAAGGCGACACGAACGACACAAGGACGACCCGGGCGGCGACCTCCGCCGGATCGGGCGACGGCGCACCGGCCGTGCGACGCACATCGGGCACTCAGGGGGGCGCAGGGGGGCAAGGGGTCCGGGGCGCGGACGGCCCGGCCGTTCCTGTCGCCGGAAGCGCTCCCGCTGCGGGGGCTCCGGCTCCGGCTCCGACGACAGCGGCGCAGGCGGGCGCTCGGCCGTCGGCCGGTCCGTTGCCTCCAGGGGGTTACGGCCTGCCTCGCGGCCAGGTGATGCCGAGATTCACCGGCGGTGTGCCTGCGCCCGGGCAGCAGGGCGCTCGTCTTCCTGAGGGCACACCCGCGCACGGCTTTCCCCGCTTGCCCGAGGGTGCTCCGGCGCACGCCGTCCCTCGTTTCGCCGACGGCACTCCGGCGCACGGCTTTCCCCGGCTTTCCGGTGGCGCTCCCGTCCGTGGCTATCCGCCGAGTCGTGGTGAGCACCCTGAGCAGCGTGAAGCCGGGGGCGGTTGGGGGCACTTGGGTGGTGACGGGCACCGGACGGGTGCCGGACACGGCGTGGCGCACGGGGCTCCCGCGGGGGCCCCGTATGGTGTGCCGGGCGAGGCGTCACCCACCGGCGCCCCGCACGGCGAACCTCCGGAGCGTTCCGGTCGCCGTATCCCCATTCCCCGGCAGCGGCAGGAGACCATGCCCCCCGGTGGCCCCCGCCAGGCATATCTGGACGCTTTCGACGAGGTCGACGACGTCTTCGCACCCGGTCGGACACCTCGCGCCGCGTCGGATGCCGCCGCGGGACGGACCGAGACGGCTCTCCAGGAGAAGCCACTGCGCGAGGGGACGCGGGAGAACCCGCTGGGCCGGCAGGAGCCGGGGGAGCGGCCTTCGCACGAGGGGTCCGAGCCCGCGGAGACGGCGAAGGGCGGCAAGGGACGGGCGTTCGCCGGTATCGCGGCCGCGGCCGTCACGACCGTGCTGGTGGTCGTCGTGGGCGGGCAGATGGCCGCCGGACAGGACGACGCCGCTCCGCAGCCGCAGGCCGCCGACGACGGCGAACGCGAGGTGCGCGGTGCCTCACGCAGCGACAACCGGCCCATACCGTCCGGTGCGCCGAGCCCGAGCGCGACGCCGTTGTCGTACGACCAGAAGGTGGGCAGGACGTACACGCTCGCGGCGGATCTGGAGGGCGGCGGGAAGTTCGAGGCGGTCAAGGGCTTCGACAAGGCGCCGGGGAAGGGGCAGAAGTACCGCTACCGCGTCGACGTCGAGAAGGGACTCGGCCTGGATCCCGAGTTGTTCGCCGAGGCGGTGCAGAAGACCCTGAACGACGAGCGGAGCTGGGCCCATGGCGGCGGCCGTACGTTCGAGCGGATCTCCTCGGGCACGCCCGACTTCGTGATCACGCTGGCCAGCCCGGGCACCACGGCGACCTGGTGCGCCAAGTCGGGGCTCGACACGACCGTGGACAACGTGTCCTGCGATTCGGCCGCCACCGAACGCGTGATGATCAACGCCTACCGCTGGGCCCAGGGCTCGAAGACGTACGGCGACCAGATCCACGCGTACCGGCAGATGCTGATCAATCACGAGGTCGGTCACCGCCTCGGCTACAGCCATGTGACCTGCGACAAGAACGGCGAACTCGCCCCCGTCATGCAGCAGCAGAGCAAGTTCCTGACGTACGACGGGATCACGTGCAAAGCCAATCCCTGGCCCTATCCCGGTAGTTGACGGAGCACGCGAGACGATCCCGAGATCGTCTGACGCAGCGTGATCGAATGATCCCTTAGCGCGACAAAACGCGTACCGCTAGGGAAAGTTACGCCCGTTCACCCCTTTTGGTGGTGCGACGGACAACCGTCCGTCGCACCCCCGCCTCGTCCGCATACGTTCGTCCCGCTGCGAGCCGCCGGGTGAACGGCGGCTTCTCAAACGGGAGATCGGGGGTGCACGCGTGCGCATCGGACTGCTTACGGAGGGTGGCTATCCGTATGTGAGCGGTGACGCCAGGCTCTGGTGCGACCGACTCGTACGTGGGCTGGCGCGACACGAGTTCGACATCTACGCGCTCAGCCGGAGCGAGCGGCAGGAGGACGAGGGTTGGATCCCGCTGCCGCCCCAGGTCAGCCGGGTTCGTACGGCGCCCCTGTGGACCGCCGAGGACGACGGGGTCACCCATGGGCGCCGGGCACGGCGGCGGTTCGCCGAGGCTTACGGCGAACTGGTGTCCGCGGTGTGCTCAGAGGCTTCCGGCGGTGGGGCGGCCGTTGAGGCGGACCGTTTCGGCAATGCGTTGTACGGGCTCGCCGAGCTGGCCCGCGAGGAAGGCGGGTTGGTCGGCGCGCTGCGCTCCGAGATCGCCGTGACCACGCTGGAGCGCGCTTGTCGCGCGCCGGGCGCACTGCGAGGGGCGCGCGAGGCTCGCGTACCGGATCTGCTGACGGTCGCCGCACACCTCGAACGCGCCCTGCGCCCCCTCTCGCTCGACTGGTACGAGGACGACGGGCTCGGCTCGGTCGACCTGTGTCACGCGACCGCCGGGGGCTCGGCCGCGCTTCCCGGGCTGCTGGCCCGGCACTTCCACGGGGTGCCGCTCCTGGTCACCGAGTACGGCGTGCCGCTGCGGGCCCACTACCTCGGGGCTTCGGGGGAAGCGCCGGTGCGCGCCCTGCTCGCGGCCTTCCACCGGCGGCTGACCGCCGAGGTCTACCGGCAGGCCGCCTGCCTCACCCCCGGCAACACCCACGCCCGGCGCTGGCAGGAGCGCTGCGGCGCCGACCGGGCCAGGATCCGGACGGTCTACCCGGGCATGGACGCCGCCCGCTTCGCGGATGTGGGCGAGTCGCCGGAGCACGCGGATCCGTACACCCTGGTCTGGGTCGGCCGCATCGAGCCCGCCAAGGATCTGATCTCACTGCTGCACGCCTTCGCCGAGATCCGCCGGGCGGAGTCCAAGGCGCGACTCAGGATCATCGGAGCGGCAACGGGATCCGAGGCCACCGCTTATCTGGGGCACTGCAGAGCCCTGGCCGCGCAGCTCTTTCCCGACGAGGCGGACGGCGTCCACGCGGTCGGCGACAACCCCGTCTCCTTCGAGGAGATCGGCGATCCGGCCGTTCCCGATGTGGCCGAGGCCTACGCGGCGGGTGCGGTGGTCGTGCTGTCCAGCGTCGTCGAGGGCTTTCCGATCAGTCTGGTCGAGGCCATGTTCTGTGCCCGGCCGACGGTCTCCACCGATGTGGGCGCGGTCGTGGAGGTCATCGGCGGCACGGGCCTCGTCGTCCCTCCGCGCAATCCGCGGGCGCTGGCCGAAGCGTGCGTGGCTCTGCTGCGGGAACCCCAGCGCCGTGCGCGCCTGGGCGCGGCCGCCCGCGCACGCGCTCTCGAACTCTTCACGGTGGAACAGAACGTCGAGGCATTTCGTGGCATCTATCTGGAGGTCGTCTCCCAGGCCCCGGTGCGCAAGGTCGTCCTCGACGGCACCGGTGAACCCCTGCCCTTCGGAGCCCCGGCCGAGGCACGGGTACCCGGCCGCTGGACCGACTCCCGACTGGTGACGGGCGGCCTCGGTGTCGCCGGAGTGGCCGGGGTAGCCGGGGTGGCGGGCGTCGCTGGGGTCGCGGGGGGTGCCGGGGGCCCGGGTCGCGGAGCGGCCGGCCCGGGACGGCCGCGCTGGGCCGTCGACACGCCTGTGCCGACGACGACACCGGTGGCGGGGACCACGACGACGACACCGGTGGCGGCAGCGGCGTCGGCGTCGGCATCGGCATCGGCATCGACGGCGGTGACGGTCGCGCCCCCGACTGCGGCATCGACGGCGGTGACGGTCGCGCCCCCGACTTCTGGGGCGCCTGACTCGACGCCGGGCGCCGCGTGTGGCTCGGCGCCGGCTTCTCCGTCCACTCTCGCGAAGGGGCGTGCGCCGGGCCCGGCCCCGGCAGCGGCACCTGCCACGACTCCCGCCTCCGGCTCTGCGCCCGCCGCCGCATCCGGTTCTGCCGCCGCCGCGGCGTCGTCCTCCCTTTCGGCGGCGGACGCGGTCCCGGCCGTGGAGAGGTCTCCACAGACGACCGCCGGGGAGCCCGTAGCTGCGGGGGAGGGCGCGCGATGAGCGAGTTGCGCCTGGACGGGCTGGGCGGGCTGGACGAATGGGAGGGGCGAGAGGGGCTGGACGGACCAGAGGGACTGAATGGGCGGGACGGACGAGACGGACGGGACGGGCGGGAGGAATTCGATGTGGCCGATGGCATCGGAGAGTTGGACCACTCGGGCGTCAAGCCCGGTGCGGTCGGTGTGATCGGTGCGGCCGGTGCGGCCGGTGCGAAAGGCTCGTCCGGTCCGCACCCTTCACCGGATGCCATGACCTCGCCCGCTCTCCAGGCGTCCCATGACCTCGTCGCCTCACTCGATCCGACCTCCCGACCTGGCGACCGCGATCCCTCCGCGACCGTACCCACGTCCGCGCCCCGACGCGGCGCCGTCGACCCCGTGAAGGCACTGATGCACCGGCACCGGGACCTCTGTGAGCGGGCGGTGGACCCCTTGGAGATCGCCGCCGGGCTGGAGGCACACGGGGTGACCGACCGCACGGCCGCCCGCTTCCGGCACCGGGACGTGTTCTCCCTCGCCGAAGAGATGTACGCGCGTGTGCCGCGGGACGGGGAGGAGTCCACGGAGCGCGAGCCGGCGCCGAGCGCGCCCGGCGCGCGCGGTGGCTGGGCTGTACTTGCCCTCCTGCCGGGCGCTCTGTGCGCGGCGGCTGTCGTCGGCGTGCGCCTCACCGACGGCCGGCCCCGTCTCGCGGTCGCCGCCGCCGGCGCACTCGCGGTGGCGCTCGCCCTCCGCTTCGCCCTCGACCGCGGTCCCCTGCGCGCACCCTCGGACGCGGTCGGCCGTACCCGCGTGTGGACCTGCTGGCTGGTCGCGTACGCGCTCCTCGGCGACGGCCTGTTCGCCGCCGGTCTCGACGACGGTCCCCACGGGCCCTGGCCCCTGGCCGTCGCGCCGGTGCTCGCACTCGGTCTGTCCTGTGCGCCCGCCGTGTGGTGCGCCCAACTCCTCGCCACCCGCGCCCGCCGCAAACTCGCCTCCAGCCGAGGCCTCGCGGAGTTCGCCGACTCCGTGAAGCCCCTGATCCTCGGCGTGTTGGCGCTCCACCTCTGTGCACTGGCCGCCCTGCTCGCCCTGTGCGCCGAGGTCCTGCACGAGCCCTCCGGCTACGCCGGCGCGGGCGCCCTCGGCGCCCTCCTCCTCCTCGCCCGCCTCCTCATCGCGCACGGAACCCCCCAAGCCCCGGTCGTCGCCCTCCGCGCAGCCGCCCTGGCCGAGGCGCTCGCGCTGGGCACGGTCTTCGCGAGCCGGCTGCCCGGCTGCTCCGTCCTGGCCGTCCCCGCCCGCGCGGTCGTGGACACCTGGGGGGCCGGGGCCGTACCCGCCCTTGTGTGCGGCGCCGCCGCGCTCGTCCTGCTCGTCCACGCCACCCGCACGCTGACCCGGGCTTCGGCCCACTTCCTGCCCTCCGGGGCGACCTGACCCGTCTCCGGCCCTTCGCCCGGCGGCCACACGTCGCCGTGCGAAGTCCGGGCCGGCCGACGCTCGGGGCTCACGTCCCGGGCGCCCGTCCCCCGAGGCCGACACCGCGGGCCACCTCATCACCCACGGCACCACCCCATAAGGAGAACGCCAGATGATCACCTCCCGAACCGGAGAACCCGCCCCGGGAGCCGCCCGATGAGGGTTCTGCTGATCGGAGCCAACGGATACCTCGGTCGCTTCGTCGCCGAGCGTCTGCTCGCCGACCCGGCCGTACAGCTCACCGCGCTCGGCCGCGGCGACGACGCCGACGTACGGTTCGACCTCGCCACCGGCAGCCCGGGCGCGCTCACCCGCTTCCTGGACGCCGTCCATCCCGGAGTCGTCGTCAACTGCGCCGGTGCCACCCGCGGCGGCGCCCGCGAACTCACCCGGCACAACACCGTCGCCGTCGCCACCGTCTGCGAGGCCCTGCGCCGCAGCGGCTGCGGGGCCCGCCTGGTGCAGCTCGGCTGCGGCGCCGAATACGGGCCCAGCCAGCCCGGGTCCTCCACCGCCGAGGACGCCGTGCCCCGCCCCGGCGGCCCGTACGGCGTGAGCAAGCTCGCCGCCACCGAACTCGTCCTCGGCTCAGGCCTGGACGCCGTGGTCCTCCGCGTCTTCTCGCCCGCCGGACCCGGCACACCGGCCGGCTCGCCGCTCGGCCGCCTCGCCGAAGCCATGCGCCGCGCCATGCAGTCCGGCGACGGCGAACTCAAGCTCGGCGGTCTCGGCGTCCAGCGCGACTTCGTCGACGTCCGCGACGTCGCCCGTGCCGTCCACGCCGCCTCGCTCTCCGCCGCCCAGGGGGTGATCAACATCGGCTCGGGCCGCGCCGTGCGCCTCCGCGACGCCGCGGCCGTCCTCGCCCGCGTGGCCGGCTACGGCGGCGCCCTCCACGAACTCGACGCTCCGCATGGCCCCCTCAGGCCCACCATCGGCCACCCCCGCCCCGAACCGGACCACGCCGCCCCCATCTCCTACCCCTACCCGGACGGGTGCGGCAGCTGGCAGCAGGCCGATGTCCGCACCGCCCGGGACCGCCTCGGCTGGCGGCCCAGGATCAACCTCGAGGAGTCCCTCGCCGACATCTGGATGGAGGCGGCATGCCGTATCTGACCCCGGCCCCCTCCGCCATCGCGAACACCGGCCTGAGCCTCGGCTTCGGCATCCCCGGCTATGCCCACCCCCTCGTCGCCCCCTTGGAATGGGGTGAACTCGCCCGTCCCGGCACCCCTCTGCACTGGGTCGTCCTGAACGTCTCCGACGGCCCCGGCACCCGCCCCGACCCGCACTGCCTCGAAGCCGCCGGGCGGCTGCGGAACGCGGGCGTCCGGGTCCTCGGCCACCTGGACCTGACCTATGGCGCGCGCGCCCTCGCCGACATCGCCTCCGACGCGCGCCGGTATCTCGACTGGTACCGGATCGACGGGTTCTTCCTGGACCGCTGCCCCACGGAGCACGGCGCCCTGCCCGACACCGAGCACACGGTCACCGCACTGCGCGCGCTTCTCGGCGGCGGGCACCTCGTCCTCGGTCACGGCACCCACCCGCACCACGGCTATGTCGACATCGCCGACCAACTGGTGACCTTCTCCGGGCCCTGGAGCGACTACCGCTGGTCGCAGGCGGCCGAGTGGACCGCCGACCATCCACCCGAGCGCTTCTGCCACTTCGTCCACGGCGTCCCGCGCGGACACCTCGACGAGGCACTGCGCGTCGCCCGCTGGCAGGGTGCCGCCACGATCTACTTCACCGACCGCGGGGACCGTGGCGGCCGGACCGACCCCTGGGAGACGATGCCCGGCTACTGGGACGACATCGTCTCGCTGGTTGGAACGGGTGTCTCGGAATGAAAAAGGGCGTGGCAGTGTTACGGGGAGAACAACTGTAGTGATTGACCGACCAACGGAGTCCCCGTGTCGCTGCCACCCCTGGTCGAGCCCGCTTCCGAGCTCACCGTAGACGAGGTCCGCAGGTACTCCCGCCACCTGATCATCCCCGACGTCGGGATGGACGGGCAGAAGCGGCTGAAGAACGCCAAGGTGCTGTGTGTGGGCGCCGGCGGCCTCGGCTCCCCGGCGTTGATGTACCTGGCCGCGGCGGGCGTCGGCACGCTCGGCATCGTGGAGTTCGACGAGGTCGACGAGTCGAACCTGCAGCGCCAGATCATTCACAGCCAGGCCGACATCGGCCGGTCCAAGGCCGCGTCCGCGCGCGACTCCGTGCTCGGGATCAACCCGTACGTGAACGTGATCCTCCACGAAGAGCGGCTCGAGGCCGAGAACGTGATGGACATCTTCAGCCAGTACGACCTGATCGTCGACGGCACGGACAACTTCGCGACCCGCTACCTGGTCAACGACGCGGCCGTGCTGCTGAACAAGCCGTACGTCTGGGGCTCGATCTACCGCTTCGACGGCCAGGCCTCCGTGTTCTGGTCCGAGCACGGCCCCTGCTACCGCTGCCTCTACCCCGAGCCGCCGCCGCCGGGCATGGTCCCCTCCTGCGCCGAGGGCGGTGTCCTCGGTGTGCTGTGCGCCTCCATCGGCTCCATCCAGGTCACCGAGGCCATCAAGGTCCTCACCGGCACGGGTGAGCCGCTGGTCGGCCGCCTGATGATCTACGACGCCCTGGAGATGCAGTACCGCCAGGTCAAGGTCCGCAAGGACCCCGACTGCGCGGTCTGCGGCGAGAACCCCACCGTCACCGAACTCATCGACTACGAGGCCTTCTGTGGCGTCGTCTCCGAGGAGGCCCAGGAGGCGGCGGCCGGCTCGACGATCACTCCCAAGCAGCTCAAGGAGTGGATCGACGACGGCGAGAACATCGAGATCATCGACGTCCGCGAGATCAACGAGTACGAGATCGTGTCCATCCCGGGCGCCAAGCTGATCCCGAAGAACGAGTTCCTCATGGGCACCGCCCTGGAGGCACTTCCGCAGGACAAGAAGATCGTCCTGCACTGCAAGACGGGTGTCCGCAGTGCGGAAGTCCTCGCCGTCCTGAAGTCGGCGGGCTTCTCCGACGCGGTCCACGTCGGCGGCGGTGTGATCGGCTGGGTCAACCAGATCGAGCCGAGCAAGCCGGTCTACTAGACCCGCACCTTCCCGGCAGGGGCTCGGCACCACGGGTGCCGGGCCCCTGTCCGCTCCCACCCGTACCAGGGCGCGGCGGCGGCCCTCCCGGACTACGCGCAGACCTTGCCGTCCTTCGGCACCGTCCCGTCCAGCAGATACGCGTTCACCGTCGAGTCGACGCAGTCGCTGCCGCTGCCGTACGCGCCATGGCCCTCGCCCTTCCAGGTGAGCATCACACCGACGTCCGCGCCCAGTTCCGCGGCCATCTTCCGCGCGCCCTCGTAGGGCGTCGCCGGGTCCCCGGTGTTCCCCACCACGAGGACGGGCGCGGCCCCCGGTGCGCTCACCTCCGGCGAGTCCGTCAGGCCCGGCACCGGCCAGTCGTGGCACCAGCCCGCGGTGTCCCACCCCAGGAACTCGCCGAAGACGGGCGAGATCTCCCGGAATTCGGGCAGCAGCCTCTTCGTCTCCTCCACGCTCGGCCGCTGCTTCTGGTCCAAGCACGATATGACCCGTTGGGAGTGGGTCGTCGTGCCGTAGCGGCCGGACGGATCGCGTTCGTTGTACCCGTCGGCCAGCGCGAGCAGTTCGGTGCCGTCGCCGTCCTCGGCGGCGTCGAGCGCGCTGGTCAGCGTGGGCCAGCTCCGCTCGCTGTAGAGCGGCAGGACGATACCGGTGGTCGCCAGTGTCTGGGTGAGTTCGCGGCCGGACGTCGTCGCCAGTGGCTTCGCGTCGATCCGCTCCAGCAGCTTCTCGATCTTCCGTGTGCCCGCCTCGGGGTCCCGGCCGGTGGACTTCAGGTAGTTGTCGAGAGCCCGCTGGAAGCCCAGGGCCTGGTTCTTCGCGTGGCCCACCGTGTCGGCGGTCGGGTCGACCACCGCGTCCAGGACCAGGCGCCCCACGTTCCGGGGGAACAGGTGGGCGTAGACCCCGCCCAGTTCGGTGCCGTAGGAGATACCGAGATAGTGCATCTTCTCGTCGCCCAGAACCCGGCGCATGAGGTCCATGTCGCGGGCGGTCTCGGCGGTCGAGACGTGGGACAGCAGCTTGCCCGCGGCCTTCTCGCATCCCGCGCCGAAGTCGGCCGCGTCCTGGAAGAAGGCCGTCTCCTCGGTGGCGTCGTCGGGAGTGGCGTCCACCGACTCGCTCGCCCGGATCTCCTTGTCGCTGCGGCAGCGCACCCCCTCGCTCCCGGCCACCCCGCGCGGGTCCCAGCTCACCAGGTCGTACCGTTCGTGCAGTTCGCTCGTCAGCCCCGCGTACGACGGCAGCATGGAAACGCCCGAGCCGCCGGGGCCGCCGAAATTGAACAGAAGGGAGCCGAGGCGTTCACCGGCATCGCCGGTCGCCTTGCTGCGGATCAGTGCGAGCCCGATCGTCCCGTCGTCCGGATTCGCGTAGTCCAGCGGCACCTTCAGCGTCGCGCACTGCCAGTCTCCGCCGGGTGCGGGGCCTTCCGAAGTCGCCTCGCAGCGACCCCAGTCGAGCTTCTGGGGCGGCGCGGGTGGTGCCGGTGAGGGGGACGAGGCCTTTCCGTCGTCCGCTCCGTCACCCGCCCTGTCGTCCGCGCCGCCGCTGCACCCGGTGACCAGCAGCACGGCAGCAGCCAGGGCGGCCCCCCGTGTAAAGCGCGCCATGCTTGCTTCCCCCTCCAGCGATATCGTCCGCCGGATGTCCCGAATGGCGGTCATGCCATGGTATGCGGACCGTCGTGAATGCCGAGATCGCCTGTGGATAACGTTCTGACCTGTGACTTCATGAGCAGACCGTGCCTGCTTTCGGCGTCTTTCCCTCGAGCAGGTAGCCGTCCACGGCCCTCTGGACGCAGGCGTTCCCGCTGTTGTACGCACCATGGCCCTGCCCTCGGTACGTCAGCTCGATCCCGACTCCCGCGCCGAGGGCCTCGACCATCTTCCGGGCTCCCTCGTACGGAGTGGCGGGATCGCCCGTGTTGCCGATCACGAGGATCGGTGCCGCTCCCGGGGCCCGCACCTCGGGGTGGTCGGCCGCGCCGGCGACGGCCCAGTCGGTGCAGGTGAGCAGGGACCAGGCCATCCAGTCGCCGAAGACGGGGGAGGCCGCCCGGAACTCGTCCAGCCGCGTCTCCACGTCGTCGGTGGTGTAGCGCGGCGCGGAGTCCGCGCAGTTGATGGAGACGTTCGCCGCGGTGAGGTTGCTGTACTCGCCGTTCTCGCTGCGCCCGTTCATCGAGTCGGACAGCGACATCAGCAGGCTGCCGTCCCCGCTGTACGCCAGTTCGAGACCCTGAGTCAGGTACGGCCAGAGGTCCTGGGAGTACAGGGCCTGGGCGATGCCGCTCGTGGCGATGGTCTGGGTGAGGTCGCGGGGGAAGATCCCGTCGATCGGCCGGGCGTCGAGGTCGTCGAGCAGCCCGGTGATCCGGTTCTCGACATCCTGTTGGCTGTCGCCGACCGGGCAGTCCTCGGCCTTCGACACACAGTCCCGGGCGTAGTTGCCCAGTGCCAGCTGAAAGCCTCCGGCCTGCCCGAGCGTGCCCTGTTCCGCCGTCTGCGTCGGGTCGACGACCGCGTCGAACACCGCGCGTCCGACCGTCCGGGGGAACAGGTGGGCGTAGACGCCGCCGAGTTCCGTGCCGTAGGAGATGCCGAAGTAGTGGAGCTCGTCGTCACCGAGGACCTGGCGCATGAGGTCCATGTCGCGGGCCGCGTCCGTGGTGCGGACGTGCGGGAGGGCCTTGGCGGAGTTCTCCTCGCAGGCGGCGTTGAAGGACTTGGTCGTGTCGAGGAACTTCGTCCGTTCGGCGGCGTCGTCCGGGGTCCCGTCCTGCTGGAAGTACTCGTCGAGTTGCTCGTCGTCCTCGCACCGGATGCCCGCGCTGCGCCCGACCCCTCGCGGATCGAAGCTGACCAGGTCGTAGCGGGTGCGCAGTTTCGCGTAGTCCTGCGCGGAGGCCGGCAGTGCCTTGACGCCCGAGCCGCCGGGGCCGCCGAAGTTGAACAGCAGCGAGCCGATGCGCCTGTTCCTCGCGCCGCTGGTCCGCGCCCGGATCAGCGCGATGCCGATGGTGTCGCCGTCGGCGTCGTCCCAGTCGAGGGGTGCCTTCATGGTGGCGCACTGCCACTCGTCCCCGTCGGGCAGTGGCGAGGGCGCGGTGCCGCCGCCCTCGGACTCGGACGGGGCCTCGCAGGCCTTCCAGCTCAGCTTCTGCGCGCTCAGGTCCGTGTCGTCCCCCTTGACGTCGTCGCCGCACGCCGCCAGGGACAGCAGGACGGCGACCGTGACCACGACGACGGAACGGGAGCGGGGCGAGGTGGGCATGCACCCATCGTGGAGGCGGCCGGGTCGATGCGCCCTGGGGCACGGGCCGTGCGGGTGAGAGGCGAAACGGCGTCGCGCGCGTGGGGGCCGGGTGCGAGCGAACATGCCGTCACGCGCACGTTGGCCGGGTGGCGCACGCGCGCATGGGCCGGGTGAGTGGGGGACGGGCCTCACGCGTGAGTGCGTCCTCCTGCGCCGTGGCTGCCTAGAGCGCGCCCTTCCGTGACAACTGGTTGAAGGCCAGCCATCCGGGAAGCACCGGCAGCCACAGGGTGAGCAGCCGGAACAGCAGCACTGCCGGCGCGGCGACCTCCTTGGGGAGGCCGACGGCGATCAGACCCACCGTCAGGGTGGCCTCCACCGCGCCCACACCGCCCGGGGTCGGCGCCGCGGACCCCAGCGCGTTGCCCGCGAGGAAGACGACGGCGACGCTGGCGATGCTGATCGATACGTCCTCGTTGCCGAAGGCGCGGATCGAGGCGTCCAGGCACATCACGAAGCAGCCCGTGAGAAGCAGCATGCCGCCGATGCCGGTCACCAGCTTCTGCGGCCGCTGCAGCACGTCGAGCATGCGCGGTACGACACCGGCGAAGAGCGAGCGCACGCGCGTGACGACGAACTTGCGCAGGAACGGGATCGACGTGACCACGAGCACGAGCACCGCGACCGTCAGCAGGCCCGCGATGACGGTGCGGGACGGTGACAGGGACGGTGTCTTCTCCGTGCCGGTCAGATAGCCGAAGGCGAGCAGCATCAGGATGTGGCAGCCCAGGCCGAAGAGCTGGGACGCGCCGACACTCGCCACCGCGAGACCGGGTCGCACCCCGGCGCGCTGCAGGAAGCGTGTGTTGAGTGCCACACCGCCCACCGCGGCCGGCGCCACGATCTTGACGAACGAGCCGGCGACCTGGGCCCCGATCGTCCGCAGGAACGGCACCCGCTCCGGCACGAAGCCCAGCAGGCTCATGGCCGCCGCGACGTAACTGAGCGCGGAGAAGAACACGGCGGCGGCGACCCAGCCCCACTCGGCGTTCTCGATGAGCGGCCCGAACTCGATGTGGGTCAGCTGGGTCAGCAGGAAGTACGCGCCGATCGCGCCGGCGATGAGACTGATCAGGGTGCGGGGCTTGACCCGCTCCAGCCGGGCCGGTTCGACCGGTGCCTGGGGCCTGATCAGCAGCACCTGGTGACGGATCTGGGTGAGCAGGTCTTCTTCGCGGGCCTCCTCCAGGGCCTCGTCGATCGCCCGCTTCTCCGCTCGCTGCTCGGCTCGTACGGCCTTCTTGTCGGCCTTGGCGGGTTCGGCGGCCGCCTTGCTGTGCTCCTCCGCGCGGGCCTGCTTGGCCAGATGGGAGGCCTCCAGGACCGCCTCGCGCTCGCGTTCGGCCCGTTCCCGGGCCAGTCTGCGCAGGGTCGCGCGCGTGGAGCGCGAGAGGGCGATGGGCTGCAGCAACGGCAGACAGTCGGCCACGGCGTCGGGACCGAGCACGCTCACCGCCGAGGCCACCGCGCGTTCGGCGCCCACCCGCAGGCCCAGGGTCGTCAGCAGCTGGGAGACGTCCATGCGCAGCACGAGGTCGCCGGCCGCGATCTCGCCGACGCGCAGGTCGGTCAGGATCACCGTGCCGGAACGATCCACCAGAATCGCGTCACCCACGAGCCTGCGGTGGGCGATGCGCCGCGACTGCAGGGCCTTCACCTGATGCCAGGTGTCGGACATCAGTGCGTCGGTGACCTCGTCGTCCGCCAGGGAGTCCAGGGTGCGGCCGCCGGTGTGCTCGTAGACGAGCATCACGGCGTCCGGTCCGAGTTCGGAGGTCGCGATCAGCTTGGGCGCGTTGGCGCCGGCCGCGATGGCCGCGTACGCGAGGAGGGCCTCCTGCTCCAGTGCCTGGCGCAGTGACTGGAGGCTGCGGCGGGTGGTGATGCCGCGCAGCGTCAGCCGCCGCCAGACGCGGTAGAAGAACCCTTGTGCCTGTTGTTCCCGGTCGACGACGGTGACGTCCAGGGGTGGGCCGTCCTCCAGCGTCACGAAGTACCGGCGGCCCCGGTCCCCGCCCTCGGCCGTCTCCGGGACCTCCTCACGGGCCGCGCTCACCGGTTTGAAGCCGACCCGTCTGAGGCCGGCCATCAGGGTGCGGCCGGTCGGGCGTACGTTCGGTGAGCCGACCGCGTAGAGCGTTCCGTAGGCGACGGTCCAGCCGATGAGCACCGTCAGGATGATCGAGAACGGTGTGGTGTACCCGGTGACCAGCATCGAGAAGGCGTCCAGCAGCAGCACGATCCACAGCACGGCCCGCCAGCGGGGTCTGCGGGACATGCCGACGGCCGTCATGTACGCGATGACCGGCGCGAGGTAGCCGTGCACGGGGTCGGTGAGCGCGTGGATGCCGCCGGGTGAGGGTTGGGTGAGAGCTTCCTGGATCGAGTCCGGGGCCCCCCTGGCGACCCACAGGTCGGTGGCCAGCGTCACTCCGTGCGCCAGGACCGCCGCGAGCACGCCGTCGGCGATACGCAGCCCGTCCCGCTTGATCAGGCGTTCGATCGCGAAGGCGACCGGTACCAGCAGGATGGCGATGCTGGACCCGAGACCCGCGAGCTTGATCAGCAGATCCGGCGCCTGGCCCGTGCCCTTGTTGATGTCCTGTTCGAGCCCGGAGGTGGTGCCGTGGGCGAACGCGGCGATCGCCAGCAGGAGGACGATGCCGAGGATGCCGACCGACAGCCGCATGAGGTCGGACGGACGGTGCACACGCGCGGGGAGCAGCGGTTCGTCGCCCTCGACCTCCTCGGCGTGAGCCTCTTGCGCACCGTCCGGCCCGACCTGCCGCTTTCCGTCCTCCTGTGGCGTCGTGGAGGCGGTTTCGGCCACGGCCGGGACGGTGTCCGGGGTCTTCTTCGAGACGTTCTCGGCGCCCTCGTCGCCCTCCCCGGCGGTGTCGGGGCGCGAAGAGGCGTCAGAGGTGCCCGCCGCGTCATCGGGGTGCACGCTCTGCTGTTTCATCGTCTCTTCTTGGTCTCGTATCACCAGTCACCGCCCGCACGATGGTGGCATGCCGGGTGGGCACACAGGGGCATCAGGGTGCAATGCGGGGGCGCACAGTCTGCCCGAAGACCGCCCCCGGAGCGAGGGACGCACGCGTCGGCCACCTTGTCCCATTGTCGGTGGGGTGGGGCAGGATGGGGCGGATGAGCGAGGAGAGCCTTCCGGCGGACGCCCTGCCGGAGTACGCGGAGCGGGTCCTCGAGGTCACCGACCTGATCCCGCCGGGGCGTGTCATGACATACGGGGACGTCGCCGAATGGCTGGGAGAGGGGGGCCCGCGCCAGGTGGGCCGTGTGATGGCCCTCTACGGAGGCGCGGTCGCCTGGTGGCGCGTCGTCCGCTCCGACGGCGTCCTGCTGCCCGGACACGAACTGAGAGCCCTGGACCGCTACCGCGTGGAGGGCACGCCCCTGCGCGAGGCGAGCCGTGCGGCCGAGGGCCATGTGCCGCGCGTCGACATCAGACGCGCGCGCTGGGACGGCGGTGGGCCCGTGGAGGAGCGGATGTGACAACCGTCGGGGTCCGGCCGGCTCCGGTGCGCCCCTTGCGCCGTACGAGGGAAGCGGGGGACGCCGGCGGCATGCCGTACGTTCGTGGGGCGAGGGACGCACGTGTCGCGCGAGTCGGGAGGGAACAAGAGGAAGCCCTGCTTCCGTACCACCCGTCGGCGTAGCGTCGGCTCCGCGTGTCCCTCTCACCCCGCGGCCACCGCCCTCACCGAGCGGCGGGCCGCGCACCCGTCCCCCGACCACCACGCCTCGGCTTCGGCGCGCCGCGCCGGCAGTGACATCTCGCACACCCACCAGGACCGGCGAACCACGTGAGCTCCTCTTTCTCCACCAGGCGCCCGTCGCACTCCCAGGTGCGACAGGGGAGCCGTGGCGCTTATCGACTGGTGCGTACCCCACCGGCCCGAAGGAACCCCCCTCCTCTGGACGCCGAGCAGCGCGCGGTGGTTGACCACCGGAGCGGCCCTCTGCTCGTCCTCGCGGGCCCGGGTACCGGCAAGACGACCACCCTCGTCGAGTCCGTTGCGGCCCGCGTCGCCCGGGGAGCCGACCCCGCGCGCGTCCTGGTCCTGACCTTCAGCCGTAAGGCCGCGGTGGAGCTGCGCGACCGGATGGCCCTGCGCATGGGCGCCACGCGCGCCCCGCAGGCCACCACCTTCCACTCCTTCTGCTACGCCCTGATCCGCGCCCACCAGGACAGCGACCTGTTCGTCGAGCCCCTGCGGCTGCTGTCCGGCCCCGAGCAGGACGTGGCGGTGCGCGCACTGCTCGCGGGTCAGCCCGACCTGGAGCGCCTTGGCCTGGCGCATGTGCGCTGGCCGGACGAGCTGCGCGCCTGCCTGACCACGCGCGGGTTCGCCGACGAGGTCCGCGCGGTCCTCGCCCGGAGCCGCGAACTGGGCCTGGCCCCCGAGGACCTGCGGGCCTTCGCCGCGCGCATCGGCCGACCGGACTGGATCGCGGCCTCCGCCTTCCTCGCCGAGTACCTCGACGTCCTCGACCTGCAAGGAGTGCTCGACTACGCGGAACTGGTCCATCGCGCCGTGCTCCTCGCCGGCCGCCCCGGCGTCGCCGAGCGGCTGGCCGCCCGGTACGACGCGGTCTACGTCGACGAGTACCAGGACACCGACCCCGCCCAGGTACGGCTCCTGAGGGCCCTCGCGGGCGGCGGCCGCACCCTGGTGGCGTTCGGCGACCCCGACCAGTCGATCTACACCTTCCGGGGCGCCGACGTGAACGGCATCCTGGAGTTTCCCTCGGCCTTCCCGCGCGTGGACGGCCGCCCGGCCCCGGTCGCGGTCCTCAGGCACTCCCGCCGCTCGGGCGCGGAGCTGCTGGCCGCCACCCGGCTCCTCACCCAGCGGATGCCGCTCACCCGCCTCCCGGCCGAGAAGGTGCGGGCCCATCGCGAGCTCCGGCCCGTACGGGACGGGGGCCGCGTCGAGGTCTACACGTACCCGACCCCGGGCACCGAACTGGACAACATCGCGGACGTCCTGCGGCGGGCCCATCTGGAGGACGGCGTCCCCTGGAGCGAGATGGCCGTCCTGGTGCGCGCCGGCGCCCGCACGATCCCCTCGATGCGCCGCGCCCTCACCGCCGCGGGCGTCCCCCTGGAGATCGACGGCGACGATCTGCCCCTGCGCCACGAACCCGCCGTCCAGCCCCTGCTGACGGCCCTGCGGGCGGTCGCGCGGGCGGAGCTGGAGACGGCGGACGTGGCAGCCCCGGTCGAGGAGCCCGACGGCCCGCCCGGTGAACCCGAAGGCCCGTCCGACGGCCCGTCCGGCGAACCCGGCCCGCGGCGGACCTCCTGGCTGGACACCGAGACCGCGCTCACCCTTCTCGCCTCCCCCCTCGCGGGCATGGACACCGCCGATCTGCGGCGCCTCGGCCGGGCGCTGCGCGAGGAGGAGCGGGCCGGCGGGAACCCCGTACCACCCCCCTCGGACGAGCTGCTGACTCGCGCACTGGCGGAACCGGAGCGACTGGTGGCGCACGATCCGGTGTACGCGCGGGGGGCGCAACGCCTGGGCGCGCTGCTGCGGAAGGCCCGGGAGCGCCTCGCGGGCGGCGGCACCGCCGAAGAGGCGTTGTGGGAGCTGTGGGACGGCACCCCGTGGCCCAGGCGCCTGGAGCGGGCCGCGCGGCGCGGCGGTGCGGCCGGGCGCAACGCGGACCGGGACCTGGACGCCGTGTGCGCGCTGTTCGCCACGGCGGCGCGCGCGGAGGAGCGCACCGGCGGGCTCGGGGCCCTCAACTTCCTGGCCGAGATCGAGGCCGAGGACATCGCCGCGGACACGCTCACCGGACGGGCCGTGCGCCCCGACGCCGTACGCCTGATGACCGCGCACCGCTCCAAGGGCCTCCAGTGGCGCCTGGTCGTCGTCGCGGGCGTCCAGGAGGGCCTGTGGCCGGACCTGCGGCGTCGAGGCTCGCTCCTGGAGGCCGACCGCATCGGCCGCGACGGTCTCGCCGAACCGCTCACCCCGGGCGCGCTGCTCGCCGAGGAACGCCGGCTGTTCTACGTGGCCGCCACGCGCGCGCGTGAGCGTCTCGTCGTCACCGCGGTGAAGGCACCGGCCGACGACGGCGACCAGCCCTCCCGCTTCCTCGCGGAACTCGGCGTCGAGCCCAGGGACGTCACCGGGCGCCCCCGCCGCCCGCTGTCCGTCGCCTCCCTCGTCGCCGAACTGCGCGCCACCACGGTGGACCCGCGCGTGTCGGACCCCCTGCGCGAGGCCGCGGCCCTGCGCCTGGCCAGGCTGGCCGCGCTCAGCGACGAGGACGGCCGCCCGCTGGTGCCGTCGGCGCATCCTTACCGCTGGTGGGGGATGTTCGAGCCCACCGAGAGCAAGGTGCCGCTCAGGAACCGCGACCAGCCCGTCGTGCTGTCCGGCAGCGCCCTCGACCAGCTCGCCAACACCTGTGCCCTGCAGTGGTTCCTGGGCCGCGAGGTGAAGGCGGACGCGCCCGCGACCGCCGCCCAGGGCTTCGGCAACGTCGTCCACGTCCTCGCCGACGAGGTCGCCTCCGGCCGGACCCCCGCCGACCTCGACGTCCTCATGGAGCGCCTCGACTCCGTGTGGAACGCGCTCGCCTTCGACGCGCCCTGGAAGTCGGAGCAGGAGAAGCAGCACGCGCGCGTGGCGCTCGAACGCTTCCTGAAGTGGCACGTCATGGACCGTGCGGGCCGCACCCCGGTGGCCAGCGAGCACGACTTCGACGTCACCCTGGAAGCGGGCGACTACGAGGTGCGCATCCGCGGCTCCATGGACCGCGTCGAGACCGACACCGAGGGTCGCGCGTACGTCGTCGACTTCAAGACGGGCAAGCAGGCCGTGAGTTCGGGCGAGGTCACCCGCCACCCCCAGCTCGCCGTGTACCAGCTCGCGGTCCGCGAGGGAGCCGTCGACGAGCCCTTCGGCGGCGTACGGCCCGAACCGGGCGGCGCCGAACTCGTCCAGCTGCGGCAGGGCGCCGCCAAGAAGAACGGCGGCGAGACCGTTCCCAAGGTGCAGGCCCAGGAACCCCTCAAGGGCGAGTGGGTGGGCGATCTGCTGGCCACGGCCGCGGGCAAGGTCCTGGACGAACGTTTCTCACCCACCGCGGGACAACACTGTGCACACTGCGCTTTCCGGGCGTCGTGCAGTGCCCGGGCGGAGGGCCGGCACGTGGTCGAGTGAGGCCCGCCCGCGGGACGACCCGGCATCCGTTGTCAGTGGCCCCCGCTAGCCTCTCTGGAATGTCCGCCCGTATCAGCGACCCCGAGCAGCTCAAGGAGCTCCTCGGCATCCCCTTCACCCCGGAACAGACGGCCTGCATCATCGCGCCGCCCGCCCCGCAGGTGATCGTCGCCGGAGCCGGGTCGGGCAAGACCACGGTGATGGCCGCGCGCGTGGTGTGGCTGGTCGGCACCGGACAGGTCGCGCCCGAACAGGTGCTCGGCCTGACGTTCACCAACAAGGCGGCGGGCGAACTCGCCGAGCGCGTGCGCAAGGCCCTGGTCAGGGCGGGCATCACCGACCCGGACGTGATCGACCCCGACCACCCGCCGGGCGAGCCGGTCATCTCCACGTACCACGCCTTCGCGGGCCGCCTGCTGACCGACCACGGCCTGCGCATCGGTCTGGAGCCCACCTCCCGGCTCCTGGCCGACGCCACCCGCTACCAGCTCGCCGCACGCGTGCTCCGGGAGTCGCCGGGCCCGTACCCGGCGCTGACCCGCTCCTTCCCTGACCTGGTCGGCGACCTGCTGACCCTCGACGCCGAACTCGCCGAACACCTGGTGCGGCCCGAGGACCTGACCGCCCACGACACCGAACTGCTGCGCGAACTGGAGGTTGTCGAGCTGACCAACGCGGACCTTCGCAAGGTCCCCGAGGCGGCCGCGGCCCGACGCGAACTCACCGACCTGGTGGTCCGCTACCGCGCGGCCAAGCGCGAGCGGGACCTCCTCGACTTCGGCGACCAGATCGCCCTGTCCGCCCGCCTCGCCGGGCTCCCCGAAGTGGGCCGCCTCCTGCGGGACGAGTTCCGGGTCGTCCTGCTCGACGAGTACCAGGACACCTCGGTGGCCCAACGCGTCCTGCTGGCCGGACTGTTCGGCGGCGGCACCGGCCACCCCGTGACCGCGGTCGGCGACCCCTGCCAGGCCATCTACGGCTGGCGCGGTGCCTCCGTCGCCAACCTCGACGACTTCCCCGACCACTTCGCCCACCCCGACGGCCGGCGCGCGACCCGCCAGGCGCTCAGTGAGAACCGCCGCAGCGGCGGCCGTCTGCTCGACCTCGCCAACGGCCTCGCGGAGCCCCTGCGGGCCATGCACGCGGGCGTGGAGGCCCTGAGGCCCGCCCCCGGCGCCGAACGTGACGGCGTGGTCCGCTGCGCCCTGCTGAACACGCACGCCGAGGAACTCGACTGGCTCGCCGATTCGATCGCCCACCTCGTGCGCACCGGCAAGGAACCCGGCGAGATCGCGGTCCTGTGCCGCACCGCCACCGACTTCGCCGAGATCCAGGGCGCGCTCGTCGCCCGCGACATCCCGGTCGAGGTCGTCGGCCTCTCCGGACTGCTCCACCTCCCCGAGGTCGCCGACCTCGTCGCCGTCTGCGAGGTCCTCCAGGACCCCGGCGCCAACGCCTCCCTCGTCCGCCTCCTGACCGGCCCCCGCTGGCGGATCGGCCCGCGCGACCTCGCCCTCCTCGGCCGCCGGGCCAGGCTGCTCGTCGCCCACGCGCGCGTGGACGGCGACGAGGACCCCGACCGCCGGCTCGCCGCGGCCGTCGAGGGCGTCGACCCGTCCGAGGTGATCTCGCTGGCGGACGCCCTGGACACGTTCCTGGAACTGCCCCTCGAAGCCGAGGGGGAGGACGACGGCCTGCCGTTCTCGCCGGACGCGCGCGTGCGCTTCGCCCGCCTCGCGACCGAACTGCGCGACCTGCGCCGCTCGCTTGCCGACCCGCTCATGGACGTCCTCCACCGGGTGCTCACCGTCACCGGCCTGGAGGTGGAACTCTCCGCGTCCCCGCACGCGCTCGCCGCCCGCCGCCGCGAGACCCTGTCCAACTTCCTGGACATCGCCGCCTCCTTCGCCTCCAACAGCGCCGGCGAGGCCACCCTCCTCGCCTTCCTCGGCTTCCTGCGCACGGCCGCCCAGTACGAGAAGGGCCTCGACAACGCACTGCCGGGCGGCGAGAACACGGTCAAGGTGCTCACCGCCCACCGGTCCAAGGGCCTGGAGTGGGACGTCGTCGCCGTCCCCGGCCTGGTCACCGGCACCTTCCCCAGCACACAGGGCCGAGAGAAGTGGACGGCACAGGGCAAGGTCCTGCCGCACGTGCTGCGCGGCGACGCCGACACCCTTCCCGACGTCGGTGCCTGGGACTCGCGTGGACTGAAGGCCTTCCAGGAGGCCATGAAGGACCACCAGCACACCGAGGAACTCCGCCTCGGCTACGTCACCTTCACCCGGCCCCGCTCCCTGCTGCTCGGCTCGGGGCACTGGTGGGGCCCGTCCCAGAAGCGCCCACGCGGGCCGTCCGACTTCCTCACCGCCCTCCACGACCACTGCGCGGCCGGGTACGGCGAGATCGAGGCCTGGGCCGACGAACCCGGAGAGGGCGCCGAGAACCCGGCCCTGCACCAGTCGGCGGCCGACCACGCCTGGCCCCTCCCGCTCGACGACACGGCCCTGCTGCGCCGCCGCGCCGCCGCCGCGACCGTACTGGCCCACCTGGAGAGGGCCGCGTCCCACGAAGGCACACACCCGGGCACCGACCACGTCTCGGACCCTCCCTCCTCCGACCACCCGGACTGGCCACCACCGCCGGACGACGAGGAGCCCTATGACGAGGGGCCCCATTACCCGGGGCCCCATGACGAGGACGCCCACCCGGACGGCATGCCCCACGAGGACGACGGACCACCGGCGGACGTCTTCGGGGGCCCCGGAGGGGAGGACACCGGCGACTGGGACTCCTGGTCGTCGGACCGTCCCGCACGGGCGGTGCACGCGCGCGTGGAGCGCCCGGAACAGGAAGCGCGACCGCCGGCGGTGCCGCACGCCCGCAGGCACCCCGCGGCGTCCGGCCTCAGCCCCGAGGAAGCACGTACCGTCGCCTCCTGGGACCGCGACCTGGACGCCCTCACCGGAGAACTGCTGCGGGCCCGCGCCAAGGTCACCGACGTACCCCTGCCCGCGTCGCTGACGGCGGCGCAGCTGATGCGCCTGGCCGCCGATCCGGACGGCTTCGCACAGGAGCTCGCACGCCCCATGCCACGTCCCCCGCAGCCCGCGGCGCGTCGCGGCACCCGCTTCCACGCCTGGGTCGAGGCCCGCTTCGAAGAGCTGCGGCTGCCCATGCTGGAGCCCGGGGAACTGCCCGGCAGCGAGGCCGAGATCGCCGACGAACTGGATCTGGAGGCCCTCAAGGAGGCCTTCGAACGCACCCCCTACGCCCACCGCACGCCGTATCGCGTCGAGGAGCCCTTCCAGCTGGAGATCGCCGGACGTGTCGTACGCGGCCGCATCGACGCCGTGTACCGCCTGGGCGACGGCGACGGGGGGAGCGACGGTGACGGGACGACGACGTACGAGATCGTCGACTGGAAGACCAGCCGCACCCGCACCGCCGACCCGCTCCAGCTCGCCATCTACCGGCTCGCCTGGGCCGAACAGCATGGCGTGCCCCTGGAATCCGTCGCGGCGGCCTTCCTGTACGTCCGCTCGGGCGACGTCGTACGGCCGAAGGGCCTGCCCGACCGGGACGCGCTGGAACGGCTGCTCCTGGAGGATCCCGGCGCCGACGGGGGACCGGTTCCCGGCACACGGCGCCCGGAACCGGCCGCGTACGGAAGCGGGGCGGTCACCGACGAACCGCCGGACGAGCACGTCGGTGCGGGCCGATAGGCTCGGAGGCATGAGCCAGCCCGTTGACAGCGACGTCAGCGTCGTCCGTACGTACATCCAGGACCACCGTGCCGCCTTCCTCGACGACCTCGTGGAATGGCTGCGCATCCCGTCGGTGTCGGCGCAGCCGGAGCACGCGGCGGACGTACGCCGCAGCGCCGACTGGCTGGCCGCCAAGCTCCGGGAGACCGGCTTCCCCACGGCGGAGGTCTGGGAGACGCCGGGCGCCCCCGCCGTCTTCGCGGAATGGCCCGCCGAGGACCCGGACGCCCCCACCGTCCTGGTCTACGGACACCACGACGTGCAGCCCGCCGTCCTCGCCGACGGCTGGGACACCGACCCGTTCGAACCGGTGATCCGCGGAAACCGCCTCCACGCGCGCGGAGCGGCCGACGACAAGGGCCAGGTGTTCTTCCACACACTCGGCGTCCGCGCCCATCTCGCCGCCACCGGCCGGACCGCCCCCGCCGTCCACCTGAAGATGCTGATCGAGGGCGAGGAGGAATCGGGCTCCCCGCATTTCCGCGCGCTCGTCGAGGAACACGTGGTGCGGCTCGCCGCCGACGCGGTCGTCGTCTCCGACACCGGCATGTGGGCCGAGGACACCCCCACCGTCTGCACCGGCATGCGCGGCCTCGCCGAGTGCGAGATCCAGCTGTACGGCCCCGACCAGGACATCCACTCCGGCTCCTTCGGCGGCGCCGTACCGAACCCGGCCACCGAGATCGCGCGCCTCGTCGCCGCCCTGCACGACGAGCACGCGCGCGTGGCGATCCCCGGCTTCTACGACGGCATCACCGAACTCACCGACCGCGAGCGCGAACTCTTCGCCGAACTGCCCTTCGACGAGGAGCGTTGGCTGCGCACGGCCAGGTCCACGGCAGCGCACGGCGAAAGCGGACACACCACCCTGGAACGCGTCTGGGCCCGTCCGACCGCAGAGGTCAACGGCATCGCAGGCGGCTACCAGGGCGCGGGCAGCAAGACGGTCATCCCCTCCTCGGCCATGGTGAAGCTGTCCTTCCGCCTGGTCGCCGGACAGGATCCGGACCACATCCGCAAGGCCGTCACCGCCTGGGCCGCCGAGCGCGTTCCCGCCGGGATCCGCCACGAGATCACCTTCAGCGGTTCCACCCGCCCCTGCCTGACACCGCTGGACCACCCGGCCCTGCGGTCGCTGGTACGGGCCATGGGACGCGCCTTCGAGCAGCCGGTCCGCTACACGCGCGAGGGCGGCTCCGGCCCCGCCGCCGACCTCCAGGAGGTCCTCGACGCACCCGTGCTCTTCCTGGGCATCTCCGTCCCCTCCGACGGCTGGCACGCCCCCAACGAGAAGGTCGAGCTGGATCTGCTCCTCAAAGGCGTCGAGACCAGCGCGTACCTCTGGGGCGAGCTGGCCAGAAGCCCCCGCGAGGGACACTGAAGAAGGCTCCGCACACCCGAGCCCACCCACCCGCCGGCCGCCCCGCCGAACCGCCCGCCCCATCAACCGTTCCACCGGGGGAGTTGGAAGCACCCGTGACCACCTGGACCGACCACACCGCCGACCGTCCCATCGCGCTCACCGCCCCCAGCGGCATCGACCGGGCCGCCCACCACCGGCTCGACGAGGCCTGGCTCGCGGCGGCGTGGAGCCACCCCACCACCCGCTGCTTCGTGGTCTCCGGCGGCCAGGTCCTCATCGACGAGACCCCGGACGGCACCACCGAACTCGTCATGACCCCCTCGTTCGAGGCTCCGCTCACCGAGGCGCACCGCTACTTCCTGGGCACCGACCCCGACGGTGTGAGCTATTTCGCACTCCAGAAGGACGCGCTCCCCGGCCGCATGGACCAGTCCGCGCGCCCGGCGGGCCTGCGCGAGGCGGGCATGCTCCTGTCGCCGCGCGACACGGGTCTCATGGTCCACGCGGTCGGCCTGGAGAACTGGCAGCGCACCCACCGCTTCTGCTCGCGTTGCGGCGAGCGCACGGTCATCGCGGCGGCCGGCCACATCCGCCGCTGCCAGGCCTGCGGTGCCGAGCACTACCCGCGCACCGACCCCGCGGTGATCATGGCGGTCACGGACGACGACGACCGCATCCTCCTCGGCCGCCAGGTCCACTGGCCCGAGGGACGCTTCTCCACCCTCGCGGGCTTCGTGGAGCCCGGCGAGTCGATCGAGCAGTCCGTACGGCGTGAGGTCCACGAGGAGGTCGGCATCACCGTCGGCCAGGTCGAGTACGTCGCCAGTCAGCCCTGGCCCTTCCCCTCCAGCCTCATGCTGGGCTTCATGGCCCGCGCCACCTCGACCACCGTGGACGTCGACGGCGACGAGATCCACGAGGCCCGCTGGTTCTCCAGGGAAGAGCTGCGGGCCGCGTTCGAGTCCGGGGAGGTCCTGCCTCCTTACGGCATCTCGATCGCGGCCCGACTGATCGAACTCTGGTACGGCAAGCCCCTGCCGACGCGAAGCCACATCGGCTAGCACTCGTCCGCGGCGGTCAGGACTCCTGGTCGCGGCGGCCCGGACTCGTCCGCGGCGGCCGGGACTTGGCTGCCGCTACGCGCCGATCTTCTGCTTGACCTGAGCGAGCGAGGGGTTCGTGAGCGTCGAGCCGTCCGGGAAGAGGACGGTGGGGACCGTCTGGTTCCCGCCGTTCGCCTTCTCCACGAAGGCGGCCGAATCCGGGTCGTGCTCGATGTTGATCTCCTCGTACGTGATGCCCTCACGGTCCATCTGGCTCTTCAGCCGGCGGCAGTAGCCGCACCACGTGGTGCTGTACATCGTCACAGTGCCCGGCATGTCCCTGGCGCTCCTTCACGGTCTGAGGGGTGCTGCTCGCAGTGAGTGGAACGTACGCGACACGCCCGCCATTCCCTTGCGCGGGTGGCGTCCACCACCTTCGCCGGCAGGTCCGCCGCAGCGGCGACAGCGGTGTCCGCCGCACCTCGGAGGGACGCCCGCCGCATCGGACGCGAGGGCGCCCCCCCCGAATTAGTACGACTGCGAGGGCCCGCCTGTGGACAACTCGCTCAGCCGTCTCGGGGGACCTGGCAGCATGGCCGTGTGACAGCAGCAACGCACTCCACCCTCTTCCCGCGGGTCCCCGACTCGGCCGACGCGGTGCTCGAAGGGCTCGACCCCGAGCAACGCGCGGTGGCGACGGCCCTGCACGGCCCGGTGTGCGTGCTGGCGGGCGCCGGTACGGGCAAGACCCGGGCGATCACCCACCGGATCGCCTACGGTGTGCGCGCCGGGATGCTCCAGCCCGCCAGCGTGCTCGCCGTCACCTTCACCAACCGCGCCGCCGGAGAGATGCGCGGCCGCCTCCGCCAGCTCGGCGCCGCCGGAGTCCAGGCCCGGACGTTCCACTCGGCCGCGCTGCGCCAGCTCCAGTACTTCTGGCCGAAGGCCGTCGGCGGAGCCATGCCACGCATCGTCGACCGCAAGATCCAACTCGTCGCGGACGCGGCAGCCGCCTGCCGTATCCGTCTCGATCGCAACGAACTCCGCGACGCCGCAGCGGAGATCGAGTGGTCCAAGGTCACCCGGACCGTGCCCTCCGACTACGCCGCCGCGACCGCCAAGCAGGGCCGCGACGCCCCCCGGGACCCGGCGGAGATCGCCCAGATCTACGCGACGTACGAGGAGCTGAAGCGCGAGCGGGCCGTCATCGACTTCGAGGACGTCCTCCTGCTCACGGTCGGTATCCTCCAGGACCGCCAGGACATCGCCGAGCAGGTCCGCTCCCAGTACCAGCACTTCGTGGTCGACGAGTACCAGGACGTCAGCCCCCTCCAGCAGCGTCTCCTGGAGCTGTGGCTCGGCGACCGGGACGACCTGTGCGTCGTGGGCGACGCCAGCCAGACGATCTATTCGTTCACCGGCGCAACTCCCGACCATCTGCTCGACTTCCGCCACCGCCACCCCGGGGCCACCGTCGTCAAGCTGGTCCGCGACTACCGCTCCACCCCGCAGGTCGTCCACCTCGCCAACGGTCTGCTGTCCCAGGCCCGCGGCCGCGCCGCCGACCATCGCCTCGAACTGATCTCGCAGCGCCCCCCGGGCCCCGAGCCCCGCTACACCGAATACACGGACGAGCCCGCCGAGGCCGAGGGAGCCGCCCGCCGCATCCGGGATCTCGTCGCCGCCGGTGTGCCCGCCGGAGAGATCGCCATCCTGTTCCGGACGAACTCCCAGTCCGAGACCTACGAGCAGGCCCTCGCGGACGCAGGGGTGCCCTACCAGCTGCGTGGCGCGGAACGCTTCTTCGACCGTCCCGAAGTACGCAAGGCGGGTGCCGCGCTGAGAGCCGCCGCCCGCTTCGGCGGCAACGACACCCTGCTCGAGGACGCCGTCGACCTGCCCTCGCAGGTACGGGCCGTGCTGTCCGGCGAGGGGTGGACCGGCGAACCGCCCGCGGGGTCCGGCGCGGTCAGGGAACGCTGGGAGTCGCTGGCGGCCCTGGTGAACCTGGCCCACGACTTCGCCGCGGCCAGGCCCGAGGCCACGCTCGGCGACCTCGTGGCGGAACTCGACGAACGCGCGAACGCCCAGCACGCCCCGACCGTCCAGGGAGTCACCCTCGCCTCCCTGCACTCCGCGAAAGGGCTGGAGTGGGACGTCGTCTTCCTGGTCGGTGTCGCCGAGGGCATGATGCCGATCACCTACGCGAGAACGGACGAACAGATCGAGGAGGAGAGACGACTCCTCTATGTGGGGGTGACCCGCGCGCGCGAACAGCTTTCGGTCTCCTGGGCCCTGTCCAGGGCGCCCGGCGGCCGCCCCAGCCGCCGTCCCAGCCGCTTTCTCGACGGACTGCGCCCCGGCTCCACCGCCAGGGCGGGCCGGACCGGTGCCGGGGGCACCGGGGGCGTCGAACTGGGCTCGGCGGGCGGCCGCGCAGGTGCCGGCATGGCC
The DNA here is from genome assembly GCF_055592645.1 of Streptomyces sp. NPDC041108. Taxonomy (NCBI): domain Bacteria; kingdom Bacillati; phylum Actinomycetota; class Actinomycetes; order Kitasatosporales; family Streptomycetaceae; genus Streptomyces; species Streptomyces sp. NPDC041108. Next base: position 229,850 of record NZ_JBVIYK010000003.1, on the reverse strand, counting down.
GCCGGCACCGAGACGGTCGCCCGCCGCACCAGCCGGACGCCTGCCCGCTGCCGTGTCTGCGGGCGCACCCTCCGGGACGCCGGCGACATGAAACTGATGCGCTGCGAGGACTGCCCCTCCGACATGGACGAGGGCCTGTACGAGCGACTGCGCGAGTGGCGCGCCGTCCAGGCGCAGCGCAGCGGCCAACCGGACTTCTGTGTCTTCACCGACCGCACCCTGATGGCGATCGCAGAAGCGGGGCCGAGCACTCCGGTTGAGCTCGGTCGCATCCCAGGTGTGCGCACCCGCAAGCTGCAGCGCTACGGGGCCGATGTTCTCGACATCTGCGCAGGTCGAGAGCCTGGGTGCGAGGACGGCAACGACTGATGCGAACTCGTCGAAAAAATAGTTTGCGCATGCCCCGGGAATCCCCATAGGTTCTTAGGCACGAGAGCAGCGGCCTTCTCGAAGGCCCCGGTTTCGTGGTGTACTTCATATCCGTCGGATTGGCTTGCGCCGGTCCCCATAGACGCCGAGAGGAGGCGAGTCCAGTGATCAGCATCAACACCAGCTTCACCAGCACGGTCAAAATGACCGATCGCTCGGCCGTCTCCCTGTGCATGCTCGGCGTCTCGAACCTGGGTACCGGTCTGTCCGCCATCACTGGCGACCGTCCGGCTCCCTCCGTGTCTCTGGCGGGTCTTCCCGTCCGTGAGCGCAACGAGCGACCGACCAAGGCACTGGAAGCAGCAGTAGAGGCACAGGCCCAGGCCTATGCCTTCGCGGCGGCCGGTGCCGGATTCCGGAAGCAGACGACGCAGCACCACCTGATGTGGGCCTTCCGTGGGCCTGAACCCTGGAGTGATCCAGCCTGATCGACGATCAGGCCGGCGCCTTCAGGGCCGCGGAACCCCATCCGGGATCCGCGGCCCTTCTGTTTGTCCCCGACCGGGGACTACAGAGCGAAGGGGCCTCGGGACAAGAAAAGAACCCGGTACCAGCCGCCACCGGCCAACAGGCCGGAACGACCAGACGAGGAAGACGAACCGTGCAACTCGAAGCGCACGCCCCGTCCGTACCGCCTTCCGAAACGATCCCCCCGCCCGGCCTCACGGAGGACTCCACCTTGACCCCGCTCACCGCGCTCACCGCGCTCGACGACGCCATCGAGAACCTCGGCGTGCCCGTACCCTGCCGCTCCTACGACCCGGAGGTCTTCTTCGCCGAGTCGCCGGCCGACGTCGAGTACGCCAAATCCCTCTGCCGCACCTGCCCGCTGATGGAGGCCTGCCTCGCCGGCGCCAAGGAGCGGCGTGAGCCCTGGGGCGTCTGGGGTGGCGAGCTCTTCGTCCAGGGCGTTGTCGTGGCCCGCAAGCGGCCCCGTGGCCGCCCGCGCAAGAACCCGGTCACAGCATGAACATCACCGGAACCATCGACCGCCCCCTCACGCACGATCCCAAGAAGCAGGCCCCGATGAAGCCGTCCGCGAGTGAGCCCGCCGGCTCCGCGACTCCACACTTCACCACCACCGGCGCGAACGCCTCGCGCCAGAACAGGACCCGAGAGATGCATCTCATGCCAGAAGCCCTGGCTCGTGCGCATATGCACGAGCGCCTGCACCAGGCCGAGCAGGAACGCCGGGCCATGCGCCTGGCGGTCGCCCGCCGGATGCAGCGCCGGGCCGAGCGCGCGTCGATGCGTGCCCGCCGTGCGCTCGCCATGGCGGTCATGCAGTAGCCGCCGCGCGGCAACCGACACAACCAGCCTGGCCAGGCACATCAGAACCACCGACAGCAGTGGTACCCGCGGGGGCCGGTCCTAACGGGCCGGCCCCCGCGGTGCGTGGTGACCACGGATCCGCCGACCACGGGGCTATCGTCGCCGAGTGACGAGTCTTTCCGGAGACAGCGACAACTGCGGCTCGACCGCAGAACCCCACATCCTTGTGTGCGCCCGCTGCGGCACCACCGCCGGAGCCCCTCAGCCCCTGTGGATCTGTTCCGTGGAGCACGGCCGACGGCACTACTTCTGCGAGACCTGCACCCGGGAGAACCTGCGGGCGATCGAGGGACGACTGGAATCGGCCCGGTGGTGAACCCCGGGCCGTTCCCGGATGCCGTTCCCCGGCCCGGGGAACGGCATCCGCGTACCGGCCCCTGACCGTGCCCATGCCGCTGCCCGCGCCCGTGGCCATGCCCGGGGCTGGGATCGTGCAGACAGCCGACGAGCCGTCGCCGCGCGAACCGGTCACGCCTCCGCGGCCGACTCTTCCTCCTCCTCTTCGGGCAGGAAACCGGGCAGCCACTCCTCCAGTTCGTCGCGCATGCGGACCGTTGCGCCGAGTTGGCACAGGACACCGATGGTGCTCAGCGTCACCCGGTGGATGAGGAGGTAGGACGGGGGCAGGTTCAGCTGCTTGCCCAGCTGATGCGCGGGGGAGCGGGGGTCGGCGATGCGGGCGGCCTGACTGCGCATCCAGCCGCGGGCGAAGGAGAACTCGTCGGCGCGGACCGGTTCGATGATCGGGTGCAGATAGTCGAGGACCGCGTCCGGGTCCAGGTCTATCGACTCCTTGACGAATCCTTCCGCGCGGAGCATCTCGTAGACGGCTTCCGCCTCGCCCTCGATCGTCATCCGAAGGGCCGCGCCGATCGTGGCCGGCAGGCCGCCCGGCAGACGGTCCACCGTGCCGAAGTCCAGGACGCCGAGGCGCCAGCCGAGCTTCTCGTCCGGCAGGAGGCGGAAGTTGCCCGGGTGCGGATCGGCGTGCAGGAGCCCGGTGCGGGCCGGACCGGAGAACAGGAAGCGGGTCAGCAGTTGACCCGCCCGGTCACGCTGCTCCTGAGTGCCGTCGGTGATCACCTCGGAGAGAGGGGTGCCCTCCATCCACTCGGTCACCAGCACCTGGTCGCACTGGTGCACCACGGCGGGGACCACGACGTCCGGGTCGTCCGCGAATTCCTCCGCGTGCGCCTGCTGGGCCTGGGCCTCCAGGCCGTAGTCGAGTTCCTCGGAGACTCGGTCCCGTAGCTCCGCGATGAGCGGTTTGATGTCCATCCCGGGGATCAGCGGGCCCAGCAGGCGCGCGAACCGGCTGAGCTGGCCGAGGTCGGAGAGCAGGGCCTCGCCCGCGCCCGGGTACTGCACCTTCACCGCGACAGCGCGGCCGTCGTGCCAGACCGCGCGGTGCACCTGGCCGATCGAGGCCGCGGCGGCCGGCTTCTCCTCGAACTCCAGGAACAGCTCCTGCCAGTCCTCTCCGATGCGTTCCTCCAGTACGGAGTGCACCGTGCGGGTCGGCATCGGGGGAGCGGCGTCCTGGAGTTTCGTCAGAGCCGCGCGGTAGGGGCCCGCGACCTCCTCGGGGAGCGCCGACTCGAACACGGACAGGGCCTGCCCGAACTTCATCGCACCGCCCTTCAGTTCGCCCAGGACCTTGAACAGCTGCTCCGCCGTGCGCTGCTGGAGTTCGCGGCCCACGAGCTCCGCCGACTCGCCGACGATCCGCTTGCCGAGTCCCCAGGTGGCCCGGCCCGCGATGCCGAGCGGAAGCGCGGCGAGCTTGGCGGTCCGGGTGACCGCCTTGCGGGGAAGATCAGACATGCGCCCTCCAAGTCCCAGCAGGCCGTGCCGCGTGTGCCTTGCGGGACAACCTCGTTGACCGCTGTTGCTCCGCCATTGTCGCGCGCGCTTCCCCCTCCTTCGGGGTGTGTTCCTTGTTACCTTTCGCGCCGTCGCCTTTTTCGGCGGCTGAGCAGGAGCACGCGGCGTGGGGCCAGACCGGGCGTGGGTGCCAGTCGAAGCCGGGTGCCGAGACCTCCCAGCGGGCTCCCGCGCTGGACGGCAGCTGCCCGTCGAGGAACGCGAGCGCGTGCCCCGCGGCCAGTCCCGCGACGGTCGTGGCCAGCGTGACATCACATGCTTCGAGCTGATGGGGGCGACCGGAGCGCCACTGGGCGACCAGCCGTGGCCAGGTCTCGTCGCGGTCGGCACGGCTCTGGTCGAGGCAGCCCGCACATCCCGTCTCGCCGGGCAGGACCAGCGGGCCGACCACGCCGGTCCCCTCCACCACACCGGCATAGAGGTGCGGCGTGCCCGAGGCGATGAGCGGTTCGGCGGCCGAGGGCTTCGGAGCGTGGACGTCGACACCGGCACGCGGGGCCAGCACCACCAGTGAGAAGCCCGGCTCCTCGCGCAGACGGTCCGTCGGTGGGTCCTCGGCCGGGTTCGCCTGCTGCCGGGCCCCGCGGCGGCGACGGGGCGGGCGATCGGGTGCCGCGTGGCGGGCGGCGCGGCGCGCGGCCATGTCCCTGCGCTCACCGATCGACTCGGCCGGCAGACCACCGGGTGTCACGTCCCACGGCTCCACCCGGCCGAGGTCGCGCACGTCCACCTCACCGACGCCGGCGGCCGCGAGCAGGGAGGCGAGCGTCGCGCCCACCCTGCCCGCGCCCCGTACCTGCACTCTCAGTGACCGGCGGGCCGCCAGACGTTTCAGGGCGTCGCCAGGTTCGGGCGCGATCAGCGAGAGGGCGGCGGCGTCGGGACGCAACCGCTCCATGACATCCCGTTTGCCACGCAACTCGTCCGCGGCCGGACCGCCGCCCGTCGCGTCGTCCAGCAGGCCGGAGCGGGTGAGCCGGTCCACCAGGCCGTCCACATGGCCGTCCGGCAGCCCCATCCGGCGTCCTTCCTCGCGCAGGAGCGGCAGCCCGCGTGTCCCGTCGAGCAGGGAGAGGAAACTGCCTGTCGCCGTGTCCATCGGGCCCAGCACCATGGCGTGCGCCGGTGCCAGACCGAACTGCACGGTGTTGAGATCCCGCCAGCCGCGCCGGAGCGCGGGCTTCACCATCGGATGCATGATCGGCCCCCGTCAGCCCTGGATAGGTCGCTGTGTGCCGGCGGTGCGAGTGCACGGTTCGCCGACGAGTGCCAGCATGCACGGACCGCGACGATGCCTGTCGAAAGTTGTCCACAGGCGACGGCATCCGTAGTACAAATCCGGCGCTCGGAGGGCGGATCGATATCGAACCCTTCCGGACGCGGGACTTCCCCCGTGTGCAGCGGGTAACGTCGGGACGTGCCCGCCGACCCACTGCACCGCGCCGGAAAGCCACAGCGCAGCACGACGAGCCAGCCGCCGAGCGGCTCACGAGCGAGCGCGATCGAGGTCCGCAGGAGCGCGCGACGGCGTAGAACCGTCTCCGCGTACCGCGAGGGCGATCGCACCGTCGTGCTCATCCCCGCCCGGATGTCCGAGGCCGAGGAGCAACGCTGGGTGACCGTCATGCTCGACAAGCTGGCGGCGCAGGAAAGCAAACGGCGTCTCGGCGACGCCGAACTGACGGAGCGCGCCGCGCGGCTCTCGGACCAGTACTTCGGTGGTCGCGCCCGGCCCGCCTCCGTCCGGTGGGTCACCAACCAGAACACCCGCTGGGGCTCCTGCACTCCCGCCGAGGGCAGCATCCGCCTGTCGCACCGGCTGCAGGGAATGCCCGAGTACGTCGTCGACTACGTCCTCCTCCATGAACTCGCGCACCTGCTCGTACCGGGGCACGGGCCCCGTTTCTGGCAGCTGCTCGAGGCGTATCCGCGCACCGAGCGGGCGCGTGGCTACCTCGAAGGGGTGGTCGCCGCCGGCCGGCTGCCGCACCTGCCGGTCGCCCCGGACGAGTGACACCGCTTTCCGGCCGCCCCGCGGAACGCGGTTCGGCCCGTGCTCCGTAGGCGCACAGCGGCCCGAAGGTGAGCATCGGGGAAGGGGTATCGCGCATGTGTGTGCGTTTGTGGGACCGGTGACCGAAGTCGCGCTTTTGTACCGGCTCTGTACCAGCCTCGTACGCTTCACGACTTTGCGGTTAGCCTGACGCGACGCACTCGCAGGCGCACGCACTTTCGGGATGGGGGACGGTCGTAACGCATGGCCAGGGAATTCCAACGCGGCCACAAGGCCAAGATCAGTGACCTCACCGCGGGTACGGATCTGTACGTAGGCGTACAGATCTCCGGCCCCGGGCTGACCTTCGACATCAGCTGCTTCGGTCTGGACGCCGACGAACGGCTGTCGGACGACCGCTACTTCGTCTTCTTCAATCAGCCGAAGTCCCCCGAGGAGTCGATCCAGCTCCTGGGTGCCCAGTCCGGTGACACGGAGTCCTTCCGCGTCACCCTGGACAGGATCCCGCCCCAGATCCAGAAGCTGTCCTTCACGGCGACCATCGACGGCAACGGCCAGATGTCGCAGATCGCCCCCGGATACGTCCGTATCGTCGCGGGTGGCGAGGAAGTGGCCCGGTACCCGTTCGACGGCTCGGAGTTCTCCACCGAGCGTGCCGTGATGCTGGGTGACTTCTACCTGAAGGACGTGTGGCGGTTCGCGGCCGTCGGACAGGGCTTCGACGGTGGCCTCGACGCACTGCTGAAGAACTTCGGTGGCGAGGTCGCGGAGGAGGAGCCGGCCGCCGCACCGCAGCCGCCTCAGTCCGGTGCCACCCCCGGCTTCGCGCCGCCCGCGTTCGGCGCCCCCGCCTCTCCGGCGGCTCCGGCCCCGGTGCCCACGCAGGGGTACGCGCCCCCGGCGCCCTCCCCCTCCGTGCACGCCGCGCCGACCATCGCCGCGCCCCTGCACACGCCGCCCGGCGGCAGCGTTCTGCCCCCGGCACCGCAGGGCGGCCCGTTCACCCCGCCCGGTGCGCCCCAGGGCGGTCCGTTCACTCCTCCGGGGGCCCAGCCCCAGGGGGGTCCGTTCACACCCCCCGGCGCCGCCCCGCAGGGCGGACCGTTCACGCCCCCCGGTGCTCCCGGCCCCTTCCCGGGGCAGGCCCAGCCCTTCGGCGGTGGCACGCAGCTCGCGCCGGTGCCGCCGGAGGCGGGACTGCGGGTCGTCCTGACGAAGTACTCCGAGGCACCCGTCGGGGACCGCTGGACCGAGCAGAACCCGCAGCTGGTGCGGACGACGCTCACCAAGGGCGCCAACATCCTCGCCAAGCAGGGCAGCATGGTTGCCTACCAGGGCGACATCGACTTCGCCCACAAGGGTTCCGGCCTGCTCGGCAAGTTGACGGGCCAGCTGACCGGCCAGGGCATGGCCCTGATGCGCTGCTCCGGAGACGGTGAGGTGTTCCTCGCGGACGAGGGCAGCCGCCTCTTCGTCATCCGCCTGGAGAACGAGCAGCTCTACACCAGCGCGCCGGGCGTCCTCGCCTTCGACGAGTCCCTGGACACGGAGGTCCGCCGGATCGAGGGCGCGGGCCTGCCGGGCGGCGGCCTGTTCAGCATGCTCTTCTCCGGCACGGGAGCGGTCGTCGTCAAGACGCGCGGCGTTCCCGTCGTCCTGCCCGTCGGCCCGGCCACCTACGTCGACGGCAACGCCGTCATCGCCTGGTCCGCCGGCGCGCAGGCCGTCACCACGACCTCGCTCAGGCTGCGCCGCTCCGGGTACGCCCGGCAGACCCAGGAGGCCGTCAACCTCCAGTTCCGCGGCGCGCCCGGCAACTTCGTCGTCGTCCAGCCCTTCGAGGTGTGAGGCAGAGCATGGACCTCCAGACACTCAACGCCCACCGCTCCGCCGCCACCGGCGTCCGCATGAGCGTGCACAGCTCCAAGACGCTCAAGGTCACCATGGTCACCGGCCAGGATCTCCTGGCCAAGGCCGGCTCGATGATCGCGTACGACGGTTACGTACAGTTCGACGGCCCGCCCGCCACGCTGCGGCGCAGCGCGGAGGAGATGGTCAGCGGCGAGGGCGGCAAGCTCATGCTCTGCCGGGGCGACGGCGACCTGTATCTCGCCGACTACGGCGGCGACGTCCTCATCCTCCACCTGAACAACGAGGCTCTGTCCGTCAACGGCCCCACATTGCTGGCCTGCGACGCCTCGCTCCAGCTCACCATCGAGCCGGTCAAGGGCCTCGCCAAGCTCTCCGGTTCGGGCCTGACCAACCTCGTGATCCGCGGCACCGGATGGGTCGCCCTGGTCAGCCGGGGCGTGCCGATCTCCCTCGACTGCGCCGAACGGGAGACGTACGTCGACCCGGACGCGCTGATCGCCTGGACCGACGGCCTCGACATGAAGGCCCGCCGCACCATCAAGGCCGGTGCGCTGATCGGCCGGGGCAGCGGCGAGGCCTTCCAGATCGGTTTCAAGGGACGGGGCTTCGTGGTCGTCCAGCCCAGCGAGGACACCGGCGACCGTTTCAAGATCCGTGGCTGACCGGGGCCGAGAGGAGAACAGCACACCATGCACAGCACGCTCTTCGCGCACATCCCGGTGAACCACACCGAGCGCTACACACTGCAGAACCCACAGCTGCTCAAGACCGATGTCACCATCGGCAGCAGTCCCGTCCTGGCTCGTCAGGGCGCGATGGTCGCCTTCGAGGGGCAGGTCGACTTCGACAGCCAGTACCGAAACCGCAGCTGGCGCAACGCCGAGCGGATGACCGGTGAGCGCCTCGAACTCATGCGCTGCAAGGGCAACGGGGTCGTGTATCTCGCGAACTTCGCGCAGTACCTGCACATCACGGAGGTCGGCCGTGGCATCACCGTCGACTCCTCCGCCGTCCTCGCCTTCGACGGCTCCCTGAACGTCGGCATCGTCGCCGTGGACAGCGCCGTCGAGGTGGCCTCGGCCGGGGCGTACAACCTGGAGCTGTCCGGCGGCGGCAAGGTCGTCCTGATGACCTCGGGTGCGCCGCTCGCGCTCGAAGTGACGCCCGAGAAGAACATCTGCGTCGACTCGGACGCGGTCATCGCCTGGTCCACCTCGCTGCGGACCCAGCTCCAGGCGCCGACCTCGACGTCCGCGGTATGGCGCCGCAGGGGCTCCACCGGTGAGGGCTGGGAGATGCACTTCGGGGGCCACGGGCACGTCCTGGTGCAGCCGAGCGAGCTGCTGCCGCCGCAGCATCTGCGCACGTCCGGGGTGCTCGGGCAGTTCGGCATGGGAGGCGGCGGTCTGAGCGGCAACTCCCTCGGGGGCAGCCGCAACTGATCAGCAGGCACGCGCGTCGGCACATCGGTAAGGGGCGTCCGCTTGGCGGACGCCCCTTACCGTGTCCGTCCCCCCGGCGGGGGCCTGCCCACCGCCCGTCGGCAGCACACCCCCCGCCCACCGACGTCACACCAAAGAGCGAGGTCAGAGCCGTGCTCGTGTGGCGTCCAGCAGACGTACGACCGACTCGTCGGCGACGGTCGGAACCTCGGCGTAGGAGAACCAGCGCAGGTCGAGGGACTCGTCGCTGATCGCCTCGACGGCGCCGACCGGGGCGAGGGCGCCGTACTGGACGTCGAGGTGCCAGGCACACGGGGTGTGATGGCGGTCGAGACGGACCGGACCGCCGGGCAGGAGCGTCAGGCCCGCGATGCCGGACTCCTCCGTGGCCTCGCGCAGGGCGGAGCCCGCCAGCGTGCTGTCCCCGGGCTCGCAGTGGCCGCCCATCTGGAGCCACATGCGCAGTTTCCTATGGAGCGTGAGCAGCACCCGGCCGCGCTCGGGATCGATCACCAGACCGCTCGCCGTGATGTGCCCGTCGCCGCACGCCTTCCACATGCCGTCCGGGTGGGCCGCGAGGTGGTCGAGATACGCCTGGCGCAACTCGGCCTGGTCCTCGTAGCTCTTCAGTACGAGGACCGCGTCGTCGTGCAGGCTCACTCGGTGTCGTCGTCCTTCTTCTTGAGGTCCGGCTTCTCGGTGGAGCCGGACGCGGCCTCGCCGAGCATCTTGTCCAGCTCGGAGAAGTCCAGCTGCTCACGGTGGACGAAGCCGTCGGGGTCGTCCAGGTCGGAGGCGGTGGGCAGCATGTCGGGGTGGGCCCACAGGGCGTCGCGGCCGTCGACACCGCGCGCGTCGGTGAGGGACGCCCACAGACGGGAGGCGTCGCGCAGACGGCGGGGGCGCAGCTCCAGACCGATCAGCGTGGCGAAGGTCTGTTCGGCCGGGCCGCCCGTGGCGCGACGGCGGCGCAGGGTCTCGCGCAGCGCGTCCGCGGACGACAGGCGCGGCTTCGCGGCGGCGTGCACCACCGCGTCCACCCAGCCCTCCACCAGCGCCAGAGCGGTCTCCAGGCGGGCCAGGGCGGCCTTCTGCGCCGGGGTGTCCTCCGGCTGGAACATGCCCTGCTGGAGCGCCTGCTGCAGCTCCTCGGGGTTCTGCGGGTCGAACTGGCCGACCACGTCCTCCAGCTTGGCCGTGTCGACCTTGATCCCGCGCGCGTAGCCCTCGACCGCGCCGAACAGATGCGAGCGCAGCCAGGGCACGTGGGCGAAGAGACGCTGGTGGGCGGCCTCGCGCAGGGCCAGGTAGAGGCGCACCTCGTCCTTGCCGACGCCCAGGTCCTTCCCGAACGCCTCCACGTTGATCGGCAGCAGCGCGGCCTTGCCGGCCGGGCCGAGCGGCAGGCCCACGTCGGTGGAGCCGACGACCTCGCCCGCGAGCACGCCCACGGCCTGCCCGATCTGCTGGCCGAACATGGCGCCGCCCATCGACTTCATCATGCCGATCAGCGGGCCGGCCATGGCCTGCATCTCCTCCGGCAGGATGTCGCCCATGGCTCCGCCGACACGCTCGGCCACCGGGTCGACGAGTTCCTTCCAGGCGGGGAGGGTGGCCTCCACCCACTCCGCGCGGCTCCACGCCACGGCGGAGCCCGCGCCGGACGGCAGGGACGTCGCGTCGTCGAGCCACAGGTCGGCCAGGCGGACGGCCTCCTCGACGGCGGTGCGCTCCGCCGGGCCGACACTCGCGTCCTTGGTGCCGTCGGCGGTCCCCTGGGCGACCGTCTGGCGGGCGATCTGCTTGGCCATGTCCCAGTTCACCGGGCCGCCCTCGTACGAGAGCATCTGGCCCAGCTGCTGGAAGGCGGCGCCCAGGTCGGTGGGGTTCATGGAACCGAACATCGCGGCGAACGGATTGTCGGCGCCGGGACCGCCGGCCCCGGGGAACCCGAAGCCGAACGGGTTGGCCGGTCCCTGACCACCACCGCTCTCCTGGTCCTTCTTCTTGCCCTCGTCGCCGTCGTCCGGCTCCTCCGGCGGAAGGCCGAATCCGAATGGGGTGTCACTCACGGGATTCCTCGGCTGATAGGGCCATCGGTTTTCTCCGACGGCACGGCTGCCCGAACACCACCCAGCCTAGACACCACGGCGGGTTAAGGCCTCGGTGCTCCGCCGACCGGTGGCCTGCGGCAGGATGGATGCCACCTGGTACGCACGCGTCGCCCGCGTTCGTACTGAAGACAACCGCTGGAGACGCCCGGTGAGTTCCCCAGATCCACAGGTTCGCGCAGCGCGAAACCACTCAACCAGTCCCGCCGTGCGCGGGCCCGTCGTCGCGGTCACCGGTGCCGCGTCCGGCGTCGGAGCGCTGCTCACCGAGCGGCTCGCCGAGTCCGACGAGATCCGCCAGGTCATCGCCATCGACGAGCGGCGCGGCGACTGCGCGGCCGCGCAGTGGCACATCCTGGACGTCCGGGACCCGGCGATCGCCGAGAAGCTGCGCGGGGCGGACGTCGTGGTGCACCTGGCGGTCGACCTCGACCTGGGCACCGACGCGGCGGCCCGCAGCGCGTACAACGTGCGCGGGACGCAGACCGTGCTGACGGCGTCCGCGGCGGCCGGGGTGCACCGGGTCGTGCTGTGCACCTCGGCGATGGTCTACGGCGCGCTGCCCGACAACGAGCTGCCGCTCTCGGAGGACGCCGAGCTGCGGGCCACCGCCGAGGCCACCGGGGTCGGCGACCTGCTGGAGATCGAGCGCCTCGCACGCCGGGCGCCGCGCGCCCATCCGGGCCTCAACGTCACCGTCGTACGCCCGGCGACGCTCATCGGAGGCACGGACACGGCCCTGACCAGGTACTTCGAGTCGCCGCGGCTGCTGGTGGTGGCCGGATCGCGACCCGCCTGGCAGTTCTGTCACGTCGAGGATCTGTGCAGCGCGCTGGAGTACGCTGTGCTGGAGAAGGTCGACGGGGAGCTGGCCGTCGGCTGCGAGGGGTGGCTGGAGCAGGAGGAGGTCGAGGAGCTCAGCGGGATCCGGCGCATGGAGCTGCCGTCCGCCGTCGCTCTCGGCGCCGCCGCCCGGCTCCACCGGATCGGCCTGACGCCGTCGCCGGCCGGGGACCTGGCCTACACGATGTATCCGTGGGTCGTGAGCGGGAGCCGGCTGCACGACGCCGGGTGGCGGCCGTCGTGGACGAACGAGGAAGTGCTGGCGGAACTGCTGGAGGAGGTCGCCGGGCGGCACACCGTGGCCGGACGACGGCTGGGGCGCAAGGACGCGACCGCGGCGGGTGCGGCGGGGGCGACGGTCGCGTTGCTCGGCACGGCGGCGCTGGTGCGGCGGGCTCGGAAGGCGCGGGGCCGGCGCTGAGGACGTGCCCCTCGCCGAGGGGCCTTCGGCGGGACGGCGGCCGGGGCCGAACGCCGGGACGGCTTCCGGGGCAGACACGCCACCCGCGCCGCCCCGGCGGCACGACAGGTGGGTGGCTCTGATGTGTCCGTGCCTGCAGGTCCCGTGTCCGTGCCCGTAGGTCCCGCCGAGCCGCCCCGCGCGCGTACGTGCCTTTTCGGCCTCGTCGGGCCGGGGGCGGGTGGGGCACGATGGGGGTATGGCAGTCAATGATGATCATCCCGGTGAGCAGGGGGCCGAGGAGCCCGTCAAGCTGATCGGGATTCGAGAGACGGCACTCTCCGTCGACGAGGTGTTCCGGGCGGTCGGGGACGACGCGGCCGGAGGGACCGCGCTGTTCGTGGGGACCGTGCGGAACCACGACGGCGGAGCGGACGTCGACGAGCTGGGCTATTCCTGTCACCCGACGGCCGAGGCCGAGATGCGGCGGATCGCGGAGAAGGTGGTCGCCGACTACCCGGTGCGAGCCCTCGCGGCCGTGCACCGGGTGGGGAACCTGGAGGTCGGAGACCTGGCGGTGGTCGTCGCCGTGTCGTGTCCGCACCGGGGCGAGGCCTTCGAGGCGTGCCGGAAGCTGATCGACGACCTGAAGCGCGAAGTGCCCATCTGGAAGCACCAGAAGTTCTCCGACGGCACCGATGAATGGGTCGGCGCGTAGCCGGGGCCGTGACCGGAACGCGTCCGTGCGCGTTCCGGTTGCGTAACCCGCCCCCCGGCGCGAGCGTTGACGGAGCGGACGGATAATCTGCTGATCAGTCAGTTGTGGTTGCTTGATAGGGGTTGGGAGGCCGGCATGGCGGCGCTCGCCTGGTTGCTGATTCCACTCGTGGCCGCGATCGGTGCCGGACTGTGGGGCGGCTGGGCCAGCCGGAACCGCAGGAGCATCGAGGACGGCACCGAACTCGCGGGTTACTCCCGCTTCTGCGAGGCCATGGAACGGTCCCACTCCGGCGGCTAGGCCCCGCCCCACCCCGGACGGACGGCCCCGACAGTGCGCCGACATGCCTGTCCCGTACTGTCGTTCCATGCCACGCCGCACCGCGACGATGCTCGCTTCCACCCTGATGCTGATCGCGCTCCTGTGCGCGGGTGTGATCATTCCCGTGCCCTATGCGGAGATGTCGCCGGGGCCGACGGTGAACACCCTCGGGAAGCACGACGGTGAGCCGGTGCTGCAGATCTCCGGGCGCAGGACGTACGCGACGAGCGGCCATCTGAACATGACCACGGTCCGCGTCACCAGCGCCGACTACCGGATGAACCTGGTCGAGGCCGTGTACGGCTGGCTGGCGCACGACAACAAGGTCGTGCCGCACGACACGCTCTACCCGGACGGCAAGACCAAGGAGCAGTCGACGCAGGAGAACGCCGAGGAGTTCAGTCAGTCCCAGGAGAGCGCCAAGGTCGCGGCCCTGAAGGAACTGGACATCCCGGTGCGGTCCTGGGTGATCGTCTCCACGGTGCTCAAGGACTCACCGGCCGAGGGCGAGCTGCACGCCGGTGACGTGATCAAGTCCGTCGACGGTACGGCGGTCAAGGTGCCCGAGGACGTGGCGAAGCTCGTCACCAGACACAAGCCCGGCGAGGACGTGGACTTCGTCATCGTGCCCGCAAAGGCCCAGGCCGCCGCCGAGAAGGCGAACAGGACGGCGACCGAGACCCAGAAGGTCACGATCACCACGGGAAAGTCCGACGACACGGGCGAGGAGCGGGCGATCGTCGGCATCTCGGCCGGAACCGACCACACCTTCCCGTTCACCATCGACATCAAGCTCGCCGACGTCGGCGGCCCGAGCGCCGGACTGATGTTCGCCCTCGGTATCTACGACAAGCTGACTCCGGGCAGCCTCACGGGCGGCACGTTCGTGGCCGGCACCGGAACGATCGACGACCAGGGCAAGGTCGGCCCCATCGGCGGCATCGAGATGAAGACGGTCGGCGCGCGGGCCAAGGGCGCCCGGTACTTCCTGACGCCCGAGGACAACTGCGCCACCGCCGCCCGGGACGTCCCCGACGGACTCACCCTCGTCAAGGTCGGCACCATCGGGGACGCGCTGGGCGCCCTGAAGGACATCCGCGCCGGTGACACCGCCGACCTGCTGAAGTGCACCACGAAGGGCTGACGGCACACGAGGGCCGACGCCGACGGACGTACGCGCGCGTGGGGGGCGCTCCCGGGGACCGGGGGCGCCCCCCCCACGTCGTACGGCGGGAGATCAGTCCACGAAGGTCGCGGACAGGGCCTCCGCCAGGCCGGGCACCAGTTCCGGGCCGGTGAGGACCTCGGTCGGGGTGTCCTTCTCGCGCAGGCGCAGGGCCGAGTCGCGGGAGCCGTCCCGGAGAACGGCGACCGTCATACGGACCTCCTGGCGCTCCGGGTGGGAGGCGACCCACTTGGCGAGCCGGGCCTCGTCGAGATTCTCGGGGACGGACGACTCGGCGGACGGCGGCAGCATCAGCCGTTCCACGGTCAGCGCGCAGCCGACCACCGCGTCGGGCCAGGCGATGGTGCCGAGGAACTCGTCCAGCGCCTTGCCCGCGGGAATCTCGTCCTGCTCGATCGGGGTGAGACCCGTGGTCTCGGACTCGTCCTGCAGACCGAGCTGGGCCGCGAGGGCGGGTTCCTGGGACCGCAGACGCGCGGTATCCACCAGGGCGAAGAGGCGAGCGGGCTGGTCCCAGCCGAGGCCCGAGGTGTACTCGTCGATCTCGAGCACGGCCCGGGTGAGGGGGTTCGCTGCCATGGGAGTGTTGGACATGGTCACAATCCTGCCTCGTTCGTCCCCCGAAGCGGGAACCGAGTAAAGCGTGAGTAAGTTGCATAGGTGAGGCCCCTGCGATCACGGGGCCCGCTGGAGGGTCCGTAGACGCGGGCCTGACGTATCGACAGCGAACTTCGAGGTGCGCACCTTGGCTTTCCAGATGCCGGACCGCGGCGGAGGCCCGACGGGGCCGCGGATCAGAGTGGGCCGACCGTCCCGACGTGTCCGGACGCTGCTCATGACGTTGGGCGTCCTTGCCGTCCTCGGCATGGTCTTCGTCATGTTCGCGGGATTCTGGACGGACTGGCTCTGGTACCGGTCGGTGAAGTATTCCTCCGTCTTCACCACCACGCTCTGGACGAAGATCGGGCTCTTCTTCGTCTTCGGTCTGCTGATGTCGGCCTCGGTCGGCTTCAACATCTGGCTGGCGCACCGGCTCCGGCCGCCGCTGAGCGCCATGTCGATGGAGCAGCAGAACCTCGACCGGTACCGGATGGGCATCGCGCCCTACAAGAAGTGGCTGCTCCTCGGGATCACCTCCCTGGTGGGCCTCATCGCCGGCGCCTCCGCCTCCGGGCAGTGGCGCACCTGGCTGATGTGGGTCAACGGGGTGTCGTTCGGACAGAAGGACCCCCAGTTCGACCTGGACGTCTCCTTCTACGCCTTCGACCTGCCCTGGTACCGCTTCCTGCTCGGTTTCGGCTTCGCCGCGGCCGTGCTCTCGGTGATCGCCGCCGCGCTCACGCACTACCTGTACGGCGGCCTCAGGGTCACCTCCCCGGGCGCGCGTGCCACCGCCGCGGCCACCGGGCACCTCTCGGTCCTGCTCGGGATCTTCGTCGCCCTGAAGGCGGTCGCGTACTGGCTCGACCGGTACGGGCTCGCGGTGAAGTCCAGCGACTTCAAGGCGACCGGCAACTGGACGGGCCTCAGGTACGTCGACGCGAACGCGTACCTGCCGGCCAAGACGATCCTGTTCTGCATCGCCGTCATCTGCGCGCTGCTGTTCTTCGCCACCATCTGGCGCCGCACCTGGCAGCTGCCGGTCATCGGCTTCGGCCTGATGGTGCTCTCCGCGATCCTCATCGGCGGGCTGTACCCGGCGATCGTCCAGAAGTTCCAGGTCCAGCCGAACGAGCAGGCCAAGGAGGCGCCGTACGTCGAGAAGAACCTGGCGGCGACCCGGCAGGCCTACGGCATCGACGGGACCGACGTCGAGGAGTACTCGGGTGTGAGCGACACCACGGACAAGGCCAAGCTCCGCAAGGACGCCGACACCACGGCCAGCATCCGCATGCTCGACCCGAACATCGTCTCGCCGACGTTCCAGCAGCTCCAGCAGATGAGGAACTACTACGCGTTCCCCACGAACCTGGACGTCGACCGGTACAGCAACGAGGACGGCGCCGAGCAGGACACCGTCATCGGTCTGCGCGAGCTGAACCTCGCGGGCATCCCGAAGAACAACTGGATCAACGACCACTTCCGCTACACCCACGGCTACGGCGTGGTCGCCGCCAAGGGCACCGAGGCCACCTCCGGCGGCCGCCCGGTGTTCACCGAGTCCGACCTGCCGTCCAAGGGCGACCTGGGCGAGTACCAGCAGCGGGTCTACTACGGCGAGAAGACCACCCAGTACTCGATCGTCGGCGGTCCCCAGAAGGAGATCGACTACTCCGACGACAGCGGTGAGAAGACCACCAGCTACAAGGGCCGCAGCGGGGTCAACCTCTCCAGCCCGGTCAACCGGGCCGCGTACGCGGTGGCGTTCAACGAGCCGCAGATCCTCTACTCCGGTGCCATCGGCGAGGGTTCGCGGATCCTGTACAACCGCACGCCCAAGGAGCGCGTGGAGGCGGTCGCCCCCTGGCTGACCATCGACGGTGACGCCTACCCGGCCGTCGTCGACGGGAAGATCCAGTGGATCGTCGACGCGTACACGACCACCAACGGCTACCCGTACGCCTCCCGCACCACCCTGGGGGACACGACGGCCGACTCGCTGACCGCCGACAACAGCCAGCGCGCGGTGGTGGCCCAGCAGAACCAGGTCAACTACATCCGCAACTCGGTGAAGGCGACCGTCGACGCGTACACGGGTCAGGTCAAGCTCTACCAGTGGGACACCCAGGACCCGGTCCTGAAGACCTGGATGAAGGCGTTCCCGGACACGGTGGAGCCGAAGACGGCGATCTCGACGTCGCTGGAGGCCCATCTGCGGTACCCGCAGGACCTGTTCAAGGTCCAGCGCGAGCTGCTGACCCGCTACCACGTGAAGGACGCCGAGACGTTCCTGAGCGGCAGTGAGGTGTGGCAGGTCCCGGACGACCCGACCAACACCTCGGGCAACGCGGTGCCGCCGTACTACCTGAGCATGAAGCTGCCGGGCCAGACGGAACAGGCGTTCTCGCTGACCACCACGCTCACGCCGAACGGCCGGGACAACCTCAGCGCCTTCGTGGCGGTCAACGCCGAGGCGGGCACCAAGGACTACGGCAAGATCAGAATCCTGAAACTGCCGACCAGCGAACCGATCGACGGACCGAAACAGGTCCAGAGCCAGTTCAACTCCGAACAGGACATCGCCGAGACGATCAGCCTCCTCAAGAGAGGTGACTCACAGGTCGAGTACGGCAATCTCCTGACGGTCCCGCTCGACGGGGGACTGCTCTACGTGGAACCCGTCTACGTGCGAGGCGGCGGACTCAAGTACCCGCTGCTGCGCAAGGTTCTGGTCACCTACGGCGGCAACACGGCCTTCGAGGACACCCTCGACGCCGCGCTCAACAAGGTGTTCGAGACCGAGGGCCCGCCCACGGAGCCACCGGCGGACGACGGCGACGAGGGCACCGACGAGCCGCCGAAGACCGGTGATCCGACGGTCCAACAGGCCCTGGAGGAAGCCCAGAAGGCGTTCGACGAGGGCCAGCAGGCACTCAAGGACGGCGACTGGGAGGCGTACGGCCGGGCCCAACAGGACCTGGAGGACGCGCTGAAGCGCGCCGAGGACGCCCAGGCCAAGGCCGGCGGGACCGGCGGCAGTGGCAGTGAGAGCAGCGACAAGAACGACAGCGGCGACAAGAGCGACGACGGCGACAAGAGCGACGACGCAGGCTCCGGAAGCGGCTGAGAAAGCTGATGCAGGGCTCCACCCCGCACCGTGGTACGGTTGCAACACAACGGCGCGGGGTGGAGCAGCTCGGTAGCTCGCTGGGCTCATAACCCAGAGGTCGCAGGTTCAAATCCTGTCCCCGCTACTGAAGTTGAAGGCCCGGATCCTCTCAAGGATCCGGGCCTTCGACGTGTTGTCGGGGGGAGCCGGGCAATCTGTGTTTGACTTGTCGCTCTGTGGGCAAGTCGACAAAACGCTGTAGTGACCTCAATGGCTGCGGTATACCAGGTGTACCCAGGTTGCAGGTGGTGCGACGATGGACGTTATGGGGGACAAGGCAACTCTGTTGGAGACAGGGCGGTTTGCGCAGCCTGCCGACTTTGCGCTGCCTGCCGACTTTGCGGTGCCCGCCGAGTCCACCGCGTCGGTCGAGTCCGTGCGCACGGCGGACGAGGACGAGACGGGGGACGCCGTGGAGGAGGCGCGTCAGCGTCTCGCCGCCGAATCCGGCGACGCCGAGGCCATGAGCGTCGTCGGAGCCATGCTGCTGCGCCGAGGAGACCTCGACGGGGCCGAGCCCTATCTGCGGGGCGCCACCGCCGCCGGGGACCGCGCGGCCGCCAACAACCTGGGCGTCCTGCTGCACCAGCGCGGTTACGCCGACGAGGCCGCCAGCTGGTGGCGGGTCGCGGCCGTCGCCGGTTCCGCCGCGGCCGCGCACGCGCTCGGCCGGCACCACCGCGAGCGCGGTGACGAACCGGCCGCCGAGTACTGGCTGCGCCAGTCCGCCGAACAGGGGCACGCCCTGGGCGCGTACGCCCTCGCCGACCTGCTGGAACACCGCAGCGACGCCGCCGCCGAGCGGTGGATGCGGGTCGCCGCCGAGCGCGGGCACCGCGAGGCCGCCTACCGGCTCGCACGGGCGCTGGACCACCTCGCCGAGCAGGAGGAGCGCGCCGCTGTGCGCGAGGGGCGCAGAATCGCGCGCGCGGCGTTCGAGATCGCGAGCGCGGGCCGTGAGACCGCCCGTGAGAGCCGCCCCGTCGTACGGGACGGCCGCGCGACCGCGCGGGCGGGGGGGTCCGGCGCCGGCGACGGTGTCGGCGCCGCCGCCGAGGAGGCCGAGCAGTGGTACCGCCAGGCCGCCGCGCGCGGGCACCGGCGGGCCGCGCTGCACCTCGGGGCGATCCTGGAGCGGCGTGGTGAGCACAAGGAGGCCGGCCGCTGGTACCTGACCTCCGCCAAGGACGGCGAGCCGCGCGCCGCGTGCGCGCTCGGGTTCCTGCTGCGGGACGCGGGCGACACGGAGAGCGCGGCCGTGTGGTGGCTGCGGGCCGCCCAGGACGGCGACGGCAACGCGGCGAACGCGCTGGGCGCGCTGCACGCCGAGCGAGGCGAGACGCAGACCGCCGAGCGGTGGTACCGCGCCGCGATGGACGCGGGTGACGTCAACGGGGCGTACAACCTCGGGCTGCTCTGTGCCGAGCAGGGGCGGACCGCGCAGGCCGAGCAGTGGTACCGGCGAGCCGCGTACGCCGGGCACCGGGAGGCGGCGAACGCGCTGGCCATCCTGTTGCTGCAGGTCGGGGACGCGGCCGGGGCCGAGCCGTGGTTCTCCAAGGCCGCGGAGGCCGGCAGCGTGGACGCCGCCTTCAACCTGGGCATCCTGTTCGCCGGGCGGGGCGACGACGTGACGGCGCTCGTCTGGTACGAGCGGGCGGCCGCCGCGGGCCACACCGAGGCGGCGCTCCAGGTCGCCATCGCGCGGCTCCGGGACGGCGACGAGCGGGCCGCCGAGCGGCATCTGCGGTGTGCCGCGGGCGGGGGCAGCGCGGAGGCCGCGTACCGGCTGGCTGCCGTGCTGGACGCGCGCCGGCCGCCGGCGCCCGCGCATGAGCTGGGGGAGCCGGTTCGGGAGAAGAACGAGTGCGAGGAGTGGTACGAGAGGGCCGCGTCCCAGGGGCACCGGCGGGCGCAGGTGCGGGTCGGGATGCTCGCCGCGGGGCGGGGTGACGTGGCCGAGGCGGCTCGGTGGTACCGGGCCGCGGCGGAGTCCGGCTCGCGGAACGGGGCATTCAATCTGGGGCTCCTGCTCGCCCGTGAGGGGAGTGAGCCCGAGGCCGCGTTGTGGTGGGCCCGGGCCGCCGACGCGGGGCACGGGCGGGCGGCTTTGCGCCTTGCCCTCGTCTACGCGCGTCGGGGCGAGCTGGTGGAAGGGAAGCGGTGGGCCGATCGGGCCGTGGCGCTCGGGCCGGCGGAGGTCAGGGAGCGGGCGGCACGGCTGCGGGACGCACTGCGGGACGAGCTGTCGGCGTAGTCGCTCGCAGCGGGCCGTGTACGAAGCCCGGGCCTGTGGCGTGGGGTGCCGGGCGGGTGCGGTACCGGGCGGGTGCGGTACCGGGTGGGCGCGGGCGGGGACTTGGGGCTGGTCCCGGCGGGCTCTTCCATGGATTTGCGCTGGTCGATGGGCTTGACGTAGTGTTCATTTCACCGACGCGGGGTGGAGCAGCTCGGTAGCTCGCTGGGCTCATAACCCAGAGGTCGCAGGTTCAAATCCTGTCCCCGCTACTGAAGGCCTAGGGCCCGGAACCGATCAGGTTCCGGGCCCTAGGTGTGTGCCCCCCGAGCGTTCGATGCCGGGGGCTTCGTTATACGTCGTCGTTATACGTCGCCGGGGCTATGGCGTCGCCGCGCAGGTCGGGCACACGCCTCGGTAGGTGACCTCCACGTCCGAGACGGTGAAGCCGAAGCGCTCGGAGGAGGGGAGATCGGCGAGGGGGTTCCCGGTGGGGTGGACGTCCCGGATCGTGCCGCACCGGGCACAGACCAGGTGGTGGTGCGGGCGGTGCGCGTTGGGGTCGTACCGCTTGGCGCGCCGGTCCGTGGCGACCTCCAGCACCTCGCCGAGGACGACCAGCTCACCGAGGGTGTTGTAGACGGTCGCCCGGGAGATCTCCGGCAGCTTGGCGACAGCGCGTGTGTGCACCTCGTCGGCCGTCAGATGGACGTGTTCGCCGTCGAGCACCTCGGCCACGACGCGCCGCTGTGCGGTCATGCGCCATCCGCGTCCGCGCAGCCGCTCCAGAAGGTCACTCATAGGCGCCAGCCTAACAGCCTGGGCGAACAGTTCCCGAACAGGTGTGATTTTAGAGCCTGGCTTGACTTGGAATTGATCCAAGATGGGATCGGTTTCGATGTGAACGACCGGGCCGGATTCTCCTTCGAGGTCCCGGCCCGACCGTGCGACCGGGGTGTCTAGGCCGTCACGTGCTGCCGGGCCGGGGTCCAGCAGCGGATGATGTCGCGGACCGAGACGATGCCTATCGGGGCGCCCTCGTCGAGGACGATCAGATGGCGGAAGCCGCCGTGGGTCATGGCGCGGGCCGCTTCCTCCAGGGTCCAGGACGGCGTGGCGAACACGACGTCGGTGGTGGTGTGGGCATGGGCTCGCTCGGCGTCCGGGCTCTGGCCCAGGCCGACCGAGTTGAGGACGTCGCGTTCGGTCAGTATCCCGAGTCCGCCGGCGTCCGGGTCGAGGACCACGGCCGCGCCGATCCGGCGGGCCGACATCAGGGCGGCGGCCTGCCGGAGAGTGTGATCGGGGCCGATGGTGAGGACCACTGTGCTCATGGCGTCGCGGACGAGCATGGAGTTCAGCCACCTCCTAGGGCACCCCGGTGACGGATTGTTCAGGCCCGGCTCCGGAGGCGCCAATTGAGCACTGCACAAGTTCACAAGTGGGGGAGCTCTCAATGTGGCAGGTAAAGCGGAGGTCAACAAGGGGGCGTGCGTGGTCAGTTCGGGGCGCCTCGGGATCACTCCGGTGTCCCGTACGCGGCGGACGGCGGCGACCGGCGGCGGACGGGACGGGGGAAGCGGTCAGTAGCGCTCGTTCAGGTAGCCCAGCAACTCGTCGTGGAGCAGGCCGTTCGACGCCGCCGCGTTGCCGCTGTGCGGGCCGGGGCGGCCGTCGAGGCCGGTGAAGCTGCCGCCCGACTCGGTGACGATGATCGCGTTGGCGGACATGTCCCACAGGGACAGCTCGGGTTCGGCGCAGATGTCCACCGAGCCCTCGGCGACCATCATGTACGGCCAGAAGTCGCCGTACGCGCGCGTGCGCCACACCTCGCGGGTCAGGTCCAGGAAGCCGTTGAGGCTGCCGCGCTCCTCCCAGCCGCTGAGGGAGGAGTACGCGAAGGACGCGTCCGACAGCTGCGCGACGCGGGAGACGTGCAGACGGGAGGCCGAGCTGAGGCTGCGGCCCGTGAAGGCGCCGTGGCCCTTCGCCGCCCACCAGCGGCGGCCCAGGGCGGGGGCGGAGACGACGCCCACGACGGGCTGGTAGCCGCCCTCGCCCGCTTCCATCAGGGAGATCAGGGTGGCCCAGACGGGGACGCCCCGGACGTAGTTCTTGGTGCCGTCGATCGGGTCGACGACCCAGCGGCGGGGGCCGGTTCCGGCCAGGCCGAACTCCTCGCCGAGGATGGCGTCCCGGGGCCGGGCGCGCTGGAGCTGGCCGCGGATGAGTTCCTCGGCCGCCTTGTCGGCCTCGCTCACCGGGGTCATGTCCGGCTTCGTCTCGACCTTCAGGTCGAGGGCCTTGAAGCGGGCCATGGTGGTCGCGTCGGCGGCGTCCGCGAGGACGTGGGCGAAGCGGAGGTCGTCGAGGTAGTCGGCCATGTGGCGAACGGTATCTGTCGAGGTCGGTACGGGGCTACAGGGGGCCGGAGGCAGGTCGGGGCGCTGGGGTGCGGGGCGGCAGGACCGCCCGGCACCCGCAGGGTGGCGCCGGGCGCCGGGCGGGTCGCGCCCACGGCGCCCGGCCGGTGCCGACGGGCCCACCGGTGACGCCCCGGCGGCACGCCGGCACCCGGCCCGCGGCCGCGGTGGGGAGGCCGATGCCCGGCGTCGGGGACGGGGAGGCGGACAGCGTGAGCGCGTAGGGGATCGGCGTGAATGTCCCCCGGTGGCCGTGGGCAGACGTCGGGAAGTCGTTGACGGGGGTGGGGGCGGGTGTCGTCGAGGTGGGGCGGTCCGTGCCGCGCGCGTCGGCCGGTGTGCGCCCCCGGGGGCCGCCGCGAACTCTTGACAGTGACTTGATGCGCGTCAAATCTGAGGGCCAGAGCCGCCCGCTCGCTTTTAGGGAGGCGATGATGCCTGCAGCGCGGGAATCCTTGTTGGACGCCGCTTACACGGCGCTGATGCGTCGGCCGTGGTCCGCCGTACGCATGGTGGACGTGGCGGCGGTGGCCGGAGTGTCACGGCAGACGCTGTACAACGAGTTCGGCAGCAAGGACGGACTCGCCAGGGCCCTGGTCCGGCGGGAGGCGGACGGCTATCTGGCGGGCGTGGACCGGGCGCTGGCCGCTGCCGCGGACACCCGGGACCGGCTGGCCGCGACCGCCGAGTGGACCGTGCGGGCCTCCCGGAACAACGTGCTCGTCCGAGCCATGCTCACCGGCTGCTGGAGCGAGCGGCTGCCCTCGCCGACGCTCTCGGCGGTGCCCTCGTCCTCCCTCGTGCCCGCCCAGCGCCGTGCGGACGGGCCCCTGCCCGCGCCCGCCGACTTCGTGGCACTGGTGCGTGAGCGGGCCGTCGCCGCGTTGTCCGGGCCCGGCGCTCCCCGGCCGGACCCGGGTGAGCTGGCCCGGTCCTGCGAACTCGCCGTGCGGCTCGCCCTGTCCTGCGTGGCGGCGCCCCCGACGGAGGGCGGGGTCACGGATCTCGTGCGGACCGCGCTGCCCCGTCAGCTCAGCCGGTCCCTCAACCACCTGTAGCCGCGACGGCGTCAGTCCCGCCGCGCCGCGGACTACTGGGCGGATCCGGACAGTTGCAGGCCCACGACCCCCACGATCACCAGACTGATCGAGACGATCTTCAGGGTGGAGACGAGGTCGCCGAGGAAGATCATCCCGTAGATCGCGGTGCCGGCCGCGCCGATGCCCGTCCAGACGGCGTAGGCGGGGCCGACGTCGAGCTTCTTCAGGGAGAGGGTCAGCAGTCCGAAGCTGCCGAGGGCGAAGACGCAGAAGGCGACCGTGGGCCAGAGTCTGGTGAAGCCGTGCGAGAGCTTCAGACAGACGGCGAACCCGGTCTCCAGCAGCCCCGCCACGACCACCAGCAGCCACGCCATGTCTCGTCCTCCCGTGTCCCCGCGTTCCGTGACCGCTCGGTCGGCTCCCGGCCGATCTCGTCCGCTCCGGGTCCGACTTGGTGCGATTATGCACTTACCGGGTGGACGGGGGCGCAAACAACGCGGAGGTCAGTCGCCTTCCCGCCGTTCGCGCGTCGCGAGGAGCCTGCGCAGGGAGTAGAGGCGGGCCGGGTCCGCGTGTCCGTCCGCAACCCACTGGTCCAGGGCGCAGTCCTGCTCGTCGTGACCGCACGCCCGCGGGCAGCCCTCCGTGCCCGGCACCAGGTCCGGAAAGGCGTTGATGACCCGGGAGGGGTCGATGTGGGCCAGCCCGAACGACCGGACGCCCGGGGTGTCCACCACCCAGCCGCCGTCCGAGTCCGCGAGGGGCAGGGCCAGCGCCGAGGTGGTGGTGTGCCGGCCGCGGCCCGTCACCGCGTTCACATGACCTGTCGTACGGCGGCGGTCCTCGGGGACCAGGGCGTTCACCAGGGTCGTCTTGCCCACGCCGGAGTGGCCGACGAACGCGGTGACCTTGCCGTCGAGGTGTACGCGGACACGGTCGGCGGCGCCCCCCGACTCCAGTTCCTCGCGGCTCGTCACGACGTACGGGAGGTCGATCTCGCCGTAGAGCTCCAGGAGTTTGTCGGGCGAGGCCAGGTCCGACTTCGTCAGGACGAGGAGAGGGGCGAGGCCGGCGTCGTAGGCGGCCACCAGGCAGCGGTCGATCAGCCGGGGGCGGGGTTCCGGGTCGGCGAGGGCCGTGACGATGGCGAGTTGGTCGGCGTTGGCGACGACGACGCGCTCGTAGGGGTCGTCGTCGTCGGCCGTGCGCCGCAGTACCGACGTACGGGCGGCGATGCGGACGATCCGGGCCAGGGTGTCCTTCTTGCCGGAGAGGTCGCCGACGAGGGCGACGGTGTCGCCGACGACCGCGGCCTTGCGGCCCAGTTCCCGGGCCTTCATCGCCATCACCACACGGTTCTCGACCAGGCAGGTCAGCCGGCCCCGGTCGACGGTGAGGACCATGCCCTCGGCCGCGTCCTCGTGCTTCGGACGGATGTGCGTACGGGGACGGTTGCCCTTGCGGTTCGGGCGGCTGCGGATGTCGTCCTCGTCGGTGTGCTTGCCGTAACGGCGCATGATCCCGGTCCGCCCGTCAGTTCTTCCCGAGCATCCCGGTCCACAGGTCGGGGAAGTCCGGCAGGGTCTTGGCGGTCGTCGCCACGTTCTCGATGCGCACACCCTCCACCGCCAGGCCGATGATCGCACCGGCCGTCGCCATGCGGTGGTCGTCGTACGTGTGGAAGACACCGCCGTGCAGGGGGCGGGGGCGGATGTGGAGGCCGTCGGCGGTCTCGGTGACGTCGCCGCCGAGTTCGTTGATCTCCTTGGTGAGCGCTGCCAGGCGGTCCGTCTCGTGCAGGCGGAGGTGGGCGACGCCGCGCAGCGTCGAGGGGGAGTCGGCGAGGGCGGCGACCGCGGCGATGCCCGGGGTCAGCTCCCCGACCTCGCCCAGGTCCACGTCGATGCCGTGGATCGCGCCGGAGCCGGTGAACACCAGGCCGTACTCGGTCAGTTCGCAGGTGCCGCCCATCTCCGTGAAGATCTCGCGGAGTTGGTCGCCGGGCTGGGTGGTGCGCACGGGCCAGTCCGGGACGACGACCTTGCCGCCGGTCACCAGGGCCGCCGCCAGGAACGGCTGGGCGTTGGACAGGTCGGGCTCGATCGTCAGGTCGCGGCCGAGCAGCGCGCCCGGCGTCACCCGCCAGACGTTCGGCTCGCCGCCCGACTCCGGGGTGTCGACCTGCGCGCCGACCGAGCGCAGCATGTCGACGGTCATCCGGATGTGGGGGAGGGAGGGCAGGGTCGAACCGGTGTGGCGGACCTCCACGCCCTGGTTGAACCGGGGGGCCGACAGCAGGAGCGCCGAGACGAACTGCGACGACGACGACGCGTCGATCGCCACCGGGCCGCCGTCCAGCGCGCCGCTGCCGTGGACCGTCAGGGGAAGGGCGCCCCGGCCGTCGTCGTCGATCCGGGCGCCGAGGACGCGCAGGGCGTCGATCACGCCGTGCAGCGGGCGCTCGTACGACCGCGGGTCGCCGTCGAAGCGGATGGGGCCGTCGGCGAGGGCGGCGACCGGGGGGAGGAAACGCATGACCGTGCCGGCGTTGCCCACGTCCACCGTGGCCGGGCCGTGCAGGCCGGTGGGCAGGACGCGCCACGCCTCGCCGGAACCGCCCGCGCCGGAGGAGCTGGAGGAGACGGTCTCCTCGATGCCGACGCCCATCGCCCGCAGCGCGCCCGCCATCAGGAGGGTGTCGCGGGAGCGCAGGGGGCGGCGCAGCCAGCCGGGCTCGCTCGCGAGGGCGGCCAGGACGAGGGCGCGATTGGTGACGGACTTGGACCCCGGGACGTGGACCGTCGCGTCGACGGCTCCGCTCGCGTGAGGGGCGGGCCAGAGGTCGGGCTGTGCGTTCAGGGCCATGCGGCCCACTTTAGTGGGGGTTGCCTCCGCTCGGTTCAGCCGGTTGACATGCGTCGCCCCTCGGATGCGGCTCCGTCGTGGCCGCTCGCGCGGATCCCCGCGCTCCAAGGGCCGCCGGAGTCACAGGTGCAGCAGCCAGCGGCCGCCCCCCGTCAGGGCGCACAGCGACACCACGTGGAACATCACCAGCCACACCGTCGCCGGGACGTGGGTCAGGCGGGAGAGCTGGTCCGCGTCCGAGTCGCCGGCCCCGCCCCGGCGGCGCTTGGCCTGGAGTTCGAACGCCGGGCGCACGCCTCCCAGCAGCAGGAACCAGACCACCGCGTAGGCGAAAGCGGCCTGGACCTGGGGCCCCGCGAGCCAGGAGACGACCACGAAGGTGCCGCCGGTGACGAGGACCGTGAGGGCGCCGTAGGCGTTGCGGATCATGATCAGCATGGCGATCAGCAGGATCGTGGCGAGCCACAGGAGCAGGGTGATGCGGCCGGAGCCGAGGAGGGCGGCGCCGCCGAGGCCGAGGAGCGGGGGAGCGGTGTAGCCGGCGGCGGCGGTGAGGATCATGCCGATTCCGGTGGGTTTGCCCCGACTCACCGTGAGGCCGCTGGTGTCGGAATGCAGCCGGATGCCGGTCAGGGTGCGGCCGGTGAGCAGCGCGACCAGACCGTGGCCGCCCTCGTGCGCGATGGTGATGGCGTTGCGTGAGAGGCGCCAGACGCCGTGCGGGACGATCGCCGCGAGCGCGGCGACCGCGGTGGCTATGACGACCCAGAGGTCGGGTTCGGGCTGGGTGCCGAAGATCTCGTCCCACAGACTCGCCAGCGAGGTGACTGCGGTGCTTTCCATGTTCTGCTGTGGCTCCTCGGGGTCGCGATCGACAGGGGGCGGCGCGGGGCGCCGTGTGCGGGGGCGGTGGTCGGGTGACGGGTCGGCCTGGCAGTGTGGCACCTATGTGCGGACGGTATGCGTCGAGTCGTAGGCCCGAGGATCTCGCAGGAGTCTTTGAGATCGAGCAGTGGGAGCCGGAGGAGTCCCTGGAGCCCGATTACAACGTGGCTCCCACCAAGGAGGTCTACGCGGTGCTCGACCGCCCTCTGAAGGACGCCGACGACAAGCGGCCGGTTCGCCAGCTCCGGAAGCTGAAGTGGGGGCTGGTCCCGTCCTGGTCCAAGAGCCCCGAGGGCGCCGCCAGGATGATCAACGCCCGCGCGGAGACCGTGCACGAGAAGCCGTCGTACCGCCGGGCCTTCACCACCCGGCGCTGCATCCTGCCCGCCGACGGCTACTTCGAGTGGGTCACCGGCGCGGGGGAGCGGGAGCTGGAGGTCGAGGGCAGGAAGAAGCGCCCGCGCAAGCAGCCGTACTTCGTGCTCCCGGCCGACGGGTCGGTCTTCGCGATGGCCGGGCTGTACGAGTTCTGGCGGGACAGGACGCTGCCGGACGATCATCCGCGGGCCTGGTGGGCGACCTGCTCGGTGATCACGACGGAGGCCGAGACGTCCCCGCTGGCCGTGGCTCCGCAGGACGGCCCGCGCGCGTTGGCCGATATTCACCCCCGGATGCCGCTGATGCTCACGCCCGACCGCTGGGACGGGTGGCTCGATCCCGCCCGCACCGATCCGGACGATCTGCGCGCTCTGCTCGAACCGCCGCCCGCCGGGCTGATGCGCGCCTACCCCGTCTCCACCGCGGTCAGCAACGTCCGCAACAACGGCCCGGAGCTGCTGAAGGAGCTGGAGGGGCCCGAGGAGGGCACACTCTTCTGACGTGACCGAGATCCAGGCAGCAGCGAAGGAAGAGATCGACACCGAGGCCGGCCCGGGCCGGGTCAGCTGGTACGAGGCCGAGGCGCCGGAACGTGTCCTCGCCGTCGGCCATGGCGCCGGCGGTGGTGTCGAGGCCCGTGATCTCCAGGCCCTCGCCGCCGTGCTCCCCGCGCACGGCGTGAGCGTCGCCCTGGTGGAGCAGCCGTGGCGGGTCGCCGGCAAGAAGCTCGCGCCCGCGCCGAAGACGCTGGACGTGGGCTGGCGCGGGCTGTGGCGGGCGCTGGCGGCGCCGGGACTCCCGGTGATCGCGGGCGGGCGGAGCGCCGGGGCCCGGGTCGCCTGCCGTACGGCGACGGAGCTGGGCGCGGTGGCCGTACTGGCGCTGAGCTTTCCGCTGCATCCGCCGGGGCGGCCGGAGAAGTCGCGGGCCGGTGAGCTGCTGGGGGCCGGGGTGCCCACGCTCGTCGTCCAGGGCGGAAACGATCCGTTCGGGAAGCCGGAGGAGTTCCCGGAGGGCTCGTACGGGCTCGTCGAGGTGCCGTACGGCGATCACGGCTTCGCCGTGCCGAAGAGGGCGCCCCTCGGGCAGGAGGAGGCGCTGACCGTGCTCACCGACGGTGTCGTGGAGTGGATCGCGTCACTCGGATGACGGTCGGGCGGTGGGCGGGAATGCGGAGCGGCGGGCCTTGGTTGTCCGGATCAGACAGTGCGAAAGACCGTGCTGACCGCCCTAGGAGAGGAAGTCCGCCGCATGGGTTCGACCTACTGCCCGAGCCGCAGCAGCCGCGCTGACCTGGACTGGACGGTGCTGCACGCGGCCAAGAGCGGCCCAGTTCGGGCGGCGGCGGGCATGGATCGTCGTCTATCCTCCGATTCTGGTGGTACCGGTTTCGGTATCGCACAGACGCTGGAGGAGGTGGGTCCGGTCACTGGGACCGACGCAGGGACCGAACGGGGCCAGGCGGAGCAGCCCGAGGGCACCGAGACCGCCGCGGAGCGCAACGCCCGGTTCGAGCGGGACGCCCTGGAATTCCTCGACCAGATGTACTCGGCCGCGCTGCGCATGACGCGCAACCCGGCCGATGCCGAGGACCTGGTGCAGGAGACCTACGCGAAGGCGTACGCGTCCTTCCACCAGTTCCGTGAGGGCACCAACCTGAAGGCCTGGCTGTACCGCATCCTCACGAACACCTTCATCAACTCGTACCGCAAGAAGCAGCGCGAACCCCAGCGCTCCGCGGCCGAGGAGATCGAGGACTGGCAGCTGGCGCGCGCCGAGTCGCACATGTCGACCGGACTGCGTTCGGCCGAGTCGCAGGCGCTCGACCACCTGCCCGACTCGGACGTGAAGTCTGCGCTGCAGGCGATCCCCGAGGAGTTCCGCATCGCCGTCTATCTCGCGGATGTCGAGGGCTTTGCGTACAAGGAGATCGCCGACATCATGGGGACACCCATCGGTACGGTGATGTCCCGGCTGCACCGGGGCCGCCGTCAACTGCGCGGCATGCTCGAGGACTACGCCCGCGACCGCGGGCTCGTCCCGGCCGGCGCCGGAGAGTCGAACGAAGCGAAAGGCTCGGGCTCATGAGCTGCGGAGAGCCGCATGAGACGGATTGCAGCGAAATCCTCGATCATCTCTACGAGTTCCTCGACCGGGAGATGCCCGACGCCGACTGCACCAAGTTCGAGCACCACTTCGAGGAGTGCTCGCCCTGCCTGGAGAAGTACGGGCTCGAACAGGCCGTGAAGAAGCTGGTCAAGCGGTGCTGCGGGCAGGACGACGTGCCGACCGACCTGCGGGCCAAGGTGATGGGCCGGATCGATCTGATCCGGTCGGGACAGGCCGTGCCCGAGCACGACGTGACGGCGGCCTCTCCGGCCGCTTCGCAGGAGAGCTGAGAACCACCGGGGCGGAGCCCGTCGCGGAAGGGCCGTGAGGCCCCTCCCGCGCCGGGCTCCGTCGTCGCGTCGGAGGTGGGGTGGAGACGGCTCAGACCTCCAGGCCGCTCTCGATGCGCCTCAGGCCGTGCCTGGCCAGCGCCAGGTTGCTGCGGGAGCGGTCCAGTGCCAGGTAGAGGAAGAGCGAGCCCTTGCTGCTGGTCAGCGGGCGGATCAGGTGGTACTGCCTGCCGAGCGTGATCAGGATGTCCTCGATCACGTCGTCCATGTCCAGCGAGGCCAGCGTGCGCATCTTGGCGCGCACCACCTCGGTGTTGCCGGCCGCCGCCAGCTCCAGGTCGAGGTGCTGCCCCCCGCCGAGGGTGCCGAGCGACATGCCGCTCTCGTAGTCGACCAGCGCGAC
This sequence comes from Streptomyces sp. NPDC041108, assembly GCF_055592645.1. NCBI lineage: Bacteria > Bacillati > Actinomycetota > Actinomycetes > Kitasatosporales > Streptomycetaceae > Streptomyces > Streptomyces sp. NPDC041108. The sequence goes on along the minus strand of NZ_JBVIYK010000003.1, from coordinate 198,900 downwards.
GCCGACCGCACCGTCGAGGGTCATGGCTTCCTTGAGCGCCGTCTCGATGTTCATATTGCTGCCCCAATTCCTCAGTGCTGCTGACCGGTCACTGTCCGGACAACTACGATCGACGCGAGTGACCCACCGGTCACAAACATCAACTTTTGGCCTTGTTACGGAAGTTGGCGTTCAAAGTACTGCGCGGCGCGTGAACGTGGAGGGCGAATGGGGGGACTTGAGGAAATGAAGTCGGCGCTCCAGGCCTCCCTGGACCGGCTTCTCGACTCTCCCGGCGTCGTCGGCGTCGCCCTCGTCGACGCGGTCACGGGTCTCACCTACGCCACGGCGGGCGACGCCGCGGCGGCGGGGCCGGGGGTGGTGTGCTCCGATCTCGCCACCCTCATCTCCGAGCGGCTCGGCGCCGCGGGGGCCGAGGGGGAGTTGGAGAGCGTGGTCATGACCAGCCGACGGCGCCACCAGGTGCTGCTCCGGGTGGACCGGTCGGCCGGCGATCCGCTGCTGCTGGCGGCCGGTCTCGACCGCGACCGGGCGAATGTGGCCCTGGCGCTGCGCAGCCTCGGCGACCGGGCCCGAGAGGTGCTTGCGTGAAATCACCCTCGGCACGCAACGTACCCGCGCTCCTCCAGGCCCTGCACCAGGAGGGCCGTACCGGCACGGTCCACGTCTCGGGCTCCCCCGGTGGCACGATTCACCTGCGGGACGGCCTGATCGGCGCGATCGAGACACCGGGCGCGCCGACCGCGACGTCCGCGCTGCTCTCCTCGGGCCTGATCGACGACGACGCCTGGCTGGCGGCCTGCGCTGCCGAACCCGACGCCGACCGGCTCGGCCCGCACCTGGTGGCCGCCGGTCTGATCGGCGCCGCCGAACTGGAGGTCGTCTGCACGGCGGCCCTGTTCGACGGGGCCTTCGCGATGGCGCTCAGTGCGCCCGGCGGCTGGGAACTGACCGCACGGCAGCCCGCCCTCCTCGTCCGGCCCGGTGTCGAGCCGCGCCCCCTGGCGGAGGAGACCACCCGCCGTACGGCGCTGCTGACCGCACTGTGGGGCCCCGCGGGCGACCTGGCCCGCGCCCGGCCCGAACCGGTCACCGGCCGCGGTGACGCGGAGCACGACGGCCGGCTGACCCGGCGCCACCGCGACCTCCTCGAGAGCGTGAACGGCCGCCGTACACCGCGCGACATCGCCTTCGCGCGGGGGCGTGGTCTCTACGCGGTCATGCTGGACCTCATCCGGCTGGAATCGCTCCAGGCGATCCGCTGGCAGAGCGGGGCCGAGCCCGGTGGCCGCCCCAGCACGGCGCCCCGGATCCCACAGGGGCAGTCGGCCTCCGAGGAGCCACCCCCGAGAGCCGGCCCCCTGCCCAGACGCAGGCCCGGTGGAGGCTCTCCGATCGGAGACCTCGGAGCGAAGGACGGGTAGTGAGCGCCGACAGAGACCCGGCCCGCAAGCGCCGCATACGCAGCAAGGCCGCCCGCCTCCGACGGCGTCCGGCCCGGGGAGCGGCAGCGGTCGACCGCCCGGCCCCGCCCACCCGGGCCCGGCCACCCGCCGCACCCCTCCCCACGACCGAGGAGACCGGGGCCGGCGGCGCCGTCGCGGGACCGCCGCCGTCACCCGTGCGGGGTGCCGCCGGGCCACCCCCGTTACCTGTGCGGGGTGCCGCCGGGCCACCCCCGTTACCCGTGCGGGGTGCCACGCCGGTCCCCGTGAACGCCGGGGACGGCACGCCGGACAGCCCGGCCGTGCCGCCGCCCTTCCCGCCCCTGTCCACGCTGTCGGCCGAGGAACTGCTCGCCGACCAACCCTCCGTCGACATGCTGCGGCGCGTCCGCCGCGGACTGGGGGCTCTCCCCGAGTCCGACGGGCACCTCTCCGACTGAGGGGTGCCGTGAGACCCCCGTACGGCGCCCACGGTGCCCGGCATCCCTGCCGCCCGGACGGCACACCCACCGCAGACATCTGGACCAAGGAGCACGTGCCCATGACCGCACACGCATCGACCGAATCGCTGACCGGCATCCTGGCCTCGCTGCGTGACCGGGTGATGGGCGTCGCCGAGAGCGTCCTGTCCACCGTGGACGGCCTCCTCGTCGTCGCCGACGTCGACAAGGTCCACCCCGAGTCCGTCGCCGCGCTCGCCGCCGCCACCCTCGGCGTCAGCCGCCGCATGGCCGACCAGTCCGGTGTCGGCGCGCTCCGCGAGGTCGTCGTCCGGTGCGGCTCCGGGCATGTCATCGTGGTCGCCGTCGGCGAGCGCACGCTCCTGACCGTCATGGGCGACGACGGCCTCGACGTCGCCGCCTTCCAGCGCGAGTCCCCGGCGATCGTGGAACAGCTCGGCAAGGCGCTCGCGGCGGACGTGGCGCACTGAGGAGGGGGGCACGGTCTCGTCGACCGCCGGTGCGGTGCCGGCCGTCGTCCTCCCGCGCGAGTACTGGCCCGAGGTGGCGAGTCGCTCGTGAGGGTACTGTCGAGAGACTGTCTGACCCTGCCCGCAGTGGGGTAACCGATGGGTAATGAGCGGCCCTCCACGCGGTCGTGGTTGGATGCGAGGGAGAGGGTGTACCGGGGGCGGCGGCCGGCCCACTCCGACGGAACTGACAGGCGGGAACCGTAACTGGCAGGCGGGAATCGTGAGGATCTTCGGCAAGGGACGGCATCGGCCCTCCGCCTCTTGGCGGCAGGCCACCGATCGTGCGTTCACGCTGATCGGTGACGGTAGGTACGAGGACGCGGGCGCACTGTTGACACGTGCCGCGGACATGGAGCCCTGGCTGTCCGAGTCCTGGTTCAACCTTGCCCTGCTGCACAAGTTCCGCCACGACTGGGAACAGGCGCGCGCGGCCGGTCTGCGGGCCGTCGCCCTGCTCGACCGGGAGACCGGGGCGCCCGACTGGTGGAACGTGGGCATCGCCGCGACCGCTCTGCAGGACTGGCCGCTGGCCCGCCGCGCCTGGCAGGCGTACGGGCTGCGGGTGCCCGGGGGCGCGTCCCGTACGAAGCCCGCCAGCGGTCCCGGCGACAACGGCGAGCCCGTGGGCATGGACCTCGGCAGCGCGGCCGTACGGCTCTCGCCGGAGGGCGAGGCCGAGGTCGTGTGGGGGCGGCGGCTCGACCCCGCCCGGATCGAGGTGCTCTCCATTCCGCTGCCGTCGTCCGGGCGCCGCTGGGGCGAGGTCGTCCTGCACGACGGGGTGCCGCACGGGGAGCGGACCACGGCCGCGGGGCACGCGTATCCGGTGTTCGACGAGATCGAGTTGTGGGCGCCCTCCCCCGTGCCGACCTGGGTGGTGCTGCTGGAGGCCGCGACCGAGGCGGACCGGGACGCGCTGGAGCGGCTCGCGGCGGACGCCGGGTTCGCGGCGGAGGACTGGTCGTCGTCGGTGCGGTTGCTGTGCCGGCTGTGTTCGGAGTCGCGGATGCCCTCCGACGAGGGTGACGGGGAGCATCTGGACCCGCACGACCACAGTGAACCGGGGCACCCGGGGCCGCTGGGGCATGTCACGGACGGGCAGTTGTGGGCGCCGGAGCGGGAGTGCGGGGTGGCCGCGCCGGCTTCGCTGGTTCGGGGGTTGCTGGACGGGTGGGTGGCCGACAGTCCGGATTCTCGTGATTGGCGGGATCTCGAAGAGGTTTGTTAGGGGGTTTGCGGTTCGTTCTCGGCCGCGGGTTCGGTGGGGTCTCTCGCACGGTTCCCCGCGCCCCTGACGGGGTGCGGTCGTACGGGGCGCCCCCTGAGCGGCGCGATCCCCGTACCCTGTATCAGCATCACAACCCCCTGTTTTTCTAGGAAGGCGTACGTCTGTCATGGCCCAGCAGGACACCGATCAGCAGCGCGTGGGCGTGCTCCCCGTCGACGACGAGGGGTTCGTCGTCGACACGGAGGACTGCGAGGAGCGTGAGCAGGCGTACCGTGAGCGCGGCACCTCGCTGCCGATCACCGTGGTCGGGAACCCGGTGCTGCACAAGGAGTGCAAGGACGTCACGGAGTTCGGTGACGAGCTGGCGAAGCTGGTGGACGACATGTTCGCCAGCCAGCGCACGGCGGAGGGCGTGGGCCTGGCCGCGAACCAGGTCGGCGTCGACCTGAAGGTGTTCGTGTACGACTGCCCGGACGACGAGGGCAAGCGGCACACCGGTGTGATCTGCAACCCCAAGCTGGTCGAACTGCCCGCCGAGACGCGCCGGTTGGACGACAGCAACGAGGGCTGCCTGTCGGTGCCGACCGCCTACATGCCGCTCGCCCGTCCCGACTACGCCGAGGTCACCGGGCAGGACGAGAAGGGCAACCCGATCAAGGTGCGCGGCACCGGTTACTTCGCGCGCTGCCTGCAGCACGAGACCGACCACCTGTACGGCTACCTCTACATCGACCGCCTCTCCAAGCGCGACCGCAAGGACGCCCTGCGGCAGATGGCCGAGAACGAGCCCCGCTACCCCGTGGTCGCCAACGACTGAGCCCTCCGCCGCACCGCCCCGGGCCCGCCGGGCTCCCCCTCAGGCCGCCTCCGGGCCCCGGAAGGTCCGGCGGTAGGTCTGCGGAGTCGTACCCAGCGACCGGACGAACTGATGACGCAGGGCGGCGGCGGTGCCGAAGCCGGTGCGCCAGGCGATCGCGTCCACCGTCTCGTCCGTCCCCTCCAGCAACCGCTGGGCCAGCAGCACCCGTTGGCGCAGGATCCAGCGGTACGGCGTGGTCCCCGTCTCCTGCTGGAAGCGGCGGGCGAACGTGCGGGGGGACATGAGGGCGCGAGCGGCGAGCTGCTCGACGGTGACCTCCTCGTCGAGATGCTGCTCCATCCAGACGAGCACCTCGCCCACCGTGTCGCACTGCGAGCGGGGCAGCGGCCGCTCGATGTACTGCGCCTGGCCGCCGTCGCGGTGCGGCGGCACCACCATCCGCCGGGCGATCTTGTTGGCGACCTCCGGGCCCTGCTCCTTGCGGACGATGTGCAGACAGGCGTCGATGCCGGCCGCCGTGCCCGCCGAGGTGATCACCGGGTCCGCGTCCACGTACAGCACGTCCGGCTCGACCACCGCCCGCGGATACTGCCGGGCCAGCTCCTCCGCGTGCTTCCAGTGCACCGCGCAGGGCCGCCCGTCCAGCAGCCCGGCCGCGCCGAGCACGAACACCCCCGAGCACACGCTCAGCACCCGGGCGCCCCGGTCGGCGGCCCGCCGCAGCGCGTCCAGCAGGTCCGGCGGGTAGGTCCGGTGCACATAGCTGTCGCCGGCCGGCACGACGACAAGGTCGGCCTCTTCGAGCCGGTCCAGCCCGTACGGCGTGGAGACCGTGAACCCGGCCGGGGTCCGCAGGGTCGGACCCTCCGCCGAGGCGACCGCGAAGTCGTAGACGGGCAGGTCGTCGTCGCTGCGGTCGAGGCCGAAGACCTCGCAGACGACACCCAGTTCGAAGGGATGCACGCCCTCCATGAGGACGGTGGCCACGTTTTTCAGCATGCTGCCAGTGTGCATCGCAAGTGGCAGTAATTCGAGGGGGTGCGGCAGTCCTGCCACTGTTTGTCGGCGGTGTTCGGCGCGAAAGTAGAGCCATGGATACGACACAGCTGCAAGGACTCATCGGAACACTGGCCGTCCTCGGACTGCTCGCCCTGGTCGCACTGCCCGCGATCGTCGGCATCGTGCACGACTGGCGCGTCGACCGCCAGCTCAGGCAGGCGCAGGAACGGCGGGCGTCGCACCACATCGCCCGCGCCGCCTGATCGCGGCTCCGGGTGCCGCTGATACGTCCCCGGCGCGACGACGACCACGAGGGTCACGCCGGCCGGGGACGCGGTCCGCTTCCGACCTGGGCCTAGAAATCCTCGTCCAGGTCGACGGTGCCCTCCACCGCCACCTGGTACGCCGACGGACGGCGCTCGAAGAAGTTGGTCAGCTCCTGGACACCCTGCAGCTCCATGAAGGAGAACGGGTTCTGCGAGCCGTACACCGGCGCGAAGCCGAGGCGGGTGAGCCGCTGGTCGGCGACACATTCCAGGTACTGCCGCATCGACTCGGTGTTCATGCCCGGCAGGCCGTCACCGCACAGATCGCGCCCGAACTGCAGCTCGGCCTCGACGGCCTCTTTCAGCATGTCGGTGACCTGCTGCCGGAGCAGTTCGTCGAACAGCTCCGGCTCCTCCTTGCGGACGGTGTCCACCACCTCGAACGCGAAGGACATGTGCATGGTCTCGTCGCGGAACACCCAGTTGGTGCCCGTCGCCAGACCGTGCAGCAGCCCCCGGCTGCGGAACCAGTAGACGTAGGCGAAGGCGCCGTAGAAGAACAGCCCCTCGATGCACGCGGCGAAGCAGATCAGATTGAGCAGGAAGCGCCGGCGGTCCGCCTTGGACTCCAGGCGGTCCAGCTTCTCCACCGAGTCCATCCACTTGAAGCAGAACTCCGCCTTCTCACGGATGGACGGGATGTTCTCCACCGCCGCGAAGGCCGCCGCCCGGTCCGCCGGGTCCGGCAGGTAGGTGTCCAGCAGCGTCAGATAGAACTGGACGTGCACGGCCTCCTCGAAGAGCTGGCGGCTCAGGTAGAGCCGCGCCTCGGGGGAGTTGATGTGCTTGTAGAGGGTGAGCACGAGGTTGTTCGCCACGATCGAGTCGCCCGTCGCGAAGAACGCGACCAGCCGGCCGATCATGTGCTGCTCACCCTCGGACAGCTTCGCGAGGTCGGCGACGTCCGAGTGGAGGTCGACCTCCTCGACGGTCCAGGTGTTCTTGATCGCGTCCCGGTAGCGTTCGTAGAAGTCCGGGTAGCGCATGGGCCGGAGAGTCAGCTCGAAGCCGGGGTCGAGCAGGTTCTGGTTGCTGGACATTATTGGCAGGCCTCGCAGGACTCGGGGTTCTCAAGAGAGCAGGCGAGGGCCTCTTGCGAGGTGGCCTGCTGCAGGGGGACGGTCTTCTCGGGCCGCGGTGCCTCGGCCCGGGTCTGGCCCTGGGCCGCGCGGGCGATGCGGGTCGCCGGGCGCGAGCGCAGGTAGTAGGTGGTCTTCAGCCCGGACTTCCAGGCGTACGCGTACATCGAGGAGAGCTTGCCGATGGTGGGCGTCTCCAGGAACAGGTTCAGCGACTGCGACTGGTCCAGGTACGGGGTGCGGGCGGCGGCCATGTCGATCAGGCCGCGCTGCGGGATCTCCCAGGCCGTGCGGTACAGCGCCCTGACGTCGGCCGGGATCCACGCGAAGTCCTGCACCGAACCGCCCGACTCGCGCAGCGCCTCCCTGGTGCGCGCGTCCCAGACACCCAGCTCCTTCAGGTCCTTCACCAGGTAGGAGTTGACCTGGAGGAACTCGCCGGACAGCGTCTCGCGCTTGAACAGGTTGGACACCTGCGGCTCGATGCACTCGTACACACCGGCGATCGAGGCGATGGTGGCCGTCGGCGCGATGGCGAGGAGCAGCGAGTTGCGCATGCCCGTCGTCGCGACGCGCTCGCGCAGGGCCGCCCAGCGCTCCGGCCAGGCCGACTCGACGCCGTAGTGGTCCGGGTGCAGCACGCCCCGGGCCGTGCGGGTCTTCTCCCAGGCAGGCAGCGGGCCGTTGCGCTCGGCGAGGTCGGTGGACGCCTCGTACGCGGCGAGCATGATCCGCTCGGCGATCCGCGTGGACAGCGCCTTCGCCTCGGGGGAGTCGAAGGGCAGGCGCAGCTGGAAGAAGACGTCCTGCAGCCCCATCGCGCCGAGGCCGACCGGGCGCCACTTGGCGTTGGAGCGGCCCGCCTGCTCGGTCGGGTAGAAGTTGATGTCGACGACGCGGTCGAGGAAGGTGACGGCGGTGCGGACGGTCTCGTCCAGCCGCTGCCAGTCCATGTCGGCGGCCGCCCGGTCGACGAACGCGCCCAGGTTCACCGAACCCAGGTTGCAGACCGCCGTCTCCCCGTCGTCCGTGACCTCCAGGATCTCCGTGCAGAGGTTGGAGGAGTGGACGACGTGGCCCGGCTCGGCGGTCTGGTTGGCCGTGCGGTTGGCCGCGTCCTTGAAGGTCATCCAGCCGTTGCCGGTCTGTGCGAGGGTGCGCATCATGCGGCCGTACAGATCACGGGCCGGGATCGTCTTCCGCGCCAGGCCGTTCGCCTCCGCCTCGCGGTAGGCGGCCTCGAACTCCTCGCCCCACAGGTCGACCAGCTCGGGCACGTCGGCCGGGGAGAACAGCGACCACTGCTCGTCGGCGTTCACCCGGCGCATGAACTCGTCCGGGATCCAGTGCGCGAGGTTCAGGTTGTGCGTACGGCGGGCGTCCTCACCGGTGTTGTCGCGCAGCTCCAGGAACTCCTCGATGTCGGAGTGCCAGGTCTCCAGGTAGACCGCGGCCGCGCCCTTGCGCCGGCCGCCCTGGTTCACGGCGGCGACCGAGGCGTCCAGCGTCTTCAGGAACGGCACGATGCCGTTGGAGTGCCCGTTGGTGCCCCGGATCAGCGATCCGCGCGAGCGGATGCGGGAGTACGACAGGCCGATGCCGCCGGCGTGCTTCGAGAGGCGGGCCACCTGGTGGTAGCGGTCGTAGATGGAGTCCAGCTCGTCCAGCGGGGAGTCGAGGAGGTAGCAGGAGGACATCTGGGGGTGGCGTGTGCCGGAGTTGAAGAGCGTGGGGGAGGAGGGGAGGTAGTCGAGGCGGCTCATGAGGCCGTAGAGCGCGGCGACCTCGTCCACGGCGCGCGTGGTGTCGTCCTCGGCCAGACCGCTCGCCACCCGCAGCATGAAGTGCTGGGGCGTCTCGACGACCTTGCGGGTGAGGGGGTGCCGGAGCAGATAGCGGCTGTACAGGGTGCGCAGGCCGAAGTAGCCGAAGCGGTCGTCGCCGGCCGGGTCGACCAGGGCGTCGAGACGCTCGCCGTGCACGCGGACGAACTCCGCGGTGCGGTCGGCGACGAGACCCTCCCGGTGGCCCACGGCGATGGACTCGGTGAACGTCGTGACGCCCTGCGAGGCGGCCTCGGCGCGGATGCCGATGGCCAGCAGGCGGGCGGCCAGCTTCGAGTAGGCGGGGTCCTCGGAGATCAGTCCGGCGGCCGCCTCCGTGGCGAGTTCGCGCAGTTCCGCGACCATCTCGGCGGAGGCCGCGCGCGAGGACCGCCCGCGCAGCGCGGCGGCGGCGACCCGGGCGGGGGCGGCGTCGGGGAGGTCGACGGTCAGCTCGGTCAGGGTCCGCAGCAACGCGGAACCGGGACCGTCGGTCTCCGTCGCCGGGTCGGCTGAAGCCAGGTCGGCTGAAACCGGGTCGGCTGGCGCGATGGTCACGTGGGGCTCTCCCTCGCTCGGCAAGGGGCCTGGCGGAGGGCAGGCGGCAGCTCACGAGCGCACGGGGCGTCGCGTCCACCGGCCCATTCCACGAGGCCCGGACGTCAGGCACCCGGACCGGACGGCCGGGCGCGCTGTCGGCAGGTGTTCGGACTGAACAGGCGTGCGTGGAAGGGCATGGACGCACGCGAGTACACCGTTGCGGGACAGTTCCGGATTCGCGCCGGATTCCCCTGCGGCGACAGCGAGCATGAGCATACATCTAGTGCCGGGGCGCGGTGTCACCCCCACATGTTGTGTCGCCTTCGGCTTCGCAGGGTGTAAGAGCGTCAACTCATAGGTGATCGGGGTGAGGGCGAGGAGCCGCCCGTCCGCCGCGGTCACGAGCACGTCGGCCGTGGCGGCTCGCTGGGTCGCGTCCCGCGGTTCGTCCTTCTTCGGGGGTGAGGCGCGCCGGTCAGCCCACCGCCGGCCATCGGGGCAGTGTCGCCACGAAGTCCTTGCTGAAGTCGCGGGTTCCCGGTCCCAGGGCGACGCGGCCGGTGGCGCGGAGGCGGGCGGTCAGGGCGGGGGACTCGGAGTAGTGGACCCGCGGGGCGGTGGCCGGTACGAACACGGTCTGGCCCCGCGTGAGTTCGCTCGCGCATTCGACGATGACGGCGCCCTCGGCGGCCGCGACGAACGCCTCGTCCCCGCAGACCCCCACGGCCAGCGGATCGTGCAGCGGGCAGGTGCCGTCTCCGCCGTGGCGGCTGTAGGCGTCCATGTACGTGCGCATCAGCCGGGCGGCGAGGGCCGTGCCCGGGCCCGCGGCCTCCAGGGCGGCCAGGTCGGCGGGGCGGAACAGCCAGCGGTGCGAGGCGTCCAGGTCGACCATGGTGAACGGGATGCCGGAGGAGAGCACGACCTCGGCCGCGTCGGGGTCGGCCCAGATGTTGAACTCGGCGACCGGGGTGATGTTCCCCGGCACCTGGGCGGCGCCGCCCATGAACACGAACCTGCCGACGCGGCGGGCGAAGCCGGGGTCCTCCAGCAGTGCGACGGCGACGTTGGTGAGGGGGCCGGTGGCGCACACCGTCAGCTCGCCCTCGTACTCCCGGGAGAGGCGGAGCAGGGCCTGTGCGGAGGACTCCGCCGGGTGCGGGGCCGTGGAGTCGGGCAGGGTCTCGTTCCCGAGGCCCGCCCGGCCGTGGAACGCGGACGCCTCTCGGTAGGGGAGGCGGGAGAGGGGGCGGCCGGCGCCCCGGTGCACGGGGGTGTCGCCGTCGATGCGGAGGGCTCGGGAGAGGGCTCTGGCGTTGGCGTAGGTCGCCTCGGCGGGGAGGTTGCCGCCTACCGAGGTGTAGGCCTTGAGGTCCCACAGGTCTGTGCCCAGGAGGTACTGCAGGGCTACGGCGTCGTCGATACCGGGGTCGCTGTCCAGGACGATCGGTGCGCGAGCGGTCACCTCGTCAGGGTAGCCGGGTGTCTCTCGCCCCCGGTGCGGATGCGTGGGGGTTCTCGCGTGGTTGCCCGGGCCCCTGAAGGACCAGGCCCCGCGGGCCCGAAAAGGGCGCGGCGGGGAGCCACGGCGTGCTCCCCGCCCGAAACCCCGTGGTCGTCAGTGGCTGGTGCCCGCTGTCGCCGGGGGGAGTTCCACCTGGACGCCCGCGTCGCCCGCGTCCGCCGTGTAGTCCTCCGGGCTGGTCTCGTCGATGCCGTCGGGGGCCTTGAACGCCCGCAGGGCGAAGGTGAGGACCACCGTGACCACCACGTTGAGGACGAAGGCGGTCAGGCCGATGTAGCCGATCTCGCCGATTCCGGGGATCTCCGCGGAGGAGCCGCCGAAGTGCTTCTGCGTGGGGGAGGCCACGCCGTACGCGGCGACCGTCCCGTACACCATGCCGACGGCCCAGCCCGCGAGCAGGGCCCAGCGGTGGCACCAGCGGGTGAACAGGCCGCCGACGAGCGCCGGGAAGGTCTGGAGGATCCAGATGCCGCCCAGCAGCTGGAAGTTGATGGCGACCGTCTTGTCCATGGTGAGGACGAAGGCCAGGGCGCCCACCTTCACCAGCAGGGACACCAGCTTGGAGACCTTGGTCTCCTGCGCGGGTGTGGCGTCCGGCTTGATGAAGTCCTTGTAGATGTTGCGGGTGAAGAGGTTCGCCGCCGCGATGGACATGATCGCCGCGGGGACCAGCGCGCCGATGCCGATGGCCGCGAAGGCGACGCCCGCGAACCAGTCGGGGAACATCGTCTCGAACAGCTGCGGGATCGCCAGCTGGCCGTTCTGCACCTGGATGCCGGCCGCGATCGCCATGAAGCCCAGCAGGGCGAGCAGGCCCAGCATCAGCGAGTACAGCGGCAGGATCGTGGTGTTGCGGCGGATGACCTCGCGGCTCCTGGACGACAGCGTCGCCGTGATCGAGTGCGGGTACATGAAGAGGGCCAGCGCCGAGCCGAGGGCCAGCGTCGCGTACGTCCACTGGTTGGCGTCGCCGGGGACGAGGGCCCCACGCGGTTTGTCCGTCGCCGGGTTGGTCTGGCTGTACGCCTCGCCCGCCTTGGCGAAGATGTCGTCGAAGCCACCCAGCTTGATCGGGATGTAGATGATCGCCACCGCGATGACGATGTAGATCAGGGTGTCCTTCACGAACGCGATCAGCGCGGGCGCCCGGAGACCGGAGGAGTAGGTGTAGGCGGCCAGGACGCCGAACGCGATCAGCAGCGGCAGGTCCTTGACGAACCAGTTCGTGTTCTCGCCGCCGCCCACGCCCATCACGTCCAGCACGGCCTGGATGCCGACGAGCTGGAGGGCGATGTACGGCATCGTCGCCAGGATGCCGGTGAGGGCGACCGCCAGCGACAGGCCCTTGGAGCCGAAGCGGCCGCGCACGAAGTCCGAGGTCGTCACATAGCCGTGCTTGTGGGAGACCGACCACAGGCGCGGCAGGAAGGTGAAGATCAGCGGGTAGATCAGGATCGTGTACGGCACGGCGAAGAAACCGGCCGCGCCCGCCGCGTAGATCGCCGCGGGGACGGCGACGAAGGTGTACGCCGTGTAGAGGTCGCCGCCGAGCAGGAACCAGGTGACCCAGGTGCCGAACGATCGGCCGCCGAGGCCCCATTCGTCGAGGCTGTGCTCGTTCTCGGCCTTGCGCCAGCGCGCGGCCAGGAAGCCCATGACCGTGACGGCCAGGAAGAAGAAGATGAAGACGGCGAGTGCCACGCCGTTCACGCCGTCCTTCACTTCGCGACACCCCCGCTCCGCGCCGGGGCCTTGCGGGCGCGCTGGTCACGCTGCCACAGGACGTACGCGGTGGCGGTGAGCGCGGTGGAGATGAGCACCCAGGCCATCTGGTACCAGTAGAAGAAGGGGATTCCGATGAACGTCGGGTCCGTCTTCGCGTACGAGCCGACCCAGAGCATCGCCACGAACGGGGCGAGCAGGCACAGGGCGATGACGACTCTGACAGGTGTCACCACCGGTGGTCTCACTTCAGGCGCTTCTGACATGTCCCGGTTCCGTCCCCTCACTGATACGCCATGGATCGCCGCTGATCACGTGCTCGACGCGCAGGAAATCTAAGGGACGGGTTCCGTCGTCCGGAACCCCCTGTCCGGATAACGGATGCGGAGGTTGTGTGTTCAGCGGCCGACGAACTCCTGTCAGGGGTCCGCTTCCTGGCGATCCGTCCGCGGACCTCCGCACTCCCGCGGGGCACGACACCGCCGGGCCGGGGTCGTGCCTGCGCGTACGCACAGCGGGGCCTCCCGAGTCGGTGCGGCGACGCAAGGACCGTAGAACAGGAGCGCCGGTCGCGCCACACCGCGTGCACCACCTGTGACGCGGTGCCGAGGCCCCGGGCGGCTGCTGCCGAGGGCGTCGCGCGTGGATCAGTCCTGCGGGCGCTTGAGCCTCGCCACGAACTTGTACCTGTCGCCCCGGTACACCGACCGCACCCACTCCACCGGCTGTCCCTCCTGGTCCAGCGAGTGGCGGGACAGCATCAGCATCGGCAGGCCCACGTCCGTGCCCAGCAGCCCCGCCTCGCGCGGGGTGGCCAGCGAGGTCTCGATGGTCTCCTCGGCCTCGGCGAGCCGGACGTCGTACACCTCGGCCAGCGCGGTGTAGAGGGAGGTGTACTTGACCAGTGACCTGCGCAGGGCCGGGAAACGCTTGGCGCTCAGATGGGTCGTCTCGATCGCCATCGGCTCGCCGTTGGCCATACGCAGGCGCTCGATGCGCAGGACCCGGCCGCCGGCGGTGATGTCGAGCTGCCCCGCGAGCGTGTCGTCGGCGGTGATGTAGCCGATGTCGAGCAGCTGGGAGGTGGGTTCGAGGCCCTGAGCGCGCATGTCCTCGGTGTACGAGGTGAGTTGCAGTGCCTGGGAGACCTTGGGCTTGGCGACGAACGTGCCCTTGCCCTGGATCCGCTCCAGCCGCCCCTCGACCACCAGCTCCTGGAGCGCCTGCCGCACGGTGGTGCGCGAGGTGTCGAACTCGGCGGCGAGGGTGCGCTCCGGCGGGACCGGCGTGCCGGGCGGGAGCGTCTCGGTCATGTCGAGCAGGTGCTTCTTCAGGCGGTAGTACTTGGGCACGCGTGCGGTACGGACGGTCGCCCCGTTCTCGTTCTCCGCACTGCTGACGTCGGTGCTCATGCTCCGCCTTCCCGGCTCTCGTGGCGTGATCCCTCTGTATACCTCTGCGGGCCCCGCTGGTCTAGTCCACGAAGGAGTCTCCGCTGGTCCACTCCGTGGCGGTGCAGTGGTCTACCCGAAGAGTGTGGCCCAAGCGGTCCTGTTTTCGCTGGCTTATTACATAAAGGTTCTTGCATATGTAGGTCGCATAACAGCTGGTGAGAGGGGGTTCGAGCACTCTTGACACAGCGAATGGTCTGAGCCAAGCTCCGCCTACTGGTCTACACCATTGGTCCAGGTCCTGACCCCAGGGGCGGTTCGTCCTGTCACCGAGGGGAGCAGGGGGGTTTGTGGCATCCCTGAGCAATGGCATCCCTGAGGAGGGTGGCGTGAAGAGGAAGCTGACGACCGCGATCTGTGTCGCGGGCATGATGGTCTCCATCGCGGCGTGCGGGGGCGGCGAGAAGAAGAGCTCGGACACCGGGGCGGACACCAAGGAGCTGACGGTCTGGCTCACGGTGGACGCGCAGAACAACTGGCCCGAGCTGGTCAAGGCCGCCGACGCGGCGATCGAGAAGAAGCACCCCGGCATCACCATCACGCACGAGTACTACGGCTGGCCCGACAAGAACGCCAAGCTCGACGCCGTCCTCGCCACCGACAAGGCCCCCGACGTGGTCGAGATGGGCAACACGGAGATGCTCGCCTACATGGTCAAGGGAGCCTTCGCCCCTCTCGACCAGGCGAAGTTCGACAACTCCGACGCCTGGCTGGACGGCCTCAAGGCCTCCGTCACCTACGAGGGAAAGACCTACGGCGTCCCGTACTACGCCGGTGGCCGCGTCGCCAACTGGCGCAAGGACGTCTTCGCCGCCGCGGGCGTCAAGTCCCCGCCGAAGACGTACGACGAGCTCACGGCCGCCCTCGACAAGGTCCAGAAGAAGCGGGGCGACAAGTTCAGCGCCTGGTACCAGCCCACCCGTGACTGGTACGCGGCCATGTCCTTCGTCTACGACGCCGGCGGCTCCATAGCCGTCGAGTCCGGTGGCAAGTGGCAGGCCAGCCTCTCCTCCCCGGAGTCCATCAAGGGCCTCGACGAGTTCAAGAACGTCGTCGACACCTACATGCACGGCGACAAGACCAAGGACGAGTCCGACCGGTACATCGTCTACGGCCAGGGCAAGTCCGGCATGATCTTCGCCCCCGCCTGGGAGGGCGCGACCGCTGCGGCCAAGGAGAACGACAAGACCGGCAAGCTCGAGGGCAACGTCGAGAACTTCGTGATGCCCGGACCGTCCGGCAAGAACCTCCCCGTCTTCCTGGGCGGTTCCGACCTCGCCGTCCCGGTGAAGTCCGACGCGCAGACCGTCGCCGCCGAGTGGATCAACGCCTTCACCGGCCCGTCCGGCCAGAAGGGCCTGATGGAGAAGGGCAACCTGCCCAACAACAAGACCGACCTCGCCACCCTGAAGGACGACCCGGCGACGGCGGTCCCGGCCACCGCGGCCGAGTCCAACTGGTTCGTGCCGATGGCTCCCGGCTGGGGCCAGGTCGAGAAGGCGCAGATCCTCCAGAAGATGCTGCAGTCGATCGGCACGGGCAAGCAGTCGGTCGAGGACGCCGCGAAGGAAGCGGACGCGGCGATCGACAAGGTCATCAACAACGAGTGACGGCGACCCGTGGGCGGGTCCGGCGGACGACGCCGGGCCCGACCGGGGGCGTCACAGGCCGGTGCGTGACATGGACCGGTGCGTGACGCAGGCCGGTGGGTGACACGGACCGGTGCGTGACGCAGGCCGGTGGGTGACACAGAAAGTGCCGCGACGGGTGGTTGGCTCGCTGCCCGTGCGTCGTGGCTGGTCGTGCAGTTCCCCGCGCCCCTTCGGGGGCGCTCGCTGCCGGCCCCCTCCTTCATCTGCTTAGGAGCGCGCGATGAGTGCCGCAGACACGACTGTCCCTGCGAAGGTGCCGCCCGTGCGGCCGGCGCCGCCGCCGACTCCGCGGGTGGTCACCAGCAGTCCGACCAGACGTCGGGCTGGTGGGGCCGCTGTCCCCTGGGCCCTCCTGGCCCCCTGCCTGCTGATCCTCGCCGTCGTCCTCGGCTACCCACTCGTCCGCCTCGCCACCCTGTCCTTCCAGGAGTTCGGCCAGTCCCAGCTGTGGGGGTTCAAGCCGGCGGAGTCGGTCGGCTTCGACAACTTCGCCACGGTGCTGGGAGACAGCGAGTTCTGGGCGGTCGTCGTACGGACCATCGTCTTCGCCGCCGCCTGCGTCGTCTTCACAATGGTCATCGGCATGGCGATCGCCCTGCTCCTCCAGCGGGTCTCCGGCTGGGTGAAGACGCTCATCAACATCGCGCTCGTGGCGAGCTGGGGCATGCCGATCATCGTGGCCACCACCGTTTTCAAGTGGCTCTTCGACTCCGACTACGGCATCTTCAACGCGCTGCTCAGCAAGCTCCCCGGGGTCGACATGATCGGCCACAACTGGTTCGCCAGCGGCCCCGAGGGCCTGGCCGTCATCACGCTCCTGGTCGTCTGGGGCGCGGTGCCGTTCGTCGTCATCACCCTCAGCGCCGGACTCACCCAGGTCCCCAAGGAGCTGGAGGAGGCCGCCCGCCTCGACGGAGCCGGTGCCTGGGGCGTCTTCCGCTACGTCACCCTCCCCATCCTCAAGCCCATCATCGTGATGCTCACGACCCTCTCCGTCATCTGGGACATGGGCGTCTTCCCCCAGGTCTTCGTGATGCGCAACGGCCACCCGGAGGCCGAGTTCCAGTTGCTCACGACCTACTCGTACGACAAGGCGTTCGTGGTCAACGACTACGCGCAGGGCTCCGCGATCGCCCTGCTCACCGTGCTGTTGCTGCTCGGCGTGATCGGCGTCTACATGCGCCAGATGCTGAAGATCGGAGAGGTCGAATGAGTACCGCCACCGTCTCCGGTCCCCGGAGGTCCAAGCTCGGCTGGAACCTCCTCGGCCTGTTCGTCTTCGTCACCGCGGGCTTCCCCGTCTACTGGATGCTGAACACGGCGTTCAAACCGGCCAAGGACGCGATCGACCCCGACCCCAGCCTGCTGCCGACCTCCCTCACCTTCGCCAACTTCGGCCGCGCGCTGGACATCGCCGACTTCTGGGGTCCGGTCGGCCGCAGCCTCGTCGTCTCCCTCACGGTCGTCGTGATCGGCATCGTCGTCGGCATGCTGGCCGCCCTGGCCATCTCCCGCTTCGCCTTCCGCGGCCGGAAGGTCGTCATCGTCGGCATCCTGGCGGTGCAGATGGTCCCACTGGTCGCCATGATCATCCCGGTCTTCCTGCTCCTGAACGACCTCGGCCAGTACGACCGCCTGACCGGCCTGGTCATCACCTATCTGACCTTCATCCTTCCGTTCACCGTGTGGACCCTGCGCGGCTTCATCGTCAACATCCCGCGCGAACTGGAGGAGGCGGCCATGGTCGACGGCTGCTCCCGCACCACCGCCTTCATCCGCGTCGTGTTCCCGCTGCTGGCGCCGGGCATGGTGGCGACCTCGGTCTACGCCTTCATCCAGGCGTGGAACGAGTACCTCTACGCCCTGATGCTGATGAGCCAGCAGAACCAGACCGCGACCGTCTGGCTCGGCAACTTCACCACCAAGCACGGCACCGAGTACGCCCCGATGATGGCCGGCTCCACCATGATGGCCGTGCCGATCGTCGTCCTCTTCCTCCTCGTCCAGCGCAAGATGGCCGCGGGCCTCACCGCGGGCGCCGTGAAGGGATAACCAACCCTGATGTCACCGACGACATTCGCCACCGGCTCGCCCGGTGCACACTCCGGACAGGACGGCCTCGCGCGGGACGCGCTGACGGTGCTGCAGCCCGGCTTCACGGGCACCACCGCCCCCGAATGGCTGCTGCGGAGCCTCGGCGAGGGCCTCGCCTCCGTCGGCCTCTTCGGCCGCAACATCACCTCGCCCGGACAACTGGCCGCCCTCACCGCCCGGCTGCGCGCCGAGCACGAGGACGTCCTCGTCGCGATCGACGAGGAGGGCGGCGACGTCACCCGCCTGGAGGTGCGCACCGGTTCCTCCTACCCGGGCAACCATGCCCTGGGCGCGGTCGACGACGTGGCCCTGACCAGGGACGTCGCCTTCGCCCTCGGCCGCCGCCTGGCGGAGTGCGGCGTCAACCTCAACTGGGCCCCCTCGGCCGACGTGAACGCCAACCCGTCCAACCCGGTCATCGGGGTCCGCTCCTTCGGCGCCGACCCCGACCTGGTCGCCCGCCACACGGCCGCCTACGTCACCGGGCTCCAGAACGCGGGCGTCGCCGCCTGCACCAAGCACTTCCCCGGCCACGGCGACACCGCCGTCGACTCCCACCACCACCTGCCCCGCATCGACGCGGACCGCTCACTCGTGGACTCCCGGGACCTGGCCCCCTTCCGTGCCGCCATCGCCGCCGGTTCGCGCGCGGTGATGAGCGCCCACATCCTGGTCCCGGCGCTGGACCCCGACCTTCCGGCGACGCTCTCCCGCCGCATCCTCACGGACCTCCTCCGCGGCGAACTCGGCTACGAGGGGCTCATCGTCACCGACGGCATGGAGATGCGGGCCATCGCGGGCACCTACGGCATCGAACGCGGCAGTGTCCTCGCCCTGGCCGCGGGTGCCGACGCCATCTGCGTCGGTGGCGGCCTCGCCGACGAGGAGACCGTCCACCGCCTGCGCGACGCCCTCGTCACGGCCGTCCGCGACGGCGACCTCGCGGAGGAACGCCTGGCGGACGCGGCGCGGCGGGTCCGGGCCCTGGCGACGTGGACCCGGTCGGCGGCCGGGGGAGCGGGCGACGGCGGCGTCGAGCGCGAGGCCCCTGGCGGGACCGGCGGCGCCGACACGGGGATCGGTCTCGTGGCCGCCCGCCGTGCCCTGACGACCACCCGCGCGAGGTCCTACGAGCCGCCCACCCAGCCCGTCTACGTCGCGGCCTTCGCCCCGGTCGCGAACATCGCCGTGGGCGACGAGACCCCCTGGGGCGTCGGCGCGGAACTGGCCCGCCTCCTTCCCGGCACCGAGACGGGCACCTTCGCCGGCGACAGCGCCGGCGCCTCGGCCCTGTCGGTCGCCGGCACCCGCCGCGTCGTCGCCGTCGTCCGCGACGAACACCGCCACCCGTGGATGACCGCGGCACTCGACGTGCTCCTCACCACCCGTCCCGACACGATCGTGGTGGAGATGGGCATCCCCCAGGCTCCACCCCGAGGCGCCCTCCACATCGCGACCCACGGCGCGGCGCGGGTCTGCGGAAGGGCGGCGGCGGAGGTCATCGCCGGCGCCCGCCAGGAGCCGGAGCGCGCCTGAGGGCAGGGGCGCGCCTGAGGGCAGGGGCGCGCCCGAGGGCCGGGGCGGTGACGGGCGGGCATGCGCCCAGCAGCCCCGAGCCGCCGGGTCGCAGAGCCGCCGGGGCGTCGGGCGGGGGCCTACCCCACCGAGTCGCCGAGCCGGCGGACCCGCGGCCCTGCAGCCCCGAGCCGCCGGGCGGGGGCCCACCCCGCCGGGGCGCCGGGGCGTCGGGCGGGGGCCCCACCCCGCCGAGTCGCCGAGTCGGCGGACCCGCGCAGCCGCCGGTACCGCCCCGGCCCGCCCCGCCGCCCCTCCGTCGTGGCGGGCCCCCGCCCGACGCCCCGCGGCGCGCAGCGCTCACCCAAAGACGCGCAGCGCTCCACGCACGAAGGCGCCACGGCCCTCGATCGCCGGCCGTGGCGCCCACACATACCCCCGTCGCCCTAGATCCCCTGCCAGTCGGGCTTGTTGCCGAACGTGTACCGGAAGTAGTCCGCCAGCTTCAGCTTCGACGCGGCGCCCTCGTCCACGACGACGGTCGCGTGGCGATGGAGCTGCAGCGCCGAGGCCGGGCAGACGGCCGCCACCGGCCCCTCCACGGTCGCCGCGACGGCGTCGGCCTTGCCCTCGCCCGTGGCGAGCAGCACCAGGTGCCGGGCCTCCAGGATCGTGCCGATGCCCTGGGTGATGACGTGGTGCGGCACCTGGTCGATGTCACCGTCGAAGAACCGCGCGTTGTCGATCCGGGTCTGTTCGGTGAGCGTCTTGATCCGCGTCCGGGAGGCGAGCGACGAGCACGGCTCGTTGAAACCGATGTGGCCGTCCGTCCCGATGCCGAGCAGCTGAAGATCCACACCGCCCGCCTCGGCCAGCGCCCTGTCGTACGCCTCGCACGCCCCCACCACGTCCTCGGCGGTCCCGTCGGGCCCCATGAACGCCTCCAGACCCAGTCCCAGCGGCTCCAGCACCTCCCGCCGCAGCACCGAGCGGTACGACTCGGGATGCTCGGCCGGCAGCCCCACGTACTCGTCGAGCTGGGCGACCCGCGCCCGCGAGGCGTCGACGGCACCGGAGCGCACCTTCCGCGTGAGCGCGGTGTAGATGGGCAGCGGGGTCGAGCCCGTGGCCACCCCGAGCAGCGCGTCCGGCTTGCGCCGGAGCAGCTGCGCCATCGCCTCGGCTATGAGTTCGCCACCCGCCTTGGCATCCGGAACGATGACAACTTCCACGCTGGGCCTGCCGATCTGGAAAGAAGGACTCGAAAACTCCCGGCCCGGAGCGGGGTCGGGTACCTCTCGTGTGGTGTAGACCAATCTAGCAGGGGTGGTCCCCGCTCCCACAGGGGCGAACGGGGAGGCGCGGGTCACCATGGCCGTCCCGGCGTTCCCGCCCGCCGAAGGGCCGGAGCGGGCTACTCTGCGAGTGGCTCGTCGGTGGATGGTGGGCAAGGGAACAACAACAAACATCCGCCAACGCATGGACACACGCAGTGGTCTAGTCAACAATGCGGGTAGGGCGTGTGATCGATCAGTGGCCCCGGCCGCCGACGATCGCACACGAACGAAGAACAAGCCTCCGTCTTCCCCGCACAGGAAGACGGACCGAGGAACCGGCGCTCTCTGCCCTGACTGCTCCGGATCCTCACCTTCGGCCGACCGGGACCGCACACCCCACGGCCGATGTTGCTCCGGGCTGCGGTGCCGGGAGGGTTGAGGGTCCCTCTCAGGCGCCGCGGCCCGCGGGTGTTCCCGGGGACGCCGTGACGGCCACCGGTCCTTTCCGGTCATCTTCGTACCGCCAGGTACGCTCGCACACGTGCCCTCCATGAACGAACTCGTCCGCCAGCACACCGCTCTCAGCGACTCCGACCTGGAGTGGCTGCATCTGCTGGTGTCGGAGTGGCAGCTGCTGTCCGACCTCTCCTTCGCCGACCTGGTCCTCTGGGTCCCCACCCGCGACGGCACCCGCTATGTCTCCGTGGCCCAGATGCGCCCCAACACCGGCCCCACCTCCTACCAGGACGACATGGTCGGCCACCTGGTCCCCCGAGGCCGCCGCCCCCTGCTGGACGCCGCCCACGACGAGGGCCGCATCGTCCGCGAGGGCGACCCCGAGTGGCGCGAGGAGGTGCCCGTACGGGTCGAGTCGATCCCCGTGCGCAGGGAGGGACGGGTGCTCGGCGTCATCGCGCGCAACACCAACCTGCTGACCGTGCGGACCCCGAGCCGGCTGGAGCTGACCTACCTCCAGAGCGCCTCCGACCTGGCCCAGATGATCGCCGCGGGCGCGTTCCCGTTCCCCGACCAGCAGGTCGACATGGACGCCTCACCGCGCGTGGGCGACGGCCTCATCAGGCTCGACGCCGACGGCATCGTCCAGTACGCCTCGCCGAACGCCCTCTCCGCGTACCACCGCCTCGGCCTCGCCGCCGACCTCGTCGGCTGTCATCTCGGCCGCACCACCGCCGAACTCGCCCCCTCCCGGGGCCCGGTCGACGAGGCGCTGGCCAAGGTGGCGAGCGGGTGGGCGCCGCGCGAGTTCGAGATCGAGTCCAGCGACGGTGTGATCCAGTTCCGGGCGATCCCGCTCAAGCCCAAGGGCCCGCGCATCGGTTCGCTCGTACTGCTCCGGGACGTGACGGAACTGCGGCGGCGCGAGCGCGAGTTGATCACCAAGGACGCGACCATCCGGGAGATCCACCACCGGGTGAAGAACAACCTGCAGACGGTCGCCGCACTGCTGCGCCTCCAGGCCCGGCGCATCGAGTCCGAGCGGGGCCGCGAGGCCCTCGAAGAGGCGGTACGACGGGTCGGATCGATCGCGATCGTGCATGAGACGCTGTCCCAGAACCTGGACGAGCGGGTGGAGTTCGACGAGATCGCCGACCGGGTGCTCGCCATGGTCGCCGAGATCTCTCCGGGCAAGGTCGTCGGCCGGCGCACCGGACGCTTCGGCATCCTGGACGCCGAGGTCGCGACCCCGCTCTCGATGGTCCTCACCGAGATCCTGCAGAACGCCCTCGAACACGGTTTCCGGGAGGGCGACACCGGCACCGTCGAGGTCTCGGCCGTGCGCGGCGGCACCAGCAAGGAGACCCGTCTCCTCGTCACCGTCCAGGACGACGGCGTCGGCCTCCCCGAAGGCTTCGACCCGCACCGCTCGGGCAACCTGGGCCTGCAGATCGTACGGACGCTGGTCGAGGGCGAGTTGGGCGGCACGTTCGACATGGTCCCGGCCCCGGAGCACGGCACCCAGGTGATCCTCGACATCCCCGTGCCGGCTCAGAAGTAGCCGGCGTACGGCGGTCGTAGCGGTCGCGGTACCACGGACGTCGTACCGCGAACAGCACCGAGCCCCGGACCATCATGTGGTCCGGGGCTCGGGCTCGTGGCTGGTTAAGCGCACCGGGGGCACTGCGCGCTGCGGCTCGGGGGCGGGAGAAGCGCACTCGCTGTGCGCGCCGCCAAGCTCAGGCTATTGCTGGGTGGGATGTCAGGCCGATGCCTGACGGGCCCGGTTGCGGGCGGCGCGGCGCTTCATGGCGCGGCGCTCGTCCTCGCTGAGACCACCCCAGACGCCGGAGTCCTGGCCGGACTCAAGCGCCCACTGCAGACACTGCTCGATAACCGGGCAGCGACGGCAGACAGCCTTGGCTTCCTCGATCTGCAGCAGCGCAGGACCGGTGTTGCCGATGGGGAAGAAGAGCTCGGGGTCTTCCTCGCGGCAAACGGCGTTGTGACGCCAGTCCATGGCTGCTACCTCTCCTTGGTATTACTTGCACGTTGCTTGTGAATGTGAACGCTTTCACGAATCCCTCAACAAGTGAAGGGCCGATCACCAGACGGACTGGTGTGGTCCTGTGGATTGAGGAGGGGTTCTGGCGCTTGCGTGAGCCGGTGTTGCGGGCTGTCCCGAGCGCCACGTAGAGACTCGCAAACCTCAGCGGCGGATACAACCCCTTCCGGAAAGTTTTTTTTGATTCCTCGGTGTCGACTGTGTCACAGCCGTACTTCCATGGGGTGGACCCTGGCCTAAACGTTCGAGTGGAAGGACTTTTGCCCGTTCCGCTCACACAATCACACGCAGTGCACGGCGTACGCCTGTGAACGTCACGCTCGTCCGCAGTCCGAGGTGGTCGCCGTCCATCTGAAGGGGGAGGGGGACCTTCGAATGCAAGGTGAAGTCGGTCAGATCGTGCAGGGTGGTGGCGTGCTTCCCGCGGGGTCCGCGCTCGGGGGACGAAGTGAGCAACTGTGTGCCATATCGGGCGAGCGCGGGCGTCGACATGCGGCTCAGACCGAGCACGTCGAGGCCTTTATCGAACGAGGCCTTAGGCGACGCGTACACCGGGCGATTACCCAGAAACGTCCATGGGGACGTGTTGCAGACTATGGACAGCACAAGATCGGAAATCGGCTCCTGGCCCGCCCGCTCCACGGTGATCGTGCCGAGTCTGCGATGCGGCTCTTCCAGGAACTGCCGAAATGCCTGACGCAGGTAAAGGGCGTGTGTGGATTTCCGTCCGCGTTCCCGTTGTTGCTCGACCCGGCCGATCACACCCGCGTCGAATCCGAAGCCGGCGCAGAAGGTGAACCAGCGGGACGGCACGGCCTCGTCCTCCGTACCCGGCGTGCCCGAGGCCATGCCCAGGCCGACCGTGCGCTCCCGGCTCTCGCGCAGGGCGTCGAGCAGGACGCCGGTCGACTCCACGGCGTCGTTGGGCAGTCCCAGCGCCCGGGCGAAGACATTGGTGGAGCCGCCGGGGACCACGGCGAGACGGGGAAGGCGGTCGGGATCGGGGCCGTGGTGCAGCAGGCCGTTGACGACCTCGTTGACCGTGCCGTCACCGCCGAGCGCGACGACCAGTTCGATGTCGCCCTTGCCCTCCGCGGCCTGCCGGGCGAGGTCCCGGGCGTGGCCGCGGTACTCGGTGGTGACCGCCTCCAGCTTCATCTCGCTGGCGAGGGCGTGGATCAGGACATCGCGCGTACGTGCGCTTGTGGTGGTTGCCGCCGGATTGACCACGAGAAGTGCACGCATGGGTTGCAGCGTACCTACTGGGTGGTACCCGGCCCATACCGAGGTGCGGATCAAGGGGGAGATCGGGTAGTGACGATGAGCACGTGGGGGCGCGTGGCGGGGTGAGGGCTACCCTTCACGGGTGAGCCCTGAGCAGACCTCCACGCCGGACACCTCCGACGCCGAGCCCCGTCCCGGGCGGCTGACCGCCGCGGCGGCACTGGCCGTGCTGGAGGGGGTGGCCCTGCTGGTGGGCGGCGGGGCCATGTTCGTGCTGGGCCTCGACGGAGACTCCGGCGACTTCAGCACCGGCGTCACCGGAGGGATCACCCTCGTCGCGCTGGCCCTGCTGCCGCTGATCGCCGCGCGCGGGCTGCTGCTGCGCCGGAGCTGGAGCCGGGGGCCCGCCGTCATCACCCAGATCATGGCGCTGCCGGTGGCCTACAACCTGCTGCGCGCCGACAGCGTGGCGATCTGGGCGGGCATCGTCCTGGCCGTGGTCGCCGTCGCCGCGCTGGTCCTGCTGCTCAATCCCGCTACGGCCCAGGCCCTGGGGATCCAGGGGCCGGGCCGGGCGGAGGAGACGAAGCGGTAGGCCCTGACAGGAGCGCGAGCTACTCCTCCACGAGCAGCTTCTCGCGGAGCTGGGCCAGCGTCCGCGCCAGCAGCCGTGAGACGTGCATCTGCGAGATGCCGACCTCCTGGGCGATCTGCGACTGGGTCATGTTGCCGAAGAACCGCAGCAGCAGGATCCGCTTCTCCCGGGGCGGGAGATCCTCCAGGAGAGGCTTGAGGGACTCCCGGTACTCGACACCTTCCAGTGCCTCGTCCTCGGCGCCGAGAGTGTCCGCGACGGCCGGGGACTCGTCGTCGGTGTCGGGGACGTCCAGGGACAGCGTGGAGTACGCGTTGGCCGACTCCAGGCCCTCCAGGACCTCCTCCTCCGAGATGGCCAGTTTCTCGGCCAGCTCGTGCACCGTCGGCGAGCGCCCGTGCTGCTGGGACAGCTCGGCCGTGGCCGTGGTCAGCGCGAGGCGCAGCTCCTGCAGCCGGCGCGGCACCCGCACTGCCCAGCCCTTGTCACGGAAGTGCCGCTTGATCTCGCCGACGACCGTCGGGGTCGCGTACGTGGAGAACTCCACGCCGCGGTCCGGGTCGAAGCGGTCCACCGACTTGATCAGACCGATGGTGGCGACCTGCGTCAGGTCGTCCAGCGGCTCCCCGCGATTGCGGAAGCGGCGCGCGAGGTGCTCCACGAGCGGCAGATGCATCCGGACCAGCCGGTTGCGCAGCTCCGCGTACTCGACACTGCCGTCCGGCAGGGCGCGCAGCTCGATGAACAGGGCTCGCGCCCCGCTGCGGTCCTGTGGGTCGTGCTGGGTGCTGCGCACGGTCTGCGCGTTCTGCGCGGCCGCCTCGTCGTGTCGCTCGTGCTCGCTCATAGTCCCGCCCGCCGTCACCGTTCCCCCAGCTCCCGACCGTGGTCGAGCGGGGGAGGCCCCAGTCCGCCCTCGCGAGGACGTGGTGATCCGCGGGGCACCTTCCGGATCCCGCTGCCCGTCGGAGGGAGCCTCGCGCTCCTCGCCGTCGGCCGGCCCCGTCCACCGAGACGCGCCGGCCGCCGCCGAGGACTCGTCCTCCGGATGCGGCCTGGCCTGCTCGGGGATGCCGTCGACGCCGTCCGCCAGATGCGCCGGCCCGCCGCCGTCGTCCTCCGCGGGAAGTTCCCGTGTGCCGCGTTCTTCGTCCCGCACCGGCCCGTCCCCGTTCCTCACGCCGGCCCGGGTCCCGCGCCGCGCTGTTTGTAGAGGCTGATCGAAACGGTTTTGTCGTCGGCCACCGCGGAGGAGACCTTGCCCGCCAGGGCCGACAGCACGGTCCAGGCGAAGGTGTCGCGCGCGGGGGCGTGACCGTCCGTGGTGGGGGCCGAGACCGTGACCTCCAGTGAATCGTCGACCAGACGGAAGACACAGCTGAGCACCGAGCCGGGCACGGCCTGCTGAAGCAGGATCGCGCAGGCCTCGTCGACCGCGATGCGCAAATCCTCGATCTCGTCGAGGGTGAAGTCCAAACGGGCCGCGAGGCCGGCCGTCGCCGTACGCAGCACCGACAGGTAGGCACCCGCGGCCGGCAGCCGGACTTCCACGAAGTCCTGGATCCCGGGCTCGCCTGCGATCTGGGACACCCTCACCTCCAAGGTGGTACAAGCTTTTACGGGGGCCGAGGGTCGCCCCCCGGGGTAACGCGCTACGTGGTTCAGCGGTGACGCTATCGCGCTACCGAGCGCCGTGTCCTCGGGGTCCTGGGACCCCACCCCATGTTGTCACTCATAGTAAGCCTATGAATACGCTCGGTGGCTAGAGGTCTGCGGGCCTCAAATAGGAAGAGCACGCGCCGGATTGACGTACCCAGGCGCCGGACTGCCGAACCGTGTCACACGAGTACGTCGACGTGTCACGGGGTGACATGGTTCCGTCGTGCGACATCTCCGCTGCGATGGTCATACCGATACAGGTTCCGTCATACGAGTACATGGTCGACGAAGCACCAGCGCCAGGTCTCGCCCGCCTCGAACGTCCGCATGATGGGATGGCCGCTCTCCTTGTGGTGCGCGGTGGCGTGCCTCATCGGGGAGGAGTCGCAGCAGCCCACGTGCCCGCACTCCAGGCACATCCGCAACTGCACCGGATGGCTGCCGGCGGCCAGGCACTCCGGGCAGGTGTCGCTCAGGGGATCGGGCTCGGGGTGCGGCAGCGCGTCCGTGTGCGTGCACTGTTTCATGATTGCCAGGTTACGACGGGTGCGCGGAACGCCGCGCGGAAACGAAGGCGGCGCAAGCGATGCACTTCCTGCCCTTGCTGTTGCTGGTCGCCGGGAGCGCGACGGTCGCCGGTGCCGC
Source organism: Streptomyces sp. NPDC041108 (assembly GCF_055592645.1). Classification (NCBI taxonomy): domain Bacteria; kingdom Bacillati; phylum Actinomycetota; class Actinomycetes; order Kitasatosporales; family Streptomycetaceae; genus Streptomyces; species Streptomyces sp. NPDC041108. The sequence goes on along the minus strand of NZ_JBVIYK010000003.1, from coordinate 171,787 downwards.
CCGGCGCACGCCGGTGCCCGCCCCGCTGCTGCTGGTCGCGGCGGGGCTCGCGGTGTCGTACCTGCCCGGGGTGCCGCACTACGAACTCGACCCCGAGATCGTCCTGCCGCTGATCCTGCCCCCGCTGCTGTACACGGCCGCCGGCGACAGCTCGTACCTCGACCTGCGGGCCCAACTGCGGCCCGTGGCGATGCTGTCGGTCGGCTACGTGCTCTTCGCGACCCTCGCGGTCGGCTGGGCGGCCTACCTGATCGTGCCGGGGATGCCGCTGACCGCGGCGCTGGTGCTCGGCGCGGTGGTCGCGCCGCCGGACGCGGTCGCGGCGACGGCGGTCGCCCGGCGGGTGGGCCTGCCCTCGCGGATCACCACGATCCTGCAGGGCGAGTCCCTGGTGAACGACGCCACCGCGATCACCGCCTACCGGGTGGCCCTCGCGGCCACCATCGGCGAGGGTGCCAGCTGGTCGGGCGGGACGGTCGACTTCCTGGTGGCGGCCGTCGGCGGCGTCGCGGTGGGCCTGCTGCTGATGGTGCCGATCCACTGGCTGCGCACACACCTGAAGGAGGCGCTGCTCCAGAACACCCTCTCCCTGCTGATCCCGTTCGTGGCCTACGGGCTCGCCGAGTGGGTGCACGCCTCCGGGGTGCTCGCCGTGGTCGTCGTCGGCCTGTACCTCGGCTACCGCAACTGGCAGGTCGACTTCGCCACCCGCCTCCAGGAGGAGGCCGTCTGGAAGATGGTCGCCTTCCTGCTGGAGTCCGCCGTGTTCGCCCTCATCGGCCTGCAGCTCCCGGTCGTCCTGGAAGGGCTGGGCGAGTACGAGGGCGTCCGCGCATCCTGGTACGCCGTGGCCGTCTTCCTCGTCGTGGTCGCGAGCCGGTTCGTGTGGGTCTATCCGGCCACCTTCCTGCCCCGCATCCTGTCGCGGCGCATCCGGGAGCGGGAGGACAACCCCACCTGGAAGGCGCCCTTCGTGATCGCCTGGGCCGGCATGCGGGGGGTCGTCTCGCTGGCCATCGCCTTCTCGATCCCGCTCACGGTCAACGGCGGGGACGACTTCCCCGAACGGAACCTGATCCTCTTCCTGACCTTCACGACGGTCATCGGAACGCTCGTCATCCAGGGGCTGACCCTCCCGCCGCTCATCCGCGTACTGAAGCTGCCGGGACGCGACCAGCAGGCCGAGACGCTCGCCGAGGCCAACGCGCAGGCCCAGGCGTCCCGCGCCGCCGAGGCCCGCCTCGACGAACTCCTCACGAACGAGCGCAACGAGCTGCCGCCCCCGCTGGTCGACCGCCTCCACACGGTCCTGGAACGACGCCGCAACGCCGTCTGGGAACGGCTCGGCGCGGTGAACCCGGTGACCGGGGAGAGCGTCGACGACACCTACAGCCGCCTCTCGCGCGAGATGATCGGCGCCGAGCGCGAGGTCTTCGTGAAGCTGCGGGACGGCCGGTACATCGACGACGAGATGCTGCGCACCCTGCTGCGCAGGCTGGACCTGGAGGAGGCGGCGGTCTACCGGGAGGCGTCCTGAGGCGGTTCCGGGCGTCCCGGTCGCCCTACGGCGTGGGTTCCTCGAAGGGGCGTCCGGTGATCACGGCGGCCACCCGCGTCCCGGGCGCGAAGGCACCCTCCGCCGCCATGGAGACAAGTCCGTAGAGCAACTTGGCGACATAGAGACGCTCCACGGCCAGGGAGTGGCGGGCCTCGAAGTCGAGGGCGAAGGCGTCCAGTTCGGGCGCGGTGCGTGCGTAGCCGCCGAAGTGGAAGCGGTCGTCGAGGCGCCAGTCTCCGCGCCGGCCGCCGAAGGCGCGGTCCTGCAGCCGCCGTATCTCCTCTTCGAGGAAGCCCCCCTTGAGCACGGGAATCCCGAGAGCGCGCTGGTCGGGGGCCAGACCGGCGGCCAGTCCCGCGAGGGTGCCGCCGGTCCCGCAGGCGATCGCCACGACCTCGGCCCGGCCGCGCAGTTCCGCCCCGAGGTCCTGGCAGCCGCGCACCGCGAGGCTGTTGCTGCCGCCCTCGGGGACGACGTACGCGTCCCCGGCGCCGACGGCGCGCAGGACGGCGGCCAGCGTGGCCGGGTCGGACTTGTGGTGGTATGTCGATCTGTCGACGAAGTGCAGCCGCATGCCGTCCGCCGCGCAGCGGGCCAGGGACGGGTTGAGCGGGCGGTGGGCCAGTTCCTGGCCGCGGACCACGCCGATGGTGGACAGGCCCAGAAGGTGTCCCGCGGCGGCGGTGGCGCGCAGGTGGTTCGAGTAGGCGCCGCCGAAGGTGAGCAGCGGGCGGCCGGCCGCGGCGCGCAGACTGGGGGCCAGCTTGCGCCACTTGTTGCCGACGAGCCGCGGGTGGATCAGGTCGTCCCGCTTGAGGAGCAGCCGGACGCCGTGGCGGGCGAGGCGCTCGTCGGTGACCTCCTGGAGGGGGGAGGGCAGCCGGGGGTTCAGGACGGTGGCGGGGTCGGGGGCGGGGGGCTGGCCGGTCACATGTCCATTGTCGGACACGTGACCGGTGGGTGTGCGGCCGCTCGTGCTCGTGCTCGCGCGGCAGCGCCGGGCGGTGCGGTTACGCCAGGCGGTCCCGGACCCGTTTTCTCATGGCGGCCATGGTGAAGCCCCGGGGGTCGACCTTGCCGGGCTGCCATTCGAGATGGCCGATGACGGACCGCTGGTTCCAGCCGTGGTGGCGGCAGATCGCGGCGGAGACCCGTTCGATGGCGTCGAGCTGGGCCTCGGGCCAGGGGTCCTGGCCGTCGCCCAGGTTCTCGCACTCGAAGCCGTAGAAGTGGCGGTTGCCGTCGGTGTTGGACTCGTTGTCCGGCGGGAGCGTCCTCTCGGCGATCACGGCCCGCAGCACGTCGTCGTCGCCGAGGCCGGCGTGGTTGGCGCGGCCGTAACCGACGAGATGGACACGGCCGTCCTTGGTGATGACGCCGTGGCACAGCGGGCCGGGCAGGCCCGAGTAGCCGTTGCGGCAGATGCGTACGGTGCGCTCGCTGCCGGAGGTGACGGTGTGGTGGATCATCACGCCGTGGACAGGCCCCCAGGGGCCCACGTGGTTGCGGTTGTGATGCTCCCAGTCGCCGACCTCGACGACCCGGACGCCCTCGTTCTTGAGGACGGTGAGAAACCTGCCCGCGGACATGGGTGGGGCCATGGCCGACTCCTTCGTGCCGTGCGACGGCCGCTGGTCGTGGCCGCCTCGTACGCAGGCTTGTACCCCTGACACGCGGCGCGAGCGAGTCGTCGGCGGGGCGTGCGGGCGGATCCGGTCAGATTCACACGGAGCTCGGACTGGTGCGCGAGCGGGTCGACAAAGGTGACGGATGTGCCCAGTCTCCTAAGATCCATTCCCGCTCTTTCGGGTAATAGCACCAACACTCTCCGTGATGCGAGGCTGGATCGCGAGATCGGTGACCGCGAGATCAGTGCACACCCGGAGGGGAAATCCGTATGTCGGTAGGCGAAGAGGTCCGTCCGCAGCAGGACAAGCCGCAGCAGAGTCTCGGCACGGCCGCTGCCCGGAACCTGGCCACCACCACGAAGTCCACACCCCAGATGCAGGAGATCAGCTCGCGCTGGCTGCTGCGCACCCTTCCCTGGGTGAACGTGCAGGGTGGCACGTACCGGGTGAACAGGCGGCTCACCTACGCGGTCGGCGACGGTCGCGTCACCTTCGTGAAGACCGGCGACCGGGTCGCCGTCATCCCCGCGGAGCTGGGCGAGCTGCCGGCCCTGCGGACCTACGAGGACATCGACGTGCTGGGCGAGCTGGCCCAGCGGTGCGAACAGCGGGAGTTCGCGCCCGGTGACGTCCTGGCCGAATTCGGCAGTCAGGCGGAGGAGGTGTTCCTCCTCGCCCACGGCAAGGTCGAGAAGATCGGCACGGGCCCCTACGGCGACGACGCGGTCCTCGGCGTGCTGGCCGACGGCGCCTACTTCGGCGAGCAGGCCCTGATCGACCCCGAGGCGATCTGGGAGTACACGGCCCGCGCGGTCACCGCGTGCACGGTGCTCGTCCTGCCGCGGCGTGCCGTCGAGCAGCTCGCCGAGCGGGCCGAGACCCTGAGCGAGCACCTCCAGGAGCTGCGCGCGATCCCGTCGCAGCGCACCAACAAGTACGGCGAGAAGGAGATCGACCTCGCCGCCGGCCACAGCGGTGAGCCGGACATCCCGCACACCTTCGTCGACTACGAGGCCGCGCCGCGCGAGTACGAACTCAGCGTGGCCCAGACCGTCCTGCGCATCCACACGCGCGTGGCCGACCTCTACAACCAGCCGATGAACCAGACCGAGCAGCAGATCCGGCTGACGGTCGAGGCGTTGAAGGAGCGCCAGGAGCACGAGCTGGTCAACAACCGCGAGTTCGGCCTCCTGCACAACTGCGAGTACGACCAGCGGCTCCAGCCGCACGACGGTGTGCCCGGCCCGGACGACCTGGACGAACTGCTCAGCCGCCGCCGGGGCACCAAGCTCCTGCTCGCCCACCCCCGCGCGATCTCCGCGTTCGGGCGCGAACTGAACAAGCGCGGGCTGGTCCCGGAGACCGTCGACATCGCCGGGAACCGCATCCCCACCTGGCGCGGTGTGCCGATCTACCCGTGCAACAAGATCCCGGTGACCGAGGCCCGGACCACGTCGATCATCGCGATGCGTACCGGCGAGGACGACCAGGGCGTCATCGGTCTGCGGGCCGCGAGCATCCCTGACGAGATCGAGCCCAGCCTGTCGGTGCGGTTCATGGGCATCAACGAACAGGCGATCATCAAGTACCTCGTGACGGCCTACTACTCGGCCGCGGTCCTGGTCCCCGACGCGCTCGGCGTTCTGGAGAACGTCGAGATCGGCCGCTGGCGGTGACCCTGGCCGACCGGATGCCGTGCACCCGCCCGTCGGGTCGGGTGCGCTCCGGGAGTATGCGCCCCTCGGGGGCGGTACCGCCCCCGTGCGTCGGTCCTCCGGGGCGACCCCATGGGTGAGTTCATGACGGAGCCGAAACGGGGTGCCGCCGGGATTCCGGACGGCGGGCCCGCGGGCGGCAAGGGTCCGGAACGGCGCGAACTCCTCGGGAGCGCCCCGGACCTGGCGGACGCGGAGTCGAGGCTCCTGGACCGGCGGGGGGACGGGCGCCCGGCGGAGGATGCGGAGCCGGCCGCCGGGGCGCATGCGATCGGCGTCCTGACCGTGGCGGGACTGCTGAGGCCCGCGGGAGACCGGCGCCGGAGGCGGAGGGGAGTTCTGGAGCAGGAGGGGGGCGGGGAGCCCGCGAGCACTGCGCCTTCCGGCGGGGACCGGGACGCGGAGGGCCGGGCGGACGGGGGCAGTTCGTCCGGAGGACAGGAGGCGGCCGGGATCCTGGAGCAGGCCCGGGTGTCCGTCGCCCCCGAACTGCGCCGTGCCGTGGGGTCCTTGCCCCCTTCGATGCGCAGGGTCGCGCGCTACCACTTCGGCTGGGAGGACGCGGACGGCACCCCGGCCGCCGGGAACGCGGGCAAGGCGATACGCCCGGCCCTGGTCCTGGCCGCCGTGGAGGCGCTCGGGGGGCACGAGTCGGCCGCCGTGCGGGCCGCCGCCGCGGTGGAACTGGTGCACAACTTCACCCTGCTGCACGACGACGTGATGGACCGGGACACCACGCGTCGGCACCGGGCCACCGCGTGGACCGTGTTCGGCGTCCCCGACGCGATCCTCGCCGGGGACGCGATGCAGGCACTCGCCCAGCGACTGCTCGCCGAGGACCCGCATCCCGCGTCGGCCGCGGCCGCCGTGCGGCTCGCGTCCTGTGTCGTCGAACTCTGCGCGGGCCAGTCCACGGACACCGAGATGGAGGGGCGCCCGCCGCAGGAGGTCACCCTCGACGAGGTGCTCTCCATGGCCGAGGCGAAGACCGGCGCGCTGCTCGGCTGCGCCTGCGCGATCGGAGCGCTGTACGCGGGCGCCGCCGAGGAGGACGTCGAGGCTCTCGACGCGTTCGGGCGGGAGGCCGGGCTGGCCTTCCAGCTCATCGACGACGTGATCGGCATCTGGGGGGACCCGAGCCGTACCGGCAAGCCGGCCGGGGCGGATCTCATGGTCCGCAAGAAGTCCCTCCCGGTGGTCGCCGCACTCGCCTCCGGCACTCCGGAGGCCACCGAACTCGCCGAGCTGTACGCACTGCCGTACGCGGAAGGAGACCTGGAGCGCACGGCGCTCGTGGTGGAGCGGGCCGGCGGCCGTGAATGGGCACAGACCGAGGCCGCCGACCGGATGGCCCGGGCCGTCCGGGAGCTGTCCCGGGCTGTCCCGGACCCGGAGTCGGCCGGTGGGCTCCTCGCACTGGCCGAGTTCGTGACGCGGCGCAGCAGCTGAGGCGGGGGCCAGGGACCGGCCGGAGGCCGGGTGATGCTCCGGAGGTGTCGGCGCCGCGTCGACCTGACCCGGCGTGGTGACGGCGCCTTCGGACGACCGGCGGGTCCCGCACATCCCCACGGTGTGCGGGGCCCGCCGGTTCTTCGTGCCGCCGCCGCTCAGTGGTCGGGGACGATCGTCTCCACGAGGCGTTCCATCAGGCCCTCGGGGGCGGTGACGCCGGGGAGGGCGTCGTCGAGGACCTCCGGCAGGGTGAGGTGTTCGAGGAGAAGGCCCTGCATGGCCAGGTAGAGGACCATGACCGTCTCGTCGCCGCCGGGCAGACCGGCCTCGCGGTGGAAGCGCATCCCGAACTCCAGCTCTGCGCGCACCGACTCGGAGTACGAGGCGTGCAGGGCCGGGCGGCGGGTGGCTTCGAGGCGCAGTTCGAGGTGGGCGAGGTAGCCGGTGCGGTCCCCGGTGACGCGGGCCAGCAGGTCGCGCATGAAGGCGGTGACCAGGTTCCGGTCCTTCGGTGACGCGAGCAGACCCTCGACCACGGCCGGGTCGGGCGCCAGACGTTCCTTCAGCCGGGCGTCGATCTGATGGAGAAGGGCGTCGCGGTCGGCGAAGTAGTTCGACGCGGTGCCCACCGGCACCCGGGCCTCGGCGTCCACCGCCCGGAACGTCAGCCCGCGTGCCCCCTCCCGCGCCAGCACCTCCACCCCCGCGTCCAGCAGAGCGCCCCTGCGCTCCGGGTTCCTGACCATCCGGGCTCCCTCGTTCCGATCGGTTGCAACCACTACGACTGAAGTACTATAACTGAAGTGGTTAAGCGGTCACGCGATGACCCACCTGTCGGACGAGGGAAGAGAGACCGTTTTGCGCAAGCTCACCTACGCCGTCGCCTGTTCGATCGACGGGTTCATCGGGGACCCGGACGGTGACGCGTCCTACATGTACCGCTTCGTGGTGGGCGACTTCGCCGAGTACCTCACCACCGAGCACCCGGACATCAACCCGAGCCATGTGCGCCGGCTCGTCGGCACGGACGGCCTGCCGAACAAGAAGTACGACACGATCGTCCAGGGCCGCGCCAGCTACCAGGTGGCACTGAAGGAGGGCATCACCAGCCCGTTCTCCCATCTGCGCGAGTACGTGGCCTCGCGCACGCTGAAGGAGTCGCCCGACCCGCACGTCGAGATCATCTCGGAGGACCTGGTCGGCAAGGTCCGTGAACTCAAGGCGGAGGACGGCGAACTCGGCATCTACCTCTGCGGCGGCGCGGCCGTCGCGGGAGCGCTGATCGACGAGATCGACGAGCTGATCATCAAGACGTACCCGGTGGTGCAGGGCAGCGGCATGCCGATGTTCGGCTCCGGCTTCGCCGTCTCGGACTTCACGCTCGACGAGGTGCGCGGCTTCGACAACGGGGTGGTCGTGCGCACGTACAGCAGGAAGCGCTGACGGAGGGGCGCCGCGCGGCCGCCCCGCCTCCCGCGCGTGGCCGGGCGCCGGTAGTCCGTGCACGCGGGGAGCGGGCCGACGCCGTCGGCCATACCCTGAGGACATGGGCATCGACGAGCAAGTCTGCCCGGTCTGCGGACAGCCTGTGGCCACGGTCGTACGGCGGCACAAGACGCTGGGCGCGTGGGTACCCGTATGGAGTCCGGGTCCGTGCAGGAATCACGAGTGTGCGGCGTACGTCGACGCGGCCGTCGAGGCCGAGGAGGCCGCCGCCGAGAAGCCCCGGGCGGTGGCCCGGCGCACGAGCGGGTATCACGGCGCGCACGGGAATCATGACGTGGACGACCGTCACGACGCGCGGGCGGGCGAGGAGGGCGGGACCTCCGGGGTGCGCACCCCGGAGAAGACCTGACGGGTCCGGTCGTCACCCCATGCCGGGCTGCTCCGGCGTCTTGCCTGCGGGCCGTCCTGCGGGTGGCCTCGACCCGGGCGGACAAGGAGCCGACGCATGAAGTATCTGATGATGGTCCTCGGCACGCAGGCGGACTACGAGGGCATGCGCGGCAAGGCGTCCGCCGGCTCCCCGGCCTGGACGGGGGAGCAGCTGCGGGCCATGTACGACCACATGGGAGCGATCAACGAGGACCTCGCCCGGACCGGGGAGATGATCGACGGGCAGGGGCTGGCGGAACCGGCGCGGACCCGTTTCGTGACGGCCGGCGCCGACGGCGAGCCGGTGATCACGGACGACCCGTACCCGCACTCCGAGGTGCAGCTCGCCGGTTACTGGCTGCTGGACTGCGCGAGCCTGGACCGGGCCACCGAGATCGCGGCCCGGGTCGCCCGGTGCCCCGGCCCGGAGGGGCTCACGGAGTATCCGGTGGTCGTCCGGCCGGTGCTGGACGGCGCGGGGGACATCTGAGGCGTACGCTTCCCGCTCCCTGGCCGCCTACGGCTCACCGCGACGGCGTCACCGTGCCGCCGGCGGCAGTCCGCCCGTCTCCGGGGACCGGCCGGTCAGGCAGTACGTGCCGCCCGCCGGGTCGCGCATCACCGTCCAGTGCGGGTGTTCGGCCACGACGGTGGCGCCGAGCGTCTCGTGGTGGGCCCGGGTGGTGCCGATGTCGGCGCAGGCGAGGTCGAGGTGGGCGGACGCGGGCCGGGGAGCGTCGAGACGCTGGAGGAGGATGCGGACGGGCAGGCCGGCCGGTGGCCGCACGACATGGAACTCCGGACGGGAGCCCGGGTGGGAGTCCCACCCCGACAGGGCCGTCCAGAAGGCGGCCTCCCCTGCGAACGCGTCCGGCGACACGTCCAGGCACACCTGGTCCAGGCGGCTCCCGTCGACCACCGGAGGCCGCACCGACTCCCCGTGCCACGGCACCGCGCAGAAGAGGTGTCCGGCGGGGGAGCGCAGCACCGCCCAGCCGTCGTTCGGGGCGACCACCTCGGCGCCGAGCCGGACCGCCCGGTCGACCAGCGCGGGGACGTCCTCCACGGCCAGGTCCAGGTGGGCGCCGCCGTCGCCGGAGGCGACACCCTGCGCCTTGACGCACGCGTCGCCGGTCCCGGGCAGCAGGGTCACGAACTCACCCCGGTCGCCCCGGGGCTCGGACGGCCCGGTCGCCGTGACCGCAGTCCAGAAGGCACACGCCCGCGCGAACCCGGCCGCCGGCCGGTCCACGAAGGCATAGGTCCACCGGATCGCCCCCGGTGCCGCCCCGGCCCCGTCTCCGCCCGAGCCGCCGTCGCCGTTCCCGCCCGCTCCGCCCACAGCCCCGCTCCCTCTCGTACGGTCCGGCCCCCATGGCTGAACGAGTCGTACGGTCTCCCGCGCCGCGCCGTCGCGCAACGAGGTTTCCGCCGTTCCGCCGCCCGGCGCCGCCCTGCGGCGGCCGCCGCAGGGTCTGCCGCCTACCCTCGGCGCTGCATGAAGCGCAGCATGTTCCCGGCCGGGTCGCGGAAGGCGCAGTCGCGGACGCCGTAGGGCTGGTCCATGGGTTCCTGGAGGACGTCGGCGCCGGAGGCCTCGACGCGGGCGTAGAGGGCGTCGCAGTCGGTGGTGGTGAAGTTGACGCCGCGCAGGACGCCCTTGGCCAGCAGCGTGGCGATGGTCTCGCGGTCGGCGGGGGAGATGTCGGGGTCGGCGGCCGGGGGTTCCAGGACGATCTCGACGTCCGGCTGGAGCGGGGAACCCACGGTGACCCAGCGCATGCCCTCGAAGCCCACGTCACCGCGGACCTCCATGCCCAGCACGTCCCGGTAGAAGGCGACCGCCTTGTCGTGGTCGTCGACGGCGAGGAAGCACTGGGCGAGCCTCACCTCCGGGGCCGGGAGTGCGTGCGCGGCGGGCGTGACGTTCGGATCTTTCGTAGCCATGCCCTCACGCTAGGACGCTTCACCCGGCTCCGCCGTGCGTACGCGGTGCCGGGCCGGGCGGGTCAGGCGTCTCGCCACACACGCGGGGATCGCCGCGCTCTCCTCGTGCGAGCGCGCCCGGTAGGCGCTCGGTGTCTCGCCGACCAGCTCGGTGAAGCGCGAACTGAAGGAGCCGAGCGACGAACACCCCACGGCGACGCACACCTCGGTCACCGTCAGGTCGCCGCGCCGCAGCAACGCCTTGGCGCGCTCGATGCGGCGGGTCATGAGATAGCCGTAGGGGGTCTCGCCGAAGGCCGCGCGGAAGCTGCGCTGGAAGTGCCCGGGGGACATCAGCGCGGTCCGGGCGAGCGCGGTCATGTCCAGCGGCTCGGCGTACTCACGGTCCATGCGGTCCCGCGCCCGCCGCAGCCGCACCAGATCGTCCCGGTTCATGACGACAGCATCGCACCGACCACCGACAACGGGGGAGGTGCGGCCGGTGCCGCCGTCACCCCTTCACGGCCGAGTTGGCCACCCCCTGGACGAACCATCGCTGGAAGAAGGCGAAGACGATCAGGACCGGGAGGACGAGGAGGACACCGAAGGCGAGGATCTGACCCCAGTCCGGGGGCTGCTGGCCCTGGAAGACGCTCATCTCCAGGGGCAGCGGGCGCACCGACGGGTCGGAGACCATCAGCACGGGCCACAGGAACGAGCCCCACTGGGTGAGGAAGGTCAGGATCGCGACCGACGCGAACGCCGGCTTCGACATCGGGACGATGATCGCGAAGAAGGTGCGCCAGGGGCCCGCGCCGTCCAGCCGGGCCGCCTCCTCGATGCTCGGCGGGATCGAGCGGAAGAACGTGTGGAACTGGTAGACCGAGAAGGCGTTCGCGACGAACGGGAGCGCCTGGATGAAGAGTGTGTTCCGCTGGTCGTTGAACAGGTAGAACAGCGGTACGGCCACCGACTCGAACGGCACCAGCATCAGCAGCAGGACGAGGGTGAAGACGGCCTCCCGGCCCCGCCAGCGCAGCCGCGAGAGCCCGTACGCCGCCATCGAGTTGACGAAGAGGCCGCCGGTAACCACCACGAACGCCAGCAGCAGAGAGACGCCCATGAACTGCCAGAAGTAACCGGTGCTGTCGGAGTTCAGGCTGTCCAGGACGGCGGCGTAGTTGTCGAAGGACAGATGCGTGGGGAGGAAGCCGGACAGGCCGTCCAGGACCTCGTCGGACGGCTTGAGGCTGCCGAGGAGGAGGTAGAGCACCGGCAGCGTGAAGACGAAGGCCAGCACGGAGAGGACGGTGTAGTCGAGGAACCGGCGCAGCCGGGTGCGGGACGGACCGGCACCCGTGCGCGTGCTCGTCCGCGGACGCATGCGCGTACTCATGGTCGTGCTCATGCTCAGTCCTCGTTGTCGGGCCGGACGACACGGCGCTGGATCAGGGTCAGGGTGACGACGATCAGGAAGAAGACGACGGTGATCGCGGACGCCTGGCCGACGTTGTTCTGGTCGAAGGCCGTGGTGACGGCCTGGTACATCACCGTGCGCGCGGCGTCCTCGTCGAGGCCGCCTCCCTTGACCAGCACGTACACCTGGTCGAAGACCCGGAACGACAGCACCGAGGTGAGCATCGCGACGAAGACGAGGGTGCCGCGGATGCCGGGCAGGGTGATGTGCCGGAACTGCTGCCAGGTGGAGGCCCGGTCGAGCCGGGCGGCCTCGTAGCGCTCGTCCGGGATCTGCTGGAGGCCGGCGAGCAGGATGACCATCTGGAAGCCCACGCCCTGCCAGACGGAGAGCACGATGATCGAGGCCATCGCCGTCAGTCCGTCGCCGAGCCAGTCGAACGCGCCCCAGTTGCCGAGACTGACCGCGTCCAGCACCGAGTTGAGCATGCCCTGGTCGCTGCGGGCGAGGATCAGCCGCCAGATCACGGCCACGAGTGCCATCGGGAAGACGACCGGCATGAAGAACAGCGACCTGAACAGGCCGATCGCCTTCAGCTTGCGGTTCAGCAGGATCGCCAGGCCCAGGGCGAGGCCCGTCTGGAGGGGGACGACGACCACGGCGAACGTCAGGTTGTTGAGCAGTGCCCGCAGGAACGGGCCGGACAGGTCGGGGTCGGTGAACAGCCGCCGGTACTGCTCGACGCCGAAGAAGGTGGGTTCCAGCGGGGAGCCGAGGCGCACGTTGTAGAAGGAGAGCACCACGGCGTAGCAGAAGGGGATGCCGACGAAGGCGATGAGTCCGGCGACGGCGGGGGCGGACATGAGCAGTCCGTGCAGCCGTTCGCGGTTCCGGCGGGGCGGCCGCCGGGCCGGTTCGCCGACGGGCGCGGCCTGCTTCCGGCCTGGGCCCGCCGCGGGCACGGGTTCCACGGTTTTCACGGGAGGGTCCTCTTCCCGGCGGGGCGGGCGGCCACGAGGTGTGTGCCCGCCCCGGCCGATGGGTTCGGCTGAACCCGATGGGTCCTGGGGGTCTGACGGGGTGCGTGGGGCCGATCGGGCGCGGCGCTCCCGCGCCCGATCGGCCACGAACGCGCCTACGGGATCGCGTAACCGGCGTTGTCCGAGAAGTCACGGTCGATGGCGCGGGCGGCCTTCGACAGGGCGGCCTTCGGGTCGGCGCCCCCGTAGATCGAGTTGACGGCCTCGCTGAACTTCGCGGTCACCACCGGGTATCCGGCGGTCACCGGACGGGTGACGGCGACACAGGACTTGCTGATGTCGATGTCGCCGCAGGGCTTGGCGAGCTGGTCGGAGAAGAGCTGGAGCGGGCCGCCCTGCTTGTACAGCTCACTGGACGCGAGCGCGGACTTGGTGGCGGGCGGGGCCCCGTTGGCCTTCGTCATCGCGCCGACGTTGGTGTCGTCGAGGAGGAAGTCCAGGAAGGCACCGGCGGCCTTGGCGTTCTTGGAGTTCGCGCCGACGCCCCAGGCCCACGAGCCCTGGCCGGTCTTCGGGCCGTCGCCGAAGTCGGGCAGCGGCAGCACGACCAGGTCGTCGCCGAGCGCCTCGCTGTAGGCGGGGTACATCCAGTGCCCGACCCAGCTGAGGGCGACCCGGCCCTTGGCGAAGGCGTTGCCGTCGGTGTTGGGGTCGACTGTGCCCTTCCAGGACTGGAAGGTCTTCATGGCCGAGACCACGGCCGGGCTGTCGAGGGCACCCTGCGCCTTGCCGTCCTTGAGCAGGGAGCCGCCGGCCGACCAGACGACGGGGGCGAAACCGTAGGTGCCCCACTCGGTGGCGTACCCGTTGCCCTCCTGCAGATCCAGGACCTTGCCGTCGGAGTCCTTCGCCTTCAGCGCCTTCAGCGCCGCGTCGAACTCGTCCGCCGTCCAGGCGTCGTCCACACCCTTCGGGTACGTCACCCCGGCCGCGTCCAGCAGCTTCTTGCTGCCGTACATGCCGAGGCCGGAGTCGAACATGCCCAGGCCGTAGTGCTTGCCGTCGATCTCGCCCTGCGCCTTGCTCGCGTCGGTGGCGTTGTCGAGGGTCCCGGCGGAGACATAGTCGTCGATCGGGGCGAGTTTCCTGGTGTAGACGAAGTTGGCCATCGTGGGGCCGTCGAACTCCAGGACGTCCGGGAGCTTGTCGGCGTCCGTCGCGGTGATCGTCTTGGTGTAGTCGGTCTCAGGTATCAGCTTCAGCTCGACCTTGACCTTGTCCTGCGAGGAGTTGAACGACTTCACCGCGTTCTGCAGGGCCTCCGACTCGCTCTTCTGTCCCTGGTGGGCCCAGACGCTGATCGTTCCCTCACCGCTGCCGGCCTCGGCGGACGTGTCGCCGCCACCGCCCCCGCCGCAGGCGGCCAGGGCCGCCAGGGGGAGGGCCAGGGCCAGGCCCGCACGGGCGGTGCGACTGAACCTCTTGGCTGTCGAGCTGGGGGTCGGGGTCATGGTGTGTGCCTCCGTGCGGGATGAGGGTGCGAGGAGCGGGTGGCTCGGTGCGTGCGGGGGGCTGGGCTCTCGGGTGGCCGGGCGCCGGCGTGCCCGGACCGGGAGGTGGGGGCGTGGGCGCCGGCGCCCTGGGACGGGGAGGTGAGGGCGCGGGTGTCGGCGCGCTCGGACGGGGAGGTCACTGCGGCCCGCGCGGGCGCGGCGGCGCCGTCGTCTCGCGCAGGACCAGCCGGATGGGCATCTGCACATGGCCGGGCTGCTCGGTCTCCGGTTCGTCCAGCTGCCGCAGCAGCAGCCGGGCCGCCTCCGCGCCCTGGCCGGCGACGGGCTGGGCGACGGTGGTCAGGCCGACCACGTCGGCGAGTTCGTGGTCGTCGAAACCGACCACGGACACGTCCTCCGGCACCCGCAGCCGATGCCGCCTGAGCGCGCGCAGCGCGCCCATCGCCATCTCGTCGGACTGGGCGAACACGGCGGTCGGCGGCCGGGACGCCGCCAGCAGCTCGGTCATCGCCCGCTCACCGCCGTCGACGGTGTAGTCGCCGTCCGCGACCAGCGCGGGATCGTGCTCGATCCCGGCCTCGGCGAGGACGTGCAGATAGGCGGCGCGACGGTCGAGAGGCGTGGTCCAGTGCAGTGGACCGCTGTCCCCGGAGATCATGCCGATCCGCCGGTGGCCGAGGTTCGCCAGATGCCGTACGGCGCTCTCCGCGCCCGCCCGGTCGTCGATGCCGACCACGGTGAAGCCGGGCCTGGGGCCCCCGACCGTCGAGGTCAGCGGCACCCCGAGCGAGCGCAGGGCCGCCGACTCGTCCTCGTCCGGGATGAGCAGCGAGAGCACCGCGTCGACCCGCTTGCGCACCGGCAGCTTGGTGAAGAAGCGCTTGCGCGCCTCGGGCGAGCCCAGGTTGTAGAGCAGCACGTCGTAGCCGGCCGCGCTGAACACCTGCTCGGCGGCGTCCAGCACGGTGCCGAAGAACCAGCGGCCGATGTACGGGGCGACGACCCCGATCGTGTAGGTCCGCCCGCTGGCCAGACTGGAGGCCGAACGGGACGCCGTGTAGCCGAGCTGCGTGGCGACGGCCGTGATCTGCCGGCGCACCTCGTCCGAGACGCCCGGCCGGCCGCGCAGCGCACGGGACACGGTGGACGCCGAGACACCGGCGGCGGTGGCGACATCGGTGATGCTGACCGTCACGGCGGTTCTCTCCCATCGGTAGGGCGTGGGTCGGCGTCTCGTACCGCGCCGGTTTCACGTCGGTGTGGCTGTGGGGTGACGAGACCGTAAACCCGCCTTCGCTGTTGCGCAAGCGTTTGCGTTCAGTTTTACTTGCACTGATTCTCAAGCGATACCTTCCGGAACCATGGTCAGCGCACACGTTTGGGCGCTGTGAGCGACAGGACTGCTGCGCATGCGATACGCCCCGCCCGGCCTCTGCGTGAACGACTTCGCCCTGCTCCGCGACGACGACGGCACCTACGCGGTGCTGCACCTCCAGGGCCCCTGGACCGCCGACTTCGACCATCTGCGGATGGAGACCTCCTACGGCCGGGCCACCTCGGCCGACCTGGTCGGCTGGCGGCCCGAGGGCACCGCGTTCGGCAACGGTCTGCCCGGCCGCTTCGACCAGCGGGCGGTCTGGACGATGCACCCCTTCCGCCACGGCGCCGGCATGGCGATGCTCTACACGGGCGTGAGCGGACTGACGCCGGAGGGCTGGCCGCTGCAGTCCGTGGGCCTCGCGTACTCCGACCGCACGGACGGCACGGGCTGGCGGCGCCACGGCACGACACCCGTCGTCGAGGCGGACCCCCGCTGGTACCGCACCGCCGACCGCATGGGCTGGCGGGACCCGTTCGTCGTACGCGACGACGAGGGCGACGGCTGGGCGATGGTGATCTGCGCCAGTGACGCCTCCCTTCCCGTGGAGGTCAGCGGCTGCGTCGCCCTCGCCACCTCCAGCGACCTGGAGCACTGGACGGTCCACCCGCCGCTGATCTCCCCCGGCGACGTCGACGAACTCGAATGCCCGGTCCTGGAACGCCTCGACGACGGCAGCTGGCTGCTCCTCGGCTCCATCGGCGCGACCCGGGGCTTCGAGGCGTGGACGGCCCCGCGCCTGCGCGGCCCGTGGACCCGCCGGGGCGCTCTCGGACCGACGGGGGCGTACGCCCCGCGCGTCATCGCCGCCCCCGACGGCTCCCGGGTCGTGCTGCACACCACCCCCCGCCGCGTCGGCCTGTCCGACACCGGCGACCCCTGCCGAGGCATGCTCGCCCAGCCCAAGTCCCTGGTGACGGAAGAGGGTTCGGCCCCCCGGCTGATGTGGTGGCCGGGCCTGGACGACTGGCTCGGCGAGGAGACGCACGCCCCCGCCCCGCATGCCGTCGGCGATGTCGAGGTCGGCGGCCACCCTGTCGAAGTCACCCTGCGCACCGGCTCCTTCGGCCCCGGCCGCGCCGGGAGTCCCGCCCTCACCGTCGGCTGCGACGGCAAGAACCTCTGGATCACCGGCGCCGCCGGCACCCCCCTCGCCGAGACCGTCCTCCCCGAACCGGCCGCCACCCTGCGCATCCTGACCGTCGGCGAGTACGTCGAGGTCTACGCCGACGGCGTGTTCGTCCTGACCACGCTCTCCTACACGGGCGGACCGGCCCCCTGGACGGCGGTCACCGGGGACCGCTCCCGGACCGTCCCCGTCCGCCCCCTGCGCCTCCCGGCCCCCGACCGCGACGACGCCTCGGCGGTCTGGCCGGGCCCCGACGCGAGCTGACCGGCAGTTCGGGCCCCCGCACCGCCGAAGCCCGACGGCCCCCTCGTACGCGTGCCGTCGGCCCTTCGGGTGAGCGGTCGGCGCCACCCTCTCCCCACGCGGGTGCCGCTACGGGGGAGTTGCGGGCGTGAGCGCGCGCAGGCGCGAGGGGGCGGTGCCGCCCCGGAGGGCGAGGAGGTCCCGCGGACTCACCGCGGCCCGCACCGACATCGCGCACGCCACCGCCCGTCCCGGGGGCCCCGGTGGAGCCGCCCCGCCCGGCAGGCGCGGGGAGCCCGTCGCGGTCCGGTCCTCGGCCCCGGAACACGACCGCACCCGGCCCGTGACACCGCCGTGCGGGACGGCGGCATACGGACCGGGTGCGGTCGAGAGAGGCCGGGTCAGGCCTTCTTGGTCTCCCAGAAGATCTTGTCGATCTGGGCGATGTAGTCCAGCGCCTTCTGGCCCGTCGCCGGGTCGGTGGACGCCTTCGCGGCCGAGAGGGCCTTCAGGGCGTCGTTGACCAGCTGGTGCAGCTCCGGGTACTTCTCGAAGTGCGGAGGCTTGAAGTAGTCGCTCCACAGCACCGAGACGTGGTGCTTGGCGAGCTCGGCGCGCTGCTCCTTGATGACGGTCGCGCGAGCCTGGAAGTGAGGGTCGTCGTTGGCGGCCATCTTGTCCTGCACGGCCTTCACCGACTCCGCCTCGATGCGGGCCTGGGCCGGGTCGTACACGCCGCAGGGCAGGTCGCAGTGGGCGCTGACCTTGACCTTGGGGGCAAACAGGCGGGAAAGCATGGAGCATTCCTTCCTCGTGATCGTCTTCTCAGGTGGGACATTACTCCCTGCGAGAGTGGTTTTCGCGGGTGCCCCCATGGGCTTAGGGCAAAAGTCCGGGGTGAGACTGGGACTGGTGGAGGAACGGAACGGGGAGGTGCCGGAGATGCCGGAGCTGTCGCAGGAGAGCGAGCGGGGGAGCGCCCTCCTGCCCTTCGGAGTGGCCGAGGTCACAGGACCGTCGATGGTTCCGACCCTGCGCCACGGGGACCAGTTGCTCGTCCACTACGGAGCCCGCCTCCGGGTCGGTGACGTCCTGGTGCTGCGGCACCCCTTCCAGCAGGACCTGCTCGTGGTGAAGCGGGTCGCCGAGCGGCGCGACGGCGGCTGGTGGGTGCTCGGGGACAACGCCTACGCCGGCGGGGACAGCACCGACTACGGGGTCGTGCCCGACGAACTCGTCCTCGGCAAGGTGCGGTTCCGCTACCGGCCCCGGCCGGACGGTCAGCGCTCGCCGTTCGCGTTCGCCCGCTGGGTGCTCTCGGCCGCCCGGCCCGTGTTCGGCGACCGGTCGGCCTCCAGACGTTTGCGGGCCCGGTAGGCCGCCACGTTGGCGCGGGTCGCGCAGCGGTCCGAGCAGTAGCGCCGGGAGCGGTTGGTGGAGGTGTCGAGGTAGGCGTTGCGGCAGGGCGCCGCCTCGCACAGGCCGAGCCGGTCCACGCCGTACTCGGTGAGGTGGAAGGCCAGCCCCATCGCCGCGATCGCCGCGTAGCCCGCCGTCGCATTGGAGGGGTGGTCCGCCAGGTGCATGTGCCACAGCGGGCGGCCGTCGTCGTCCCGGAAGTCGTGGCCGGAGATCTGCGGGTTCACCGGGAACTCCAGCAGCAGCGAGTTCAGCAGGTCCACGGCCAGGGTCTCGTCGCCGCCGTTCGCCGCCTCGAAGACCGAGCGCAGCCGGGCCCGTACGGACCGGAACCGGGTCACGTCGGCGTCCGTCGCCCGCCGGGCGGCCTGCCGGCTGGGCCCGAAGAGATCGCGGACGGCCTCGACCGAGGTGAGCGTGTCCTTGCCCCGGTCCGGCTCCTCGGTGTTGACGAGGCGTACGGCGTAGTCCGAGTAATGGGCCAGTTCCACTTGTAGTCCTTACGAGGGCGCTCTATTGTCGTGGTGCGGGTCAGGTAATGGCTGCTCGTACTTACAGGGTATTACGCAGTAGGCGGAAGACGCGGTACGCGGAGGAAGGGGCCTCATGACCACCACGGCCGGCACCGACTGGCATGCCTGGCAGGAGAGCTGGGACCGGCAGCAGGAGTGGTACCTGCCGGACCGTGAGGAGCGGTTCCGGGTGATGCTGGACATGGTCGAGGCGTTCGCCGGACCCGAGCCCCGCGTCCTGGACCTCGCCTGCGGTACGGGTTCCATCACGTCCAGACTGTTCGCGCGGTTCCCGAAGGCCGTGAGCACCGGCGTGGACCTCGACCCCGCGCTCCTCACCATCGCCGAGGGCACCTTCGAGGGCGACCCGCGGGTCACCTTTGTCACCGCCGACCTCACCGACCCCGACTGGACGGCCCGGCTGCCGTACGACTCGTACGACGCCGTCCTGACGGCCACGGCCCTGCACTGGCTGCACAGCGAATCCCTCGCCGCCCTCTACGGTCAGGTCGCGGAACTCGTCCGCGACGGCGGTGTCTTCATGAACGCGGACCACATGATCGACGAGACGACGCCCCGGATCAACGCGGCGGAGCGCGCGCACCGGCACGCCGGTATGGAACGAGCCAGGGCGGACGGCGCCGTCGACTGGGCCGCATGGTGGCAGCTCGCCGCCCAGGACCCCGTGCTCGCCGCGCCGACGGCCCGCCGCTTCGAGATCTACGGGGAGCACGCCGACGGTGACGTCCAGAGCGTCGACTGGCATGCCCGCACCCTGCGCGAGCAGGGCTTCGCCGAGGCCCGCGCGGTGTGGTGCTCGCCCTCCGACTCGCTGGTGCTGGCGGTGAAGTAGACCGCCGCCCGCACGGACGGGTGCACGAGCAAGGGGCGGCACGGAATCCCGTACCGCCCCTTCGCCGTCGCGCCCCCGGTGCTACAGCACCTTGGACAGGAACGACTGGGTGCGCTCCTCCTGGGGGTTGGTCAGCACGTCACGGGGGTTGCCGGACTCGACCACCACACCGCCGTCCATGAAGACCAGGCTGTCGCCGACCTCGCGGGCGAAGCCCATCTCGTGGGTGACGACGACCATCGTCATACCGGATTCGGCCAGGTCGCGCATGACGTCGAGGACGTCGCCGACCAGCTCCGGGTCGAGCGCCGAGGTCGGCTCGTCGAAGAGCATCAGCTTCGGCTCCATGGCCAGCGCCCGGGCGATGGCCACGCGCTGCTGCTGGCCGCCGGAGAGCTGGGACGGGTAGTTGCCCGCCTTGTCGCCGAGACCGACGCGCTCCAGCAGCTCACGGGCACGCTCGCGGGCCAGGGCCCTGCTGACGCCCTTGACCTGGACCGGCGCCTCCATGACGTTCTCGGTGGCGGTCATGTGCGGGAACAGGTTGAAGCGCTGGAAGACCATGCCGATGTCACGGCGCTTGACCGCGACCTCGCTGTCCTTCAGCTCGTACAGCTTGTCGCCCTTCTGGCGGTAGCCGACCAGCTCGCCGTCGACGTACAGCCGGCCGGCGTTGATCTTCTCCAGGTGGTTGATGCACCTGAGGAACGTCGACTTGCCGGAGCCGGACGGGCCGATGAGGCAGAACACCTCGCCCGTCTGCACCTCCAGATCGATGCCCTTGAGGACCTCGACGGGGCCGAACGACTTGTGGATGCCCTCGGCCTTCACCATGGCGGTCATGCCGAGACTCCCTTCGGACGGCGCGTGGGCAGCACGGCCGCCTTGAGACGCTGCATCGGTGTCGGCGGGAGGGACCGCGAGGAGCCCTTCGCGTAATGCCTCTCCAGGTAGTACTGCCCGACGCTGAAGATGCTGGTGAGGACCAGGTACCAGGCGGCGGCGAGGAACAGCAGCTCCACGATGGCGCCCGAGTTCTGGCCGATGTCCTGGGCCGCCTTGAGCAGATCCACGAACTGCACCGTCGAGACGAGCGACGTGGTCTTCAGCATGTTGATGACCTCGTTGCCCGTGGGCGGCACGATCACACGCATCGCCTGCGGGATGACGATCCGGCGCAGCGTCTTGGCGTGGCTCATGCCGAGCGCGTGCGACGCCTCGGTCTGGCCCTCGTCCACCGAGAGCAGACCGGCGCGGCAGATCTCCGCCATGTACGCCGCCTCGTTGAGACCGAGGCCGAGCAGAGCCGTCAGCAGCGGCGTCATGAACGAGGACCAGTAGTCCTTGTAGATGGGGCCGAGGTTGATGTACTCGAAGACCAGGCCCAGGTTGAACCAGACGAAGAGCTGGACCAGGACCGGGGTACCACGGAAGAACCAGATGTAGAACCACGCGATGGACGAGGTCACCGGGTTCCTGGACAGCCGCATCACGGCGAGCAGGATGCCGCCGACGACGCCGATCACCATGGACACCACGGTGAGCAGGAGGGTGTTCAGAACGCCTTCGATGATGCGCTCGTCGAAGAAGAAGTCGGGGATGACACCCCAGTTGATCTTCTTCGCCTGCGCGAACGCATAGATGATCGAGCCGAGCAGAGCGAGCGCGATGGCCGCGGACACATAGCGCCCCGGGTGCCGGACCGGAACGGCCTTGAGGGCCTCCGGGCCGGCGGGGGGAGTGTCCGAGGGACCGTCCGTCTTGCTGACGTCAACAGTCACGGGTGGAGCCTTTGCCTTTCAGAACCGAGCCGAGAATCAAGAGCCGCCGTTGACCTTGGCTTCGGTGATGGCGCCGTCCTCGACGCCCCACTTCTTGATGATCTTCTCGTACTCGCCGTTGTCGATGATCGCCTGGACGGCGGCCTGCAGCGCGTCGCGCAGCTCGGTGTTGTCCTTGGCGAGGGCGATGCCGTACGGGCCGGCCTCGACCTGGTCGCCGACGATCTCGAAGTACTTGCCGCCGCCGGAGGTCTTCACCGAGTACGCGGCGACCGGGAAGTCGGCGGAGACGACGTCCGCGCCCTTGGAGCGCATCCGGGTCTCGGCCTCGGGGTTGGTGGCGAAGTCCTCGATCTTGAGGGCCTTGCCACCGTCCTTCTTGCACTTGGCCGCCTGGTCCTTGGCGAGGTCGTGCGAGAACGTGTTGCGCTGGACGGCGATCGTCTTGCCGCACAGGTCGTCCCAGGTCTTGATGCCCTGGGCGTCGCCCTTGTTGGTGTACAGAGAGACACCCGCGGTGAAGTAGTCGACGAAGTCGACACCGGCGCCGACCTTCTTGCCGGTGTCGGAGTCGATGCCCTCCTGGCGGTCCTTGGTGTCGGTCATGGCCGACATGGCGATGTCGTACCGCTTGGCCGCCAGACCACCGATGAGGGTGTCGAAGGTGGCGTTCTGGAACTTGAAGTCCACGCCGAGCTGCTTGCCCATCGCCGCGGCGATGTCGATGTCGAGGCCGACGACCTTGCCCGACGCGTCCTTGAACTCCACCGGGGCGTACGCGATGTCCGATCCGACGTTGATCACGCCCTTGTCCCGGACGGAGGCGGGCAGCTTGCCGGCCAGCGGGGCCCCGCTGGTGGAGGCGGTCTCCGAACCGCTGTCCTTGCTCTTGGTCTGGTCACCGCAGCCGGTGAGCAGCAGGGCGCCCGCGACCGCGATCGCTCCGACGGCGGCTGTACGGGAACGCAGGCCGGTCGTACGACAGGTGGTGCTTGCGGTCATGGTGGGTTCCTCCGGCGGGGGTGGTGTGGAGTTGCCGACAGGTCGACGATTAACACGCGTCTTCGAGTGTGGCGACCTCGTGTGATTACGGCATCTTGCCATTCGGTCATGTGCAATCAGATGACCGGCCATGTCAAAATCGGATAACGGGTGACCCCCGTATGACCCACGAACCGCCGCGGACCGCGTGATCACACCGGATCCTGTGCGGGAATTCCTCCTTCCGGCCGCAAGATCTTCGGCGCATCTCAGGATGCGGTCGACCGCGAACCCCGCACACACGGCTGTACGGGACTTGTCGTGGTGTATACCGACTTGCCCGGTTTTCGGTCGATGAGTCGAACAATCCATGATCGTCTTTAAATGACCTTCGGGTTGTGACCTTCGAGGTATCAAGACGTGTGGACTCGTCGTCGGCGCCGTCCGTCCGGTAAGAAGGTTCCTTACACCCCTCATCCGGGGCCCAGGGCGCGTGTGCGGCGCGCCCGTCGCGTCTGAGCCCGCATGCGTCGCCGTACGTATCGGTGACCTGGGACTTACGCGGTGCCCGCCCGCTCCCGAACCGGAAGCGGAACACCCTCAAACCATGAAGACCTAAGGGGTAACACCAGTGGCAGCGGAGATTGTCAATCCTCGCACCGACAGCGGCGACGGCAGTACGGGTCAGGAGGGCGGCGGGGAGCCTCTCAATTCCCTCGACTCCTTCGACCCCGCCTTCGCCCTGCACCGCGGCGGCAAGATGGCCGTGCAGGCCACCGTGCCGATCCGGGACAAGGACGACCTGTCCCTCGCCTACACGCCCGGCGTCGCGCGGGTGTGCACCGCCATCGCCGAGCAGCCCGACCTGGTCAACGACTACACCTGGAAGTCGTCGGTCGTCGCCGTCGTGACGGACGGTACGGCGGTCCTCGGGCTCGGCGACATCGGCCCCGAGGCCTCCCTCCCCGTGATGGAGGGCAAGGCCATCCTGTTCAAGCAGTTCGGCGGCGTCGACGCGGTGCCGATCGCGCTCGCCTGCACGGACGTCGACGAGATCATCGAGACCGTCGTCCGGATGGCGCCCTCCTTCGGCGGCGTGAACCTGGAGGACATCTCCGCGCCCCGCTGCTTCGAGATCGAGAAGCGGCTCCAGGAGGCCCTCGACATCCCCGTCTTCCACGACGACCAGCACGGCACGGCGGTCGTGACGCTGGCGGCGCTGCGCAACGCGGCGAAGCTGACCGGACGCGGACTGGGCGATCTGCGGGCCGTGATCTCGGGTGCGGGCGCGGCCGGTGTGGCCATCGCCAAGATGCTGCTGGAGGCCGGCCTCGGCGACGTCGCGGTCGCCGACCGCAAGGGCATCGTCTCCGCGGACCGCGAGGACCTCACGCCGGTCAAGCGGGAACTGGCCGAACTCACCAACCGGGCCGGACTCTCGGGCTCCCTGGAGGACGCCCTCGCGGGCGCGGACGTCTTCATCGGCGTCTCCGGCGGTACGGTCCCGGAGGAGGCGGTGGCCTCGATGGCGGAGAACGCGTTCGTCTTCGCCATGGCCAACCCCAACCCCGAGGTGCACCCGGACGTCGCCCACAAGTACGCGGCGGTCGTCGCCACCGGGCGCTCCGACTACCCGAACCAGATCAACAACGTCCTCGCCTTCCCGGGGATCTTCGCGGGGGCCCTCCAGGTGCGGGCGTCGCGGATCACCGAGGGGATGAAGATCGCGGCGGCCGAGGCACTGGCGTCGGTCGTCGGGGACGACCTGGCCGCGGACTACGTCATCCCGTCGCCGTTCGACGAGCGAGTCGCTCCTGCCGTGACCGCGGCGGTCGCCGCGGCGGCTCGGGCGGAGGGTGTGGCTCGGCGCTGAGCCCCCTGGGGTGGTGGGGGTGTCTTTTCGCCCCCGCCGCCCTTACCCGTCCCCTCCTCAAGGGGCCGCGCCCCGGCTTTTCAGGCCCTCAGGGCCTGAGCTTCGAGGGGCGCGGGGAAGTGCGCGAGCCGCCCACTCACCCGCACCGGACAACGCATCCCGACGGCCCGGATCCGAACGCGGAGGTCCGGGGGACGGGACGCGTGTCACAGGGCTCCGCGGTTCCATCGCCCCCGGCATACCCCTATGGTCAGGCGCATGTTCGCTGCCTACGCCGCCCGTATCGACCGTGATCGACCGCTCGACGGACTGGAGTTGGGTGACCGCCCGGCCCCGGAACCGAGGCCCGGCTGGACGACTGTGAGGGTGAAGGCCGCCTCGCTGAACCACCACGACCTGTGGTCCCTGCGCGGGGTCGGCCTCGCGGAGGACAAGCTGCCCATGATCCTCGGCTGTGACGCCGCCGGTGTCGACGAGGACGGCAACGAGGTCGTCCTGCACTCGGTGATCGGCCAGACCGGACACGGTGTCGGCCCCCGGGAGCCCCGCTCGATCCTCACCGAGCGCTACCAGGGCACCTTCGCCGAACTCGTCTCCGTCCCCACCTGGAACGTCCTCCCCAAGCCCGCAGAGCTCTCCTTCGAGGAGGCCGCCTGTCTGCCCACCGCCTGGCTGACGGCCTACCGCATGCTCTTCACCAACGCGGGCGTCCGCCCCGGCGACTCGGTCCTCGTGCAGGGCGCCGGCGGTGGTGTCGCCACCGCCGCGATCGTGCTCGGCAAGGCGGCCGGGCTGCGGGTCTTCGCCACCAGCCGGGACGAGGCCAAGCGCAAGCGGGCCCTGGAACTGGGTGCGGTGGAGGCGCTGGAGTCGGGGGCCCGTCTGCCGCAGCGTGTCGACGCGGTCATCGAGACCGTCGGTGCCGCCACCTGGTCCCACTCGGTGAAGTCGCTGCGCCCCGGCGGCAGCCTCGTCATCTCGGGCGCCACCAGTGGCGACCGGCCCTCCCACGCCGAACTGACCCGCATCTTCTTCCTCGAACTCAAGGTCGTCGGTTCCACGATGGGCACCAAGGACGAACTGGAGGACCTCCTCTCCTTCTGCGCCGCTACCGGTGTACGTCCCGTCATCGACGAGGTGCTGCCCCTGGACCGCGCCCGCGAGGGCTTCGAACGCCTGGCGGCGGGCGACCAGTTCGGCAAGATCGTGCTGACCGGTCCTTGACCGGCACTCCTGACGAGTACGACGAGCACTGACGAGCACTGACGAGCACTGACGATCACTGGCGACACGAGGACGGCCGGCCCGGTTTCCCGGGCCGGCCGTCCTCGTGTCAACCAGGGTTGACGTGACAGCCTGTGTCAACGTAGGTTGACATCATGACCGAAGCAACGGATCTCGCCGAGCGCGCGGGCGACCGCGACCCCCGGGTCGGGCTGCGGGCCGTCGCCGCGCTGCGGAGGCTGCTGGAGCAGTTGGAGTCGGTGCAGGTGCGCAGCGCGCGCAATCAGGGCTGGTCGTGGCAGGAGATCGCCGCGGAACTCGGAGTGAGCAGGCAGGCCGTGCACAAGAAGTACGGGAGGCATTGATGTTCGAACGGTTCACGAAAGACGCCCGTGCCGTGGTCCTTGGAGCGGTGGACCACGCCGAACGCACCCGGGCGGGGGAGGTGACCGAGGAGCACCTTCTCCTCTCCCTGCTGGACCGCGAGGCATCCCGTGCCTCCTTCGCCCTCGCCGCGCTGGGACTCGCCGGCGCCGACCGCAGGGAATCGGTCGAGCGGGACCTCGCCGAGGCCCGCCGCCGGGGTGGGCTCTCCCGCGCCGACGTGGACGCCCTCTCCGGCCTCGGTATCGACCTCACCGAGATCGTCTCCCGTGTCGAGGAGGCCCACGGGGTGGGGGCGCTGGAGTCGGACACGAAGGGCACCCGACGCGGCCGGGGGCGCCTCTCCGGTCACCGCCCCTTCACCCGCGAGGCCAAGGGCGTCCTCACCCGCTCCCTCCGCGCCGCCCACGCCCACCGCGACCGGCACATCGGCGACGAACACCTCCTCCTCGCCCTCACCACCCGCCCCGGCGTCCCGGCCGAGGTCCTCGCGGACCACGGGGTGACGTACGAGGCGCTGGAGCGGGTGCTGTACGGGACCGGGGAGGCCAAGGCGGGCTGAGCAGCGCCGGGGGTGGGGCGAGGGCTTCCCCGGCTCACCCCTTGGGCGCCCGCAGCACCGCACCGATGTGGGCCGCCGCTGTCGACAGGTGGCGGCGGGCATCGCTGAGCTGGTCCTCGGTCACGCCGTGGTCGCGGGCCGCGTCGCGGATGTCGTCGCGGAAGCGGTCCAGGAGACGGTCGAGGTCGCGGGCCGGTTCACCCGTGGGCGCCTCGTGCACCCAGGCGGGCTCGTAGCCGGCGGGGAACTCCTCGGGAGTGACGGAGTACTCGGGCTCCCCGGAGCCGGCGCCGCCGGTCGCCCCCGAGCGCCCGAAGCCGAAGTCCTTGCCGAACTCCTTTCCGAAGTCCTTCCCGAACTCGCCGAACTCCTTGGCCAGTTCGGTCAGCCCCTCCCGTACGCCCGTCGGCCAGTCGCCCCGGGTGAAGTGGTCCTGGACGTGGTCCTGGACCCGTTTGGCGATGCGCTGCAGCTCCTCCTGGGCCTGGGTGCGGGCATGCTCCTGCGCCTCCTTGGCCTGGCGGCGGGCCCGCTGGGCCTCCTCACGAGCCCGTCGGCTCTCGTCCTTGGCGCGGCGGGCCTGTTCCTTCCACTCCTGCTTGACGCGGCGCATCTCCTCCTTGGCGGCACGCCAGGACGCGCTGTCGGCGTACTCCCCGGACTCCCCGGGCACCCCCTGCTCCCCGTCACCCGTCCTGCCTCCCTTGCGGGCCTCGGACGCGGCCGCCCGCATCTCGCGGCGCAGGTCGCCCGCCGCGCCCCGTACGTCGGCCCGGATCTCGGCGGCCAGCTCCGCCACCGACTCGCGGATCTCCAGCTCCAGATCGGCCAGCTCGCCGCTGCGGTCGGCCAGTTCGGCGCGCCCCGCGTCGGTGATCGCGTACACCTTGCGGCCGCCCTCGGTGGTGTGGGTGACCAGTCCCTCGGCCTCCAGCTTGGCCAGGCGCGGGTAGACGGTGCCGGCCGAGGGGGCGTACAGGCCCTGGAAGCGTTCCTCCAGCAGCCGGATCACCTCGTAGCCGTGGCGCGGCGCCTCGTCCAGCAGCTTCAGCAGGTACAGCCGCAGGCGTCCGTGGGCGAAGACGGGAGGCATGTCAGAACACCTTCTTGTCGGTCGTGCGGTCGGTCACGGCGTCGGCCGGGGCGGGCGCGTGGCCGGGCGGAGGCTCCGTCGAGACGGGAGAGCCGTCCGACGCATGGTCGCCCATGCCCTCCGGCCGGTCGGCGGGCGGGGGGCCGCCGTGGTCGTCGCTCACGGGCCCCCACGGCTCGTCCTCCGACGGCGGCCTGCGGAGGAGGGCTATGGAGCCGGTGACGGTGGTGGCCCTGAGCCGGCCGTTGCCCGCGCCCAGACGGCCGGTGACCTTGTGGGCGCCCCAGGGGCCGCTGACGTGGAGGTCCTCGAAGGCGTTGGAGATGGTGCCGCCGGCGGTGTTGGCCTCGACCTCGGCGTCGGTCGGGTGGGGGAGACGGATGGCGATCTCGCCGGAGACACTGGTGAGGCCGACGTCCGTGGGACCGCCCGTCGGATCGAGGTCGAGGATGATGGAGCCGCTCACGGAGTCCGCCTTCACGCTGGGGCAGGACCCCTCCATCACGGTCAGGTCGCCGGAGACGGAGCTGAGCCGGAGATCGCCCGTGAGGGCCTGCGCCTCCACGTTTCCCGAGACCGTCGTGGCGCGCACCGGGCCCGCCAGGCCGACCAGGGTGGTGTCGCCCGAGACGCCCTTCACCTCCGTACGCCCGGCCAGTCCGGACACGACCGCCGTGGCGCCGACCACGCCCACCTCGACACGGGTGGCCGCCGGGACGGTGAGCGACACCAGGACGTCGCGGCGCCGGCCCTTCCGGTCCAGCCACTTCAGGAAGTCCTTCCAGGGCAGGTCGTCGTAGGCGACGGTCAGGGTGCCGTCCTTCTGTGTCACCGTCAGGGGCGGGCCCTCGACGGCGGACACCTCCAGGCGGGCGGAACTCTCGTCGGTACCCACCACGTTGACCGTTCCGTTGACGACTCGCACATGCAGCGCCGTCACCGGTTCGTCGAACGTGAGCCTCCGCGGCTCGGCGACGGACCACACGGACATGGAGCTGACCTCCTCGGCAGACCCGACAGGAAGAGACGACGAAGGCGGGGGCGACGGCGAACGCGAGACGTGCCCGAGACGAGCCCGACCCGAGGCCGGGGACGAACCCGAGAGCGAACGCGACGCCACACACGCACTATCGTGTTCTCGCTATTCACGATATATCGCGGTCACGGAAAGTCAATACACCCGTTCTGGTGACCCCGCAGGTGAATACAGGGCAAATCGCCCTAGCGTGGAGTGCATGTCGACGGAACGCTCCCAGGGGCCCCGCGCCCCCCGGCCCACCCCCGCCCCCGGCGCGCTCCTGCTCTGCCGGGCGGATCCCGACTCCGTCGCCCCCGTCGCCCAACTGCTCCGCGAGCGCATGCTGCTGACCCCGGCCGGATCCGAGTGGACCGCGCTCGTGCCGGAGGGAAAGCCATGGCTGCAGGGCGGAGAACCCGTCGACCGCGTCCTCAGCGGCTGGGCGAGCGCCCTGGCCGTCGGCGTCCCCTGGCCCGTGCTCGCGCTGTGGTGGGACGCGGACCGCAGCGGCTACACCCTCGCCGCGGGCTTCCGTCGCACGGTCGGCTACGTGTGGCTGGCGAACGGGACCCCGGTCGGCGAGGACGAGGCGATGCGCACGTTCGCCGCCCGCCTGGGCCTGGACCCGGTCCTCGACGCGCAGTCCCTGGACGGCCTCACACGCATCGACCCGGCAGCGGACGCCCGCTCCCGGCTGCTGGGCCTGCTCGCCGTCCTCGCCCGCGCGGGAGTGACACTCCCCGCCGGTCTCGGACCGGGCGAACCCGCCGACCGGCTTCGCGAGGTCGCCCGCGTCCAGCCCGGTGTCCAGCGCATCGAGTGGACGGGCTGGCGCGGGGCGGTCCGCTCGGAGCTCGACGCCCTGGAACGGGGACGCCTCGGCCCCTGGCTGCCCTGGGCCGGCACCCCCAGAGCCCGTGCCCTGGCCGCCGCCCAGCTCCTCGCGGGACTACCGCTCACGGCCTGGGGCCTGCACCGCCGGAGCCCCGGCTGGCTGACCGCGGGCGGCCTCCTCGTCGCCCACGGCGCGGTGGGCCTGCTGTACGACCTGGCCCACCCGCGCGACTGATCACTCCCACCGGCGCCGAAGGGGACGGCTACTCGTCCTCGTCCTCGTCGTCCAGCCGCGCCAGCCAGGTCGCCAGCCGCTCCACCGGGACCTCGAAGTCCGGGTTCAGATCGACGAACGTCCGCAGTTGCTCGGCCAGCCACTCGAAGGTGACCTCCTCCTCGCCGCGCCGCTTCTCCAGTTCCTCGATGCCACGGTCCGTGAAGTACATGGGTCAAGGATAAGTGTGCGGAAACGGCCGGGCCGCACCCCCTGGAGAGAGGGTGCGGCCCGGTTGCGTGCGTGCTTCGAGCGTTGTTACGCCTCGAACACCTCACGCACCAACTGCTCCTGCTCGGCCTGGTGCCGCTTCGCCGAACCCACCGCCGGCGACGAGCCGTGCGGGCGCGAGATGCGCCGCAGCCGCTCGCCGTGGGGGACGTCCGCGCCGACCGCGAGGTCGAGGTGGTCGATCAGGTTGAGGGCGATGAACGGCCAGGCGCCCTGGTTCGCGGGCTCCTCCTGGGTCCACAGGTACTTCTCGGCGTTCGGGTACTTGTTGACCTCCGCCTGGACCTCGGCACCCGGCAGCGGGTAGAGCCGCTCGATGCGGATGATCGCCGTGTCCGTGACGCCGCGCTTCTGACGCTCGGCCTCCAGGTCGTAGTAGACCTTGCCGGCGCAGAAGACGACCTTCTTGACCGCGTTCGGGTCGACCGAGCTGTCGCCGATGACCGGGCGGAACTCACCGCTCGTGAACTCCTCCGCCTTCGACGCGGCGGCCTTCAGACGCAGCATCGACTTCGGGGTGAAGACGACCAGCGGCTTGTGGTGCGGGTTGTGCACCTGCCACCGCAGGAGGTGGAAGTAGTTCGACGGGGAGGTCGGCATGGCGACCGTCATGTTGTTCTGCGCGCACATCTGGAGGAAGCGCTCCGGGCGGGCGGACGAGTGGTCCGGGCCCTGGCCCTCGTAGCCGTGCGGGAGCAGCAGGGTGACGCCGGACGTCTGGCCCCACTTCTGCTCCGCCGACGAGATGAACTCGTCCACGACCGTCTGGGCGCCGTTGACGAAGTCGCCGAACTGGGCCTCCCACATCACCAGGGACTCGGGACGGGCGAGCGAGTAGCCGTACTCGAAGCCCATCGCCGCGTACTCGGAGAGCAGGGAGTTGTAGACGTTCAGCCGCGCCTGGTCCTCGGAGAGGTACATCAGCGGCGTGAACTCCTCGCCCGTCTCACGGTCGATGATCACCGCGTGACGCTGGCCGAAGGTGCCGCGCTGCGAGTCCTGGCCCGCCAGACGGACCGGCGTGCCCTCCAGGAGGAGGGAGCCGACCGCGAGGGTCTCGCCCATGCCCCAGTCGATGGTGCCGTCCTCGACCATGGCCGCCCGGCGCTGCAGCTGCGGCAGCAGCCGCGGGTGGGCGGTGATGTGGTCCGGAACGTTGACCTGGGACGCGGCGATGCGCTTGACGGTCTCCGCGGTGATCGCGGTGTTCACCGCGACCGGGAAGCCGTCCTGCGGGTCGTGGACCTCGCCGGAGACCGGCTGCGAGGTGGCCTCGCGGACCTCCGTGAAGACCTTCTCCAGCTGGCCCTGGTAGTCCTGCAGCGCCTGCTCGGCCTCTTCCAGGGTGATGTCGCCGCGACCGATGAGGGACTCGGTGTAGAGCTTGCGCACCGAGCGCTTCTTGTCGATCAGGTCGTACATCAGCGGCTGGGTGAAGGCCGGGTTGTCCGACTCGTTGTGACCGCGGCGGCGGTAGCAGATGAGGTCGATCACCACGTCCTTGTTGAACGCCTGGCGGAACTCGAAGGCCAGGCGGGCGACGCGGACGACGGCCTCGGGGTCGTCGCCGTTCACGTGGAAGATCGGGGCCTCGATCATGCGGGCCACGTCGGTGGCGTACATCGAGGAACGCGACGACTCGGGAGCCGCGGTGAAGCCGACCTGGTTGTTGATGACGATGTGGACCGTGCCGCCGGTGCGGTAGCCGCGCAGCTGCGACATGTTCAGGGTCTCGGCCACCACGCCCTGGCCCGCGAAGGCCGCGTCGCCGTGGAGGGCCACCGGCAGGACCGTGAAGTCCGTGCCGCCCTTGTTGATGATGTCCTGCTTGGCGCGGGCGACGCCCTCCAGGACCGGGTCCACGGCCTCCAGGTGCGAGGGGTTCGCGACCAGGCTGACCTTGATCTGCTCGCCGTCGAGGCCCGTGAAGGTGCCCTCGGCGCCCAGGTGGTACTTCACGTCGCCGGAGCCGTGCATCGACTTCGGGTCGAGGTTGCCCTCGAACTCGCGGAAGATCTGCGCGTAGGACTTGCCGACGATGTTCGCGAGGACGTTCAGCCGGCCGCGGTGGGCCATGCCGATGACGACCTCGTCGAGGCGGGACTCCGCCGCCGAGTCGATGACCGCGTCGAGCAGCGGGATGACCGACTCGCCGCCTTCGAGCGAGAAGCGCTTCTGGCCGACGTACTTCGTCTGCAGGAAGGTCTCGAAGGCCTCCGCCGCGTTCAGCCGGCGCAGGATGCGCAGCTGCTCCTCGCGCTCCGGCTTGGTGTGCGGGCGCTCGATGCGGTCCTGGATCCAGCGGCGCTGCTTCGGGTCCTGGATGTGCATGAACTCGACACCGGTCGTACGGCAGTACGAGTCGCGCAGGACGCCGAGGATGTCGCGGAGCTTCATCAGGGACTTGCCCGAGAAGCCGCCGACCGCGAACTCGCGCTCCAAGTCCCACAGGGTGAGCCCGTGCTCGGTGATGTCCAGGTCGGGGTGCTTGCGCTGGCGGTACTCCAGCGGGTCGGTGTCGGCCATGACGTGGCCGCGGACCCGGTAGGAGTGGATCAGCTCGAAGACCCGGGCGGCCTTGGTGACGTCGTCGTCGTGGCTGGCGTCGATGTCCTTGAGCCAGCGGACCGGCTCGTAGGGGATGCGCAGGGCCTCGAAGATGTCGTCGTAGAACCCGCCCTCGCCGAGCAGGTAGTTGGCGACGATCCGCAGGAACTCGCCGGAGGCGGCGCCCTGGATGACCCGGTGGTCGTACGTCGAGGTCAGCGTCATGACCTTCGAGATGCCCAGCTTGTTCAGGGTGTCCTGGGACGTGCCCTGGAACTCGGCCGGGTAGTCCATGGATCCGACGCCCATGATGACCGACTGACCGGGCATCAGACGCGGGACCGAGTGGACGGTGCCGAGGCCGCCGGGGTTGGTCAGGGAGACCGTGACACCGGTGAAGTCGTCCATCGTCAGCTTGCCGTCACGTGCGCGGCGGACGATGTCCTCGTAGGCCTGCCAGAACTCGAAGAAGTTCAGCGTCTCGGCCTTCTTGATGCCCGCGACGACCAACTGGCGGTCGCCGTTGGGCTTCACCAGGTCGATGGCGAGGCCGAAGTTGACGTGCGGCGGCTTGACGAGGGTGGGCTTCCCGTCCTTCTCCGCGTAGTGCCAGTTCATCGACGGCATCGACTTGATGGCCTGCACCATCGCGTAGCCGATCAGGTGCGTGAAGGAGATCTTCCCGCCCCGGGCGCGCTTGAGGTGGTTGTTGATGACGATGCGGTTGTCGAACAGCAGCTTCACCGGGACCGCGCGCACGGACGTGGCCGTGGGCAGCTCCAGGGAGGCGTTCATGTTCTTCGCGACCGCGGCGGCGGGGCCGCGCAGCGTGATCAGCTCCGGGCCCTCGGCGGGCGCGGCCTGCTTCGCGGGGGCCGCGGCAGCCGGCTTGGCCGGTGCGGGCGCGGCGGCCGCGGGCTTCGCGGCGGCAGGTGGCGCAACGGCGGCGGGCTTCGGGGCCGCCGGTGCGGGCGCGGCCGGAGCCGCGGGAGCGGCCTGGGCCGGCGCGGCGGGTGCCGCGGGCGTGGTGGTCGCTGCGGCCCCCGCGGCCGCAGTGCTCGCCGGAGCCGAGGCGGCAGCTGCGCCCGGCTTGTAGTCGGCGAAGAAGTCCCACCAGGCTCGGTCTACCGAGTTCGGATCCTGGAGGTACTGCTGATAGATCTCGTCGACGAGCCACTCGTTCGGACCGAAGGCCGCGGCGGGGTTCTTACCCGCTTGGTCTGCGTCGGTCGAGATGCTCGAGTTACTGGGGGACTGTGGCGACACGGCGGCAACCGCCCTCTTCCGCTTCACAAGGTGATGGACAGCGGGAATCAAGGCTACGCCCCCGTGGCCGGGAAGGTCAGGCCGAGTCCGCTCTTCGTCGCGTAAGTCACATCGGAAAGCGTGTTTCGGGGGTGGAAATGGCGGGAAACAAGCGTGGTTCCGGTCCGGAATGGGGCTGGAGGGTGCACACCGGGCATGCCTCGGGCGGGGCCTGCGGATATGTGCACGCGGCCCTCTGCCTGAACGCACCTGATCACACGTGTCCGGCTGGGCGGAACTGCCGTGGATCTTGTGGCTCCGCTTCGAACTTTACGTCAACTTGGGGGAGATGTAAGCACCGGGAGGATGAGCGATATTCGGCAATGGTGGGGGGATTCAGCCATACGTGATGTGGGTATCAGTGGATTTCCGCCCCCGCCGCTCCTGCCCTTCTCATCCCGTTCCTCCCGGTAGGAGCACCCGGATGCGGCAGCCCTTCGGGGACTCGGCCACTCCGATGCGGCCGCCGTGCAGGTCAACGGCCCAGCGGGCGATGGCGAGGCCCAGTCCGGTGCCGCCGTCGCTGCCGGGGCCGTGCGGGGAGCTGACGGCGCCGCGGTTGAAGCGTTCGAAGACACGGTGCCACTCGGATTCGGGGATGCCCGGGCCCTCGTCGAGGACTTCGAGGTCCAGGGAGTCGAGGGTGGGTCCGCGGCGGGCCTTCACCGTGACGCGGCCGTGCGCCGGGCTGTGCTTCACCGCGTTGTCGATGAGGTTGGCGACGACCTGGTGGATGCGTTCCGGGTCGGCGTTCGCGGTCAGCTCCGGCGGATGGACGTCCAGGTGCAGATGGACGTCCGTGCGGGTGTGATTGCCGGAGCCTGAGGCGATCCCCCCGCGGGCCGAGGAGACCATCTGGGCCTCCTTGAGGACGCCCGAGAGGTACGGCCAGACCTCGAAGCGGCGGCGGCGCAGCGGGACCACGCCGTTGTCCAGGCGCGAGAGGTCGAGCAGGGTCTCCACCAGACGCCCCAGGCGTTCGGTCTGCTTCAGGGCCGTCCGCATCGTCTCGGGGTCGGCCTGGGTGACGCCGTCGACGATGTTCTCCAGGACCGCGCGCAGGCCGGCGATGGGCGTGCGGAGCTCGTGGGAGACGTTCGCCACGAGTTCCTTGCGCTGGCGGTCCTGTGCCTCCAGCTCGTCGGCCATGAGATTGATCGTGTGGGCGAGGTCGCCCAGCTCGTCCCGGCGGTTCTCGCTGACCCGGCGGGTGTAGTCGCCGCGGGAGATGGACCGGGCGACCGCGTTCATCTCGTCCAGGGGGGCGGTGAGCGAATGCGCGACGAACTGCGTGATCAGGAGTGTGGCGATCATCGAGAACACCGTGATGAAGCGCAGCTCCGTCTTGGTGTGCACGGCGATCATCGACAGACCGGTCGTGATCAGCACCGAGATGACGACGAGCGCGCCGAGCTTCGTCTTGATCGAGAAGGGACGCAGACCGCTCAGCGGTCCCGCGCCCTTGCGTGACCCCGGGTCACCGACTCCGCTCATGACGCCACCAGCCCTCTGTCCCTGTGTGCCTGGGTATGCCCGCGCACGCGGTGCTCCGGCACGGGATCAGGGAGTCGGGGTCTCCAGGGCGTACCCCACGCCGTGCACCGTGCGGATCCGCTCCGCGCCGATCTTCCGTCGCAGCGCCTTGATGTGGCTGTCCACGGTCCGCGTCCCGGACGCGTCCGCCCAGTCCCACACCTCGGCGAGCAACTGTTCGCGCGAGAGTACGGCACGCGGGGTGTTCGCGAGACATACGAGGAGGTCGAACTCGGTGGGCGTGAGGTGCACGTCCTCGCTGCGCACCCGGACGCGGCGCTGCGCGTGGTCGATCTCCAGCTCGCCGAGGCGCAGGATGCCCGAGCGCGGGGTGGTGGCGGCCAGCGCGGCCCGCTCCACCCGGCGCAGCAGGACATGCACGCGGGCGGCCAGTTCCCGCATGGAGAACGGCTTGGTCATGTAGTCGTCGGCGCCGACGCCGAGCCCGACCAGCATGTCCGTCTCGTCGTCCCGGGCGGTGAGCATCAGCACGGGGACGGGCCGCTGGGCCTGGACGCGCCTGCACACCTCCAGGCCGTCGAAGCCGGGCAGCATGATGTCGAGGATCAGCAGGTCGGGCTGCCATGCCTCCGCGGTGTCGACCGCGGCGGGCCCGTCGGTCGCGGTCTGCACGACGAAACCCTCGGCGCGCAGGCGGGCCGCGATGGCGTCGACGATCGTCGGGTCGTCCTCGACCACGAGCACCCGGCGCTGTGCGCCCGGGGTCGCTGCGGTGCCGCTGTGGGTGGTGTGTGTCTGCTCCATCGCCCGCCCCTGTGTTGCTTTCCGGAATCCGTGGGGTGATCCCTTGACTACGCATGGCTGCGCATGACTGCGATTGACGCTTGAATGATCGGCGTCAGGCAAGCAGGGTACGGGCAGTCACCGCACTGCGGCTATCCAGGTCGGATCGCGATGTGCACCACGTCCGGAACTCCCCGGGCAACCTCGATCTCTTCGGTACGCACCCGTTGGAACCCGGCATTCCGCAAGGTTTCCTCGAATTCCGGAGAAGGCTGCGCCGACCACACGGCCAGCACCCCGCCCGGCCTCAACACCCTTGCGCAGCTTGCCAATCCAGCAGGTGAATACAGGTTTCCGTTGGTCTCGGAGACGGTCCAGTCGGGCCCGTTGTCGATGTCCAGACAGAGTGCGTCGAACGTGTCGGATGTCTCATTGACGTACGCCACGAGATCGGCTTCCACGATGGCCGTGCGTGAGTCCTTCAGCGCCTCCGCGGACACCTCGGACAGCGGGCCCGCGCGGTGCCACTCGATCACGGAGGGTTCGCGTTCGACGACCGTGATCGTTCCCCAGCGCGGATCCGCGGCGGCGTGTGCGAGCGAGAAGCCGACGCCCAGGCCGCCGATCAGCACACTCGGCCGAGAACGGTCGCTCAGCGCGTCGAGGGCGGCGTCGACCAGCAGCCGTTCCGAGCGGCCGTCCGAGGTGTCCATCAGGAAGCAGCCGTTGGCGATGATCTGCAGCAGCTCCCCGTGCCTGCGGAGCACGACCTCCCCGTAGGGGCCCTCGCGCCGGTCGATGACTTCGGGTTCGTCGGTGATGGGCATGCGTCCATCCTTACCTGTGCGCGGGCGAGGGGGCCGACGATTTTACGGCGGCGGGCGGGGCACCTGCGAGCTGCCGCGGGGGCGTCGCTGCTGTCGAGTCGCTGTGAATCGGGGAGAGGGTGGCGGAGGTTACAGACAGGGGCGTATCGGAGCGTCGAGGGTGGGGTGAAACGGAAGGAGCGCCTCACTTTGGATGCCGCCCAGGCCGTGAAGCCCGTGAAGCCCGTGGAACCCGTCGAGCCGACTCGGGCCGTCGAGCCGGCACCGTCCGGTGTGCCGGTCGAGCCGGTGGAGAGCCTGGAGGGCCTTGAGGCCGGGGCGCGGGCGGCGGGGGCCCGGGTGACGCCGTCGGTGACCGGGCCCGTCCTCGACGGCATCCCGCGGCAACCGGGTGCGGCGTCCGTGCGCGTGCCGGACGGGGACGGGGAGTGCGCGGGGCGCGCAGGATCCGTTGCCGCCCCGGTCGCGCGCGCCCGGGGCCCGCGCCCCTGGCGCCTGCTCCCCACCCCCGTCGGCACGCCCTTCACCTTCTTCTACGCCTGCGTCCTGGTCGTCACCTCGGTCGTGGCCGAGTACGCCGATCCCGCCGTGGTGCACGCGCTCCACCAGAGTTCCAGCACGGACGTGGCACACCTGGTCCTGGCCCCCGTGCTCGTGCTGCCCGCGAGCGCGCTGTGGGTCGCGGGCGGGGTCGCGTCCCCGTACGCCCTCGCCTTCCTGCTGGTACTGACCGCACTGGAGCGCCGGATCGGCGGATGGCGCACGGCCGGGGTCTTTCTGCTGGGCCATGTCCTCGCCACCCTGGTCACGGAGGTCCCGGTCGGGTTCGCCGTCCTGGCGGGCCACCTTCCCGGCAGCTCCCTCCACCGCCTCGACTACGGCATCAGCTTCGGGGTGGCGGCGTGCGTGGGCGCGTTGGCGGGGCTGCTGACGCCGTGGCTGCGGTGGCCGATCCTGCTGCTGTTCGCCGGAATGCTGGTGGACGACCTGATCGCCTACACGGACCCGGTGACGAACTGGGGTCACCTGCTGTCCCTGACGATGGGAGTGGCGACCTGGCCGCTCGTACGCCACCGGCGACGGGCGGACCGGGACCGCCGGGCGCTCCCGGAGGCAGGCGCGGACCGCCACGACGGCTGGTGATCAGCGGGGTTCCCGCCCCGCGGCCGGGTGGACGTTCGCCGGGTCCGGCCCGCGTGGGCATCCGTCAACTCCGGCTCGTGCGGGTGTTCGTCGACCCGGCCGACTCGGATGCCAGGTGTCGGGCCTGCGTGGGTGTCCGTCGACTTCGGCCCGCTTGAAGGCCCTTTCGTCTCGCGAGAGGCAGTCGCTCCGGCCCGCGTCAACGTCGCCTCGCCCCAGGCCAGGCCGGCCGCATGTCCCCCGGGTGCGCGCCCGTGCCACCGTCGCGCCCCTGGCCCGCACGACCCCGTACGCCGTCTCCACGGCACCCGTTCCGCCCCTCTTCCCGCCCGGTTGATCGCCCACAGCGAACGCGGCGCCCCTCGGGGAACATTCCTCGGCTCATGTGCATTGAGTCGGCATAGCTCAACTTGACTGCCGAGGGAGAGATCATGGCTTCGACGTCCGCACCGCTCACCCTGCCCGTGTTGCCGCTCGACGGGGAGGTCGTGCTGCCGGGAATGGTGGTGCCGCTGGACCTCAATGACACGGATGTACGGGCGGCGGTGGAGGCCGCGCAGGCGGCGGCGCGGGCCGAGCCAGGGAAGCCGAAGGTGCTGCTGGTGCCGCGGATCGACGGGGCGTACGCGGGCACGGGTGTGCTCGGGACCGTCGAGCAGGTCGGACGGCTGGCCGACGGGGACCCCGGCGCGCTCATCCGCGCGGTGCGCCGGGTGCGGATCGGGGCCGGGACGACCGGGCCCGGCGCCGCCCTGTGGGTCGAGGGGACGAGCGTCGACGAGAGCGTGCCGGAGCCGCTGCCCGGTCAGGTCGCCGAACTCGCCAAGGAGTACAAGGCCCTCGCCACCAGCTGGCTGCGCAAGCGCGGCGCCTGGCAGGTCGTGGACCGGGTACAGGCGATCGACGACGTGTCCGCCCTCGCCGACAACTCCGGGTACTCGCCGTTCCTCACCACCGAGCAGAAGATCCAGCTCCTGGAGACCGGCGACCCCGTCGCCCGGCTGAAGCTCGCCACCCAGCAGCTGCGGGACCACCTCGCCGAGCAGGACGTCGCCGAGACCATCGCCAAGGACGTCCAGGAGGGCGTCGAGAAGCAGCAGCGCGAGTTCCTGCTGCGGCGTCAGCTCGAAGCCGTCCGCAAGGAACTGCGCGAGCTGAACGGCGAACAGGACGGTGAGGAGTCCGACGACTACCGGGCCCGCGTCGAGGCCGCCGATCTGCCGGAGACCGTGCGGGAGGCCGCGCTCAAGGAGGTCGACAAGCTGGAGCGGTCGAGTGACCAGTCCCCCGAGGGCGGGTGGATCAGGACCTGGCTCGACACCGTGCTCGAACTCCCCTGGAACGAGCGGACCGAGGACGCCTACGACATCCGGGGCGCCCAGCGGGTGCTCGACGCCGAGCACGCCGGCCTGGAGGACGTGAAGGAACGCATCACCGAGTACCTCGCCGTGCGCAAGCGGCGTGCGGACCGGGGACTGGGCGTCGTCGGCGGGCGGCGCGGCGGCGCCGTGCTCGCGCTCGTCGGGCCGCCCGGCGTCGGCAAGACCAGCCTCGGCGAGTCCGTGGCCCACGCGATGGGGCGCAAGTTCGTCCGGGTCGCGCTCGGCGGCGTACGGGACGAGGCGGAGATCCGCGGGCACCGGCGTACGTACGTGGGTGCGCTCCCCGGCCGGATCGTGCGGGCCATCAAGGAGGCCGGGTCCATGAACCCCGTCGTCCTGCTCGACGAGATCGACAAGGTCGGCTCCGACTTCCGGGGCGACCCGGCGGCGGCCCTGCTCGAAGTCCTCGACCCCGCGCAGAACCACACCTTCCGGGACCACTACCTGGAGGTCGAGCTGGACCTGAGCGACGTCGTCTTCCTGGCCACGGCCAACGTGCTGGAGGCGATCCCCGAGGCGCTGCTCGACCGCATGGAGCTGGTCCGGCTGGACGGATACACAGAGGACGAGAAGGTCGTCATCGCGCGGGACCACCTGCTGCCCCGTCAGCTGGACCGGGCCGGGCTCGGCGCCGACGAGGTCGTCCTCGACGAGAGCGCGCTGCGCAAGCTCGCCGGCGAGTACACGCGCGAGGCGGGCGTCCGGAACCTGGAGAGGTCCGTCGCGCGGCTGCTGCGCAAGGTCGCCGCCCAGCACGAACTGGGGCAGCGGGAGCTGCCGTTCACCGTCACCGACGGGGACCTGCGCGGGCTCATCGGGCGTCCGCACCACGTGCCCGAGGCGGCGCAGGACCCGGCGGAGCGGCGTACGGCCGTGCCGGGCGTCGCGACCGGGCTCGCCGTCACCGGCGCGGGCGGCGACGTGCTGTACGTCGAGGCGTCGCTCGCCGACCCGGAGACGGGCGCGGCGGGGCTGACCCTCACCGGCCAGCTGGGCGACGTGATGAAGGAGTCCGCGCAGATCGCCCTCTCCTTCCTCCGCTCGCACGGCGCGGAGCTGGAGCTGCCCGTCGCCGACCTCAAGGACCGGGGCGTGCACATCCACTTCCCGGCGGGCGCGGTGCCGAAGGACGGCCCGAGCGCCGGCGTCACCATGACGACGGCCCTCGCCTCGCTCCTGTCCGGCAGGCTCGTCCGCACGGACGTGGCCATGACGGGTGAGGTCTCGCTGACGGGCCGGGTCCTGCCCATCGGCGGGGTGAAGCAGAAGCTGCTCGCCGCGCACCGGGCCGGTGTCACGACCGTCGTCATCCCGAAGCGGAACGAGGCGGACCTCGATGATGTGCCCGCCGAGGTGCTGGAGAAGCTCGACGTGCACGCCGTCACGGATGTCCGCCAGGTCCTGGAGCTGGCGCTCGCGCCGGCGGCGGTGGAGGTGCCGGTGGCAGCGTGACCGGCAGGGACCTCTCGCGCGGTTCCCCGCGGCCCTGAATGCACCGGGCCCGCGGGGAACCGCGCGACCAGCCCTCACCGGCCCCGCGGGCGGCCTGCACCGCCTCCGCCCCCCACCTGGGAAATACTGACCGGTGCTGCCCGCGGACGCGGAGCAGGCGGAAACCATCAGGTACCCGGAATCGGAAAGCAGGAGCGCTGACGTGCACGACGAGGGCGGGAACGGCGACGGCGGGAACGGCGACGGCGGCGGCGGCGGTCTCGGAGCCGGTATGCCGGCGGGCGCCATGGACCAGGCATTCCTGGCGCTGGAGCGGGAGTTGACGGTCCTGTTGCGGCGCGCCCGCGCCAAGTCCGGGGAGATGGCCCGTGCCGTCCACCCCGACCTGGAGTCCGCCGCCTACGGCCTCCTCGCCCGCCTCGACGAGGCCCACCGCCTGCGCGCCACCGAACTCGCCGCCTACATCGGAGTCGGCAAGGCCACCATGTCCCGTCAACTGCGCGCCCTGGAACACCTCGGCCTGATCGCCCGCGAACCCGACCCCGCCGACGGTCGCGCCTGGCTCGTCCACCTCACGGAGGAGGGCCGGGCCCGGTTCCGCGCCGTCCGGGACGCCCGCCGGGTCGCCTACGTACGGCAGCTCGCGGGCTGGGACCGGGACGAGGTGGCCCAACTGGCACGGCTGCTGCACCAGTTGAACCGCGGAGTGGAGGGCTGAGCGGCGCGGGCAGCCCTCGCTCCCGCGCGGACACCCCGCCCTCGGCCCCACCGCGTCACTCCCGCACGTACACCACGCTCGCGTCGTCGTGCCGCTTGGCACGGCCCAGGAACTCGCGTTCCACATCGGTGGATTCGAGCTCCCGCACGCGCCGCACCAGGCCGTGCGCCCCCACTTTGCGGACCAGGGTGAGGCAGGCCGTCCAGTCGCCCTCGCGGAACGTCTCCACCCAGCGGCTCGCGCCGTCCGTCAGGGCGAGGAGCGACCGCACCTCCGCACGGGGGACGGTGCCCGTCACCGCCCGGGCCGCCACCGCCGGATCGGCGGCCGCCGTCCAGAAGCCGCCCTCCCGGTTGCGCACGGTCGAGTCGACGATCGCGGCCGTGGCCCGGGAGGCCGGGGGCAGCAGGGACAGCCGGTCGTCCAGGACGGCCGTCACCGTGCCGTCCGGTCGTTCGAGCAGCAGGGCCGAGTCCGACAGCACCAGGTACTCCACGGCCGCCGGTGACCAGCGGGCGAGGGCCACTGTGGCCTGTGGTGTTCGCGGGTGAGAAAGGTCACAGGTTTGGACATGGGCCCGGGCGGTACGGGAGATGGCCTGTGAGAGCACGTCGGACAAGGGCGAATCCCGCTCCGAAACGGACAGTTCGGTCAGGGTGCCGCCGAGGCGGGAAGTGAACCATGCGACCGAATGTCGACAGCCGTAGCCGTCGCGCGGTGGAGTCACGCCGTCGAGGACGACGAGGGCGCCGCCCTGTCCCCCCGCGGGCAGGGCCACCGACGCGAAGTCCTCGTTGGGGCGGAGGGGGTCGCCGGGCTCCGAGACCAGTTCGGTGCGCATTCGGCCAGTCTGCACGAGCCCGCCACGGGATTCGTGCAAGGCCGGCCGCGGTCCTCGCGGGACCCGGACCCTCCCGAGGGGCCGCCGGGTTTGGCATGGAATGATCGTGAGCGGTGAGGCGCGGCGGCGAATACTGTCAAAGCGCGTCGCCGACGTCCAACCGGCCCGACGTGCGGGACATCGCCACGAGCCGGGGGAACTTGCCCGCCAACTCCCCGGGGATGTTCACTCCTTCGGGTGGCGGGACTGATGATGCGGGACCGCTGCCCACCGGCACTGGGAGGGTCGGGAGCCGTACCGGGGGGACGGCCGTATTTGACGAGTTGACGGATCGTCACCCGGGCCAATGGGTACACGAGTCAGGAATGCGAGCACCGGTGCAGAAGACGCGGCCTCGGCGCGCAGACAAGCAGGCAGCCTCGAAGGCCTCCGCGGCCTCCCCGAACCAGCAGGGGACGGCGCAGGCCCCGGCCGTCGGCACCGGGCGGAAGGCTCACGTACGCAACCGGCTCATCGTCGCCGTGGCCGTCGTGGCCGCCGCCATAGCGGGTGCCGGAGCGCCCTCCGTCCTCGCCGCGTCGGAGCAACTGCGCGACACCCAGAGCCTGGTCACCCTCGCCGGGCAGACCCAGGAGACGCTCACCCTCGCGCACGCGCTGGCCGACGAGCGCGACGAGGTCACCGCGTACATCGCCGCCGGCCGGCCCGCGTCGGCCGCGCCCAGCAAGCAGCGCGGCGACCGCGTCGACACCCAGATCGCGGAGCTGCGCGCGGACACCGGCGGCTCCTCGGTGATGCGGGAGACGATCGACAGCGCCGAGTCCATCGCCGCCGTACGGCAGGCGGCGCTCACCGGGAAGAGCAGCGCGCTGGAAGCGCACACGGCGTACACCGCCGTCGTCACCGAACTCCACGCCCTCGCCGAGGAACTGGCCGAGAAGCTGCCGCCCCGCACCGGCGGCGGCGCCCACGCGCTCGCCGAACTCGACACCGCCGTCCAGCAGGCCGCCGCCGCCCGCGGGCTGCTCGTCGCCGCGCTCAGCGTGCCGACGACCACCGAGACGGTCATCGACCCCACCACCGGGCTGCCCACCACCACGACCGGTGTCTCCGCCGCCGACGAGAAGCAGCGCGACGCCCTCACCGCCGCCGCCCAGCAGGCCCGCGTCCGCTCCGACGCGGCCCTCGCCCACTTCCGCGAGACCGCGCCCGCCGCCGGCCGCTCCTCGTACGACGCCACGGTCACCGGCCCCGAGGCCGCCGCCGCCGACACGTACCTGGCCGACCTCACCGACCAGCCCACGCTCTCCGACAGAGAGGCGGACACCGACGCCAAGAAGGTCGACGCGGCGCTCTCCGCCCGGGTCGACCTGATGCGCGGCGCCGAGTCCTCCCTGTACGACCGGCGCACCAAGGACCTCGCCCGGCTGCGCGACGAGGACGTCACCGCGCTGGAGATCCGGGTCGCCGTGCTCGGCGCCCTGATGCTCCTCGCCGTCGGCGTCGCCACCGGCATGGCCCGCTCCCTCACCCGCCCGCTCGCGGTGCTGCGCATCGGCTCCGCCCGGGTCGCCAAAGACCCGGCGAACGAGGAGCCGGTCAAGTTCACGGGTCGCAACGACGAGTTCGCCCAGGTCGTACGCTCCGTCAACGCGCTCCACGCGCACGCCCTCGCCCTGCACGAGCGGCTCGCGCCCCTGGAGGGCGACCGCAAGCACCTGATCGGCCAGCGCCAGACGATGGCCGACGACCGTGACCGGCTGCGCGCCGAACTCGCCGACGCCACCGCGCACCTGACGAAGGTCCAGCACAGCGTCCACGCGACCTTCGTCAACCTCGCGCTGCGCTCCCTCGGCCTGGTCGAACGGCAGCTCGCCGTCATCGAGTCGCTGGAGGAGCGCGAGCAGGACCCCGACCGGCTCGCCACGCTGTTCAAGCTCGACCACTTCGCGACCGTCATGCGCCGCCACAGCGAGAACCTCCTCGTCCTGGCCGGTCACGAGCACGTCCAGCACCAC
Organism: Streptomyces sp. NPDC041108; assembly: GCF_055592645.1. NCBI lineage: Bacteria > Bacillati > Actinomycetota > Actinomycetes > Kitasatosporales > Streptomycetaceae > Streptomyces > Streptomyces sp. NPDC041108. The sequence continues at coordinate 127,423 of NZ_JBVIYK010000003.1, read as the reverse complement.
GCCGGCCCCGTCCCGCTCGTCGACGTCGTCCGCGCCGCGGTCAGCGAGATCGAGCGCTACGACCGCGTCCGCATCGCCGCGCTGCCGCCGGGCGCGCACGTCGCCGGTTTCGCCGCCGACGACCTCAGCCACCTCCTCGCCGAACTCCTGGAGAACGGCACGTCGTTCTCGCCGCCGGAGATGACCGTCGAGGTCTCGGGCCGGGCCACGGAGGACGGCGAGATCACCCTCTCCGTCCAGGACGGCGGCATCGGCGTCGCCCCCGACCGGCTCGCCGGGCTCAACTCCCGCCTCGGCGACTTCGACCCCGAGGCGCCCTACGAGAAGGAGGACGGCCAGGGCCTCGGACTCGGCCTCTACGTCGTCGCCCGCCTCGCCCACCGGCTCGGCACCCCCGTACGGCTCCAGCCGCACGGCTCGGGCGGCACCGTCGCGGTCGTCGTCCTGCCCAAGGCGCTGCTGGCCCCCGCGCCCGCCGTGCCCGTGGGCACCCCGGTCCCGCACACGCCCTCGCTCTCCCTGCCGGGTGCCGACGCCGAGGCCAACGCGAACGTCCTGCCCGGCCGTTCCGTCGCCGTACGCCAGCCCGAGGGCGACGGCGACCCGCTGATCGAGGCGGCCGAGGGGGCCCTGCTGGCCAGGGAGGCCGTGGGGACGGCCGCCGAAGCCGCCCAGACCGCCGGGAACGTCGTACCGGAAGACGACGAACCCGGGGCCGGCCCCCTGACCGGGGCCGAGTCCGTGTCCGAGACGACGATGGAGCTCTTCGCTCCGGTGGCCCCGGGGAAGGGCACCGACGAGGAGAGCGACGACCACATCGCCGTCGACGACACCGACGCCGACGATCCGTACACGATCGAACCCGACACCCACGAGCGGGCCGCCGACGAAGGGAACGCGGCGCGCACGGCGGAGGTGTCACGGGCCGGGACGGAGGGGCCGGGGAACGAGGAGACCCCGCGCCTCACCGACAAGGGGCTGCCCAAGCGCACGCCCAGGATCACCGCGCCCACGCCCACGGCACCCCCGCCTCGCGCCGGGGGTGTGAACGCCGACGAGCTGCGCCGTCGGCTCGGCGGGTTCCACCAGGGCGCCAAGGAGGGGCGCCGCGACGTCGAGGCGGAGATCGCCGAGCAGTCGGGTGAGACGCGGATGCCCGCGGCACGTGAGTACCGGACAGAGGCAGTTGACACCACGGGGGGCACTTCCGAGGAGGAAAGCAGTTGACCGCGCCCATGACCTTCGGACTGAGCAGTGAAGCCCGCAACCTGCACTGGCTCCTGACCAACCTCGTCGAGGAGGTGCCGGGACTGCTGTCGGTCGCGGTGGTCTCCTCCGACGGCCTGCTGCTGCTCTCCTCCGACCCCGGCAGAAACGCCGAGGCCCGCCGGATGCCGCAGGAGCGGACCCAGAGCCCCCGGGGCTCCGCCGCCGACCTGGCCACCATCGTCTCCGGCATCGGCAGCCTCACCGTCGGCGCCGCCAAGCTGATGGAGTCCGGCGGGGTCAAGCAGACGATGGTCGCGATGGACGCCGGCAGCCTCTTCGTGATGTCGATCAGCGACGGCTCGCTGCTCGGCGTGCACGGCGCCCCCGACTGCGACATGAGCGTGGTGGCGTACCACATGGCGCTCTTCGTGGGCCGCGCCGGCCATGTCCTCACCCCGGAACTCCGCAGCGAACTCCGCAAGTCCCTGGAGACCGAGGCGGCCGGGAGCCCGCGATGACCAGCGGCCAGAGCCAGGGACCGGGGCACGGGCCGGGCCAGAGAACGAACCGGACGCGCGGCCACGAACCCGGCAAGCCGAAGCGGCCGGGCACGCCGAAGGGCGCGAGGAAGCAGTCCGTGAAGCTCCCCGTGCGGGGCGGCGACCGCAAACCCGCCCGCGTACGCCCCTACTCGCTCACCGGCGGCCGTACCCGCTTCGGCCACGTCCTGCTCGTGGAGACGTTCGTCGCCGTTCTCGAAGCTCCGGCCGGGGGACCTGCCCACCTGCCGGGCGGCGGGGGAGGTTCACCCCAGTCCAAGGTGATGCCCGAGATGCGGGCCATCGTCGAACTCTGCCGCCGTATGCGGACGGTGGCGGAGATCTCCGCGCTGCTGAAGATGCCGCTCGGAGTGGTCCGCGTCCTCCTCAGCGATCTCGCGGACCAGGGAAAGATCCGTGTGTACGGAACAGGTCACGGCCCGGGACAGCCGGACCGCGCTCTGCTGGAAAGGGTGCTGAGTGGACTCCGCCGTCTCTGACGCCGCCTCGGCCGGCGTCACCCCCGACGCCCCGGTCGGCGTCACCCCGGGCGCCGACGACGACGCCCCCCGCGTCGAGGTCGACGCCGACGCTCCCCGCGTCGAGGTCGACGCCGTGCGCGCCGGGCGCGGCGCACCAGGCGTCGACGTGGTCACGCCCCCGCCCGGGGGCTACGCCCGCGCCGCGTCCCGCGGTCTCGACCGGCTCGCCGACACCGCGGCGAGCGAGGTCGGGCCGGAGACCGAGGAAGAGCTGAAACCCTGGCAGTCCGACCTCAGCCGGGCCCCCATCGCCACGAAGATCGTGGTGGCGGGCGGCTTCGGCGTCGGCAAGACCACCTTCGTCGGCGCGGTCTCGGAGATCACCCCGCTGCGCACCGAGGCGCTGATGACCGAGGCCAGCGCCGGCACGGACGATCTCTCCGCGACACCGGACAAGCTCACCACCACCGTGGCCATGGACTACGGCCGCATCACCCTCGACGACGACCTCGTCCTCTACCTGTTCGGCACGCCCGGCCAGGAGCGGTTCTGGTTCATGTGGGACGACATGGTGCGCGGCGCGATCGGCGCCGTCGTCCTCGCCGACACCCGCCGCCTCGGCGACTGCTTCCCCGCGCTCGACTACTTCGAGAGCAGCGGACTGCCCTACGTCGTCGCGGTCAACGTCTTCGACGGCAGTGTGCGCTACGAACCCGAGGACGTCCGGGACGCGTTGACCGTGCCCGCGCACGTACCTGTCATGATCATGGACGCGCGCAAGCGGGCCTCCGCGATGGAGACCCTGCTGGCGCTGTGCGGGCACGCGATATCCCTCAGCCCCGAGTAGTCCCTCCCGCAGGGAGACACACGGGACGCCACGGACGAACCAGGAGACCTGTCCGGATGCGGAAGATTCTCGTCGTCGGAGCCGGCCAGTCCGGGCTGCAGCTGGCCCTCGGCCTCCAGTCGCACGGGTACGAGGTCACCCTGATGTCCAACCGGACCCCCGACGAGATACGCGCCGGCCGGATCATGTCCACCCAGTGCATGTTCGACTCGGCACTGCGCCACGAGCGCGACCTCGACCTGAACTTCTGGGAGTCCCAGGCCCCGAGGATCGAGGGCGTCGGCGTCTCCGTCGCCGGACCCGACGGTGAGCGCGCCGTCGACTGGGTCGGCCGGCTGCGCGGGTACGCGCAGGCCGTCGACCAGCGGGTCAAGATGGCCGGCTGGCTGGAGACCTTCGCCCGGCGCGGCGGTCAGCTGGTCGTCCACGGCGCCGCGGTCTCCGACCTCGACTGGTTCTCCCGCGCCTACGACCTCGTGCTCGTCACCGCCGGCAAGGGCGAACTGGTGCGGATGTTCGCCCGCGACGCGGCCCGCTCCCCCCACTCCGAGCCGCAGCGCGCGCTCGCCGCCGTGTACGTGCACGGCCTGCGCCCCCGCCCCGAGCACCCGGAGTTCGACGCGGCGCGCTGCAACCTGGTGCCCGGCCTCGGCGAACTCATCGTCCAGCCGGTCCTCACCACCTCCGGCCGGGCCGACGCCCTGTTCTGGCTGGGCCTGCCCGGCGGTCCGCTCGACGTCTTCGACGGCGTCCGCGGCGCCGAGGAGCAGCTCGCCCTGACCCTCGACCTCATGAAGCGGTACGTCCCCTGGGAGTACGCGCGTGCCACCGGGGCCGAGGTGACCGACGCGGGAGCGGCGCTGACCGGCCGCTACACCCCCGTCGTCCGGCATCCGGTCGCACGGCTCCCCGGTGGCGTCCCGGTGCTGGGCGCCGGGGACGTCGTCGTGGCCAACGACCCGCTGACCGGGCAGGGCGCGAACTCGGCGACCAAGTGCGCGGCCGTCTACCTCGCCGCCATCCTCGACCACGGGGACGGGGAGTTCGACGAGGGGTGGATGCGGCGGACGTTCGAGCGGTTCTGGCAGGTCGCCGGGCCCGTCACCAAGTGGACCAACACGATGCTGGCGCCGCCGGCCGAGCATGTGCTGGAGCTGGTGGGTGCGGCCGAGGGGCTGCCGGTGGTGGCGGATCGTTTTGCCAATGGGTTCGACGATCCGGCGGATTTCGAAGGGTACTTCTACGAGGCGGAGAAGACCCGGGCGTATCTCTCCGAGGTCTCCGGGGGATAGCGGTCTCCCTGCGCCCCTGCGCCCCTGCGCCCTGCCGTCCCGCTCCCGTCCGCGGGTGACGCCGGGAAGGTGAGAGCAGGACCTAGGGGGACGGTGGCTTCGGGGCGTCGGGGCCGGAGGTTTTCTCCGCCTTCCTGAGGTCGGCCAGTTGGGCCGGGGTGAGGGAGGCGAGGAGTTCCTCGATCTCGTCCAGGCGGTCGGACGCGGTGTCCCGTTCCCTGCTGTGCCGTTCGGCGAGGGTGAGCTGACGGTCGAGGGCCACGCGGGCCCTGCGGGCGAGGGCGGCGGTGTCCTGTTCGCTGCCGGTCAGCCGCTCGACCGTCTCGGCGCGCTCCCGGGCGACCTGTCCGATGACATGACCCTGCTCCAGGGCCCGGTGCGGGTCGCGGGTCATCAGCAGCCGTACGTACGGGGAGAGCGCGGTGCTGCTGTTCTGGTACTGCTGCCGGGCCAGTCGGCCGGCCGCGCCCCGGCTGTTGTGCAGGGCGAGACGGGCCGTCGCGAGCCGCCGGTCGAGGCCCGCCACCACGGCCCGCTGCTTCGTCAGCTCGCGGTCGGTCGCGGTGTACGCCTCGGCGGCCTTCTCGGTCTCGCGGTACAGGCGCCGCAGATCGGTGAGGAGATCGGCGACCGGGCGCTCGCCGGGCGGTTCCGGCGCCGCCGCGACCGGAGCGGGTGCGGCGGTGAGGAGGGCGCCGGCCGTGAACGCCGTCACCGTCGCCGTGCCGACCAGACGCAGCAGCCTTGCTGACATGTCATCACCTCCCGTGCGCAGGTGGGCCGTCCACCTCGCACCGGCAGGATGGGAGGAGCCGGGGGAGGGCGCGCGCCGGGTGGACCGTTCGCCGCCCGGGTGTCACTCGTCGGTGGGGTGCGGGCGCGCGGGCGGCGTGGCGGACGGCCGAGCCGGAGAGCCCGGCCTGGACCAGGGCCACCTGGGGCGGCGGCTCGGATCGGCGTCGGGGGCGTACTCGTACTTCCACAGCTGGTGCATGAAGCCGCCCCGGCCGGCGTCGACCCTGCGGTAGACGAGCACGGTCGGCGGGCTGCCCGCCGTGCCCGGGACCGGCACCCGGTACGTCTTCGGGGGGTGCCCGGTGATGCCCAGCAGCACGGGCAGGACGCGCCCGTCGAGGGGGCCGCCCACGAAGGGGGTGTCTTGGCTCTTCACCGGACCAGTGTCACAGCAGGTGGCCAGCGTCGGCGACGACGGGGAGGATGCGGCGGGCCAGCGCGCCGACCGCGCCCGCGGAGGTCTCGGCCGTCAGGGCCTGCCGTACGGCGGTGGCGGTCTGGGGGTCGCGGCCGGCGGTCGCGGTGAGGCAGGCGACGAACTGCTCCACGAGCCAGTCGCGGAGTTCGCCGACGTCCGGCTGTTTGCCCTCGTCGAGCCAGATGAGGGAGGCGGCCTCCACGGAGGTGATCCACATCCGGACGGTCATCCGCAGCCGCAGGCCCGGTTCGGCCACCTCCAGATGCCGCAGGATGTGGTCGGCGGCGGCCCGCCGGACCCCGTCCACGATGGCCGTGGCCCGGGAGGTCTCCACGACACTGCCGCCCTGGAGGAGGGCGCTGAACCCGGTGTCGTGCTCGTCCACGAAGGTCAGATAGCGGTCGAGGGCGCGGGCCAGGCGGCTGGTGAGGGGGCCCTCGGCGGGCTCGTCGAAGCAGTGCTCCAGCTCCTCGGCGGCCGAACGCAGGGCCGCCTCGTAGAGCTGCTGCTTGCCGCCGGGGAAGTAGCGGTAGACGAGGGGGCGGGAGACACCGGCCGCCTCCGCCACGTCGTCGAGGGAGACGTCCTCCGGCGCGTGGCGCGCGAACAGCTCCAGTGCGGCGTCCAGCAGCTGGCTGCGCCGCTCTTCCACGCTGAGCCGACGGTACGCGCGGGTGGGGGCCTCGGACGTCATACCTCGCAGGGTAGTCGGGGGTGCGGGGTGTGCCGTGCGGTTCGCGTCAGGGGGTGGGGGTCGGTGCGGGGGCGGGTGCGGGACCGGTGGGGGCTTCTCGCGCAGTTCCCCGCGCCCCTGAGAAGCAGGGGCTGCGCCGCGAGCCTTTCTGGCCCGCAGCCCGAGCTTTTCAGGCTCGCGGGGCCTGGGCTTTTCAGGCTCGCGGGGCCTGGGCTTTCATGGGTGCGGGGAACTGCGCGAGAAGCCCCGCTCACCCGCACCCGCCCACGTACCGAAACCCTCACCCCCGCCGCACCCGTCCGGAAATGGCTACGCCAGCAACCCCGACGACCGCCACATCCGCCGCCCCACCCCCTGGAGGACCCCGATGTCGTCCAGGAAGTCGGTCAACCGCTTCGCCCCGGTCTGCATGATGTCCCGCCGATGCGCACTCGCCCGCACCTGCGCGAGCGCCTCCCGCCGGTCGAGGCCGACGTTCGTGTAGACCTCCGGGTTGATGAACGCCACCGCGAAGACGCGGGCGAACTCCCCGGAGGTGACCCGCGTGAAGCTCCGGGACAGCCGCGGAGCGGTCACCATCTGGCGCCGTAGCTCCTCGCGGGCGTAGCGCACGTGCCGGGCCTCCTCGACGACATGGATCCGGGTGACGCCCCGGACGAGCGGCTGGACGCGCTCGTCCGGGAAGGTCAGCCGCTGCATCCAGTCGAGGATCTCCTCACCGAGGAGGGTGGAGGTGAAGGACCCCGGGGTCGTCGAGATCGTCTTGAAGAGGCGGCCCAGATTGTGGTGCAGCCGGCTCACCGGGTAGTACGGGGTGCCGCCCTTGCTGATCAGCCGGGCGAACATCTTCGAGTGCCGGCACTCGTCCTCGATCTCCGTCAGCGCGTAGCGGACGTGCGCGCTGGTCGCGGCCTTGTCGTAGATGTGCCGGACGAGCAGCTGCATGAGGATGATCTCGAACCAGATGCCGAGGGAGGCCAGCGCCGCCGCCTCGTGCTGGGACAGCGCGATCCGCTGCTCCTCGGACATCCTCCGCCACATCGGCGTCCCGTACAGGGACACCAGCTCCGGCGGCCAGAACCACTTCCCCTCCTCGAAGGGGGCGTCCCAGTCCAGCTCCTTGTCCGGGTCGAAGGAGTGCTTCGCGGAGGACACGAGCAGCCGCTCGGCCACCTGTTCCCGGTCCTTGAGGAGCCCGAGCGCGTCGCGCAGCACCTCCGCCTCCGACACCGGGTTCGTCGTGTTCACCGAGGGCACCGTGGTCATGGCTGTCGCAGCTCCTCGTACGGAAGTTCGTACCGTTACCGGCGGTCATCGCTTATGAGACTACTTGTCAGCAAGGCCGTCAATCCTTTGCGCGCCACTTGTCGGGACCGGGCCGGCCCGCCCGTGCGCGACGGCGGCCGGTTCCCCGCCGGGACGGCAGGTGCAGTAGCGTGCTGGCGTGTCCATGCCTCCACCGCAGTCCCAGCCGCAGCCCCAGCCGTACGGTCAGCAGCCCCAGCACCCCGGCCCGTACGGCCAGCCGTACCCGCCGCAGCCGCAGCCGTACGGTCAGCAGCCGTACGGTCAGCCGTACCCGCCGCAGCAGCCCGGTCCGCCGCAGCCCCAGGGATGGCAGCCCCCGCCGCCGCCGAAGCGCCGTGTGGGTCTGGTCCTCGGGATCGTCGGCGGGGTCGTGGCGCTCATGGTGGTCGTCGCGGTGGGGCTGTGGGTCGTCGGTACGCAGAGCACGAGCGGGTTCCCCGAGGCCGAGTACAAGCTGGCGCTGCCCGAGACCGTCCTGGACGACGAGTACAAGCTGGCCCAGGACCTCTCCGACTCCTCGGGGCAGCAGGTGGCCGAGGAGGCGGAGGGTGCCTGGGACGCCCGGGACGTCAAGGCCGCCGTCGGGCAGTACACCGCGGCGGACGGGGCCCAGGGGGCCCTGATCGTCTCGGGCATGTACGGCCGGTTCAAGAACACCGACGCCGCCCGCGACAACATGCTGAAGGGCGCGGCCGAGGTCGACTCGATCACGGTCGTCGTGCAGCCCGAGGACTTCACCCCCGGCGACTCGGGCCTCACCGTCAGCTGCCAGGTGGTCACCCAGAAGCAGTCCGGCAGCGAGATCACGTACCCGATGTGCGCCTGGGCCGACGGCAACACCGGTGCCTCCGTCGCGGAACTCAGCGCGGCGAGCGTCGGGCAGGACCCCTCGAAGGTGGACGTCGAAGCCTTCGCGGAGCGGACCCTCAAGGTCCGCTCCGAGATCCGGCAGCGGATCAACTGACGGCAGGGGATCAACTGGCGACAGCGGACGACTGGCGGCAGCGGATCGACCGACGGCGGCCGATCGGCCGACCGCGGCGGATCAGCCGACGGAGGCGTCCGGCAGGAGCGGCGCCGCCGGTCCGGCCGGGAACGACGTGCGCAGGGTGAAGGCGTACGGCGTGGGTCCGTGGGCGCGGAGGTGGAGGAGCCGTTCCTCCGCCTCGGCCACGGTGGGGCGGTGACCGGCCGGTACCCACCACAGGGTGGCCATCGCCTCGGCCACCTGCTCGAACCACTCCCGCCTGCGGGACAGCAGCTCCCGGTGCTGCCCCTGGTACATGAAGGCGGTCAGGGTGTCGGTGTCCCGCCACACCGACATGTTGATGATCAGCCACTCGTCGCCGAGGACGGGCACGTCCGTGGCGTTGCCGGAGTCGCTCTGCAGGCGCCAGACGAAGCCGGCGGAGGAGTCGGCGACCGCGTTCACGGGATCGAGCCCGTCCACGAAGTCCTTCAACCGCGGTGAGTCCAGCGGGGCTTTGAGGCGGGCGATGTTGACCTGGGCGAGTTCGTACGGGGCGGTCGTCATGGGCGCACGATAGGTGGGGCGGCCCTGCCCGTCACACTCCTTTTCCCGGCCCCGAACGGTCCCCACCCCCGACGGCTTTGCGGCGTCCCCGTAGAGGCTGCCGTCGCCGTTTGTCGCCGTTTGTCGCCGTGTGCCGTCGGCTGCTGTCGGTCGCCGTCGTCAGCCGGAGCCCCCGAGCACCGCCCGCATCACCTCCCGCGCGATCGGCGCCGCGTCCCCGCCCCCGCTGATCTCCCCCCGTACGGCCTCCGCGTCCTCCACCACCACCGCCACGGCCACCTCGGGTTCGAGCGCGTCGTCGGACTGGGCCCAGCCGATGAACCAGGCGAAGGGGGTGCCGGAGTTGCCGATGCCGTGCTGGGCAGTGCCGGTCTTGCCGCCGACGGTGGCACGGCGCAGGGCGGCGTTGGCGCCGGTGCCGTCCTCGACGACCCCCCGCATGAGGTCCCGCAACTGCCGCGCGGTGCCCGGATCCATCGCGCGCCGGAGGGTGCGCGGGCCCGGCCCGGCGACCGTGCGCCCGTCCGCCGTGGTGGTGCGCTCGACGAGGTACGGCGACGGCACCGAGCCCCCGTTGGCGACGGCCGCCGTGACGAGGGCCATCTGCAGCGGGGTGGCCCGGGTGTCGTACTGCCCGATGGAGGAGAGCGCGAGCTGGGCCCGGTCCATCTCGGTGTCGAAGTTGCTGGGCGCGACCCGGAACGGGATGCGCACGCCCGCGTTGTCGAAGCCGAAGGCGCGTGCCGTGTCCGTCATGGAGCCGAGACCGACGTCCACGCCCAGCTTCGCGAAGACCGTGTTGCAGGACCACTCGAAGGCGTAGCGCAGGGAGGCGTTCTCGCAGCCCTCGACCTCGTTGGAGAGGGACGTCGTGGTGCCCGGCAGGGTGTACGGGGCGGGGGAGCGGGTGGGGGCGTCGACGTCCGTGACCACCCCGGTGTCCAGCGCGGCGGCGGCCGTCACCACCTTGAACGTCGAACCGGGCGGATAGGTCTGCCGCACGGCCCGGTTGAGCATCGGCCTGCTCGCGTCCCCGTTGAGCCGTGTCCACGCCGCGGTCACCTCGGGGCCGTTGCCGGAGAGCACTCCGGGGTCGTACGAGGGGCGCGAGACCAGTGCCAGGACGCGCCCGGTGGCCGGTTCGAGCGCGGCGACCGCGCCCCGGCGCGCGCCGAGTCCGCGGTACGCCGCCCGCTGGGCCGCGTCCCGCAGGGTGGTGACGACCTCGCCGCCGGCGTTCTGGTCGCGGGTGATGTCGTTCCACAGGGGGAGGAAGGAGAGCAGCGGGTCGCTGCCGTCCAGGAGGGAGTCCTCCGCGTCCTCCAGGAAGGTCGTGCCGTACACCTGCGAGGCGAAGCCCGTGACCGGCGCGTACAACGGGCCGTCCCTGTACGTCCGTTCGAAGCGGAGCTGCTCGCCCGTGTCCTTCGAGCCGGTGACCGGGCGCCCCTCGACCACGATGTCCCCGCGCGGCTGGCTCCACCGGGCGATCACCGGGCGGCGGTTGGCGGGACTGTCGTCGTAGGCCCGGGACTGGAAGACCTGGACGCGGGTGGCGTTGACGAGGAGCGCGACCAGCAGCAGGGCGCAGAGGGCGGCGGCGCGGCGGATGTAGGTGGTCATGCGCTCCGGACCTCCGGGCCGGCGCTCGGGCTCGGAGGGACGGGCCCGGTGTCGGCCTGCCTCCTGGCCGAGTCGCTCATCCGGATCAGCAGGGCCACGATGATCCAGTTGGTGACGACGGAGGAGCCGCCCTGGGCGAGGAAGGGCATCGGCATGCCGGTGAGGGGGATGAGGCCGGTGACACCGCCCGCGATCACGAAGACCTGCAGCGCGATGATCGAGGCGAGACCGCTGGCCAGGAGACGGCCGAACGGGTCGCGCAGGGCGAGGCCGGTGCGGAAGCCGCGCTCCACCAGCAGGGCGTAGAGCAGGAAGATCGCGGCGAGGCCGGCCAGTCCCAGTTCCTCGCCCGCGGTGGCCAGGATGAAGTCGGACTTGGCGGCGAAGCCGATCAGGACGGAGTGGCCGAGGCCGAGGCCGGTGCCGAGCACCCCGCCTGCCGCGAACGAGAAGAGGGACTGGGCGAGTTGGCCCGCACCCTGGCCCGCCTCGATCGACGCGAAGGGGTGCAGCCAGTCCTCGACCCGGCTGTGCACGTGCGGTTCGAGCCAGCCGACGGCCACCGCGCCCACGCCCGCCAGCAGCAGCCCCACCGCGATCCAGCCGGTGCGGCCCGTGGCCACGTACAGCATGATCACGAACAGGCCGAAGAACAGCAGTGAGGTGCCCAGGTCCCGTTCGAGGACCAGCACGCCGACGCTCAGCAGCCAGATGGTGACGATCGGGCCGAGGACCCGCCCGGTGGGCAGCTGGAGGCGCTTGAAGCGCCAGATCTGACGCCCGGCGTACGCCAGCGCGTTGCGGTTCGCCGCGAGATAGCCGGCGAAGAACAGCGCGAGCAGCACCTTCGCGAACTCGCCCGGCTGGAGGGAGAACCCCGCGATCCGCACCCAGATCCGGGCCCCGTTGACCGGCGGGAAGAGGATCGGCAGCGCCAGCAGGGCGAGCGCGGTCACCACCGAGACGTACGCGTACCGCGCCAGAACGCGGTGGTCGCGCAGCAGGGCCACGACCGTGATGAACAGCGCCATCCCCAGTGTCGACCAGTTCAGCTGCGCGGGCGCCGCCTGGTCGGCCGGGGTCTCCAGGTCCAGCCGGTGGATCAGCACCAGGCCCAGGCCGTTGAGGAGCACCGCGATCGGCAGCAGCAGCGGATCGGCGTACGGCGCCCGCACCCGCACCACCAGATGGGTCAGCAGCGCGAGCACGCCGAGCCCGGCGCCGTAGTCGCCGGCGCCGGGCGGGACGGTGCCGTTCTTCGCCAGACCGACGGCGCAGTAGCCGGACACGGAGAGCAGGACGGCCACGACGGTGAGGGTGAACTCGACGCCTCGGCGCCGTAGCAGGCGTACGGCGGGCGGGGACGGGTCCGAGGGACCCGCCGCCAGGGTCGTTCCGGCCTTGGTGGTCATGCCCGGAACTTACCTAAATGGGATGCCTTGCGGGTCTTGTCGCTCAGGCGCACGTGCGTGGCGTTTTGAACGCGTCGATGTAGCGGGCCGAGCCCCAGGCCCAGGTGCCGTCGACGAGCAGGTACCACTGCCGAGTGCCGTTGACGCTCTGGCCGTCGGCCCGGCAGTAGATCTTGACGATCTCGCCGTAGGGCGCGACCCGGACGACCGCGCCGCCGCGGGTCGGCGCGCTGCGCAGGATCAGGCCGGTACGGGCGATGACCTCGCCCTTGACGATCTGCTTGCTCGTGCGGGGGTCCTCCTGTCCGGCGCCGGCGGCGGGAGTCGTGGCCGCGAACGCCACGAGAGCGCCACCGGCAGCCGCTATACCGAACCGCATGAGCAGAATCCGCAGGGACATCTGATGCTCCTCCAGGAAAATGGGGCGAGTCTGACTATTCGCCACGTTAGGAGCAGGGCGGGCGGGGCGCCTTTCGCGATGGGCCATCAGGGAAACGCTGTTCTCTCGGGGGAGCGGGGCCGGGTCCGATGTGCCCCCAGCCCCCACCAGCCCCCAGCCCCCACCGACCCCACCGGCCGCCCGCGGCCACAACGCACGCCCTCGCGTGCGGACCCGGGTGGCTCCGCCGCGCCGATGAGATCAGTCCCCGCCGGCCAGCAGTCGCAGCACGGCCGACGCACCACCGTCCGCCGCGTTCTCGAACCCCAGCCGCGCCCCCAGCACCTCCGCCTGCCCCACCGCGATCGTCAGCCCCAGCCCATGTCCCTTGCGGGAACCCTCCGTACGGAACCGCTGCGGCCCCTCCGCCACCAGATACTCCGGGAACCCGTCGCCGTGGTCCCGCACGGTCACCGCGGCCCCCTCGGCCGTCGCCTCCACCGTCACCACCACCGGAGGCCGCCCGTGCTTGTGCGCGTTGGCCACGAGGTTGCCCAACACCCGCTCCAGCCGCCGTCGGTCCGTCTCCACGCACGCGTCCTCGACGACACGGACCACGGTGTCGCCGCTCGCGTGCGCGGCCACCCGCTCGGCCAGCACCCCGAGCCGGATCGCGTCCAGGTCCAGCCGCTCGCCGCCCGCGTCCAGCCGTGAGATCTCCAGCAGATCCTCGGTCAGCGTCCGCAGCGCGGCCACCCGGTCGCGCACCAGCTCCGTCGGCCGCCCCGGCGGCAGCAGTTCGGCCGCCGCGTGCAGCCCGGTCAGCGGCGTCCGCAGCTCGTGCGCGACATCCGCCGTGAACCGTTGTTCGCCGATCAGCTTCCGCTGCAGCGTGGACGCCATGGTGTCCAGCGCGGCGGCCACGGCGGCCACCTCGTCGCGGTACCGCGCCGGGTCCGTCGTGCGCGGGTCGTCGACCCGGGCGTCGAGGTCGCCCGCGCTGATCCGCCGGGCCACCTGCGAGGTCGTGCGCAGCCGCCGGGTCACCCCGGTGACGCCGAGCGCGCCCACGGCCAGGGTCACCCCGATCGCCAGCGCCGAGGAGCCCAGGATGGCCCGGTCGAGGTTCTCGATCGTGGCCGCGCTCTGCGCGTAGTCGATCCGCACGGCCAGGGCGCGGCCGTCGGCGGGGGCGGCCGCCCACATCGCGGGGTGCCCGCCGGCGACCCCGACCATCGTGCCGCGCCGCCCGCTCACCGCCAGCTCGCGCAGCGGCCCCGGCAGCCCCCGCGCGTCGAGAGCGGAGTCGCGCGGCAGCCGGTTCCCCGCCTCGTACGCCCGTGCCGCATCGTCGAGGCGGGCGAGCGCCCGTGAGCGGGCGTCGCTGACGGTCCTGTCGGTGACGGAGACGTGCACCAGGGCGCCGAGCAGCGCCGCGAGCCCGCAGCACATCACGGTGATGAAGGCCAGCGCCTTCCAGGTGAGCGAGGAGGCCCAGCGGCGTAGGACGAATCGTTTCCGCGTGGTCCGCTCCGCGCTCATCGCGGACCGCCGGACGACGAGGGGCGGGCAGTGGCGGCCGGTGCCGTCGCCGCGCCGGTGGGGGACGGGCGGGCCGATCCGCCCACGCGCAGGATCTCGTCGCGGGTGAGCAGCATCGCCTGCTGCTCCTCGTCCCAGGTCCACTGGGTGCGGTACTCGTAGCCGACGATCGCCGCGGGGGAACGGATGATCACGGTACGTCCGGCCAGCTCGACCGCGAGCACCGCGTCGTCGCCGGCCAGCACCTGCACCAGCCGGTCCGCCCGGAGCGTGTACATCCGCACCGCCGTCTGATTGCCGGGCAGCAGCCGGAAGCCGAGCACCAGGTCGTCGTGGCCGTCGCCGGTGAGGTCCCGGTAGTAGGCCCGCAGGACGGGGCACTCGGCGCGGTCCCCGTCCCCGTCGCAGTCCGCCATGCGCTTGGTGGTGCCGCCGTAGACCGCGTCGGGCCCTGAGTACATCTCGGGATGCGCGGCGATCTCGGCGCGTACGACCGCCACCGGATCCACCTCGCGGATGTCCTCGCCGGGAGCCTCGACCCCCTTGACGACCTCCGTCTCGGCCTCGCCGTAGTCGTAGGCGGGGGAGGAGGCGGGCGGCTCCCCGGGCCACAGCCGGGTCGGCCCGCTCGCGGTGGGCGTCGCGCCCGCGCTCACCAGGCCCCCGGAGTCACCACAGGCCCCCAGCAGCAGGGCGGCGGCCACGGCGACCGACGCGAGGACGGCCGCACGCGCGGGACGGCTGGGCAACACGGGACTCCTGAGGGCGTCGATACGGTCCAGTACACCCTATTCGTGCGGAAGTACCGCGTCCGCGTTCGGGGCGGGAGTCCGCCTCCGCGTTCGGGACGTACCGTGTCCGATATCCGATATCCGATATCCGATATCCGTTGTCGGCGCGGGAGTGCCGCGTCCGTCCGCTACTCGGCCAGCTCCTCCAGCAGCCGTACCGTCGCCAGTCCCGTGTGCAGGTACTCCACGAACAGCTCGTTGTGCAGCGCCCACGGTGAACGGCGGGTGCGGATCAGCCGGATCGCCTCCTCGGCGGAGTGACCGTCGCGGATCAGCGCGTGCGCCACGACCAGACCGGACCGGTTGTACCCGCTGTAGCAGCGCACGAGAACCTGCTTGCCGTCCTCCAAGGCGTCGCACGCCGCCTGCGCCAGCCGCATCACACCCGCCAGCTGCGTACCGTCCAGCGGCCCGTCCGGGATCGGCCACACATGGTGCTCGACGCCGTCGTCCGGCCCGTATCCCGGCAGCCGCAGCAGCGTCAGCACCAGATCGAACTCGTCGCGTACGACCGCGAACTCGATGTCCCCGGTGCCGGTCCGCCCCGCGAACTCGTGCCCGCCCATCCACAGCCCGGGCACGATCTCGCTCCACGGTTCGCCCGGAGCCGGCACACCCGGTTGCTTCCTGCGCGACCGCAACGGCGCCTCCCCAAGCCCCCGACGACAGGCCGTCACCCCAAAGGTAGCCGGGTTCTTGCCGATGGAGCACCCCGCCTGTTCCCATGGTCGTGGGGTGATGGTGCATGAGCCGACTGCGCGTCATACCGACCTGGCGGCACGGACAGGAACGCTTGTACGTGTGCCGGACCGACGGGAGGAACGTCGCCTGGTACGACCGTGAGGCGGGCCGGGTGAACCTCCTCAGCGAGGAGCTGAGGGAGGACGTGCTGGCCGTGCTCGGCCCCTTCGTCACCGGCCCGGTAGCCGTGGGCCCGCCACCCGTGCCCACCCCCGCCGAACTGGCCCGGCTGAGCCTCCACCCGGACGACGACCTGGCCCCCAACCGCCCCGGCGAGGCGCTCCTGATCGCCCTCGACCGCGCCCCCGGCCCTCCGCGCCGGCTGCGCCCCGACCCGCGCCGCCGCGCCCTGGCCGCCGAGCGGACGGTCGGTGACACGCTGGACCGGCTGGAGGGCGCCGGCTGGCACACCCTGCACTCCGTGCCGCTGCCCGGCGGCGACCGCATCCACCACCTGCTGATCGGCCCCGGGGGACTGTTCTGCGTACGGTCCCTGCACGCGCGCCGGCAGCGCGTCGTCGTCACCGACCCGATGGTCGCCGTCGGCCGCCACGAGCCCCGCGCGTTGCTGCGCGCACTCCGCGCCGAAGCCGACCGTGCCTCCTACGCCCTCACCGCCGAGGTCCGGCCCGTGCTCGCCCTCGCCGAGCCGGCCGGCCTCGACATCACCACGCCTCCGCGCGAGGTCCGCGTCCTGTGCGACACGGACCTCGCCCAACTCGCCCGCGCGGGCGGGCAGCTCAAGCCCGCGGACGTGGAGGGGCTGCACGCGATGGCACGGGACCGGCGGACCTGGACCCGCGTGTAGACGTGTAGACCGGTGGACCGTCACGGCAGGCAGTGCGCGGCCTCCGGGTCGAGGAGCGGCGCCAGCAGGTCGCCGTGGGCCCGGAGGCGGGGGGCGATGTCCGGGGCGCGGAACTCCAGGTGCGCGGGGGAGGCGCACTCCTCCACCTCGGCCCACGTCACCGGCGTGGAGACGGTCGGCTCGGGGCGGGCGCGCAGCGTGTACGGCGCGGCCGTGGTCTTGCGGGCGGCGTTCTGACTCCAGTCCACGAACACCTTGCCGGGGCGCAGGCTGCGGTTCATCCGGTGCACGACCAGGCGGGGCAGCGCCTTCTCGGCCTCGACGGCGAGTTCCCTGGCGTACTCCGACACCCGCTCCGAGGACGCCCCGCGCACCGCCGCCAGCAGATGCAGCCCCTTCGACCCGGACGTCTTCGCGTACGCCTCGATCCCGTCCGCCGCGAGCCGCTCCCGCAGCCAGCGGGCGACCTCGCAGCACTCGACGATCGTCGCTGGTTCCCCCGGGTCCAGGTCGAAGACCAGCCGGTCGGCCTCTTCGCCGGAGCCGACGGTCCACTGCGGTGTGTGGAACTCGGCGACCTGGTTCGAGGCCCACATCAGGCTCGCCAGATCCTGCACCAGCACCATCCGGGCCGGCCCCTCCATCCGCCGCACCTCGGCGGTGGTGACCCAGTCGGGCGTGCCCGGCGGCACGTTCTTGGTGAAGAACACCTGTCCGCCCGGACCGTCCGGGTAACGGAGGAAGGAGACCGGGCGGTCGCGCAGATGCGGCAGCAGGGCGTCCGCGGCCGTGGCGTAGTAGTGGAGCAGCTCACCCTTGGTGAAGCCCGTCGCCGGGTGGAGAACCTTCTCCAGATTGGAGAGGACGACCCGGCGGCCCTCCACCTCGGTGATCGGTGTCATGGCAACAGAATTCCACGGTTCAGGGCGAAGCGTGATGAAAGGGGTGAATGAGGTGAAGCGGTGGCGGATGGGCGGGTGGTGGCCGGTGGCCGGTGGGTCGGGGTCAGTGGGTCACTGGTGGTCGGTGGGTGGCCGGGCTACCGGGTGCGGGCATCGGGCCGTGCACGGTGACTCCGCACGCCGGGAACTTGGCGAGACGCGGCGCTCCCGGCGCGCGGGGCCAAGGGGCGTACGACGTGTTCGCGTACGCGGGCGGGCACCCGCGCACCCGTCCCACCGGCGCCCACCGCGCTCCGGCACCCCACCGCGCTCCGGTCTCCCACCGCGCTCCGGCACTCCACCGCGCTCCGGCACCCCGGCAGGCGGTGGGCCCGGGCAGCGCGGTGGCCACCGGCCGCGTGCGGTCAGGCGCCCACGTACGCCGCCAGATGTTCGCCGGTGACGGTCGAGCGCGCCGCGACGAGGTCGGCCGGGGTGCCCTCGAAGACGACGCGGCCGCCGTCGTGGCCGGCGCCGGGGCCGAGGTCGACGATCCAGTCGGCGTGTGCCATGACCGCCTGGTGGTGCTCGATGACGATCACCGACTTGCCCGCGTCGACGAGCCGGTCGAGCAGCCCCAGCAACTGCTCCACGTCGGCGAGGTGGAGCCCCGTGGTCGGTTCGTCGAGAACGTAGACCCCGCCCTTGTCACCCATGTGGGTGGCCAGCTTCAGCCGCTGCCGCTCGCCGCCGGAGAGCGTGGTGAGCGGCTGGCCGAGCGTGAGGTAGCCGAGCCCCACGTCCGCCATCCGCTCGATGATCCGGTGGGCCGCCGGGGTGCGCGCCTCACCGGCGCCGAAGAACTCCTCCGCCTCGGCCACCGACATCGCCAGCACCTCGCTGATGTCCCGCCCGCCGAAGCGGTACTCCAGCACCGACGCCTCGAACCGCTTCCCCTCGCACTCCTCGCACGTGGTGGCGACGCTCTGCATGATCGCCAGATCGGTGTAGATGACGCCGGCACCGTTGCAGGTGGGACAGGCCCCCTCGGAGTTGGCGCTGAACAGCGCCGGCTTCACCCCGTTGGCCTTGGCGAAGGCCTTGCGGATCGGATCCGCCAGACCGGTGTACGTCGCCGGATTGCTGCGCCGGGACCCGCGGATCGCCGTCTGGTCGATCGCCACCACGCCCTCGGCCCCCGCCTGCCGGGCCATCGAACCGTGCACGAGCGAGCTCTTGCCGGAGCCGGCCACCCCGGTGACGACGGTGAGCACGCCGAGCGGGATGTCCACGTCGACGTCCCGGAGGTTGTTCGCGTTCGCCCCCCGGATCTCCAGCGCACCGGTGGGCTTGCGCACCGACTCCTTCAGGGCGGCCCGGTCCCCGAGATGACGGCCGGTGACGGTGTCGCTCGCCCGCAGCCCCTCCAGCGTCCCCTCGTAGCAGACGGTGCCCCCCGCCGTGCCGGCGCCGGGACCGAGGTCCACGACGTGGTCGGCGATCGCGATCGTCTCCGGCTTGTGCTCCACGACGAGCACGGTGTTGCCCTTGTCGCGCAGCCGCAGCAGCAGGTTGTTCATCCGCTCGATGTCGTGCGGGTGCAGCCCGATCGTCGGCTCGTCGAAGACGTACGTGACATCCGTGAGCGAGGAGCCGAGGTGACGGATCATCTTGGTCCGCTGCGCCTCGCCGCCGGAGAGCGTGCCCGACGCCCGGTCGAGCGAGAGGTAGCCGAGGCCGATCTCCACGAACGAGTCGAGGGTGTAGTGGAGCTTCGCGAGCAGCGGAGCCACCGACGCGTCCTCGATCCCGCGGGCCCATTGCGCCAGGTCGCGGATCTCCATCGCGCAGGCGTCGGCGATGTTGACCTTGCCGATCCGCGAGGAGCGGGCCAGCTCGCTCAGCCGCGTGCCGTCGCAGTCGGGGCACTCGGTGAAGGTGACCGCCCGGTCCACGAAGGCCCGGATG
The DNA here is from genome assembly GCF_055592645.1 of Streptomyces sp. NPDC041108. NCBI lineage: Bacteria > Bacillati > Actinomycetota > Actinomycetes > Kitasatosporales > Streptomycetaceae > Streptomyces > Streptomyces sp. NPDC041108. The sequence goes on along the minus strand of NZ_JBVIYK010000003.1, from coordinate 108,160 downwards.
TGCGGCTGCATCGACTCGCGGTCCTTGGCGAGGAAGCTCTTCTGCAGCTTCGGGATCAGCCCCTCGTAGGTGAGGTTGACGCCGTTGATCTTCACCTTGGTCGGCGCGCGGTACAGGAAGTCGTGCCGCTCCTTCTTGGTGTACTCGCGGATCGGCTTCTCCTTGTCGAAGAAGCCCGACTCGGCGATGACCCGTACCACCCAGCCGTCGCCGGTGTAGGTGGGAATGGTGAACGGGTCCTCGGAGAGCGACTTGGAGTCGTCGAACAACTGGGCAAGGTCGATGTCGGAGACCTTGCCCCGGCCCTCGCAGTGCGTGCACATGCCGCCGGTGCGGCTGAAGCTGACCTTCTCGGTCTTGGTCTTGTCGGCCCCGCGGTCGACCGTGAACCCGCCGCTCGCCGAGACCGAGGCGACATTGAAGGAGAACGCACCGGGCGGACCGATGTGCGGCTCGCCGAGTCGGCTGAAGAGGATGCGCAGCATCGCGTTGGCGTCGGTGGCGGTACCGACGGTGGAGCGCGGGTCGGACCCCATCCGCTGCTGGTCGACCGTGATCGCGGTGGTCAGCCCGTCGAGCACGTCCACCTCGGGCCGCGCCAGGTTCGCCATGAAACCCTGGAGGAAGGCGCTGTACGTCTCGTTGATCAGCCGCTGCGACTCCGCGGCGATCGTGTCGAACACCAGCGAACTCTTCCCCGAGCCCGAGACGCCCGTGAACACCGTCAGCCGGCGCTTGGGGATCTCGATGCTGACGTTCTTGAGATTGTTCTCCCGCGCCCCGTGCACACGGATCAGATCATGGCTGTCGGCGGCGTGCGGCCCGGGAGACCGCTCCTGCGTCCCCGCCCTCGTGGCCTTGGTCATCGTTCCTCCATCTGTCGTGCGGAGCCGCGTCCCGCGGTCCCGCCGGCGTCGCCCGACCGGGTCCGATCCGCTGGGAAGGGTACGTGCGGTAGTGCGTATTCCGGATGCATTTCCGTGAGGCCGGGATAAAACGGGCGTTCGACCGGCCGGGCTGGTCGGAGGACGCGAGGCGCCGCCCGTTTCACGCTAGGCGGGCCCGGCCCCTCCGCGCTTCTCGAATCCTGACCGGCCCGCCGAGCACCCCTGATCGGTCCGCGTTACGGTGTGGACAAACCGGAAGCAGGGAACCGAAAGGTGCGTGCTGCCCGTGCGATCCATCTGGAACGGTGCGATCTCCTTCGGCCTGGTCAGCATCCCGATCAAGCTGGTGAACGCGACCGAGAGTCATTCCGTCTCCTTCCGCCAGGTCCACCTGGAGGACGGCGGCCGCATTCGTTACCGCAAGGTCTGCGAGCTGGAGGACCGCGAGGTGACGCAGGGCGAGATCGGCAAGGCGTACGAGGACGCGGACGGCACGATGATCCCGATCACGGACGAGGATCTCGCGTCGCTGCCCATCCCGACGGCCAAGACCATCGAGATCGAGGGCTTCGTACCGGCCGAGAGCGTCGACCCGCTGCAGGTGGACGCCGCGTACTACCTCGCGGCGAACGGTGTCCCCGCCGCCAAGCCGTACACCCTCCTCCGCGAGGCGCTCAAGCGCAGCGGAAAGGTCGCCATCTGCAAGTTCGCGCTGCGCGGGCGCGAGCGGCTGGGCATGCTGAGGGTCGTGGACGACGTCCTCGCCATGCACGGGCTGCTCTGGCCCGACGAGATCCGTGCGACGGACGGGGTCGCCCCCGACACGAGCGTCACCGTCCGCGACAAGGAACTCGACCTCGCGGACGCCCTCATGGACACCCTCGGCGAGGTCGACTTCGCGTCCCTGCACGACGACTACCGCGAGGCCGTCGAAGAACTCGTCGCCGCGAAGGCCGCCGGCGAGGAAGTGCCCAGCGCTCCCGCCCCGGCCCCGGGCGGCAAGGTCCTCGACCTCATGGCCGCCCTGGAGAAGAGCGTCCGCGAGGCCAAGGAGTCGCGCGGCGAGGACGTCGCCGACGTCACCCACCTCTCGTCCCGCCCCACCCCGAAGCAACCGGCCGGCAAGAAATCCACCACGACGGCCCGTGGCACGGCCGCCTCCCCGAAGAAGTCCACGACCAGGTCCGCCGCGCCGGCGAAGAAGACGGCCGCGAAGAAGTCGACGGCCAAGAAGACGACGGCGTCCAGGTCGACGGCTGCGTCCGGGACGGCGGCTGCGTCCGGGACGACGGCGAAGCCCTCGGTGTCGAAGTCCGCCTCGGCCAAGGCAACGGCGGCGAAGAGCACCGCGAAGAAGACCCCGGCGAAGAAGACGACCGCCCGCAAACGCTCGGCCTGATCGGCCCGCGCCCCCTTGCCCCGCCCGGCGCCCGGTGCCCGTGGCGGGCGGGCCGCCGAACCCTTCGGAGAGCGCGCGCCACGCGGCACGAACACCACTTCCGAGCCGGACGGTACGCGCACATGCACAAGCACTCCGCGCGGTGGACGGCGGGCCCCTCAGCCCGGCCCCCGCGCCCGGAGGACCCCACTCCTCCCGTCGGCCCGGCTCAGAGCACCTTCGCCCGTACCAGCGCCGAGAGCACGAGCGTGCCCGGCAGGAGGGGGAGCCAGACGGTGAGGACGCGATAGCCGATGACCGTGGTGGTGGCGAGGCTCGCCGGCGCCCCGAAGGCGACGAGGGCGAAGACGAGCGCCGCGTCCATGGGACCGAGGCCCCCCGGCGCGGGCACCGCACCGGCGGCGGTACTGGCGACGAGGTACGCGAAGAGCATCTGCGTCCAGGACACGGGCAGCCCGAGCGAGGTACCGACCGAGGCGACCACGGCCCCCTGACAGAGCGGGAAGGCGGCGGCCCCGCCCCACAGGGAGACGGCGCGGACGGGACGGCTGTGCACGAGCCGCGTGTCGGTGAGCGCGGAACGCAGCCCCCCGATGAGGGGACGCCGCAACGGCCGTACGGTCGTGATCAGCGTGACCACGGCGGCGAGGCCGACCCCGGTGATCGCGCCGACCAGGGCGAGGGTCTCGCCCTTGGGCAGGAGTTCGGTCAGACGGAGCGTGCCCGGGAACGCCACGACGAAGGCGACGATCACCAGGGTCTTGGCCACCGGCTTGACCGCCGAGTACAGGGCGAGCGAGGAGGTCGCACGCGCGAGGGGGATGCCCCTGCGCCGCAGAAAACGCAGGACGACCGCGTGGGCGCCGATGTTCCCCGGCAGGGCGTGCCCGGCGGCGCCGGCGGCGAACTGCGTCGCCAGCAGCTGCCCCGGCGGAAGCCGCTCCGGCACGGCCCCCTGCCGTACGCAGGCGGAGGCCACCGAGCACAGGGCCGTGAAGAACGCGCCGGCCAGCAGCCACCAGGGGTTGGCCGAGGCAAGCCGTACGGCCCCTTCATGGACCGTCCGCCAGTCGACCGCCGCCCAGACCGCCAGCAGCGCGAGCGGCAGCAGCGTCAGCGCGAACCGCAGCCGCCGGGCGTTGACGGCCGAACAGGCGGGCAGCAGCGCCCGCAGCCTGGCGGGCGGAAACGCCGCCGCCCGGCCGGCGCAGTCGGGTTCCGGGAGCGCATCGGGACAGGCGGCGCGGTCAGGCTCCGGGAGCGCCTCGGGTACGGCGTCGGGGCCCGATGCCGAGGTCCGGCCGGGGACGTGGGTGGGGTCCGAGGGCCGGGCCGGGCTGGGTATCAGGGGGAGGGGGTCGGTGACCGGGGACGGGGTGGGCCGCGAGGGGGGCGGCGCGTCGAGCGGGAGCGGGAACAAAGGGCACGTCGTCCTTCCGCGTCGCGTCGGCACGGCGGGGGACCGCTCCGACGGAGGCAGGGCAAGTCAAGAACGAAGGGAACCCCAGGACCGTTCCCACCCCAAATGACTCCCCGGTATGCACCACCCGAACTCCTGCCACCGCCGAAACGACGACACCGCTTCCCAGCAGCGACTCTGTCGTCGGCGCCCGCCCGATCCCCTCCGTCCCGTGTGAGACACAAGTCACTTCCCGGAGGCCCTCGCGCCCGACTCCCGCCAAGATCGCACTTCGCCCGCCCCATTGTTGTGACGGCGGGGCGGTGGCGGTGTGCGGTGGGGCCGTCCGCGGGCCAGAAAGCGATCCCGTCGTCGGTCTCCTGGGACGCCATCGGCGGCCTCGTCGAGGACCGGCACCGCGACACCGACACCGGACGGCCTCGACAAGTTCCGCAGGGTCCTGGCCCGCACCTGCCGCGCCCCGAGTCCACCTGCGAGGCGCTCCTCACCACCCTGCCCCCGGCCCGCCCGGCCCGCCCGGCCCGCCCGGCCCGCCCGGCCCGCCCGGCCCGCCCGGCCCGCCTGCCCGGCCCGCCCGCCCGGCCCGCCGGCCCGACGGCGTCCCGCGGCCCGCCCGGCCCGCCCGCCCCGACGGCGTCCCGCGGCCCGCCCGCCCCGACGGCGCTCCCGGCCCGCCCGGCCGACGGCGTGACCCTCCTCGTCAGGCGTACCCACCCACCCCCCGGCCCGGACCTGGCCGCCCCGTGCGACCCCCCCCCAGTGACCGGCCGTCGTCTCCCTCGCCCGCGAGGCCGTCACCGGGCAGCGGCCATTCGAGACCTGGGCGATCTGGCCCTCACCGCCGAACCGGTGGCCGGCGAGCTGGTCGCCCACGCCGTCCGGCACGCCGGCGGCCCGCTCCGGCTCCACCTCCTGCGCGACCGCGCCCCGATCCGCTCCGTGGGGGCGAAGCCCCTGGTGACGGCGAGGGCGAGGGGGGTCGGCGGCACGTAAACTCCCCACGGACAGGACCAGTTCACCGACTTCCGAGGCCGCCGCATGAAGCCCCCCACACGCACTGTCCCGACACCATGGACGCCGTGATGACCTCGAAGCGGACGCCCCCGGACCCGACGCCCACGCCCACCCGCGCCACCACACGCGCTTCCACCCGCCCGTCCCCGCGCCCCTCCGCGCCCTCCGCGCCCTCCCGAGTGACGGTCTGCCGGGACTGCTGCTGCGGTACCCCCAAACTCCCCGGCGTGGACCACGAGGGCCAGACCGCCCGCCTCCGAGCCGCGGTCCCCACCCGTGTCTCCGCCTGCCTGGACGCCTGCGACCAGGCCAACGTCGTCGTGGTCCAACCCTCCGCGGCAGGCCGCGCCACCGGTGCCCGCCCCGTCTGGCTGGGCCTGGTCAACGACCCCGAGGCCACCGAGGACATCGTCACCTGGGTCCGCTCCGGTGGTCCGGGTGTCGCCCCAATGCCCCCCATCCTCGACCTCTACCTCTTCACCCCGCCCAACCGCCGCCCCACCACCTGACGGCACCTGCCGGACGGCCGCCCCGCGCAAGTCCCGCTTTCGTCCCGCCAGTTGCTCCGCCCGGCGAGGACGCGGCGGCGTAGTCTGCGGAGATGCACTACAAGGTATGGGACGCGCATGCCGTGGAAGCCTTCGGTGCAGCGCCTCTCACGCGTCAGCAACGAGCATTCCTCGAAGGTCTCCTGCGGATGCTGGATCCACGTGCCTACGCGACCGAGCATGTGTCCGCCGTCAACAGCGCCCTGCTGACCCTCATTCGTGTGCACCATGCTCTCGAAGGAAACGTCTCGGCCGAGAGACAACCGGTCACCCGCCTGCTGAAACGGCTGACAGCCCCCGCGCGGGTCAACATGGACACCGCCAGCCTGGTCTTCGCCACGGTCCCCGACAACGCGAAACACCTGCGCGCCGCCCGGCGCCTGGTGCACTCGCTGGAGGCGACGCTCACCGATTCCACCCCGGACCACGTGAAACGGAACTACGCGGCCCGGCTGGGGCGACTCATCACGCCGGCTTCGAGATCCATCCGGGACTGGCTGGTCCCCCTATGGGAGTCCCGGATGTCCCCGGGAGCGGCAGTCACCATCCGCAACGAGATAGCCGTCGCGGTCGCCCTGCACGGACGAGACGGACTCGACCTGCGGACCGACCTGATCGCTCTCCTGAAAAGAACGTCGCCCCACGCGCCGACCACAGAGCAGATCGCGGCGGTCCTCTGGCCGGCCGAGCGACCCTTCAGAGTGGGCCTCGTGGTCCTAGGCACCCGAGAACTCAGGAATCTGGAACCCCTGCTCCCCGGCGCGAGACAGCAGCCGGTGCCCCGTGACGCCGAACCACCGCATGAGGCGCAGAGGCAGGACACACGGCGCCGTTTCCTCAGCCGTATCGCGGCCGGCCTGGACGGCCCCGCGGTGCTGGTTACGCTCCCCGTCCGCGCGGCCGACACGCACACCGCCCTGCGTCGAGGACGGCGAAAGCTGAGTGAGGTCCTGGACCAGTACGCGGCGGGCCAGCGGCTGAGCCGCCTGTCCCTCCATCCGCTCCTGTTCGCCACCGACATGAGCGCTCACGTGGTCCACGACGACGCGAGATCGAAGACCACCAAGGCGGCGCTGCCGCTGACCACCCACTGGCCGGCCTCGCTGGGCCCCGCCCTGCGCGCGGCCCACCTGGCGCAGCAGGTCGACGCTCCGATGACGACCGCGGGCCTGGTGTGGAGCGCGGTCGAGTCGGTGGGGATGAAGGCCGCCAGACTCGACATCCTGGCGAAGGCCTGCGCGCTGCACGCGGCGCGGCAACAACTCCTGGGACTGTGGCAGGTGGTGCTGCTCTCCACACAGGCGACGGTGAGGCACGCCGCCTGGCAACAGCGAGAGTACGAGCGCAAAGTGGCCCGCCTCACGCGAAGCATGGAAAAGGTGAAGGACAAACCGGCCGCCTCGGCCCGCCGGGCCCACGAGGAGATGTCCGCACGCCACTCGGCCCTGCTCGCACAAGCGGACGAGGCGCGAACGACGCAAGACAACCTGACCCGAGAAACCGACAGACTGCTGCACGCGGTGATGAAGGTGATCCTCAAAGACGGAGGCGACAGTCCGGAAAATGGGCCGAATGGCGCAATTCACCTGAATCAATGGTTTGCGGTACTCGCTCCGCCCCAAGGCGCCCCCGCAGACATCCAGTCCGCGAACAGATCTCTCGCGACCCTCGTCGCCATGACGGACGGCCTGGCCGCGGAGCAGGTAGCCACCTGGCAGAGGCGCCTCGCGCACCCCGCAGAATTCGCGACGTGGCTGCACGATCAACAGAACACCATCCACACCCAGCTCACCTGGCTCTACGCCATGCGCAACGCGGCATTCCACCAAGGTGTCTTCGCCAAGCCCGCGGACGAACTCACGGCCCAGTCCGCCCTGGGCCTGATCGACACGGTTCTGGAGTTCCTGGGCCACTGGAGCAAGAAGGAGGTCGAGGCAGGACTCCCTCTCACCCGCCCACTCCTGATCCTCGAGCAACTGGCGGCAAGACAGACCGACCTACAGGCCAGACTGAACACCGACAGCACGAGCCACCCCCTGAACCTGGACCACATCTCTGCCCCACCGACCACCGCTTCCCCGCCCCCTCCGTCCCGGACGCAAGAGTGAGGGTGACGGACCGCCCCTGAGCGCGTAACAGCGCTCAGCTGCATGGGGGCTATCACCCCCAGCCCTCGACCCCTAGGCCGCAGGAACCGATAATTCCGCCCAATCTCGGCCGCGCACCGTCGTCCGTTGGATGCTGCCTGCACCTGCTGCGTCGCATCCCGTCTCACCAGCACACGGCAACCCCAGACGTCCCGTCCGGTTCGCGCTCTACGCCTTGACCGAATCCCTAGAGACCCTCACCTCATGGGGGTTCTGGATGAGAAGCCGCGCCGCATAGGCAGAGGTCAGAACAGGTGTCCTTACTGCGGGCTCCTGCAGGATCGGGTAGCGACGCTTGAGCAGGACTGGGTGCTGCTGGAGCCCGATATGCGCCCGCCGGCCCACACGGTGCCGGCGGAGTACCGCTGGATCGAGCTGTCCGACGGGCGGGTGACGGTCTACGGAGTGTGTCCGCCGGACCAGTTCCAGCGGTGCCGCATAGAGCACCGTCTCGCCTGCCCACAGCAGGCCCTGCCGGATCTATGGCCGTGGTTGACCAGCCTGCGAGGGGAAAACGCAAGGCAAGCGCACCGGCAAAGCGCCCCGGAGCCACCACGTGTGCCCCCTGAGGAGTGGCCGGACGCGGGCTGACGAGCGCAGGGTGAAACCCCGGATTGACCAGGGGAGATGGGGGAGATGCCACAAGCTGCTTTCCAGCACTCCCCGGACAGCCGAACGGGGCCGCTGTGAGCCGCATGCGCCTCCACACATACGCGAAGACCCCACCCTCAGCGTCTCCGCTGGTGACGGGGTCTTTGGACACCTCACACAAGGTGCCCCCGGCAGGATTCGAACCTGCGCACACGGCTCCGGAGGCCGTTGCTCTATCCCCTGAGCTACGGGGGCGTGTCGGGCGCCTTGTTCGGCGGCGACGGGTAGAACCCTACCAGCTCTCCGAGGGAGATCATGAACGGTTTCTGGTGGGCGGAGGGCGGGGTTGAGCTGGGGGAGGTCGCCCGCAGGGGGTGGAAGTGGGGAAAACCCGGACGCGGCGGTGCGGACGGACCTACTCTCGAGTTGTGCCAGGCGCGTCCGGCCGGGTGCTTGTTGTAGACGACAACAAGGTCATCCGGCAGCTGATCAGGGTCAATCTCGAGCTGGAGGGCTTCGAGGTGGTGACCGCGGCCGATGGTGCCGAGTGCCTGGATGTCGTTCATCAGGTGCGGCCCGACCTCATCACCCTCGACGTGGTCATGCCCCGGCTCGACGGTCTCCGTACCGCCGCCCGGCTGCGTGGTGACGCCCGGACGCGACGCCTTCCGCTCGCCATCGTCAGTGCCTGTTCGCAGTACGAGGTCGAGGCGGGGCTCGACGTCGGCGTCGACGCCTTCCTTGCCAAGCCCTTCGAGCCGGCCGAACTCGTCGCCCTCGTGCGGCAGTTGATGGAGCGAGCGAGTTCAACTGACGGCGAGGGCGTGCCGTACGGGATCGGTGTCGACGGCCCCGCCCCCGCCGGCGCCCCGCTCGGCGGGACCGAGCACACCGAGTGTGCGGAGCGCGCCGGCCGCAGCGGAACCTGAACCTGAACCTGAATCTGACTTCGGGGTGAGGGGTCGTGGCGTGAATTCTTGGCGGTCTGCCGCCCCGTGAGGCTGGGCCTTTCCGGCTGATCTGGGACCTCTGGGACGCCTGGGGCCTCTGGGGCCTTTGCGCCCCGACACCCCGGTGTCTCAACACTCCCGAGCCTCGGGGCGCTCCCGCCCTTCCAAGGCGCGTCGCTCTCGTCGTCCCTGCGCTGAGCCTCCCGCCCGCTCCCTGTCCACATCCCGGACCTCAGGCCAAACCGGCTCGCATACCCACCCCCCTCCTCCCCTACGCTTGTCCCCGTGACCCCCGTCGAGCTCTCCCGTACCGTGCTGCGCGCGGTGCGTCGTGCTGTGGACGACGGGGAGCTGAGTGTCGCCGTGCCCGCACGTGCCGTGGTGACCCCGCCCGGGCCCGGAGGGAGCGGGGACTACGCGACGAACATCGCGCTGCAGCTGGCCCGGCCCGCCGGGCGGCCGCCGTTGCAGGTCGCCGAGATACTGCGGCCCCATCTCAGCAGCACCGAAGGCGTCGCCGCCGTCGAGATCACCGGGCCCGGGTTCCTCAACATCCATCTCGACCGGGCCGCCGCCACCACGCTCGTACGCCGAATCCTGGGCACGGAGGGCAGGGAGAGCAGGGACGGCATGGAGGACACGGAAGGCAGGGGCGGAACGGACGGCACGGAGGGTGGCGGCCAGGACTCCACCTCCCTCCCGTACGGCCACAGCGACACCCTCGCCGGGCAGGTCGTCCGGCTGCGCATCCCGTACGACATTCGTGCGGAGGTCGTCGCCGACGCGCTCGTGCGGATCGTCGCCAGCCAGGGCGGTCGCGTCGAGGTCGATCACATCCGGCCCCAGCACGTCGCCGCCGACCAAGGCGACGACGGCAGCCCCATCGACCTCCGCCCCGTCCCCGCTCCCGAGGACCCCACCCCCCTCGGCCCCGACGCCCTCCGCTGGGCCCTCCTGCACCCGGCCGCCCACGACCGCCCCCGGATCACCGCGGACCTCCTCGCGCAGCGGGCCGGAAACCCCCTCTTCCGGGTCCGTTACGCCCACGCCCGAGTCCGCGCGCTCAGCCGCAACGCCGCGGCCCTCGGTTTCACGGCCGCCCCGGGCCCCCTGGGCACCCCCTGCGCCTCGGCCGACCTCTACGCCTCCGCCACTCAGCGCACCCCCGACCCGTCCACCACCCTCGTCACCGCCCTCACCACCTATCCCTCCACCCTCACCCGAGCCGCCACCCTCCGTGCTCCCGATCGTCTGGCCCGGCACCTGGTCGTCCTCGCCGACGCCCTGCTCGCCTTTCAGCACACGGTGCTGCCGCGCGGCGACGAGAAACCCTCGGCCGCCCACCGGGCCCGGCTGGCGCTTGCCGAAGCCACCGGGACGGTGCTGGCCGGCGGCCTGTCCCTGCTCGGCATCGACGCACCCGACTACCTCTGAGCGAGCCCGCGGAGCCAAAAGCCACCAAGCCGAGAGCAGAGGCCGAGAGCCGACGAGGCCGTGGTCCGAGCCCGGACCCAGCCCGGACCCAGCCCGGACCCAGCCCGGACCCAGCCCGGACCGAGACCGGACCCAGTCCAGGGCCGGCTCAGGCCAAGCCCCCGATAGGCAGCCCCCGCCCCGCAGCCGGAGTTCACAGAAAGCCGTACAGATATGAGCCGTTCCGCACACCCCGCCGGTCCCCGTCACGCCGACGTGCTTCCCGAGGGGCACTACGCCGCCCCGCCCGCCGATCTGAACTCGCTGGACCCGAAGGTGTGGGCGCAGACCGTCACCCGTGCCGACGACGGAGTCGTCAGCGTCGGCGGGATCGATGTGAAGGCGCTCGCCGAGGAGTTCGGCACGCCGGCGTACTTCGTCGACGAGGCCGACTTCCGGGCGCGGGCGCGCGCCTGGCGTACGGCCTTCGGGCAGGACGCCGACGTGTTCTACGCGGGGAAGGCGTTCCTGTCCCGGGCCGTCGTGCGCTGGCTGCACGAGGAGGGGCTCAACCTCGACGTCTGCTCGGGTGGTGAGCTGACGACCGCCCTGTCCGCCGGTATGCCCGCCGACCGCATCGCCTTCCACGGCAACAACAAGTCCACCGACGAGATCCACCGTGCCGTCGAGGCCGGCGTCGGCCGTATCGTGCTCGACTCCTTCCAGGAGATCGTGCGGGTCGCCCACATCGCCCAGTCGCTCGGCCGGCGGCAGCGGGTGCAGATCCGCGTCACCGTCGGCGTCGAGGCTCACACGCACGAGTTCATCGCCACCGCCCACGAGGACCAGAAGTTCGGGATCCCGCTAGCCGGCGGGCAGGCCGCGGAGGCCGTGCGGCGGGCGCTCAAGCTGGACGGGCTCGAACTCATCGGGATCCACTCGCACATCGGGTCCCAGATCTTCGACACGTCCGGGTTCGAGGTCGCCGCCCACCGTGTCGTCGGACTGCTCAAGGACATCCGTGACGAGCACGGTGTCGAACTGCCCGAGATCGATCTCGGCGGCGGGCTCGGCATCGCCTACACCAGTGCCGACGACCCCCGCGAGCCCCATGAGATCGCCAAGGCCCTGACCGAGATCGTCAACCGGGAATGCGACGCCGCCAAGCTCCGGACCCCCCGGATCTCCGTCGAGCCGGGGCGCGCCATCGTCGGGCCCACCGCGTTCACGCTGTACGAGGTCGGCACCATCAAGCCGCTGGACGGGCTGCGGACGTACGTCTCCGTGGACGGCGGCATGTCCGACAACATCCGGACCGCGCTGTACGACGCCGAGTACAGCGTCGCGCTGGTGTCGCGCACCTCCGAGGCCGAGCCGATGCTCGCGCGCGTGGTCGGCAAGCACTGCGAGAGCGGTGACATCGTGGTGCGGGATGCGTTCCTGCCGGCGGACCTGGCACCGGGTGACCTGATCGCCGTTCCGGCGACCGGCGCGTACTGCCGTTCGATGGCGAGCAATTACAACCACGTGCTGCGGCCGCCGGTCGTCGCCGTCAATGATGGACAGGCCCGCGTCATCGTCCGCCGGGAGACGGAGGAGGATCTCCTCCGTCTCGATGTCGGATGATTTACGCGCGGCCGGGTGAACCACGCGCGGTTCGCATGATCCACGCGCGGTTCGGACGGTCCGTGCGCGGTTCGCATGATCCGTGCGCGGTTCGTACGTTCCGCGCGGGTTCGAGTGATCCGCTGATCAGCGCGCGGAGCGGGCGATACCCGCGCACGCACCCGCACCCACCCGCACCCGCGCACCCACCCGACCCGCGCACACCCCCCGAGCGCCGAGCACCCGAACACCGCATCGCACCGCACCGCGTCGCACCAAAGCACCGCGTCGCACCGCGTCGCACCAAAGCACCGCACCGCACCGCGTCGCACCAAAGCACCGCACCGCACCGCGTCGCACCAAAGCACCGCGTCGCACCGCGGCGCCCGAGCGCCACGGCACTCCGCATCACGCGCCGCGTTTCACCCCGCGCCACGCACCACACAACAAAAGAACATCGCCAAACCCGGGCCGAAAGATCTCCGTCTTCCGGCCCGGTGAAAATGAAATAGATGTCTCACGATCCGGACGAAGGATAGAAACTCCCGTCCGGTGAGTGAGACTGGTTCCACCGTATTCGGTATGTCGGTAGTGAGGAAACGAGGTCGGATGATGCGTACGCGTCCGCTGAAGGTGGCGCTGCTGGGCTGTGGGGTCGTCGGCTCAGAGGTGGCGCGCATCATGACGACGCACGCCGACGACCTCGCCGCCCGTATCGGCGCACCGGTCGAACTCGCGGGCGTGGCGGTCCGGCGGCCCTCGCGGGTGCGCGCGGGCATCGACCCGGCGCTCGTCACCACCGACGCGACCGCCCTGGTCAAACGGGGGGACATCGACGTCGTCGTCGAGGTCATCGGCGGTATCGAGCCCGCCCGCACCCTCATCACCACCGCGTTCGAGCACGGAGCCTCCGTCGTCTCCGCCAACAAGGCGCTCCTCGCCCAGGACGGTGCCGCGCTGCACGCCGCGGCCGGTGAGGCCGGCAAGGACCTCTACTACGAGGCCGCCGTCGCCGGCGCCATCCCGCTGATCCGGCCGCTGCGCGAGTCCCTCGCCGGCGACAAGATCAACCGGGTGATGGGCATCGTCAACGGCACCACCAATTTCATCCTCGACAAGATGGATTCCACGGGCGCCGGGTATCAGGAGGCCCTCGACGAGGCCACCGCCCTGGGATATGCCGAAGCCGACCCGACCGCCGATGTCGAGGGGTTCGACGCCGCCGCCAAGGCCGCGATCCTCGCCGGCATCGCCTTCCACTCGCGCGTGCGGCTCGACGACGTGTACCGCGAGGGCATGACCGAGGTGACCTCGGCCGACTTCGCCTCCGCCAAGAACATGGGCTGCACCATCAAACTGCTCGCCATCTGCGAGCGGGCCGCGGACGGTGGCTCCGTCACGGCGCGCGTGCACCCCGCGATGATCCCGCTGACCCACCCCCTCGCCTCCGTGCGCGGCGCCTACAACGCCGTGTTCGTGGAGTCGGACGCCGCAGGTCAGCTGATGTTCTACGGACCGGGCGCGGGCGGTGCCCCCACCGCCTCCGCCGTGCTCGGCGACCTCGTCGCCGTGTGCCGCAACCGGCTCGCGGGCGCCACCGGGCCGGGTGAGTCGGCGTACGCCGCCCTGCCGGTCTCGCCGATGGGCGACGTGACCACCCGCTACCACATCAGCCTCGACGTCGCCGACAAACCGGGTGTTCTCGCCCAGGTGGCGACCGTGTTCTCGGAGCACGGTGTGTCGATCGATACGGTGCGGCAGCAAGGACGGCAAGACGGCGGCGGCGAGGCCTCTCTCGTCGTCGTCACCCATCGCGCCTCGGACGCCTCCCTCAGCGGGACCGTCGAGGCGCTGCGCAACCTCGACACCGTGCGGGGTGTCGCCAGCATCATGCGGGTTGAAGGAGAGTAACCAGCAATGACTCACCAGTGGCGCGGAATCATCGAGGAGTACCGGGACCGGCTGCCCGTCTCCGACAGCACGCCGGTCGTGACGCTCCGCGAGGGCGGCACGCCCCTCGTACCCGCGCAGGTGCTCTCCGAGCGCACGGGCTGCGAGGTCCACCTCAAGGTCGAGGGTGCCAACCCGACCGGGTCCTTCAAGGACCGGGGCATGACCATGGCCATCACGCGGGCGAAGGAGGAGGGCGCGAAGGCGGTCATCTGTGCCTCCACGGGCAACACCTCCGCCTCCGCGGCCGCCTACGCGGTCCGCGCGGGCATGGTCTCCGCCGTGCTCGTCCCGCGCGGGAAGATCGCGCTGGGCAAGATGGGCCAGGCCCTCGTGCACGGCGCGAAGATCCTCCAGGTCGACGGCAACTTCGACGACTGCCTCACCCTGGCGCGTGAACTGAGCGACAACTACCCGGTGGCGCTGGTCAATTCGGTGAACCCGGTGCGCATCGAGGGCCAGAAGACCGCCGCGTTCGAGATCGTGGACATGCTCGGCGACGCCCCTGACATCCACGTCCTGCCGGTGGGCAACGCGGGCAACATCACGGCGTACTGGAAGGGCTACACCGAGTACGCCGCCGACGGGATCGCGTCCAGGACCCCGCGCATGTGGGGATTCCAGGCTTCCGGTTCCGCGCCCATCGTGCGCGGCGAGGTCGTCAAGGACCCCTCGACGATCGCCACCGCGATCCGCATCGGCAACCCCGCGTCCTGGAACTACGCCCTGGCCGCGCGGGACGAGTCGGGCGGCCTCATCGACGAGGTGACGGACCGTGAGATTCTGCGCGCCTACCGGCTGTTGGCCGCGCAGGAGGGTGTCTTCGTGGAGCCCGCCTCCGCCGCCTCGGTGGCCGGTCTGCTGAAGGCCGCGGAGAACGGCAAGGTCGACGCGGGCCAGACCATCGTCTGCACGGTCACCGGCAACGGCCTCAAGGACCCCGACTGGGCCGTCGCGGGTGCCCCGCAGCCCGTCACCGTCCCGGTCGACGCGGCGACGGCGGCCGAGCGCCTCGGCCTCGCGTAACCGCACGCCGATCGCTCGCGTATCCTCTCGCCAGCCTTTCGAAAGACCTGGGAGTCGCGCGTAGACGGCGATTCCCGGGGGATAACCCTGGCAGGACCCGACAGGGGGTGCACAGGGGGCTTACGACACGCATCGTGCGCCTCTTGTGCGCCCTATGTCGCCACAGAACCTTCCTTCGATAGGCTGTAGTGAACCCGCCCGCCGCATATGCCCCCCTGGGGTGCGGCGCCGCGCCGTCCTGAACGGCCGCAGGGTCCTCACGTACGCATCGAATGTCATTCGACAATCGTCAATCCCGCAGCTCAAGGAGAGTCATCGAGCGATGGCCGGTCCAGCGTTCCGCGCCGCCGCCGTACGGGTGCGCGTCCCCGCCACCAGCGCCAACCTCGGCCCGGGCTTCGACACCCTGGGCCTGTCGCTGGGGCTCTACGACGACGTGGTCGTCCGGGTGGCCGACTCCGGCCTGCACGTCGACATCGCGGGGGAGGGCAGCGAGACACTCCCGCGCGACGAGCGGCATCTGCTCGTACGCTCCCTGCGCACCGCCTTCGACCTGCTGGGCGGACAGCCCCGGGGCCTCGAGATCGTGTGCGCCAACCGCATCCCGCACGGCCGCGGCCTCGGCTCCTCCTCCGCCGCCATCTGTGCCGGCATCGTCGCCGCCCGCGCCGTGACCATAGGCGGCGACAACCGGCTGGACGACGCCGCGCTGCTCGAACTGGCCACGGAGATCGAGGGCCACCCCGACAACGTCGCGGCCTGTCTCCTCGGCGGCTTCACGCTCTCCTGGATGGAGGGCGGCGCCGCGCGCGCCATCAGGATGGAGCCCGCGGATTCCATCGTTCCGGTGGTTTTCGTCCCCGGGAAGCCCGTTCTGACGGAGACGGCGCGCGGACTGCTCCCGCGCACCGTCCCGCACGTCGACGCCGCGACCAACGCGGGCCGGGCGGCGCTCCTGGTGGAAGCCCTGACCAGGCGCCCCGAGCTGCTGCTGCCCGCCACCGAGGACCGGCTGCACCAGGAGTACCGGGCGCCCGCCATGCCGGAGAGCACGGCCCTGGTCGAGCGACTGCGGGCCGACGGCATCCCCGCGGTCATCTCCGGCGCCGGACCCACCGTCCTGGCCCTGGCCGACGACGCCAGTGCCGACAAGGTCGCCGATCTCGCGGGTGCGGGCTGGGCCGCCAACCGGCTGGACCTCGACGCCCGAGGGGCGTGCGTCCTGCCGCTCACCACCACCGTCACCGGACCCGGCGCCGACAGCGCCGAGGAATAGCGGAGTCCGGTTGCGGGATTTCGAGAGGGGGAATGTTTGTTGGATCCGGTAGTGTTAACCTCAAGTCTGCACCTGCCCCAGCCATGGCGAGGTGCTTATCGTCCCCGCGAGGGACAACCTTTCTTCCGGGAGTCTCCCAAGCCGCACTGTGCTTCGTACGTCAAGCTCTACGCCGTACGCAGGCACTGAGCGGTCTGCCGAGCAGGCCCCGGAACCGGCGCATCGCCGAGCCGCGTGACACAGACACTCAGTGCCACGGCTCGGAAAGCGCCGAATCATCAGAAATCTCCTCCGCCGCCTTTGGCGGACCACCGCCCCGGCACGGTCCACCCGAACAGGGCCGAAGCCGGACAGCACAAACGGTCGCCGAGCCAGAAGGCCGACGTCCGCTCCAGGGAAGGACCCTTCGTGAGCGACACCACCGATCTGATGGGCGCACGTGTCGAGGACACCGCTGCCGCGCCCGCCACGGACGCCGCGCCTGCCAGCGGTGCCGGCTCCCGGCGGCGCCGCGGCACCGGCCTAGAGGGCATGGTGCTGGCCGAGCTGCAGCAGGTCGCATCCGGCCTCGGCATCAGGGGCACCGCGCGTATGCGCAAGAGCCAGCTGATCGAGGTCATCAAGGACGCGCAGGCGGGAGGAGGCGCCCCGGCCAAGGCCGAGGCGGCCACCGAGACCAAGCCGAAGCGCCGCGCCACCTCCAAGGCGCGCACGGGCGACGACGCCGCCCCGGCCGAGAAAGCCCCCGCCAAGAAGGCCGAGGCGCCCGCCGAGAAGGCCGACAAGGCCGTGGCCCAGCAGCAGATCGAGATCCCCGGCCAGCCGGCCGGCGGCGACGAGGCGCCCACCGAGCGCCGCCGGCGCCGTGCCACCGCCGACGCGGGCAGCCCCGAGACGGTCACCGCCGAGGCCAAGAGCGAGCCGAAGGCCGAGACGCCGGCCCAGGCCGAGGCCAAGGCCGACGCCGGTGACCAGAGCGAGGGCCGTCAGGGCCGCCGTGACCGCGGCCGTGACCGCGGTGAGCGCACCGAGCGCGGCGAGCGCACCGAGCGCGGCGAGCGCGGCCGCCGGGGCAAGGGCGACGAGCAGCAGGGCGGCGGCCAGCAGCAGCGTGACCGCGGTCAGCAGCAGGGTCAGCAGCAGGGCGGCGGCCGCCAGGACCGTCAGCGTGACAACGGCCCGCAGGACGACGACGACTTCGACGGCGGACGCCGTGGCCGTCGCGGCCGCTACCGGGACCGTCGTGGCCGTCGCGGCCGTGACGAGATCGGCGCCCCCGAGCCGCAGCTCGCCGACGACGACGTCCTGATCCCCGTCGCGGGCATCCTGGACATCCTCGACAACTACGCGTTCATCCGTACCTCCGGCTACCTGCCGGGCCCGAACGACGTGTACGTGTCGCTCGCCCAGGTCCGCAAGAACGGCCTGCGCAAGGGTGACCACGTCACCGGCGCGGTCCGCCAGCCCAAGGACGGCGAGCGCCGCGAGAAGTTCAACGCGCTGGTCCGGCTGGACTCCACCAACGGCATGGCGCCCGAACACGGCCGTGGCCGCCCGGAGTTCAACAAGCTGACGCCGCTCTACCCGCAGGACCGGCTCCGTCTGGAGACCGACCCGGGGGTGCTCACCACCCGCATCATCGACCTCGTCGCGCCGATCGGTAAGGGCCAGCGCGGTCTGATCGTGGCCCCGCCGAAGACCGGCAAGACCATGATCATGCAGGCGATCGCCAACGCGATCACGCACAACAACCCCGAGTGCCACCTGATGGTCGTCCTCGTCGACGAGCGTCCGGAAGAGGTCACCGACATGCAGCGGTCGGTGAAGGGCGAGGTCATCTCCTCGACCTTCGACCGCCCGGCCGAGGACCACACGACGGTCGCCGAGCTGGCCATCGAGCGGGCCAAGCGGCTCGTCGAGCTGGGCCACGACGTGGTCGTGCTGCTCGACTCGATCACGCGTCTGGGCCGTGCCTACAACCTGGCGGCGCCGGCCTCCGGCCGCATCCTGTCCGGTGGTGTCGACTCGACCGCCCTGTACCCGCCGAAGCGCTTCTTCGGTGCGGCCCGCAACATCGAGGACGGCGGTTCGCTGACCATCCTCGCCACCGCGCTGGTGGACACCGGGTCCCGCATGGACGAGGTCATCTTCGAGGAGTTCAAGGGCACCGGCAACGCCGAGCTGAAGCTCGACCGGAAGCTCGCGGACAAGCGGATCTTCCCGGCGGTGGACGTCGACGCGTCCGGTACCCGTAAGGAAGAGATCCTGCTCGGCAGCGACGAGCTCGCCATCACCTGGAAGCTGCGCCGTGTGCTGCACGCGCTCGACTCCCAGCAGGCGATCGAGCTGCTTCTCGACAAGATGAAGCAGACGAAGTCGAACGGCGAGTTCCTGCTGCAGATCCAGAAGACGACGCCGATGCCCGGTAACGGCGACTAGTCGAAAATCGGAGCACTGGGGCCACCCTCCATGTGAGGGTGGCCCCAGTTTTCTGTAGCGGACGCGTGTACGATCACGTTCTTCATGCTCTGAACAAACGTTGTACTCCCAGGGGGGAATCGAGTGGCTAGACCCTTGTCCGGAGCCATTGCCACCGCGATAGCGGGGGCGTTGCTGCTGACGTCGGCGAGCGGGGTCTCCGCCGACACCGGCACGACGCCCGACGCACTGGACGTGCGGATCGCCAAGGCCATGGCCGCGGACGACTCCGCGAACGCGAACCTGCCGGAGCGGCAGCCGTCGTCGAGCGCGAGCTCCGACGGTGGCCTCGAACAGTCCGCCCAGATCATCGGCGGCTCGACGACCACGATCGGCTCGGCGCCGTGGATGGCGCAGCTCTGGTACTACGACCCGACCCAGGACCTCGGCTTCTTCTGCGGCGGCACGGTCGTCTCGCCGACGAAGATCCTCACCGCCGCGCACTGCGTCGACAAGGACTACTACAACTGGGTCGAGTACGGCGAGATCATCACCGGCACCGACCAGCTGCCCACGGCCGTCTACAACGACGACGGCACCCTCGACCACGTCGACTACCACGGTGGCACCCGCAGCACGCTGTCGCGCCAGTGGAACCACTCCTCGTGGAACGAGAACACGATCGACAACGACGTCGCCGTCCTGACGCTGTCGGCGCCGGTCAAGGCCACGCCGATCAAGATGACGACGTCGGACGACACCGCGTCGTACAAGGCCGGCACCTCGGCCAAGGCCTACGGCTGGGGCCGCACCAGCTCCAAGACCGACGACATCTCGCAGACGCTGAAGACGGCCACGCTGCCGATCGTCAGCGACACCACCTGCGAGAACACCTGGGGCGACTACCTCATCAAGGGGCACATGGTCTGCGCGGGCAAGCCCGCCGGCGGCACCGACGCCACGACCACCGCCACCTGCAACGGCGACTCGGGCGGCCCGCTCGTCGTCAACAACAAGGTCGTCGGCGTCGTCTCGTGGGGCGTCATCGACTGCGTCGCACAGGGCGCCTACCCGGTCTTCGCCAAGGTCAGCAAGTACGTCGGTGCGACCTACCCGCGCGTCGACGACGCCGCCATCACCCGGGACGGCAAGGCCGACGTCTTCCTGCGCAACAAGGAGACCGGCACGGGCTACGTCCGCGCCTCCACGGGCTCCAAGCTCGGCGACCGCCAGTCGCTCAGCTCCAACGGCAGCTGGACCGGCTACAACCTCGTCCAGCAGACCGACCTGAACCGGGACGGCTACCAGGACTTCGTGCTGCGCCGCTCCTCCGACGGTGACGTCTTCTGGCGGCGGTACGTGCCCTCGTCCAAGACCTGGACGACCACGCAGATCTTCGACGACTGGAAGACCCGCACCCGGATCGTCACCCCCGGTGACGTCACCGGCGACGCCCTGCCCGACCTGCTCTCGGTCGACTCGGCGGGCTCCCTGTGGATCTACCCCGGCAAGGGCACCGGCTCCTTCGGCACCCGCGTCAAGGTCAGCACGGGCTGGAACTCGTACAACGCGGTGCTCGGTCACGGCGACTTCACCGGCGACGGCAAGGCCGACCTGATCGCGCGCACCAAGACCGGCTCGAACATCTACCTCTACAAGGGCACCGGCAAGTCCGGCACGGGCGCCTTCGCCACCAAGATCAAGGTCCGCTCGGACTGGAGCTCCTACAACACGCTCATCACCCCCGGTGACGTGAGCGGCGACGGCAGGGCGGACCTTCTGGCCCGTACGCCGGCCGGCACGATGTACCTCTACAAGGGCACCGGCAAGGCCACGAGCGAGATCTTCGGCACACGCGGCTCGGTCGGCAGCAGCTACGCCCAGTACGACCTGCTCGGCTGAAACACCAGGTGAGCCCGGCTCCTCGGGCCCACCGGTCACCAACGGTGCCCATCGCGTTCCACGCGATGGGCACCGTTCGTCGTGCAACCCTTTCCCGGATCACTCCGTCTGACCGAACGGAGTGACCGTGGAGCGGTATGGCCACATCCGTCCCGGCAGGCCTGGGCCTGAGCGCAGGGGGTAACCGACCGGAAAGAGAACCGAGGAGCAGATGTCCGCCGAGAACACGCCGGCAACCGGCAACCCGGGCAGTCCCGGCACCACCGGCCCGCGCCACCGAGCGAGCAGGGGCCGCCGCGGCAGGACACGCGGCGGGCACAGCAGGGCGGCGGTCGCCGTCCTGTGGACCGCCGCGGGGGTGCTCGTGCTGGGCGGCACGGGCATCGGGATCCTGTACTTCAAGCTCAACAACAACCTCAAGAGCGTCGACATCAACCAGGCCCTCGGCACCGACCGGCCCCTCGACGTCGACAACGGCTCGCAGGACATCCTCGTCCTCGGCTCCGACACCCGCTCGGGCAACAACAAGAAGCTCGGCGGCGGTGTCGACGACGGCAGCGCCCGCTCCGACACGGCGATGGTCGTGCACGTCTACGAGGGCCACAAGCGGGCCAGCGTGGTCTCCATACCCCGCGACACCCTCGTCGAGCGGCCGGAGTGCACCGACGCGAAGGGCAGGACGCACCCCGCAGCCTCGTACGCGATGTTCAACTCCGCGTACTCCACGGGTGGCGCGGCGTGCGCGGTCAAGACCGTCGAGTCCATGACCGGTATCCGCATGGACCACTACATCGAGGTCGACTTCGCGGGCTTCGAGAAGCTGATCGACGTCCTCGGCGGGGTCGACATCACCACGGCCAAGGACATCAAGGACCCGGACAGCCACCTGAACCTGAAGGCGGGGGAGCACACGCTCACCGGCAAGCAGGCGCTGGGCCTGGTCCGTACCCGGCACGGGGTCGGCGACGGTTCCGACCTCGGCCGCATCCAGCTCCAGCAGGCGTTCGTCAAGGCCCTCATCGAGCAGGTCAAGGACGTCGGCATCCTCGGCAACCCGAAGAAGGCCTACGACCTCGCCGTCTCCGCCGCCGACGCCGTCACCACCGATTCCGACCTCGACACCGTCAACGACCTCGCCTCCTTCGCGAGCGGGCTCAAGGGCATCGGCGCCAAGAACATGACGATGGTGACCATGCCGGTCCAGTACGACCCCGACGACCCCAACCGCGTCCTGGTGGACAAGGCGAAGTCGAAGCAGGTCTGGGCGGCCATGAAGGCCGACAGGCCGATCCCGAAGTCGGCCACGAAGAACACGGCGACCGGCACCGCCGAGGGCGTCGTCACCGCCGGCCGGGGATGATCAGGGGCGCGGGAAACCGCGCCACCGGCCACGACGGCCCCGCAGCCGCCCACGCCGCCGGTGAGGCACCCGTGGCGCGTGCCGGGAACGGCGGTGCCAGGAACCCGGCGGGAATACCTGAGCCCACCCCCTGGTTTGGGGAGATGGCACCAGTGCTGGCAGACTGGTACGTCGGTTCCGGTTCACGCCCTCGCATCCCGCGGCGGCGACCCGGCGCCCTCCCGAACCTAGGAGACACCTTGAAGCGCGACATCCACCCCGAGTACGTCGAGACGCAGGTCAGCTGCACCTGTGGCGCGTCGTTCACCACCCGTAGCACGATCGAGAGCGGCACCATCCGTGCCGAGGTCTGCTCCGAGTGCCACCCGTTCTACACGGGCAAGCAGAAGATCCTCGACACCGGTGGCCGCGTGGCCCGCTTCGAGGCCCGCTTCGGCAAGGCCACCGCTGCCAAGAAGTAGCGAGCCCCCAGCGCCGGTCCGCGGTGCCCCTCCGGGGGCATCGGGACCGGCGCTTTGCGGTGCAGCGCACAGGCACGGCCCAGGGGCGACGCCCACGGGAGCGGTCCACTCACAACGTTCGTACAGGGAGCCGGAGAGATGTTCGAGGCGGTCGAGGAACTGGTCGGGGAACACGCCGACCTGGAGAAGAAGCTCGCCGACCCGTCGGTCCACGCGGACCAGGCCAACGCGCGCAAGCTGAACAAGCGCTACGCGGAGCTGACCCCGATCGTCGGCACGTACCGCACCTGGAAGCAGACCGGCGACGACATCGACACGGCCCGCGAGTTCGCCGCGGACGACCCGGACTTCGCCGCCGAGGTCAAGGAGCTGGAGAAGCAGCGCGAGGTACTGACGGAGAAGCTGAGGCTGCTCCTCGTCCCGCGCGACCCCAGCGACGACAAGGACGTCATCCTGGAGATCAAGGCCGGTGCGGGCGGCGACGAGTCCGCCCTCTTCGCCGGTGACCTCCTGCGCATGTACCTCCGGTACGCCGAGCGCGTCGGCTGGAAGACCGAGATCATCGACTCCACCGAGTCCGAGCTGGGCGGCTACAAGGACGTCCAGGTCGCCGTGAAGACCAAGGGCGGCCAGGGCGCCACCGAGCCCGGCCAGGGCGTCTGGGCGCGGCTGAAGTACGAGGGCGGGGTGCACCGCGTGCAGCGGGTGCCCGCGACCGAGTCGCAGGGCCGCATCCACACCTCCGCGGCCGGTGTGCTCGTCACCCCCGAGGCCGAGGAGGTCGACGTCGAGATCAACGCGAACGACCTGCGGATCGACGTCTACCGCTCCTCCGGGCCCGGCGGCCAGTCCGTCAACACCACCGACTCCGCCGTGCGCATCACGCACATCCCCACCGGAGTCGTCGCCTCCTGCCAGAACGAGAAGAGCCAGCTGCAGAACAAGGAGCAGGCGATGCGTATCCTGCGCTCCAGGCTGCTCGCGGCGGCGCAGGAGGAGGCGGAGCGGGAGGCCGCCGACGCCCGCCGCAGCCAGGTCCGCACCGTCGACCGCTCCGAGAAGATCCGCACGTACAACTTCCCGGAGAACCGCATCTCGGACCACCGGGTCGGATTCAAGTCGTACAACCTGGACCAGGTCCTGGACGGCGAACTCGACGCGGTGATCCAGGCCTGCGTCGACGCGGACTCGGCCGCGAAGCTGGCGGCCGCGTAAGGCACGCCCGAGCACGAAGAAGTACGACGGAGGACTTGCGTGAACCTGCTGCTCGCGGAAGTGGCCCAGGCCACCCAGCGCCTGGCCGACGCCGGCGTGCCCTCGCCGCGCAACGACGCGGAGGAACTCGCCGCGTTCGTGCACGGCGTGAAGCGGGGCGAGCTGCACACCGTCAAGGACTCCGACTTCGACGCCCGGTACTGGGAGGTCATCGCCCGGCGCGAGCAGCGTGAGCCGCTCCAGCACATCACCGGACGCGCCTACTTCCGCTACCTGGAACTGCAGGTCGGGCCAGGGGTGTTCGTGCCCCGGCCGGAGACCGAGTCGGTGGTCGGCTGGGCCATAGACGCCGTGCGTGCGATGGACGTCGTCGAGCCGCTCATCGTCGACCTGTGCACCGGCTCCGGCGCCATCGCCCTCGCCCTCGCCCAGGAGGTGCCGCGCTCGCGCGTGCACGCCGTGGAGCTGTCCGAGGACGCCCTGAAGTGGACCCGCAAGAACATGGCGGGCTCCCGCGTCGACCTGCGCCAGGGCAACGCCCTCGACGCCTTCCGCGACCTCGACGGCCAGGTCGACCTGGTCGTCTCCAACCCGCCGTACATCCCGCTCACGGAGTGGGAGTACGTGGCACCCGAAGCCCGTGACTACGATCCCGAACTCGCCCTGTTCTCGGGCGAGGACGGCCTGGATCTGATCCGCGGCCTCGAACGCACGGCGCATCGGCTCCTGCGCCCCGGAGGTGTCGTCGTCATCGAGCACGCCGACACCCAGGGCGGCCAGGTGCCCTGGATCTTCACCGAGGAGCGGGGCTGGGCCGACGCGGCCGACCACCCGGACCTCAACAACCGGCCGCGGTTCGCGACCGCCCGCAAGGCGCTGCCCTGATGAGCACGAGCATGAGCACGCGCCCCACGACAACCCCCCAGCAGCAGTACGTGTACGAGGAGGCCCGCTAGATGGCACGGCGATACGACACCAACGACGCGACCGACCGCGCCACCGGTCTGCGCGAGGCCGCGTCCGCCGTCCGCCGGGGCGAGCTCGTGGTGCTGCCGACGGACACCGTGTACGGCATCGGCGCCGACGCCTTCACCTCCGAGGCCGTGGCCGACCTGCTGGAGGCCAAGGGCCGCGGCCGCAGCATGCCCACGCCCGTGCTCATCGGCTCCCCGAACACCCTGCACGGCCTGGTCACGGACTTCTCCGAGATGGCCTGGGAACTGGTCGACGCCTTCTGGCCGGGCGCGCTGACCCTTGTCGCCAAGCACCAGCCGTCGCTGCAGTGGGACCTCGGCGACACCCGCGGCACCGTCGCCGTCCGCATGCCGCTGCACCCGGTCGCCATCGAACTGCTGACCGAGGTGGGTCCCATGGCGGTCTCCTCGGCCAACCTGACCGGACACCCGGCGCCGGAGAACTGCGACGCCGCCGAGGCGATGCTGGGCGACTCCGTCTCCGTCTACCTCGACGGCGGCCCGACCCCCGGCATCGAGCCGTCCTCGATCGTCGACGTCACGGGCAAGGTGCCGGTCCTGCTGCGCGCGGGCGCCCTGTCGGCGGAGGAGCTGCGCAAGGTCGTACCCGACCTCGAGGTGGCGAATTGACGGCCCCTGACGCGGGGCGTGGCATATGGGACGGGGAAGAGACGCGGACCTTCACGGGGCTGCCGCGGGACACCTTCCGCATCCTCCACGTCAGCACAGGCAACGTGTGCCGCTCACCGATCACCGAGCGGCTGACCCGGCATGCCCTGGCGGACCGGCTCGGGGACCCGCTCTGGGGCGGTCTGGTCGTCGAGAGCGCGGGGACCTGGGGGCACGAGGGGGCGCCCATGGAGGCGAACGCGGAGGCGGTCCTCGCGGACTTCGGCGCGGACGCCTCCGGCTTCACGGGGCGTGAACTGCTCGACGAGCACGTCATCCGCGCCGACCTCGTGCTGACGGCCACCCGGGACCACCGGGCCCAGGTCATCTCCATGGGGCACTCCGCCGGGCTGCGCACCTTCACCCTGAAGGAGTTCACCCGTCTGGTCCGCGCCATCGACCCCACCACCCTGCCCTCCCTGGAGGAGGGCATGGTCGTCCGCGCACGCGCGCTGGTCCGTGCCGCGGCCGCTCTACGCGGGTGGCTCCTGGCCCCCACCGCCGAGGCGGACGAGGTCTACGACCCGTACGGGGCGCCCCTGCCGTTCTTCCGCTCGGTCGGCGACGAGATACACCAGGCACTGGATCCGGTGGTGACCGCGCTCACCGGGGTGCCCGCCCGGGCGTGACAGCTTCGGCGACACCGGGCGCCCGCAGGACGGCGGGCCTACATTGGTCGTACGTCACCGTCGACGCCCCGGAGTCCATCATGTCGGTCACCCCTGTCCTAGAGGCCGATGTCCTGCGGCGGCAGGACCCCGAACTGGCCGACATCCTGCTCGGTGAGCTGGATCGGCAGGCGACGACGCTGCAGCTCGTCGCCGCGGAGAACTTCACCTCGCCGGCCGTGCTGGCCGCCCTCGGCTCATCCCTCGCGAACAAGTACGCGGAGGGCTATCCGGGGGCCCGGTACCACGGCGGCTGCGAGATGGTGGACGTCGCCGAGCGGCTGGCCGTGGAACGGGCGAGGTCGCTGTTCGGGGCCGAGCACGCCAACGTCCAGTCCCACTCGGGCTCTTCGGCCGTGCTCGCCGCGTACGCCGCCCTCCTGCGCCCCGGCGACACCGTGCTCGCGATGGGCCTGCACTTCGGCGGTCACCTCACCCACGGATCGCCCGCGAACTTCTCCGGCCGCTGGTTCGACTTCGTCGGGTACGGGGTCGAGGCCGAGTCCGGACTCATCGACCACGAACAGGTGCGGACCCTCGCGCGCACGCACCGCCCCAAGGCCATCGTCTGCGGATCCATCTCGTACCCCCGCCACATCGACTACGCGTTCTTCCGCGAGGTCGCCGACGAGGTGGGTGCCTATCTCATCGCGGACGCGGCCCACCCGATCGGGCTGGTCGCCGGGGGAGCGGCGCCCAATCCGGTGCCGTACGCCGACATCGTGTGCGCCACCACGCACAAGGTCCTGCGCGGGCCGCGCGGCGGGATGCTGCTGTGCGGGGACGAGCTGGCCGAACGGGTGGACCGGGCGGTGTTCCCGTTCACGCAGGGCGGCGCGCAGATGCACACCATCGCCGCGAAGGCCGTCGCGTTCGGGGAGGCGGCGACACCGGCGTTCACCGCGTACGCCCATCAGGTGGTCGCGAACGCCCGCGTACTGGCCCGGGGGCTGGCCGAGCAGGGGCTCGGGGTCGTCACCGGTGGCACCGACACCCACCTGCTCACCGTCGATCCCGCGCCGCTCGGCGTCGACGGCCGCACCGCCCGCGGCCGGCTCGCGGCCGCCGGGATGGTCCTCGACTGCTGCGCGCTGCCCCACGGCGACGCCCGTGGCCTGCGGCTCGGCACGGCCGCGCTGACCACCCAGGGCATGGGCGAGACGGAGATGGCCCGGCTCGCGGTGCTGTTCGCGGGGGCCCTGCGGGACGGCGGGGACGGCAAGCGGACGCGTGAAGAAGTACGGGACCTGGCCGGAAGATTTCCGCCGTATCCGCGCTGAGGTGGGGTAGACGCACCACCAGGCACAGCATCACGTGCAACCATCGTCGCTACCCGGATGTCCTCAACCTTATGCGCGCCTCGCTAGGGTGTGGGGCTGTGATGGCCAGCGAGACCTGTGGGGAAGCCCGTGCGTGAATACCTCCTGACGCTCTGCATCACGGCCGCGGTGACGTACCTGCTGACGGGGCCGGTGCGGAAGTTCGCGATCGTGGCCGGAGCCATGCCGGAGATCCGTGCGCGTGATGTACACCGAGAACCGACACCGCGCCTCGGTGGCATCGCGATGTTCTTCGGACTCTGCGCCGGTCTGCTGGTCGCCGACCATCTGACCAACCTCAGCGAGGTCTTCGCCAAGTCCGACGAACCGCGGGCGCTGCTCTCCGGGGCCGCGCTGATCTGGCTCATCGGTGTCCTGGACGACAAGTTCGAGATCGACGCCCTGATCAAGCTCGGTGGCCAGATGATCGCCGCCGGTGTGATGGTCATGCAGGGTCTGACGATCCTCTGGCTGCCCGTCCCGGGTGTCGGCATCGTCGCGCTGACCCAGTGGCAGGGCACGCTGCTCACGGTCGCCCTGGTCGTCATCACCATCAACGCGGTCAACTTCGTCGACGGCCTCGACGGTCTCGCGGCCGGCATGGTCTGCATCGCCTCCGCCGCGTTCTTCATGTACGCCTACCGCCTCTGGTACAGCTACGGCATCGAGGCCGCGGCCCCCGCCACCCTCTTCGCGGCGGTCCTGATGGGCATGTGCCTGGGCTTCCTGCCGCACAACATGCATCCCGCGCGGATCTTCATGGGCGACTCCGGCTCTATGATGATCGGCCTGGTGCTGGCGGCCGGCGCGATCTCGGTCACCGGGCAGGTGGACCCGGACCTCATGAACCTGTACGGCTCGGAGCGCAGCACGGTCTACTCGATGGTCCCCGTCTACATCCCGCTGCTGATGCCGCTGACCATCATCGCGATCCCGGCGGCCGACCTGATCCTCGCGATCGTGCGGCGCACCTGGCGTGGTCAGTCGCCGTTCGCCGCGGACCGGGGGCATCTGCACCACCGGCTGCTGGAGGTCGGGCACTCGCACAGCCGGGCCGTGCTGATCATGTACTTCTGGTCGGCGGTGATCGCCTTCGGCACCCTCGCCTACACCGTGAACGCGGCGTCCATGTGGATCGTCCTCGCCATCGCCATGCTCAGCGGAGTCGGTCTCTTCCTCCTGCTGCTGCCGCGCTTCACCCCGCGCGCCCCGCGCTGGGCGCAACGCATCGTGCCGCCGCGCTACCGCCGCCGCGAGGTCGTCCCGGCCACCGCCCCGGAGCCGGCCGCGGACTGGACCCCGTCCCTCAACGGTGCGACGGCGATCGGCGGCCGTGCCCACGAGCACGAAGCGGAACGCAGTCCGGCGGGTGCGCGCCACTGAGCCGCGACCGCCCGGCGCGAGTGCCGGCGCGGTGCTTCGAGGATCCTCGGGAAGCGGCTGGAGGCCGTGTGCGTAGGTTGCACACGGCCTCCAGCCGTCCGTCGTGCGAGCGCACGGGCCGGGCGTCGCGCTGACGGCAAGGTAAGAATCTGACTAACGCTTTGCCGACGCCATGCAAGAACCTGACGGTGCAAAACGGCCTTATACCAGACAAGTCGGCCGTGATTTTGCACAGACGGGCAGGTTCACTCTCATGTGTGACACCTGGCACAGCATTCAGGTAAAGACCTCATCAAATAGTTTGTGATACGGTTCACGAGAACCCGGGACAGAGTCGAAGGACCGCAATGCGACGGTCCATTGGCGTGAGATTTCCGCTCGCCCCCGGGGTCTACGCTCGTCCATGACGACACCCTGCCCCCTTAGCAAGCGGAGTTGCCGCCATGCCGTCCAATGACGTCCGGACCCTCCTTCAGGCCGCCGTACCCACGGCAGCCGCCGGCGCGATCGCCGCTGTCGTCAGCGGTGTGGTCGTCGGAGGCAAGGGGGCTCTCGGTGCCGTCGTGGCGGCGGTGATCACGATCCTCTTCATGGGAATCGGGCTCTACGTTCTGCAGCGCACTGCCAAATCGCTTCCTCATCTGTTCCAGATGATGGGCTTGATGCTCTACGCGGCACAGATCCTGCTGTTGTTCATCTTCCTGTCCGCGTTCAAGAACACCACGCTGTTCCATCCCAGGGCTTTCGCGTTCACGCTCGTCGCCACCACGCTCGTGTGGATCGCGACACAGACGCGCGCGCACATGAAGGCCAAGATCCTCTACGTCGAACCCGATGCGTCCACGGGCAACAAGCCCGAAAAATCGGGGCACTCGTCGTGAGGAGTAGGGCCGGGATAAGGGCGTGTGCGAACTCCTGCTATCGTCCGATGCCAACTGCGGCATCGCGGGCGCGGGCATCTGAGCTGACGCCTGCTCAATCGCGAGGCTTGATGCCCCCCAGCCGCCCCCACATCCGTAACACCAGTCCAGTGCCGACCCGCGGCTGTGCGCCGCGCCGACACAACGAGGTTGCCGTACCCATGCGTCACGCCGAAGGAGCCCGTGGTGAGTGCTGACCAGACCCAGCTCGCCTTTGACTGGAGCTGTCGGATCATGTCCGACAACGGCTGTGGCTTCCCGGCTCCGGGCCTGCACTCGTTCCTCTTCAAGCCGATCGCCACGGTCGGGGGGTTCGAGTTCAACAAGGTGATGCTGCTCGCGCTCATCACCACCCTCCTGGTGGTCACCTTCTTCACCCTCGCCTTCGGCAAGGCCAAGGTGGTACCGGGCAAGCTGCAGATGATCGGTGAGGCGGGCTACGACTTCGTACGCCGCGGCATCGTCTACGAGACGCTGGGCCGGAAGGAGGGCGAGAAGTACGTCCCGCTGATGGTCTCGCTCTTCTTCTTCATCTGGGTCATGAACATCTGGTCCGTGATTCCGCTGGCCCAGTTCCCGGTGTCGTCGATCATCGCCTACCCGATGGTCCTGGCCGCCATCGTCTACGTGGTCTGGGTCTCGCTGACCTTCAAGAAGCACGGCTTCGTCGGCTTCTTCAAGAACGTCACCGGCTACGACAAGTCGCTCGGCCCGGTGCTGCCCCTCGTGATGGTCATCGAGTTCTTCTCGAACCTGCTGGTCCGCCCGTTCACGCACGCGGTGCGACTGTTCGCCAACATGTTCGCCGGCCACCTGATGCTGGTCATGTTCACCGTCGCCTCCTGGTACCTGCTGAACAGCTGGATGATCCCGGCGGCCGGTGTCTCCTTCGTCATGACCATCGTCATGATCCTCTTCGAGCTCTTCGTGCAGGCCGTTCAGGCGTACGTCTTCGTGCTCCTCGCCTGCTCGTACATCCAGGGCGCGCTCGCCGAGCACCACTGAGTCACGCGCCACCAGCCCCCAGAACGTCCGGTGGCCAACCCCCGCCGGTCCATGAAAGAGAAGGAAGAATCAGCATGGCTGCCATGGAGACCCTTGCCGCCCTCGAAGGCAACATCGGTGCTGTCGGCTACGGCCTCGCCGCCATCGGCCCCGGCGTCGGCGTCGGCATCATCTTCGGTAACGGCACCCAGGCCCTGGCCCGTCAGCCCGAGGCCGCCGGCCTGATCCGTGCCAACCAGATCCTCGGCTTCGCCTTCTGTGAGGCGCTCGCCCTCATCGGCATCGTCATGCCGTTCGTCTACGGATGATCGAGCCCTGACGAGCGAACCTTTCAACGAGAGGCACTGATGTGATCGCCAACCTGGTACAGCTGGCGGCCGAGGAGGAGCAGAACCCGCTCATCCCGCCCGGCCCCGAGCTGCTCGTGGGCGCCATCGCCTTCGCCATCGTGTTCTTCTTCTTCTGGAAGAAGCTCCTCCCGAACATCAACAAGGTTCTGGAAGAGCGTCGCGCGGCGATCGAAGGCGGTATCGAAGAGGCCGACGCCATGAAGGTCGAGGCCCAGAGCGTGCTCGAGCAGTACAAGGCTCAGCTCGCCGAAGCTCGGCACGAGGCCGCGCGGCTGCGCCAGGAGGCGCAGGAGCAGGGCGCCACGCTCATCGCCGAGATGCGGGCCGAGGGCCAGCGGCAGCGCGAGGAGATCATCGCCGCCGGTCACTCGCAGCTGGAGGCCGACCGCAAGGCCGCCTCTTCGGCGCTGCGTCAGGACGTGGGCAAGCTCGCCACCGACCTGGCCGGCAAGCTCGTCGGCGAGTCCCTGGAGGACCACGCCCGGCAGAGCCGTGTCATCGACCGTTTCCTCGATGATCTCGAGGAGAAGGCCGAGGCCGCGCGATGAACGGAGCGAGCCGCGAGGCCCTGGCAGCCGCACGGACGCGTCTCGACGCGCTGACGGACTCCACGTCCGTGGACGCGGCGCGGCTCGCCGACGAGCTGGCCGCCGTCACCGCGCTGCTCGACCGTGAGGTGTCGCTGCGTCGGGTCCTCACCGACCCGGCGCAGGCGGGCGAGGCCAAGGCCGAGCTGGCCGGCCGCATCCTCGGCGGCCAGGTCGGCGCGACCACGGCCGACCTGGTGTCCGGTCTGGTGCGTTCCCGCTGGTCGCAGCCCCGCGACCTGGTGGACGCGCTGGAGCAGCTGGCCGCCGTCGCCGACCTCACCGCCGCGCAGCAGTCGGGTGCGCTCGACGACGTCGAGGACGAGCTGTTCCGGTTCGGCCGGATCGTCGCCTCGAACACCGAGCTGCGGGCCGCGCTGACCGACCGCGCCGCGGGCGCCTCGGCCAAGGGCGAGCTGCTGAGCAGCCTGCTCGGCGGCCGCGCCAGGGCCACCACCGAGCGTCTGGTGACGCGACTCGTGGCAGCGCCGCGTGGACGTAGCCTGGAAGCGGGACTCGACTCCCTGTCCAAGCTCGCCGCGGAGCGCCGCAACCGCGCGGTCGCCGTCGTCACCTCGGCGGTCCCGCTGAGCGACGCGCAGAAGCGACGCCTCGGCGCCGCTCTCGCGAAGCTCTACGGCCGTGCCATGCACCTCAACCTGGACGTGGACCCCGAGGTCCTCGGCGGGATCAGGGTCCAGGTCGGCGACGAGCTCATCAACGGCTCGATCGCGGACCGACTCGAGGACGCCGGCCGCCGCCTGGCGAGCTAGCACCAAACTTCATAGCAGTACGTACGTATGTCTGCGGCCCGGTTGGGCCGTGCAGAGGATTCACCTCTTTCAGGGGGGAGTCCCCATCCCCCCAAAGTGAAACTTCGGGCCCAACAAGGAGAGCAGGGAACCCAGATGGCGGAGCTCACGATCCGGCCGGAGGAGATCCGGGACGCGCTGGAGAACTTCGTCCAGTCGTACCAGCCGGACGCGGCCTCGCGCGAGGAGGTCGGTACGGTCACCCTTGCCGGCGACGGCATCGCGAAGGTCGAGGGTCTTCCCTCGGCCATGGCCAACGAACTGCTGAAGTTCGAGGACGGCACCCTCGGCCTCGCGCTCAACCTGGAAGAGCGCGAGATCGGCGCCATCGTCCTCGGTGAGTTCAGCGGCATCGAGGAGGGCCAGCCGGTCAGCCGTACCGGTGAGGTCCTGTCGGTCGCCGTGGGCGAGGGCTACCTCGGCCGCGTGGTCGACCCGCTCGGCAACCCGATCGACGGCCTCGGCGAGATCGAGACGTCCGGTCGCCGTGCCCTGGAGCTGCAGGCTCCCGGTGTCATGGCCCGTAAGTCGGTGCACGAGCCGATGGAGACCGGCTACAAGGCCGTCGACGCCATGACCCCGGTCGGCCGCGGCCAGCGTCAGCTGATCATCGGCGACCGCCAGACGGGCAAGACCGCCCTGGCCGTCGACACGATCATCAACCAGCGCGACAACTGGCGTTCCGGTGACGTGAACAAGCAGGTCCGCTGCGTCTACGTCGCCATCGGCCAGAAGGGCTCGACCATCGCCTCCGTGCGTGGCGCCCTCGAAGAGGCCGGCGCGCTGGAGTACACGACCATCGTCGCCGCCCCGGCGTCCGACCCGGCCGGCTTCAAGTACCTGGCGCCGTACACCGGTTCGGCCATCGGTCAGCAGTGGATGTACGAGGGCAAGCACGTCCTCATCATCTTCGACGACCTCTCGAAGCAGGCCGACGCCTACCGCGCCGTGTCGCTGCTGCTGCGCCGCCCGCCGGGCCGTGAGGCCTACCCGGGTGACGTCTTCTACCTGCACTCCCGTCTGCTGGAGCGCTGCGCGAAGCTCTCCGACGAGCTGGGTGCCGGCTCGATGACCGGTCTGCCGATCGTCGAGACGAAGGCCAACGACGTCTCGGCGTTCATCCCGACCAACGTCATCTCCATCACCGACGGCCAGTGCTTCCTGGAGTCGGACCTCTTCAACGCCGGTCAGCGCCCCGCGCTGAACGTCGGTATCTCCGTCTCCCGAGTCGGTGGTTCCGCGCAGCACAAGGCGATGAAGCAGGTCTCCGGCCGTCTGCGCCTCGACCTCGCCCAGTACCGTGAGCTGGAGGCGTTCGCCGCCTTCGGTTCCGACCTGGACGCCGCGTCGAAGTCGCAGCTGGAGCGCGGTCAGCGTCTGGTCGAGCTGCTCAAGCAGCCGCAGTACCAGCCGATGCCGACCGAGGACCAGGTCGTCTCCGTCTGGGCCGGTACCACCGGCAAGATGGACGACGTCCCCGTCGCCGACGTCCGCCGCTTCGAGAAGGAGCTGCTGGAGTACCTGCACCGCAAGGAGCAGGGCCTCATGACCTCCATCAAGGAGGGCGGCAAGATGTCGGACGACACCCTCACCGCTGTCGCCGACGCGATCGCCGAGTTCAAGAAGCAGTTCGAGACCTCGGACGGCAAGCTGCTCGGCGAGGACGCCCCGGCCGTCAACGTCTCCAAGTGACGTAAGGAAGGGACCTGACTCATGGGAGCCCAGCTCCGGGTCTACAAGCGTCGCATCCGATCCGTCACCGCGACCAAGAAGATCACCAAGGCGATGGAGATGATCGCCGCCTCGCGCGTCGTCAAGGCGCAGCGCAAGGTGGCGGCCTCCGCGCCGTACGCGGCCGAGCTCACCCGCGCGGTCACGGCGGTCGGTACCGGTTCGAACACCAAGCACCCGCTGACCACGGAGGCGGAGACGGCGACCCGTTCCGCGGTGCTGCTCCTCACGAGCGACCGCGGACTGGCCGGCGCCTTCAACTCCAACGCCATCAAGGTCGCCGAGCAGCTGACGGCGCGCCTGCAGGCGGGGGGCAAGGAGGTCGACACGTACATCGTCGGCCGCCGCGGTCTGGCCCACTACAACTTCCGCGAGCGCAAGGTCGTGGAGTCGTGGTCGGGCTTCACCGACGAGCCCACCTACGCGGACGCGAAGAAGGTCGCGGGTCCGCTCATCGAGGCCATCGAGAAGGACACGGCTGACGGCGGCGTGGACGAACTCCACATCGTCTTCACCGAGTTCGTCTCGATGATGACGCAGACGGCGCTCGACGCCCGTCTGCTGCCGCTCAGCCTCGACGAGGTGGCGAAGGAGGCGGCGCCGAAGGGCGAGATCCTTCCGCTGTACGACTTCGAGCCGTCGGCGGAGGACGTCCTCGACGCCCTGCTGCCGCGCTACGTCGAGAGCCGTATCTACAACGCGCTGCTCCAGTCGGCTGCCTCCAAGCACGCCGCCACGCGCCGCGCGATGAAGTCGGCGACCGACAACGCGGGAGACTTGATCAACACGCTCTCCCGCCTTGCCAACGCGGCCCGCCAGGCCGAAATCACCCAGGAAATCAGCGAGATCGTCGGTGGCTCCGCAGCCCTGGCCGACGCGACCGCGGGGAGTGACAGGTAATGACGACGACAGTTGAGACGGCCGCTGCCACGGGCCGCGTCGCCCGGGTCATCGGCCCGGTCGTCGACGTGGAATTCCCCGTCGACGCCATGCCGGAGATCTACAACGCCCTTCACGTCGAGGTGGCCGACCCGGCCCAGGACGGCGCGAAGAAGACGCTGACCCTGGAGGTCGCCCAGCACCTGGGCGACGGCCTGGTCCGCACGATCTCGATGCAGCCCACCGACGGTCTGGTCCGCCAGGCCGCGGTCACCGACACCGGCACGGGCATCTCCGTCCCGGTCGGTGACTTCACCAAGGGCAAGGTGTTCAACACCCTCGGTGAGGTGCTGAACACCGACGAGCAGTACGACGGCGAGCGCTGGTCCATCCACCGCAAGGCCCCGAACTTCGACGAGCTCGAGTCGAAGACCGAGATGTTCGAGACCGGCGTCAAGGTCATCGACCTTCTCACCCCGTACGTCAAGGGTGGAAAGATCGGCCTGTTCGGCGGTGCCGGCGTCGGCAAGACGGTGCTCATCCAGGAGATGATCTACCGCGTTGCCAACAACCACGACGGTGTCTCCGTGTTCGCCGGTGTCGGTGAGCGCACCCGTGAGGGCAACGACCTCATCGAGGAGATGGCGGAGTCGGGCGTCATCGACAAGACCGCCCTGGTCTTCGGCCAGATGGACGAGCCCCCGGGCACCCGTCTGCGCGTGGCCCTGGCCGGTCTGACCATGGCGGAGTACTTCCGCGATGTGCAGAAGCAGGACGTGCTGTTCTTCATCGACAACATCTTCCGCTTCACCCAGGCCGGTTCCGAGGTGTCGACCCTGCTCGGCCGTATGCCCTCCGCGGTGGGTTACCAGCCGAACCTGGCCGACGAGATGGGTCTCCTCCAGGAGCGCATCACCTCGACCCGTGGTCACTCGATCACCTCGATGCAGGCGATCTACGTCCCCGCGGACGACCTGACCGACCCGGCCCCGGCCACCACCTTCGCCCACCTCGACGCGACGACGGTTCTCTCCCGTCCGATCTCCGAGAAGGGCATCTACCCGGCCGTGGACCCGCTGGACTCCACGTCCCGCATCCTGGACCCCCGCTACATCGCGGCGGACCACTACAACACGGCGATGCGCGTCAAGACGGTCCTGCAGAAGTACAAGGACCTCCAGGACATCATCGCGATCCTCGGTATCGACGAGCTCGGCGAGGAGGACAAGCTCACCGTCCACCGCGCCCGTCGCGTGGAGCGCTTCCTGTCCCAGAACACCCACGTCGCCAAGCAGTTCACCGGCGTCGACGGGTCGGACGTGCCGCTGGACGAGTCGATCACCGCGTTCAACGCGATCATCGACGGTGAGTACGACCACTTCCCGGAGCAGGCGTTCTTCCTCTGCGGTGGTATCGAGGACCTCAAGAAGAACGCGAAGGAGCTCGGCGTCAGCTGACGTCAGGCACTCGTGGCAGAGGGGGCGAGACCGTACCTCTTGGGGTGCTGTCCCGCCCTTCTCTGTACTCCCACTAGAATTGACCCAACACCCGGCGGAACCGCCGGGTGGTGACCCGAGGAGCCATCTTGGCTGCTGAGCTGCACGTCGCGCTGGTCGCGGCCGACCGAGAGGTCTGGTCGGGCCAGGCCACCCTGGTCGTCGCCCGTACCACGTCCGGCGACATCGGCGTCATGCCCGGTCACCAGCCGCTGCTCGGTGTGCTGGAGTCGGGCCCGGTGACCATCCGTACGAGTGAGGGCGGCACCGTCGTCGTCGCCGTGCACGGCGGTTTCATCTCGTTCGCGGACAACAAGCTGTCCCTGCTGGCCGAGGTCGCCGAGCTGGCCGACGAGATCGACGTCCAGAGCGCGGAGCGGGAGCTGGAGCGGGCGAAGGCGGCCGGCGACGCCGCCGCCGAGCGCCGCGCGGATGTACGACTGCGTACGGCGGCGGCGCGCTGAGCCCGCACGTCGTGTGATGCTGTACCTCAGCCGCGGCCGGATCTGGATGACTTCATCCTGATCCGGCCGCGGCTGAGGCGAATGTGGGTGTTTTTTACGTTCCATTACCTAGCAGTGGCATTACCTAGGAGACGAGGAGGTCGGTGTCGATGGTCCTCGCTCTGGCTGTGTGCGGGTCGGTGATCGCGCTCGTGGTGGTGGGGCTCTTCGTCTTCGGACTGCGCCGGCGCCTCATCCAGCGCTCCGGCGGCACCTTCGACTGCAGCCTGCGCTGGAACGCGCCCGAGAAACCCGGGGACGAGAACGGCAAGGGCTGGGGCTACGGAGTCGCCCGCTACAACGGCGACCGCATCGAGTGGTACCGCGTCTTCTCGTACTCCATCCGCCCCCGCCGCGTCCTGGAGCGTTCGGCGATCGAGGTGGCCGGGCGCCGCACCCCCGAGGGCGAGGAGGAGCTGGCGCTCCTCTCCGACGCCGTGATCCTCGCGTGTCTGCACCGCGGGACCCGGCTCGAGCTGGCGATGAGCGAGGACGCGCTGACCGGGTTCCTCGCGTGGCTGGAGGCAGCCCCGCCCGGACAGCGAGTGAACGTGGCGTAGCCGCACTCACTCGCCGAGCGGGGTCCTCCGGACGAAGTCCGGGGGAGCGTCAATGTGGCCCAGCCGTTCGTAGCGGCTACTTGAGCCCGTTGCTGATCGCGCCCACCAGCTCT
The DNA here is from genome assembly GCF_055592645.1 of Streptomyces sp. NPDC041108. Classification (NCBI taxonomy): domain Bacteria; kingdom Bacillati; phylum Actinomycetota; class Actinomycetes; order Kitasatosporales; family Streptomycetaceae; genus Streptomyces; species Streptomyces sp. NPDC041108. Next base: position 70,609 of record NZ_JBVIYK010000003.1, on the reverse strand, counting down.
CCGTTGCCGGTGTCGCCGCTGAACTCCCAGAAGAACGCTCCGCCCAGGCCCTGGTTCTTGACCCAGGTCATCTTGGAGCCGATCGTGGCCGGGGTGTCGTAGGACCACCACTGGTTGCCGCAGTGCGCGTACGCCGTGCCGCCGACGGTGCCGTTCGCGGGGCAGGAGTTCTTGAGGATCTTGTAGTCCTCGATACCGGCCTCGTACGTGCCGGGTGCCGCGCCGGTCGCCGTGCCGCCGGGGGCGGACTGGGTGACACCGGTCCAGCCGCGCCCGTAGAAGCCTATGCCGAGCAGCAGCTTCGAGCCGGGGACGCCCTTCGACTTCAGCTTGGCGATCGCGTCGGCGGAGTTGAAGCCCGCCGCCGGGATGCCGGGGTAGGAGGTGAGCGGCGAGTGCGGGGCGGTCGGGCCGTCCGCGTCGAAGGCGCCGAAGTAGTCGTAGGTCATCACGTTGTACCAGTTCAGATGGGTGGCGGCGCCGCCGTAGTCGGCCGCGTCGATCTTGCCGCCGGAGGAGCCGTCGGCGGTGATCGCGGCGGTGACCAGGTAGTTCGAACCGAACTCGGTGCGCAGGGCGGACATCAGGTTCTTGAAGGCCGCCGGTCCGCTGGTGTCACACGTCAGACCGCAGGCGTTCGGGTACTCCCAGTCGATGTCGATGCCGTCGAAGACGTCGGCCCAGCGCGGATCCTCCACGACCGCCTTGCAGGACTTGGCGAAGGCGGCCGGGTTCTGCGCGGCCTGGCCGAATCCGCCGGAGTAGGTCCAGCCGCCGAACGAGTACAGCACCTTGATGTGCGGGTACTTGGCCTTCAGCTGGCGGAGCTGGTTGAAGTTGCCGCGCAGCGGCTGGTCCCAGGTGTCGGCGGTGCCGCTGACGGACTGGTCGGCGGTGTACGCCTTGTCGTAGGCGGCGAAGGTGTCGTCGACCGTGCACTGGCCGTTCTTGACGTTGCCGAAGGCGTAGTTGATGTGAGTGATCTTGGATGCCGAGCCCGAGGTCACCAGGTTCTTGACGTGGTAGTTGCGGCCGTAGACGCCCCACTCGGTGAAGTAGCCGAGGTTGATCTTGGAGCCGGGGTTCGGGTTCGTGCCGCCCGTGGTCCGTACGGCGGCCGCGCCGCTCAGCGGTCCGGTCTGGTCGGCGGTGTCGCGGGCCTGGACGGTGTACGAGTAGTCGGTGCCGGCGCTCAGGCCGGTGTCGGTGTAGGTGGTGCCGGTGACGGTGGCGACCTTGGTGCCGCCCCGCAGGACGTCGTAGTTCTTGACGCCCTTGTCGTCGGTGGCGGCGCTCCAGCTCAGCTTCACCGAGGTGTTGGTGACGTCCGAGGCGGCCGGGGTGCCGGGGGCGGAGGGGGCCGCGTCACCGGGGACGGAGGGGCCTCCGTCGCAACTCCCGCCGTTGAGCTTGCAGTTGGCCGGGGAGCCTGAGCCGCTCCCGTTGAAACCGAAGGAGACGGAGGCGCCCGGGGCGAGGCTGCCGTTCCAGGACTTGTTCTTGGCGGTCCAGTGGGTGCCGGAGGAGGTGACGTCCGCGTCCCAGGCGGAGGTGACGGACGTGCCGGAGGGGAAGTCCCACTCGACGGTCCAGGAGCTGATCGTGGTCGTCCCGGTGTTCTTGACGGTCCACTTGCCTTCGAAGCCGGAGCCCCAGTCCTGGGGCTTGGCGTAGGTGGCGGTGGCCGATGCCGCCGCGGCGGCCGCCTGCGCGGGCGTGGCGAGGCCGGCCAGTCCGGCGAGGGGGAGGAGCAGGGCGGCGAGGCCCGCTGTGGCTCTGTGCCTGAAGCGCATGTGCGCCTCCTTGTGGGGTGTCTTGAGCATGAGCATGACGTGGCGCAGTGGGGCGAGAATAGAAAGGTCTGGACCATAGGTCAATGGGTCTGGACCAGTGCGCTCATGCGGGACACCCCGGGGAGGTCAGACCCCCAACTCCTGCGCCAGCACCGCGGCCTGCACCCGGCTGCGCAGATCGAGCTTCCCCAGCAGGCGGCTGACGTGCGTCTTCACCGTCGCCTCGGCCATGTCCAGCCGCCCGGCGATCTCCGCGTTCGACAACCCCGCGCCCAGGCAGCCCAGCACCTCCCGCTCACGCCGGGTGAGCGAGTCCAGGACGGCCGGATCGACCGCGGGTTCGCGTACGGGCCTGGCGGCGAACTCGGCGATCAGCCGCCGGGTGACGGCCGGGGCGATCAGACCCTCGCCGCGCCCCACCGCCCGGACCGCCTCGATGAGGTCCCTCGCCTCGGTGTTCTTCAGCAGGAACCCGGCGGCGCCGGCCCGCAGCGCCCCGAAGACGTACTCGTCGAGGTCGAACGTGGTGAGCACCAGCACATCGGCCAGGCCCTCGGCGACGACCTGGCGGGTCGCCGACACCCCGTCCAGACGGGGCATCTGCACGTCCATCAGCACCAGGTCCGGCCGCAGTTCGCGTGCGAGCGCCACCGCCCGCTCCCCGTCCGCCGCCTCACCGACCACCTCGATGTCCGGCGCGCTGCGCAGGATGAGGACCAGCCCGGCCCGTACGGCGGACTGGTCCTCGGCGACGAGCACACGGATCATGCGGGTTCTCCTTCGGTGACGGGGAGGGTGGCGCGGACGCTCCAGATCTTGCCGTGGGCCGTGCCCTCGGGGCCCGCCTCGAAGGTGCCGCCCAGCAGGGCGACCCGCTCCCGCATCCCGACCAGTCCGGCGCCGGAACCGGGGGCGCCCGGCCGGTCGCGGTCGCCGTACGGGCTGGTCACGGCGATACCGAGGGAACCGTCCGCCCGGCGCAGCACCACCGCGACCCGGCCGGGGCAGGCGTGCTTGAGGGCGTTGGTCAGCGATTCCTGGACGATGCGGTAGGCGGCCAGTTCGACGGGGGCGGGGAGGGCGTCGCCGTGGTCGGCGTCGAGGGTGACGTCGAGCCCGTTGGTGCGGGCGCCGTCGACGAGGGAGCCGAGCCCGTCGAGCGTGGGCGCGGCGGACGGCTCGGTGTCGTCGCCGGTGTCCCGCAGGATGCCGATCAGCCTGCGCATCTCGGCCAGCCCTTCGACGCTGTTCTGTCGGATGACCCCGAGGGCCTCCCGGGAGGTGTCCGGGTCGTCGAGGGAGAGCGCGGCCGTGGAGTGGATGGCGATCGCCGAGAGGTGGTTGGCGACCATGTCGTGCAACTCCCGTGCCATGCGCGCCCGTTCGGACACCACCGCCTGGGTGCGGTCCATCTCCGCCAGCAGGGCGGTCTGTTCGGCGCGCAGCCGGGCGGCCTCGGCGGCGTCGCGGTGGTTGCGGACGATCCAGCCGGTGCCGGCGGGCATGACGGAGACCAGTCCGACGACCAGACCGATCAGCAGGGCGTCCGGTTTCCGGAACGCCGCGAGGGGCACCACCGTGAAGGCCACGGTGACCAGTCCCGCGATCCAGGGGATCCGGCGGGCGGTGGCGGGCGGACCGTACAGCACGGCCGCGTACACCAGGTCGGTGAACATCAGCACCGTGAGCAGGCTGCCCCGCGTCATGGTCTCCACGGTCAGGGCGGCCCATCCGACCACCAGGGCCGTGCGCGGCATCGTGCTGCGCACGGCCTCGCAGCCGGCGGTCACGACCAGGGGCGGCAGTACCCACCAGGCGTCCTCGAACACCACGAGCCCGTCCTGGGCGGTCCGCGTGGTCAGGCCCAGGCTCCACAGCAGCAGACCGCCGAGGAGTCCGGCGGCGGCGATGGACAGGTCCATGCGGTGCGGGCGGGGCGGTCGAACGGCCATGACCCCATCCAACACGGGACGGGTGCCCGGTGCCTGATCCCCGCGAACGGTCCTGGACTGCATCTTTCGATGTACGGCGACTTCGTCACCGCAGACGACGAATCGGCGGCCGCCCGCCGGGAGCCTGGAAGGGTGACCGAGAGGAGCGAGTCGTGATCGTCGCGTTGATCATCGCCTGTGAGGTCGGCTTCTGGGTGCTGCTGGCGCTGGCCCTGGCCGTCCGCTATCTGCTGAGGAAGCGCCGGACCAGTGTCGTGCTGCTGCTCTGCGAGCCCGTGCTGGAGCTGGTGCTGTTCGTCGTGACCGCGATCGACCTGAAGAACGGCGCCGAGCCCAGCTGGGAGCACGGCGTCGCGGCCCTCTACATCGGCTTCACCGTGGGCTACGGCCACTACATGATCAGCCGGCTGGACGCCTGGGCGGCGCATCGCCTGGGTGGCGGCCCCGAGCCGGTGGGGCCCCCGAAGTACGGCCTCGCCCGTGCCCGCCACGAGGGGAAGCTGTGGGCGCGGACGGTGGTGGCGGCCGGGGTGGCGCTGGTCCTGCTCCAGCTGGCCGTCTGGTACGTCGGCGACGACGGGAACGTCGATTCGCTGAGGTCGTTCCAGTGGCTCGCCCTGCGGGGCGCGGGCATCCACGGCCTGGTCGCCCTCGCCTACACGATCTGGCCGAAGAAGGACCCGGCCGCGGCGGAGGCCGGGGACCGGGGCACCGCGGCGAAGGAGAGGGCCGGACGATGAGCGGGGCGGCGGCCGGGGCGAGCGGCAACCTGAGGGAGGGGGCCGGCACCTTCGTGATCGGCCTGGTGCTGTGGCTCTTCACGGACGGCGTGGAGGTGCCGGTCGTCACCCTGACCAAGGTCGGCGTGGTGATGATGTGCGTGGGCGCAGTCCTCGTCGCGACGGGCGTGTACCAGCGTTCTCGCGGGACAGGGAGACCTTAGGCTCCGCTACCGCTCCCCGCCCGGCACCCACAGCACGTCACCGGCCTCCTTGTTCGCCGTCCTCGCCAGGATGAACAGGAGGTCGGAGAGGCGGTTGAGGTAGGTGGCGGTGAGGGCGTTCATGTCCTCGCCGTGGGCCTCCAGGGCCGCCCACGTCGAGCGCTCGGCCCGCCGGACCACCGTGCACGCCTGGTGGAGCAGGGCCGCGCCGGGGGTGCCGCCGGGCAGGATGAAGGAGCGGAGCTTCTCCAGCAGCTCGTTGAAGTGGTCGCAGTCCGCCTCCAGCCTGTCGACGTAGAACTGCTCGACGCGCAGCGGCGGGAACTCGGGGTTCTCGACGACGGGCGTGGAGAGGTCGGCGCCCACGTCGAACAGGTCGTTCTGGACACGGGTGAGGACCTTGACGATCTCCTCCTCCAGCCCGCCCAGCGCGATCGCCGTCCCGATCGCCGCGTTGGCCTCGTTGGCGTCCGCGTACGCCGAGATCCGCGGATCGGTCTTGGGCACCCGGCTCATGTCGCCGAGGTTGGTGGTGCCCTTGTCGCCGGTCCTGGTGTAGATGCGCGTCAGATTGACCATGCGACCAGCGTAGTTACGCCCCGGCCGTCCGGAAGCCTCGTGTGCCCACCGTCACGGCGAGTCCCGCGAGCCCGACGGCCACCAGGACGCCGTACAGCCTGACGGAGGGCTACGACCGCTTCGTGCGGGCCATGCACGAGGCGCCCGCCCTGCGGTCCCGGCCGTGGAGCATCCGGCAGGAGGTCCCGGACGACCTGGAGGCGGCCCTGCGGGAGGAGACCGGCGAGGCCCCCGACGACTCGTCGCCCACCCTGATCGCGGGTCAGATCGACCGGGTCCACCGGACGGTGACGGCCGTCTTCGGGCGTGAGATGCTCGACGGGTGCAATCCGGGCGAAGTGTACCGAGAGGTACTTCTTCTCCTGGACGGGACGGAGGGCCTGTTGAGCGAGAAGGCGCTCAACTACGCCGTACGACCCTCGGAGTGAGCGCTGCCGGTGTGATGTCCGCCCCTTGAGACGTGACTCGCGTTACTAAGCGGTCACACGGCCCCTCACGAGCGCTAGTGTCCGCCGGAGAGGTAACCCATCGACAGCGCGTACCAGGGGAGTCGCACAGTGGCACGGAAGCTCGCCGTCATCGGAGCCGGACTCATGGGGTCCGGTATCGCCCAGGTGTCCGCGCAGGCGGGCTGGGACGTCGTCCTGCGCGACGTCACCGACGAGGCGCTGAACCGTGGCATCGGCAGCATCACGGCGTCGTACGACAAGTTCGTGAGCAAGGGCAAGCTGGCCGCCGAGGACGCCGAGGCGGCGCTGGGGCGGATCACCGCCACCACCGACCTCGACGCGGCGGCCGACGCGGACATCGTCGTCGAGGCCGTCTTCGAGAAGCTCGAAGTCAAGCACGAGATCTTCCGGGCGCTCGACAAGGTCGTCCGCGAGGACGCCGTGCTCGCCTCGAACACCTCGGCCATCCCGATCACGAAGATCGCGGCGGCCACCGAGCGGCCCGAACGCGTCGTCGGCGTCCACTTCTTCTCGCCGGTGCCGATGATGCAGCTGTGCGAACTGGTGCGCGGTTACAAGACGAGCGACGAGACGCTCGCCACCGCGCGGGAGTTCGCCGAGTCGGTCGGCAAGACCTGCATCGTCGTCAACCGTGACGTCGCCGGCTTCGTGACCACCCGTCTCATCTCCGCCCTCGTCGTCGAGGCCGCGAAGCTGTACGAGTCGGGCGTCGCCACCGCCGAGGACATCGACCTCGCCTGCAAGCTGGGCTTCGGCCACGCGATGGGACCGCTGGCCACCGCCGACCTGACGGGCGTCGACATCCTGCTGCACGCCACGGGCAACATCTACACCGAGTCCCAGGACGAGAAGTTCGCTCCTCCGGAGCTGATGCGCCGGATGGTGGACGCCGGTGACATCGGACGCAAGAGCGGGCAGGGCTTCTACACCTACTGACGCCGAACCACGCGTCACGGGCGGCACTTCCCACGCATGTGAACGCATGAGCCTCTCCGGACTCACCCCTTGAGGTGAATTCGGTATCGGTTCGCTCACAGACGGCAACCTGGCGGTGTCAAACACCGTCAGACGTTGCATCACCCACATCACGGAGTACGAGACGCACTCACGGGGAGCGCTTATGTACATCAGGGGCGACCACGCCGAGCTGGTCGTCGGGGGCCGCCTCGACGTACGCAGCGCGGCGGACGCCCGTACGGTCCTGCACTCGGCCGTCGACGACGGAGCCGGCGACCTGGTGCTCGACCTGTCAGAGCTGGACTCCTGGGACGCCACCGGACTCGGGGTGATCATGGGAGCCCACCGGCGGGCGGGACGGTGCGGACGGCGGCTGGTGCTGCGCGCCGTGCCGCCGCAGATGCAGCGGCTCCTCGTGGCCACCCGGCTGCACCGCATCCTCGCCATCGAGGGCGGTATCGGTCTGGAGTCGTTGCCCAGAGTCTGAACGCGTGTGCGGATCTCTGCGTATGCCTCGGTGTGTGCGGGACACTCGGCCGGTGCACGCGCAATCCTCACGAGACTGTGATGTCTCGGACAGCGTGGGACCCCGGACTGTCGTAGATACTGTGCAAAGGTTTAGGGTTCGGCTGCCCGCTGCCAGCTACCCTCGAGCGGGTTCCGGACCAGAAGCGACAGCGCGGTGTGCGACCAGGCCGGGAGGGGCTCCAGCACACGAGACGCTTTTGGGGGGCTTGAACCGATGGACCCGAACAGCCGGGGATCCGAAGAGTACGGCCACGACGACGCACAGGCGCAGAGCAGGCGTCCACCGCGTGACGCCCTGACGCAGGACTTCGACCGGCACGCTCCGGCACTCGCCCGCACCGTCCAGCTCGTCTCGGGCGACTTCCTCCTCACCGTCAACCCCGTCGACGGCAGCGAGATCGAGAACTGCCCGCCGGGCGAACTGCCTGGTCGGCCCGCCAAACACGGGCCCGACGAGCGCGCCGCCCTCGACCGCGCCACCCGTCCGCCGGTGCCCCCGGGCCCCTCGCTGCCCCGGCTCCCCCTGATCCAGCGCGACGAGGAGAGGGAGCGGCTCGTACGGCTCCTCGCCCGCGGCCGCTCCGTCCGCCTCACCGGCGCGCCCGGCTCGGGCCGCACCACCCTCCTCGACGCGGTCGCCGAGGACTGCGTGGACCTGGCCCCCGACGGCGTCGTCCGGCTGAGCGGTTTCCGGCGCACGGTCGACGACCTGCTGTACGAACTGTTCGCAGCCGTGTACAGCACATCCGGGTTCCGGCCCGCCCGGCCGCAGATCGCCGACGTCGTGCGGGACATCGGCGCGGTCGTCGTCCTGGACGACCTGGAGTTCGGCGGCATCGCGCTCGACGAACTCCTCGACGCCACCCCCGAGTGCGCCTTCCTGATCGGCGCCACCCCCGACATCCCCCTGCCGTCCGCCGACGCGCCCCTGGAGGAGATCGTCCTCGGAGGTCTCGACCGGACCGGCAGCGAGCAGCTCCTGGAGCGTGTCGTCGGGCGGCCGCTCACCGAGGACGAGTCGAACTGGGCCGGCGACCTCTGGTTCGAGTCTGAGGGGCTGCCGCTGCGCTTCACCCAGGCCGGGGCGCTGCTCAGGCAGCGGGACCGGCAGCGGGCCGGCGAGGACGCCGTCGACGAGTTCGGGGTCTTCCAGGAGGCGCCGCCCGTCGACGCCCCCTACGACGCCGCGGACGAGCACGACATCCCCCTGCCGTCCCTCGCCGAGGGAGCGGCCCCCGCCGCGCTGCTCGCGTCCCGGCTGGGCTCCTCGGCCCGCGAGACCCTCCGGTTCGCGGTCGCGCTCGGCGGCGAGATCCCCCACCAGGCGCACCTGCCCGCCCTCGTGGGCGACACCCACGCCGACGCGGCCCTGGGCGAGCTGGTCGGCTGCGCCCTGGTGACACCTGTCGGTGCCCGCTACCGGCTCGCCGCCGGGGTGCGCACCCAGCTGGAGGCCGCCGGGTACGCCGATGACGCCGGGACCCGCGCCGAGGCCGCCGCCCAGCACTACGCCTGGTGGGCCGGGCACCCCTCGGTCACCCCCGAGCGGGTCTCGGCCGAGGCGGACGCCGTACTGGCCGCCCTCGTCGCGCTCGCGCCGGCCACGACCCCGCCCGGCGAGGGCGAGGAGAGCGCCGCCGTGGTGCTGGCCCGGCAGGCCGCGCCCGCGTTCGCGGCGGGGCAGCGCTGGAGCGCCTGGGAGCGGGCGCTGCGGGCCGGTGCCGAGGCCGCCGGTCTCGCCGACGAGACCGCCGAACAGGCCTACTTCCACCACGAGCTGGGCGTCCTCGCCCTCTGCTCCGGACAGCTGGAGCGGGCCAGGGCCGAGCTGGAGTCCTCCATCGGGCTGCGCAACGTCCTCGCGGACAAGCGCGGCACCGTCGCCGGCCGCCGGGCCCTCGCCCTGGTCGCCGACCGCTCCGGGGCGACCCCGCCGGGCGGGCGTACGGCGGTGGGGGAGGAGGTGCCGGAGGTCCGGCACGAGGAGCCGGCCCCCCTGTCCGGGGGCGTGCCGTCCGCCTACACACCGGTGGGCTTCGGCACGGCCGGTCCGGGGGCGACGGGCGCGGCGGCCCTCGGCGGCGGTGGCTCCGCACCGTACCCGCCGGACCACGACAGCGTGCTCGTCACGCAGGGGCCCGGCGGCGCCACCCCCGCACACCGGTTCGCCGGCCTCAGGAGCCTCGCCGGCGGTGCCCGGCGCAATCTGCTCGCCACGGGCGCGGGAGCGCTGCTCGTCGCTGTCCTGGGGACCGTGGTGACCCTCGGCGCGACCTCCGACCGCAAGGACGACACCCCGGCGGAGAGGGTCGGCGTCAACCCCTCCGCCAGCGCGGGCGTCGACGACGGCGGGCTCATCGCGGACCGTCCCAAGACGGGCGGGGACGGCGACGCCCCGGGTGCCGTGCCCGAGCCGACCGACCCGGGCCCGGACGGCACGTACGGCACGTCGGACGACCCGACGCCCACGGACAGCGCGGGGCCGTCGGACGACCCGAGCGGTACGGACGGGCCGACGGGCAGGCCGACGCCGTCCCCGACGAAGTCGTCCCCCAAGCCGACGCCGTCGGAGTCCGAGGACGAGTCCGGCTCGCCCACCCCGACGCCGACTCCCACGCCGACGCCGACTCCCACGCCCACCCCGACGCCGAGCGGCGGGAGCGAGAACCCGCCGCCGCCGGACGACACCAACAGCGCCAGTGCGCCCACCTCCGGCCGGGCTGTGGAGTCGACCGGCGCCGCCGCCCCGGTGACCGACGCCGACTCACCGGGCGGGACACCGGCCTGAGCCGCCGTTCCGTCCGTTCGACGCGTCGTTCGACGCGGGAGGGCCGGGTCCGTTCCTCGGACCCGGCCCTCCCGGGGTCATGCGTCAGACGCTGAACAGGCTCAGAACAGCCGCAGCTTGTCGTCCTCGATGCCGCGCAGGGCGTCGTAGTCGAGGACCGCGCAGCCGATGCCGCGGTCGGTGGCGAGGACGCGGGCCTGGGGCTTGATCTCCTGGGCGGCGAAGATGCCGCGGACCGGCGCGAGATGCGGGTCGCGGTTCAACAGCTCCAGGTAGCGCGTGAGTTGCTCCACCCCGTCGATCTCGCCGCGCCGCTTGATCTCGACCGCGACGGTCGCGCCGTCGGCGTCCCGGCACAGGATGTCGACGGGGCCGATGGCCGTCATGTACTCGCGGCGGATGAGCGTGTAGCCCTCGCCGAGGGTCTCGATGCGGTCGGCGAGGAGTTCCTGGAGGTGCGCCTCGACGCCGTCCTTGATCAGGCCGGGGTCGACGCCCAGTTCGTGCGAGGAGTCGTGGAGGACCTCCTCCATCGTGATGATGAGCTTCTCGCCCGCCTTGTTGATGACGGTCCAGACGCCCGCCACGCCCTCGGAGTCTCCGGAACCCTCCTTCAGCGTGCAGGGCGGCGACATCCAGTTGAGGGGCTTGTAGGCCCGGTCGTCGGCGTGGATCGAGACGCTGCCGTCCGCCTTCACCAGGATCAGGCGGGGAGCCGAGGGGAGATGGGCGGTGAGCCGGCCCGCGTAGTCGACGGAGCAGCGGGCAATGACGAGACGCATGGTCGGCAACGCTATCCGACGCCGACGGGTGCGCGCGATTCGACCGCCGTGAGTGCCCCGCCCGGAGGTCACCGCGCGGCCGGTGCCTCGGGCCGGGGGCCGTTCGACTCGAGGCCGGTCCCGCTCGGTCGCTGTCGCCCTGCGTCACCCTCCTTCGGCCCCTCACGTGGGCCTCCGCCGTCCTCCGGCATGTGCCGCTGTCAACTCCTGTTCGGCATTGGCTGATTGTGTGCGTCTCGGGCCGTGTCGGTGCGCGCAATCTCCTGGTGCGGCCCCGTTCGGTTCCTTACCGTAGAAACTGGAGGTCGCGGACCGTGCACTCTGCGTGTTCGGCATGCGCTCTCCGACCCTGTCCGTCAACCCCTGTTGTTGTGGGGGTGCGAGAGGAGAACCCATGTCGCTCGACGTCTCACCGGCCCTACTCGAACAGGCCGAGCGAGGCGAGGTCGACGAAGCCGCCTTCGTCGACTGCGTCCGGACCTCCCTGCCCTACGCGTGGGAGATGATCAGCTCTCTGGTGGCCCAGCTGAAGGTCGACGGCGGAGAGTTCGCCGACAACCAGACGCCCCCGCCGGACGAGCAGGCACGCGGACAACTGCTGCGCGCGCTCGCCAGCGACGCGATTCGCGGCGCTCTGCAGCGGCATTTCGGTGTACGGCTGGCCTTCCAGAACTGCCACCGCGTGGCGGTGTTCCCTCTGGACCCGTCCGTGGACGACAGGCTGGCCCGCTTCACCTCGATCCGCGGCCAACTCCTCAACCAGTCTCCGGAACTCAGGGACTGCTGAGGTCGTGACGCAGCACGGCTTGCCGCTCCAACCGCGGGAGGTGCATCAGTAACCGGGGCGGCAAGCTCCCCGTAGTGGCTCAGCCGAGGTGAGGCAGCACCTCGGCACCGAGTCGCCGTACGTTCTCCTCCGTCGCCGCCAGGTCGCCGGAGCCCTCGACCAGCAGGGCGAAGCGGGAGATGCCCGTCCGCTCGCTGGTGGCCGCGAGGCGGTCGGCGCACAGCCGGGGGGTGCCCACCGGGTGCAGCCCGCAGAGCAGTTCGGTGTACGCCAACGGGTCCCGCATGGCGCGGGCCCGGCCGTCGACGGTCACATGGGCGTCGAGGCCCTGCTTCAGCCAGCCCGGCATCGCCTTGGTGAGCGCCTCCACGGCGTCGGTGCGCCGGTCGGCGATCTGGCAGACGCCGGCCGAGACGTGGGCCGCGCCGGAGATCTCCTCCGGCGAACGGCCCGCGGCCCGGGCGTGCTTGCGCCACAGGGCGACCATCTCGGCCTTCTCCTCGTCCCCGACGTGCATGCCGAGCAGCATCGACAGCCCGCGCTCGGCGGCCAGCCGTACGCTGGTCGGCGACGTGCAGGCGACGACGACCTCCGGGCCGGGGGTCTCGTCCAGGTCCTCGGCGGGCCTCGGGACGACCGGGACCTCGCGGAAGCTGAATCGTTCCCCCGACGCCGACACCGAGGGCTCGCGCAGCCAGCGCATGAGCAGATCGAGTGATTCCGGGAAGCCCTTCTCGTACGCCTCCAGTCCGGCGCCGAACACCTCCAGGTCGACCCACGGGCCACCGCGTCCGACCCCCAGCGAGAAGCGCCCGCCGGACGTCACGTGCAGCAGGGCGGCCTGTTCGCCCAGGGCCACGGGATGGACGGTGGGCAGCACACTGACCGCCGTACCGACCCGGATCCGCTTGGTGCGGCCCAGCAGCAGTGCGGCGAGGGTGATCGCCGACGGACAGGTGCCGTACGGCACGAAATGGTGCTCGGCCAGCCAGACCGCGTCCAGCCCGGCCTCCTCGGCCACTTCCGCGGTCCGTACCGCCCGGTGGAGCGCCTCCCCCTGGCCCTGGCCGGGGAACTGGGCGCCCAGTACAAATGTTCCTACGTGCATCGCTCTTCCTGCTTCCTCGGCTCCGACTCGGGAGCTCCCCCACCGGCATAACCGTGTGACACGTGACGAAGTCACGGCCTGGCGGCGAGATTTGCGGATTGTCTGCAGAATGAGCCGAGCGGAGGGCGATCTGGGGGGTTTGGTGACGTACGCATACCCCCACCGGGCCCGCGTAGGCTGGACACCGATCCTGCCCCCTGTATAGACCCGTGAGGTGTCCCGTGTCCCCGCGTCGCAATCGCCCCAAGGACCAGGCTTCGTCGGGTCTGTCGGGTCCGTCAGGCCGCAGCGCGGAGGAGGACCGGTCCGACCGTTACGGCGGCTGGCAGACCAGCGAGCCCTGGCGGGGCGAGGAGTGGAGCGTGCGCCATGTGGCGGGCGCGAGCGCGGCGGGCAAGACCTACCGCTGCCCGGGCTGCGACCAGATGATCGCCTCGGGGGTCCCGCATGTCGTCGCCTGGCCCGAGCACTCGGGCGTCGACGAGCGCCGGCACTGGCACAAGGCGTGCTGGAACGCGAAGGACCGCCGCACCTCGCGGGTGCAGCGGTCCCGTAACGCGCCGAGGTTCTGACACTCCCTCGGCCGGAAGGTCAGACGTCCCGCTTCTCCAGCAGGGCGTACGCGCCCACGAACGCCGCCCCCGTCAGCGCGAGCATGATCCACAGAGGCTCCCATCCGGACGGGCCGGACTGGCTGAGCTCCGCGCCGTAGAAGACGCTGAGCTGGCTCGGGATCGAGTACTCCAGCAGGAACTCCTGAACGTCCTTCAGCGACTCCGAGAACATGAAGATCGCGATGACCAGCGGGGCGAGGAAGACGCCGAGCATCAGGGTGATCGCGCCGGCGGAGTGCCGGATCAGCGAGCCCATCAGCAGCGCCAGCAGCCCGAACAGGGCGAGGAACAGACTCACGCCGACCGTGGCCTTGAACCACTCGTCACCGTCGGGGCTCGTGACCCCGTTGTCCTCCAGGATCGCCACCTGGGCGAAGCCGACGAACGCGGTGGTCACCAGGGTGACCGTGAAGGCGAGGGCGAAGAACACGATCGCCTTCGCGGCGAGGACCCGGCCGCGGCTCGGGCACGCCGTCATCGTGGTCCGGATCATCCCCGTGCCGTACTCGGAGGCGGTGGTCAGGACCCCGAGCGTGAGGATGCAGACGCTGCCGATCATCAGTCCGAACAGACCGAGCCCCAGCGGGGACTCGCCCTCCAGGTTCATGTCCGCGGAGGCGGCGATCAGGGCGAAGAGCAGACCCAGGCCGATCACCAGGACGATGAAGACCCCGAGCGTCCACATCGTGGAGCGGACCGACTTGATCTTCGTCCACTCGGAGGAGATCGCGTGCCCGAGGTGCGTGCGCACCACCGGGATCGGCGAGGTGTACGACGTGCCCGGCGCGCCCTGCCACTGGGGGGCGGGCGGCTGCTGCGCGAGGGGTGGCTGGGGGGTGCTCATCGGGCGTCCTCGGACTTCGTCAGGTCGGCGGCGGGCGCGGCGGAGGCGGCCGGGGCCGGCGCGGCGGCGGGCTGCGCGGGGGCCTGCGGCGCGGCCTGGGCGTAGGGGTTCGGCTGGGGCTGCCCGGGGGCCGGAGCCGGGGCGACGGGCGCCGGAGCCCCGTAGGGACCGGCCGGCGGCTGACCCTGCTGCCCGGGCGGCACGGGCTGACCCTGCGGCGCGTACGGCTGACCGGCCTGCGGGGCCGGCGGGGCGTACCAGCCCGGCTGGCCCTGTCCGGCCACCGGCATCGGCGGCTGCGCGCCGGGCGGCAGGGGCTGCTGGAGACCTGCCTTCTGGTCGGTCGTCGAGCGGTAGTCGACGGCGCCCTGCGTCATCCGCATGTACGCCTCCTCCAGCGACGCCTGGTGCGGCGACAGCTCCCACAGGCGTACGTCGGCGCCGTGCGCGAGGTCGCTGATGCGGGGGAGCGGCAGCCCCATGACACGCAGTGCCCCGTCCTGCTCGGGCAGCACCTGGCCGCCCGCCTCGGTCAGCGCGGCCGTCAGCTTCTCGCGCTGCTGCGGCTCGGCGTCCGGTGTCCGTACACGCGCGAAGTCGGCGGAGTTCGCCGAGATGAAGTCCTTGATGCTCATGTCGGAGAGCAGCTGCCCGCGCCCGATCACGATGAGGTGGTCGGCGGTCAGCGCCATCTCGCTCATGAGGTGCGAGGAGACGAAGACCGTACGGCCCTCGGCGGCGAGCGCCTTCATCAGGTTGCGGACCCAGAGGATGCCCTCGGGGTCGAGGCCGTTGACCGGCTCGTCGAAGAGGAGCACCTGAGGGTCGCCCAGCAGCGCGGCGGCGATGCCGAGCCGCTGGCCCATGCCGAGCGAGAAGCCCTTGGAGCGCTTCTTGGCCACGTCCTGGAGGCCGACGACGCCCAGCACCTCGTCCACCCGGCGGGCCGGGATACCGGACAGCTGGGCCAGGGACAGCAGGTGGTTGCGGGCGTGCCGGCCGCCGTGCACCGCCTTGGCGTCGAGGAGGGCACCGACCTGACGGGCGGCGTTCGGTAGCTTGCGGTACGGATAGCCGCCGATCGTCACCTGCCCGGACGTGGGATTGTCCAGGCCGAGGATCATGCGCATCGTCGTCGACTTCCCGGAGCCGTTGGGCCCCAGGAAGCCGGTGACGGCCCCCGGCCGCACCTGGAAGGAAAGGTTGTACACGGCCGTCTTGGCGCCGTAGCGCTTCGTCAGGCCGACTGCCTCGATCATTCTCCGCACCCATCGAACAGATCAGGACGTCCGAGGACGTCGGGGCGCACGCCCCCGTAAGGATTAGGAGCTTATCGGGGCGCTGACGGTTCCACCCAAGAGGAGGTAAAACCTCGCAGGTCACGAGCCCGTTGTCTTGGCATGTACGTAACCGCTGGTCACGCTCCTGCTCACGCGTCGCGCCGCTTCAGCATCAGAAGGCCGCCGAGCAGGGCCGCGGCCACCCACAGCGCCATGATGGCGAGTCCGCCCCAGGGCCCGTACGGCGTGTCGTCGTCCACGGGGGTCACCACCTGCATGATCTTGCTGCCGGCCTGGTCGGGAAGGTACCGGCCGGCCTTCTCGGTGGCGTCGACGTTGCCCAGGATGTTGGAGATCAGGAAGAAGAACGGCATCAGGATGCCGAGCGACAGCATCGGGCTGCGCAGCATCGCCGCCACCCCCATGGAGAACACGGCGATGAGGGTCATGTAGAGACCGCCGCCGAGGACCGCGCGCAGGACGCCCGGATCACCGATCTCGGCGCGGTACGGACCGAGCATCGCCTGTCCCAGGAAGAACGTCACGAAGCTGGTCACGAGCCCCACCGCGAAGGCGAGGGCGGTGGCCACCGCGATCTTGCCGAAGAGGAAGGTGCCGCGCTGCGGCACGGCGGCCAGCGAGGTCCGGATCATGCCGGTGCTGTACTCGTTCGACACCACCAGCACCCCGAACACGATCATCGCCAGCTGTCCGAGGGTCATCCCCGCGAAGCTGATGAACGTCGGGTCGAACGACAACCGGTCCTGGCGGCTCAGGTTGTCGAACTCGTTCCTCGACAGCAGCGAGATCAGCACGCCGAGGGCGATCGTGACGACCCCGGCCAGCGACAGCGTCCACACCGTGGACGCCACCGACCGGATCTTGGTCCACTCCGAGCGGACCACCTGGGTGGCGGCCATCGTCAGCCCTCCCGCTTCCCGGAGCCGCCCCAGCCGGGGGCGGGGGCCGGATGCGCCACCGGGGTGCCGTCGTGCGCGTGGTACTCCACCGACTCGGCCGTCAGCTGCATGAACGCCTCCTCCAGCGAAGCCTGTCGGGGGCTCAGCTCGTACAGCACGACCTGGTGCTGGGCGGCCAGCTCACCGATCTCCTCCGGTTTCCCGCCGTCCACCTCCAGCGCCCCGTCGCCGCTCTCCACGACCCTCACACCGACCGTGTGCAGCACGTCGAGCAGCCGCTCCCGCTGCGGTGTGCGAATGCGTACGTACGAGCGTGAGTTCTGCCGGATGAACTCCGCCATGGAGGTGTCGGCGAGCAGCCGCCCCTGCCCGATGACGACGAGGTGGTCGGCGGTCAGCGCCATCTCGCTCATTCAGATGCGACGACACGAAGACGGTCCGTCCCTGTGCCGCGAGGGACTTCATCAGATTCCGGATCCAGTGGATGCCCTCGGGATCGAGGCCGTTGACGGGCTCGTCGAACATCAGGATCCGGGGGTCGCCGAGGAGCGCACCGGCGATCCCGAGCCGCTGCCCCATGCCCAGCGAGAACCCCTTGGCCTTCTTCCCGGCGACCGTGGTGAGCCCGACCGTGTCCAGCACCTCGTGCACCCGTGCCCGGGGGATCCCGTTGCTCTGGGCCAGGCAGAGCAGGTGGTTGAAGGCACTGCGGCCGCCGTGCACGGCCTTGGCGTCCAGCAGCGCGCCGATGTACGTGAGCGGGTCCCGCAGGCCGGCGTAGTGCGTGCCGTCGATCCGGACGTCCCCCGCGGTGGGCCGGTCCAGCCCCAGGATCATGCGCATGGTCGTCGACTTCCCGGCCCCGTTCGGCCCCAGAAAGCCGGTCACCATCCCGGGCCGCACGGCGAAGGTCAGATTGTTCACCGCCACTTTCTCGCCGTACCGCTTGGTCAGCCCGTCCAGCTCGATCATGCGGCCACGCTAGAACGGGGTCGGGGGCCCTGCCACCGGAGGGGCGAAGCCCTCCAGGGGCGCGAAGGCCAGGGCCTCCGCCACGGGGACGCCGAAGGCCCGCGCCCCCCCCCGGAAGGGAGACGCGGGCCCGTGGTGCCTCGGCCGGTGGGACGGCAGGAGACGCGGTTACCGGGACTGCTGTGCCGGGACCCCGCGGGAGATCGGCTCGTCGTCGGTGACCGGCGTGCCGGCCGCGGCGACGGCCGCACCCGTGAGGGTCGCCAGCATCTCGCGCACGTTCGTCAGCTGGGCGTTGATCGAGTCGCGGCGGTTGGTGAGTGCCGCCAGCTCGCGCTCGGATTCCGAACGGATCCGGTCGGCCTTGGCGTTCGCGTCCGCGACGATGTCCTCGGCCTGACGCTGCGCGGTCTCCACCGTCTGGCGGGCGCGGCGCTCGGCGTCGGTGCGCAGCTTCTCGGCCTCCAGGCGGAGCTGCTCCGCGCGGTGCTCGATCTCGGCGAGACGCTTCTCCGCCTTCTGCTGACGCGACGCCAGGTCCCGCTCGGACTGCTCGCGGCGCTTGGCGAGGTTCGTCTCGAAGTCGGCGGCGGCCTGCGCGGCCTTGGCGCGGGTCTCCTCGAAGAGGGCGTCCGCCTCCTCGCGCTTGGACTGCGCGTCCTTCTGCGCCTCGGCGCGCAGCTGCGACGCGTCGCTCTTGGCCTTCTCGACGATCCGGACGCCCTCGTCCTCGGCCTTGGCCTTGCGCTCCGCGGAGAAGGACTCCGCGTCGTTGCGCACCTGCTGGGCCGCCGACTCGGCCAGCTCGCGGTGCTGCTCGGCGGCGCGACGGGCCTCCTCGCGCAGGTCCTTCGCCTCCTCCTCGGCGAGGCGGAGGATCTTCTCGACGCGCGCGCCGAGACCGGCGTAGGACGGCTCGGCGTCGGTCACCGCGGCCTGGGCGTTCTGCGTCTCGAGGTGGAGCTCCTCGATGCGCTTCTCCAGAGCGGTGATGCGGGCGAGAGCGGAGTCACGGTCGGAGACGAGCTTGGAGATGCGTTCGTCCACCTGAGCGCGGTCGTATCCACGCCGCACAAGCTCGAAGCCGTAGGGGGAAGTGTCGCTCATGGGGTTCCTGTCGAATGAGACCGGTGAGGTGATAGGTGGAATCCTAGGGGGCGAAGCGGCGTGTCATCGAGCAGATGCACGTTTGATCTGGAGAATGACACCCCTTTTGGGTGGCCGACCATCGGAATACTTGCCAGAAACTTTGCGTAAAGGCCCTGAAAGCACAGACGGCACAGATGGCAAGCACAGAACGAGCACAAAATGGTGTCTGTAGGGCTAGAGGCGGAGCGGGAAGATACCCGCAACGCCCTCGCACCGCTAGCCGTCTGACGACTTGCCACCCGAACGAGTCGCACCCGCCGTGGCACCCGTCTTGACTCCACCGTCCTTGCCGCCCGACGGGGCCTCAAAAGACTCCAACGCCACCAGGACGTCCTGGACACGGGAGATCTCCGCATTGATGTCCTCGCGGCGCCGGACCAGCACCTCCAGCTCGCGCTTGCCCTCCTCGACCGTACGGCGCGCCTCGCGGATCGCCTCGGCCTTCAGCTCCTCGGCCTCACGGACGAGCGTGGACTTCTTCTGCTCGGCCTCCTTCAGGAGACCCTCGGCCTTCTTCACCGCGGCGATACGGACCTTGCCCGCTTCGGAGTTGGCCTCGGAAACGATCTCCTTGGCCTTCGACGTCGCCTTCTCCAACTGCTCCTCGGCGGCTTTGATCAACGCGTCACAACGGTCACCGGTCGATTTCATCGTCTCGGCGGCCTCACGGCGGGCCCGCGTGTGCAGCGCCTCGATCTCGGCGGTGATGCGGTCCCGCAGCTCCTCGGCCCGCTCCCTTATGGCGGTCGCGTCCCGGCGCGCCCCGACCAGCAGCTCGTCGGCGTCCGTACGGGCCTTCTCCACCGTGGAGTTGCCCTCGACGGTCGCCTGGGCGACCAGCCGGTCGGCCTCCTTGCGGGCCGCCCCGACCATGGAGTCGGCCTGCCCCTCGGCGTCCGCGGTGGTCTTCAGGGCCTGCGACTGCGCCTCGGCGAGCAGCTTGTCGGCCTCGGCCGCCGTCTCCGTGATGAGCGTGTCGACCTGCTCGGCGGCCTCGGAGCGCCGCTTGTTGGCGTCCTTGCGGGCGGCGTCGAGCGTGTTGTCGGCCTCCTCGCGGGCGTGCGCCATGAGCCGGTCGGCCTCCGCCTCGGCCTCGGCCCGCGCGCGCTCGGCGTCGGCCCGCACCCGCTCGGCGTGCTGCTGCGCGGAACCCACCGTCTCGGCGGCCTCGGCCCGCAGCCGCTCGGCCTCGTCGGTGGCCTCGCCGATCAGCCGGTCGGCCTTGGCGACGGACTCGGCCCGTACGCGCTCGGCCTCCTCGTTGGTCTCCCGCGTCAGCCGCTCCGCCTCGGCCGTCACCTCGGTGATGAGGGTGTCGGCCTGGGTGGCCGCGTCCGACCGCATGCGGTTGGCGTCTTCGCGGGCCTCCGCGCGGGTGCGCGAGGCGTCCTGGTCGGCCCGCGCGATGGCGTCCGACGCCTCCGTACGGACCCGCTGGGCGTGCTCGGACGCCTCCGAACGGATGCGCTCCGCCTCGCCGATGGCCTCCGCGACCGTGCGCTCGGCGAGTGCCTTGGCCGCGTCCGTCTCGTCCCGCGCCTCACGGCGGACCCGGCTCGCGTCCTCGGCGGCCCGCTCCCGCTCGGCGTAGGCGTCGGCGCGGACCCGGTCCGACTCCTCCTCCGCCTCCCTGCGCATCCGGTCCACGACGTGCTCGGCCGTGTTGCGCAGCCCGGCGATCTCCTCCTGGGCCTGCTCGTGCAGCCCGGCGACGGACTCCCGGACCTGCTGGGCGTGCGTCTCGGCCGCCGACACCATCTCGCCGGCGCGCCGCTCGGCCTCCTCGACCAGCCGTACGGCCTCGGTCTGGGCCTCCTCCACGCGGGTGCGCGCCGAGGCCAGCAGCTCCTCGCTCTGCTCGCGGGCCCGACGGCGCTCCTGGTCGGCCTCCTGCCGGGCCGCGCCGAGGAGCTCCTCGGCCTCGCGGCGGCGCCGGGCGGCCTCCTCCTGCGCGGCGGCCAGCGTCTCCGAGGCCTCCGTGGCGAGCCGCTCGGCCGCGGCCTGCGCCTCCGCCCGCACCCGGTCGGCGGTGTCCTTCGCCTCGGACTTCAGCCGCTCCGCCTCGGCCGCGGCCTCCGACCGCAGCCGTACGGCGACGGACTCGCCCTCGGCGCGGGACGCGGACGCGTCGGCCGCGGCCTCGTCGCGCAGCCGCTCGGCCTCGGCCTCGGCCTGCGCCTGGAGCGTACGGATGCGCTCGGCGGCCTCGGAACGCAGCCGGTCGCTCTCCTCGCCGGCCTCGCGGCGGATCCGCTCGGCGTCGGCGCGGGCGTCGGAGAGCGCCTCCTCGGCGGAGGCCAGCCGGCCCTCGGCCTCGGTGTGCAGCCGGGTCAGCTCCTCGGCCGCCTCGGCCTTACGGGCCTCGACGGCCCGCTCGGTCTCCTCGCGCAGCTCGGCGGCGGCGCGCTCGGCCTCGGCCTTCAGCTCCTCCGTCTGCTCGGCGGCCTCGGCGCGATAGCGCTCGGCCTCCTTGCGGGTGCGCTCCAGGGTCTCCTCGGCCTGGCGGCGCAGTGCGGACGCGCGTTCGATGGCCTCGGTGCGGACCTTCTCGCTGTCCGCGGTGGCCGTCTGCCGCAGCTCGTCGGCGTCCGTACGGGCCTTGGCGAGCAGCTCCTCGGCGGTCTTGGCCGCCTCCTCGATCTGCTGGACGGCCTCGCGCCGGGCCTCGGAGCGGATCCGCTCGCCCTCGGCGACCGCGTCGGAGCGCAGCTGCTCGGCCTCGCCGCGCAGCCGGCGCGCCTCCTCCTGCAGCTCGACCGTCTTGGCGCGGTACTCCTCGGTGTCGTCCTTCGCCGTGCCCTTGAGCTGTTCGGCGAGGTCGTGCGCCTCGGCGCGCAGCCGGTCCGCCTCGGCCTCGGCCTCCGCGCGGATGCGCTCGGCCTCCTCGACGGCGGCCTTGGTGGTGCTCCTGGCCTCCTCGGACGCCTTGTTCAGCACGTCCTCGGCGGTCTTGGCCGTCTTGGCGAGCTGGGAGGCGGACTCCTCGGCGGTGATCGAGCGGGCCTTCTCGGATGCCTCGGCGACGATCTTCTCGGCCTGGGCCTTGGCGTCGGCGACGGCCTCCTCGGCGGCCGCCTTGGTGGCCTCGGCCTCCTTCGTGGCCTCCGCGACCAGCCGGGCGACCTGCTCCTTGGCCGTCCGGGTGCGCTGCTCGTTGGTCGACTCGGCGCCGGCGACGGCCTTGGCCGCGCTCTCCTTCGCCTCCGCCACCAGCTTCTCGGCCTCGGCGCGGGCCTCGCGCAGGGCCGCCTCGGCCTCCGCCATGCGCTGCTCGGCGGTCCGGCTCAGCTCGGAGGCCTGGCGGCGGGCGGAGTCCGACTCGGTGGCGGTGGAGGTGCGCAACTGCTCGGCGTGCTCGGTGGCCTCCTGCGCCTGGGTGGAGGCCGCGTTCAGCAGCCGCTCCGCCTCGGCGCGGGCCCGGCGCAGGATCTGGTCGGCCTCGCCGCGGGCGGCCTCGGCGTCGCTCTGGAGCCGCTGGCGGGCCTCGGTGGCGAGCCGCTCGGCCTCGGCGCGGGCGGCGGCCAGCGCCTGCTCGGCCTCCGCGCGGGACTCGTCGACGAGCCGGCGGGCCTGGGCCTCGCTGCGGGCGCGCAGCTGTTCGGCCCACGCCACGTTCTCGTTGACGTGCGACTCGACCGTCTGGCGGCGCTCGGACAGTTCCTGGTCGAGCTGCTGACGACGGGTGACCGCCTCCTGGTGCAGCTCCGCCTGGAGGCGCGCGGCCTGCTCGGCGTGCTCCTGGAGGATGCGCTGGGTCTGCGCCCGGGCCTGGCTCAGCTCGCGCTCGGCGTCCGTGCGCAGCTGGTCGGCCTGCATCTGGGCCTGGCGGAGCATCTGCTCGGCCTGGTACCCGAGGTCGCCCCCGGTGTCGTAGGCGGGCCGGGACATGAGGGTGCGGCGCGCCTCGTGCAGCTTGGCGCGCAGCACCTCGACCTGGTAGCCGAGGTCCTCGGCGTGCTGGATCGCCTTTTCCCGCTCGGTCTTCAGCCGCTCCATCTCGGCCTCGAACCGAGAGAGGTGGTCGACGTCAGCCGCCGGCTCTCGCTCCTGGCGTTCGTAGCCCCGCACTGCGCGGTCCCATCCGTCCCCTGGTCGCAACCTCTGGCAAACGAGCTCCGTCCAACCGCCGAACGGGGCCCCCGGGGAATGGTGTCAGATCAACGGCGGAGCACGGGCTGCCGCCCTCACCCTCGTCCCCCGAAACCTGGACCCCGGCCCTCGGACAGCCGCTGGTGGATCGCCGCGGTGCCCTTGGATCCCGCTCGTCGGAAGGCGGCGGAACCCGGGCCGTCCCCCTCGAAGGCGACGGCCGACCCCAACCCTACCGGCCCATATGTACGGGGGTCAGTGCTCAGGTGACTCAACTGGCGCCGAAGTGACCAGTTCTGTCAGTACACCATGGCAATCCTTGGGGTGCAGAAACGTGATCCGTGACCCCATGGAGCCGACTCGCGGCTCCTCGTACAGGACGCGTACGCCCTTGTCCTTGATCGCGGCTGCCTCGCCGTCGACGTCCGCCGTGCCGAAGGCGATGTGGTGGACGCCCTCGCCGTTCTTGGCCAGCCACTTCGCGACGGTGGAGTCCTCGCGGGTGGGCTCCAGGAGCTGCAGGTAGGAGGCACCGCCGTCGTCCGTGCTGTTGATCCTGAGCATGGCCTCGCGCACGCCCTGCTCCTCGTTGACCTCGGAGTGGTACACCTCGAAGCCGTAGGTGGCCCGGTAGAACTCGACGGTCCTGTCCAGGTCGAAACAGGCGATCCCGATGTGGTCGATTCGCGTCAGCATGATGTCAGTGCAGCGCCCCGGCGCCGGTTACGCAACGTGCGCGCGATCACACCGACAGCCCGGTGACGGCACGGAGTGCCACTCAGTACATTCGAAGTAAACCCTCGTTCACTCACTTCTCGGCCGTGCAGGCTGGAAGGGGATCGCACCTCATGACTGGAACGAACGGCAGGACCTCGGTCATCGTCGCGGGCGCCCGTACGCCCATGGGACGGCTGCTCGGCTCGCTGAAGTCCTTCTCCGGAGCCGATCTCGGCGGATTCGCGATCAAGGCCGCCCTGGAGCGCGCGGGCATCGGCGGCGACCAGGTGCAGTACGTGATCATGGGCCAGGTGCTCCAGGCCGGGGCGGGGCAGATCCCGGCACGCCAGGCCGCCGTCAAGGCGGGCGTCCCGATGAACGTGCCCGCGCTGACGATCAACAAGGTCTGTCTCTCGGGCCTCGACGCCATCGCCCTGGCCGACCAGCTGATCCGCGCCGGCGAGTTCGACGTGATCGTGGCCGGCGGCCAGGAGTCCATGACGAACGCCCCCCACCTGCTCCCGAAGTCCCGTGAGGGCTACAAGTACGGGGCGATCCAGATGCTCGACGCGATGGCGTACGACGGGCTCACGGACTCCTTCGAGAACATCGCCATGGGCGAGTCCACCGAGAAGCACAACACGCGCCTCGGCATCCTGCGCCCCGAGCAGGACGAGATCGCCGCCCAGTCCCACCAGCGGGCCGCCGCCGCCCAGAAGAACGGCCTCTTCGAGGCGGAGATCACGCCGGTCGAGATCCCGCAGCGCAAGGGCGAGCCGGTCATTTTCAGCCAGGACGAGGGCATCCGCGGCGAGACGACCGCCGAGTCCCTCGGCAAGCTGCGGCCGGCCTTCGCCAAGGACGGCACGATCACGGCCGGGTCCGCCTCGCAGATCTCCGACGGTGCCGCGGCCGTGGTCGTGATGAGCAAGGAGAAGGCACAGGAGCTGGGCCTCACCTGGCTGGCCGAGATCGGCGCCCACGGCAACGTCGCGGGCCCGGACAACTCCCTGCAGTCGCAGCCCTCGAACGCGATCCTGCACGCCCTGAAGAAGGACGGCCTGGACGTCGCCGATCTCGACCTGATCGAGATCAACGAGGCCTTCGCCGCGGTCGCCGTGCAGTCAATGAAGGACCTCGGCGTGTCCCCGGAAAAGGTGAACGTCAACGGTGGCGCGATCGCCCTCGGGCACCCCATCGGCATGTCCGGCGCCCGTCTCGTCCTGCATCTGGCCCTGGAGCTGAAGCGGCGCGGCGGCGGTGTCGGCGCGGCCGCGCTGTGCGGCGGCGGCGGGCAGGGTGACGCGCTGGTCGTGCGGGTACCCAAGGGCTGAGTCCCCCGGCGGGCCTTCTTCGTGAACGGAGCTGTGATGCAGGACGTCTCCACCCTGGTGGCCCAGGCCAGGGAAGGCCGGCCGCGGGCCGTGGCCCGGCTGATCTCCCTGGTGGAGGGGGCGTCCCCGCAGCTCCGTGAGGTCATGGCGGAGCTGGCCCCGCTCACGGGCGGGGCGTACGTCGTCGGCCTCACCGGCTCGCCCGGCGTCGGCAAGTCCACGTCCACCTCGGCGCTGGTGACCGCGTACCGGCGGGCCGGCAAGAGGGTGGGCGTGCTCGCCGTCGACCCCTCGTCGCCCTTCTCGGGCGGCGCCCTCCTCGGCGACCGCGTCCGGATGTCGGAGCACGCCTCCGACCCCGGCGTGTACATCCGTTCGATGGCGACGCGCGGCCATCTGGGTGGTCTGGCCTGGTCGGCCCCGCAGGCCGTCCGGGTGCTGGACGCGGCCGGGTGCGAGGTGATCCTGGTCGAGACGGTCGGCGTGGGCCAGTCCGAGGTGGAGATCGCCTCGCAGGCGGACACGTCCGTGGTGCTGCTGGCGCCCGGCATGGGGGACGGCATCCAGGCGGCCAAGGCCGGAATCCTGGAGATCGGCGACGTCTACGTCGTCAACAAGGCGGACCGGGACGGCGCCGACGCGACCGCGCGCGAGCTGAACCACATGCTGGGCCTCGGCGAGTCCCGTGCCCCGGGGGACTGGCGGCCGCCGATCGTCAAGACGGTCGCCTCGCGGGCGGAGGGCATCGACGAGGTCGTCGAGGCGCTGGAGAAGCACCGGGCCTGGATGGACGAGCGAGGGGTGCTCGCGGACCGCCGGCGGGCCCGGGCGGCACGCGAGGTGGAGACCATCGCGGTGACCGCGCTGCGGGAGCGGATCGGCGACCTGCACGGCGACCGCCGCCTGTCGGCTCTCGCCGAGCGGATCGTGGCGGGTGAGCTGGACCCCTACCGGGCGGCGGACGAACTGGTGACGGGCCTGACGCAGGGCTGACCCCGGCCGCCGCTCGCCCCCCACCGGCCCGAAATCCCCTGGAGCCCTGTAGAGGGCTGCTGCTAGGTTGCCCGCATGTTCCTCCACCGTGCGTAGAGGCGGACCCTCCCGCGGACGACGTGTCGTCGCCGCGCGGGACATCGGTGTCCCCCTTTTCGCCTCCGAGTGAGGAACCTTTCGCATGTCCGCGACCATTCCGCGGCCGTCGTACGCCTCGGTGCTCCGCATCCCGTACGCCCGCCGCACCTTCGCCGCCGTACTCGTCGGCCGGCTCTCCTACGGCATGGTGTCCGTCGCCGTGCTGCTCGCCGTGACCCGGACGACGGGCTCGTACGCCGTCGCCGGCACGGTGATGGCCCTGTTCGGGGCCACCAGTGTCCTGCTGTCGCCCGTGCGGGCGGCGCTCGTCGACCGGTACGGCCCCCGCCGCGCGCTGCTGCCCATGGCCTCGCTGTACGCCCTGCTGCTCGGTGCGCTGGCCGGGGCGAGTTGGCGGCCGGGAGCCTCAGGGGTGCTGCTGGGGACCCTCGCGGTGGCGGCGGGGGCCTGTACGCCGCCGCTCGGGCCGACGATGCGGACGGTGTGGAGCGAACTCGCCGCCTCGGACGGGGGGCTGCTGCGGCGCGCGTACAGCCTCGACGGGGTCGCGGAGGAACTGCTGTTCGTGTCGGGGCCGCTGGTGGTGGGCGGGATCGTGCAGTTCGCCGCCCCGGCCGCCGCCCTGGCCGTGGGGGCGCTGCTGGTCGTGGCGGGGACGTCCGGGTTCGTGACCTCTCCGGCCGTGGCCCGTATGCCGGGGCGTGCGCCGGCGCCGAAGGAGGGGGCCCGGGAACGGCGGCCCCGGACGGTGACCGGCATCGTGCCGCCCGTCGTCGCGGCCGCCGGGGTGGGGCTGTCGCTCGGCGCGCTCGACCTGCTGGTGCTGGCCTTCGCCGAGCACCAGGGGCGCGGGGACACCGTCGTGGCCTGGATCTTCGCCGCGCTGTCCGCCGGGAGCGCGGTGGGCGGCCTGGTGTACGGCGCCGTCGACTGGCGCTCCGGTGCCCGCGTACGACTCTCGCTGCTGACGGCGGGCCTCGGCCTCGCGCTCGCCGGTGCCGGGCTCGCCCCGGACCTGGCCGTGCTCACCGGCGCCGTCGTCTGCGCCGGTCTCTTCGTCGCCCCGGCCCTGACCACCGCGTACCTCGTCGCCGACGCCTCCGCCCCGTCCACCGCGCGCACCCAGGCCGGCGCCTGGGTCAACACGGCCGTGAACGCCGGTATCTCGGCGGGCGCGGCCGCCTCGGGCCTCCTGGTGGCCCACTTCTCCCCGGCCCTCGGCTTCGCCCTCGCGGGCTGCGCCGCCCTGCTGGCGGCGACCGCCGTCGGCCTCGGGCTCTCCAGGGCGGGCACCGCGGCCTGAGACGCGGCAGAGGCACCCGGTGCCATGCGCCGGATGCCTCTGCCTGTGGGGGGAGAGTGAAGCCTCGTGTTCCCGGGCGGAAGGTCAGTCCTCGGTGCGGTCGGCGGTGACCTTGCCGGAGTCGAGGGCGACCCTCCAGTCGCTGCCGGTGCCGTCGGCGGCGGTGGTGTCGACCTCCCAGGCCTTGTCCGTGCTCTCCTCGTCGAGGCCGACGGAGGTCACCGTGCCCTTGGCGGCGGCGGCCTCGGCGGCCTCGGCGGCGGTCACCGAGCTGCCCTTCAGCGCGGCCTGGGTCTGCCGGGTCTCGGCGGCGTCGTCCCCGTCGTCGTCCCGGTCGGCGTGCGAGCCGAGCACCTTGCCGGTGCGGGGGTCGACCTGGACGCTGAACCACTTGCCGCCGTCGGTCAGGACGTCGACGTCCCACACCAGGTTCGTGCCCTCGTCGTCGAGGTCGGCGGAGACCGCCGTACCGGCCTTCTGCTTCAGGGCCGTCGTGATCGCGTCGGCGGCCGTGACCTGGCCGGCCTTCGCCTCGGCGGCGTTCTCGGCCTTGTCCTCGGCGTCCTGGTCCGTGTCGCGGGCGGCCTTGTCCTCGGCCTTGTCCTCGGCCCGGTCCTGGGCGGTGTCGTCGGCGTCGTCGCGGTCGTCGTCGCGGTCGTCGTTCGACACCGACACGGTCTTCTTGGCCGGCGCCTCGTCGTCACCCGCGACCGCGATGGCGGTCGCGGTGCCGCCGCCGATCAGGGCGACGGCCGTGACGGTGGCGATGACGATGTTGCGCTTCATGGGATTTCCTCCAGGATGCGACTGGCTGCAACCAGTAACGGATGATGTCGCCGGTTGCAGCGGGGCTTGTCCGGCTCGTCGGCCTCGTCTGCTTTCGACGTGAACCAATCTGGCCGACCGACGCTGAAGCGAACCTGAAGCCCCCTGAAGACCGCTTCAGGTTCGGTTTGCCAAGCTGAACGCATGCGCCTGTTGATCGTGGAAGATGAGAAGCGGCTCGCGGTGTCGCTGGCCAAGGGGCTGACGGCCGAGGGATACGCCGTGGACGTCGTCCACGACGGCGTCGAGGGCCTGCACCGCGCGAGCGAGGGGGCGTACGACCTCGTGATCCTCGACATCATGCTGCCCGGCATGAACGGCTACCGCGTGTGCGCCGCCCTGCGCGCCGCCGGCCACGACGTACCGATCCTCATGCTCACGGCGAAGGACGGCGAGTACGACGAGGCGGAGGGCCTCGACACGGGCGCCGACGACTATCTGACCAAGCCGTTCTCCTACGTCGTCCTCGTGGCCCGGGTGAAGGCGCTGCTGCGGCGGCGCAACGCCTCGGGCGGCGCCTCGCCCGTGCACGAGGTCGGCGAGCTGAGACTCGACACCGCCGCCCGCCGCGTGTTCCTCACCGAGGACGAGGTCTCCCTGACCACCAAGGAGTTCTCCGTCCTGGAGCAGCTGGTGCTGAGAGCTGGTGAGGTCGTCTCCAAGGCCGACATCCTGGAGCACGTCTGGGACTTCGCCTACGAGGGCGACCCGAACATAGTCGAGGTCTACATCAGCACCCTGCGCCGCAAGCTCGGCCCCACGCTCATCAAGACCGTGCGCGGGGCCGGATACAGACTGGAGGCCCGCCCGTGAAGCGCCGCCTGGGCTCGGTGCGGGCCCGCGCCACCCTCGCCGCGACCGTCGTCGTCGCTGTCGCCGTGGTCGCGGCGGGCGCAGCCGTCCTGCTCTCGCTGCGTTTCTCCCTCGTGGACAAGGCGGACACGGAGGCCGACTCCGTGGCCCGCAACGCCGCCTCGGCGCTGGCGAACGGGTTCGCCTACGACGAGCTGAGGCTGCCGGACGGCGACGAGAACCCCGTCGAGGTCCTGGACCGCGCGGAGAAGCCCGTCGCGGTCGGCGAGGACGTCGAAGCCATGAACGTGACGGCCGTCGCCTCGGACCGGCTGAACTCCGAGACCAACGACGACGCCGACGACCGTGCGGAGGGCGACAAGGACGCCGAGGACGACGGCACGCTCGGCCCCGGCGAGGTCGCCGACGAGACGTGGTACGGCGAGGGCACCGCGACCGTCGAGGGGGTGACGGCGGACTACCGGTTCGCCGCCGTCGACGTGGTCACAGCCGCCGGCGCCCCGCTCACCGTCTACGCGGGCGCCCCGCTCGCCACCGAGGAGGACGCCGTCGGCACCGCGCTGACGACGATGCTCATCGGGCTGCCGCTGCTGCTGCTGACGGTCGGGGCGGTGACGTACGTCGTCACCCGCCGGGCGCTGCGCCCCGTCGAGGACATCCGGTCGGAGATGGCCGCCATCACCGCCTCCGAGGATCTCTCCCGGCGCGTCCCCGAGCCGGACACGCACGACGAGATCGCCCGGCTGGCACGCACGACGAACGAGACGCTGGCCGCGCTGGAGACCTCGGTGGAGCGGCAGCGGGCGTTCGTCGCGGACGCCTCGCACGAGCTGCGCAGCCCGATCGCCTCGCTGCGCACCCAGCTCGAAGTGGGCGCGGCCCACCCGGAGCTGCTGGACCTGGAGGGGGCGGTCGAGGACACCGTACGACTGCAGACCCTCGCCACCGACCTGCTGCTGCTGGCCCGGCTGGACGCGGGGGAGCGGCCGCCGCCGGACGCGCGGTTCGACCTGGCGGCCGCCGTACGGGACGAGGTGGCATCCCGGGAGGGCGTGTCCCTGGACGGCGACGGCGGCCCGGTGGAACTGCGCGGCTCGCGCAGCCAGATCCGCCGCGTGCTCGGCAACCTGCTGGACAACGCCCGCCGCCACGCCCGCGACCGGGTCGCCGTCACCCTGAGCACCGTCCCGGGCTGGGCGGTCCTCCAGGTCACGGACGACGGAGCGGGAGTTCCCGAGGCCGACCGCGAGCGCGTCTTCGAGCGTTTCGTCCGGCTGGACGACTCCCGGGCGAGGGACGACGGCGGCGCGGGCCTCGGCCTGGCCATCGCCCGGGACATCGCCGTACGCCACTCGGGCACCCTGACGGTCGGGGACGCGCCCGGCGGGGGAGCCCTGTTCGAACTGCGGCTGCCCCTGGAGATCCCGGGGCGGGGGGCTGTGCCACCCGCGGCTCCGCCGCGGTGGCGTCACCAGCCGCGCCGGACCCGCGGTCGCGGCTGATCCCCGGTCCCCCGGCCCGCCCCCGGGGCGGCGGGGTCACGGCCTGCCGCGATGGCTCCGCAGGTGATCCGCGATCGGCTCCAGCGACCTGTGCAGGTCGTCCAGCGATTCCTGGGGCAGCAGGTCGATGAAGTGCCGCCGCACGGAGGCGACATGATGCGGCGCCACCCGCCGCATCGTCTCCAGGCCGTGCTCCGTCAGCACGGCGAACAGCCCGCGCCGGTCGGACTCGCAGTTCTCCCGGCGCACCAGGTCCGCGTTCTCCATGCGGGTGATCTGGTGCGAGAGGCGGCTCTTGGACTGGAGGGTGGCGGCGGCGAGGTCGCTCATCCGCATCCGGCGGCCCTCCGACTCGGAGAGGTTCACCAGGATCTCGTAGTCGTTCATCGTCAGGCCGAACGGCTGCAGGTCCCTTTCGAGCTGGTGGGTCAGCAGCCTGTTGACGTCCAGATGGGTGCGCCAGGCGCACTGCTCGGCATCGGTCAGCCAGCGCGTGGCCGTTTCGGTCTCCATGAATGAAGTCTACCTAAAATGTTGAAAGGCGAACTAGTGAGGGTGGGATGGTTCCGGTCGTACGGACAGGTCGGGTCGTACGGGGGTGGAGCATGACAACGCGCACACGTTCGATGTCACACTCCGCAGACTACCGCTCACAGCCCGAAGCGACGCTGGAGGTCCCCCAGCTGTCCGGGAAGGCGCGGTGCTCCCATCGGCTGTCCGTGGGCACCGGGTGCCCCACCGCCACCGGGTACGCCCGGCTCGTGCGGGACCACGCCCGTGGCCTGCTCGGCCATGAGGGTCTCGGAGGACTGGAGCAGCACCGTGCCCGCCCCGACGAACTCGAACTGGTGCTCCTCGCCGGAGGCGCCGCCGAGGCCCGTCATCGCACGTAGGCCGCCCATCAGGCCCGCCATGTAGCCGTGGTCGTAGTGGTGGCACGGCGAGGGGCAGTCGGCCCACCCGACCAGGGCCTGCGGGTCCACCCGGATGGGGGGTTCCATGAACACCACCGGGCCGTTGGAGGCCGCCACGAACTTGCCCGTTCCGATGAGGGTCAGGAAGCCCGGAACGATCGACTGCTTCAGCGCGAGACTTGGCTGAAAAGCAAGGAGGTTGCCCGAGCGAATGGTCAGGTTGCCGTCCTCCAAGTCATACGAATTGACGTCGAAGGCCCGGTCGGCGAGGAGCATCTTGCCCGAACCCTCCGCCACGACCCAGTCGCTCGCGTGCAGAGGCGAATGGAACGACGTACGGACGAGACCGCCGAAACGGCCGTGCCCGATGCCGTTGAACTCCATCTGGCCGTAGTAGGCGATCATCTTGCCCTTCTGCAGGAACCACTGGCTCCCCTTGAGCTCCACGCAGAAGGTGTAGTTGTTGACGTTGTCGTCGGACGGCAGCGTCATCGGGTCGAAGACGGTCGGTCCGGCGACCGGGGCCCCGTACATGCTCACAGCTTCTCCTCCGAGGCCTGGACGTACACCGCACCACTGCCGCTCAGCTCCAGCTGGAACGCCTCGCCGGAGCCCCGGCCCACCATGTCGCGCCAGCCGAGCGCGGTGGAGAGCTTGTTGCGTACGTCACCGTGGTGCGCCACGTACGCCTGCGGGTCCACGTGGACCGGGCGCTGGGGGGTGATCGGGACCTCGATGACCCCGCCGTGCGCCATGACCGCGACCGCGCCGTGCCCCTTGAGGGTGGTGGTGAACAGGCCCTGGCCCGTCACCTGGCCCCGCACCATGCCCATGACACCACCCTGCGAGCCCATGAACATCGTGCCCTGCTGGAGGGTGCCGTCGAAGGCCAGCAGGCGGTCGGCCTCCACGTACAGGGTCTCGCCCGTCAGGCTGATCACCTGGATGTGGTGGCCGCCGTGCCCGAACAGCACCGTGCCGCTGCCCTCGACGGTCATCAGCGGGGTCGCCTCACCCGCCACCCGGCGGCCGATCATCGAGGCGATACCGCCCTGACCGCCCTGCACGTTGGGGGTGAAGGACACCTCGCCCTTGTAGGCGAGCATCGCGCCGCGCTGGCTGAACAGCCGCTGGCCCGGCATCACGGTCGCCTCGATCATCTTCGAGTTGATCTCACGGAAGGCCATGTCAGACGTCCCCCGCCACCGTGTTGCGCTCGCTGGGCTGGACGTAGACGAGTCCGTCGCCCTCGAAGCGGATCTGGAAGGCCTCGCCGCCGCCCTCGCCCATGAGCGTGCGGAACGTCACACCGGACTGGAAGGACTGCTGGAGGTTGCCCTGGTGCGCGATGTACGCCCCCGGGTCGACCGTCAGCGGGTACTGGTGACTGACCCGCAGCACCACCGCCGGGCCGTCGGACATGATCGCCGCCTGGCCGTGGCCCTCGATGGTCGTGGTGAACAGGCCGTTGCCCTGCGAGGCGCCGCGCAGCCCCGTGAAGCTCGTGCCCGTACGCAGCCCGGAGTCCGTCGCGAGCAGATTGCTCGACTCCACGTACAGCTTGTCCCCCTGAAGATTCACCAGGTTGATCTCGGAAGCCCGGTCCGCGAACCAACAGGTCCCCTGCCCGGTCACCTCCATCAACGTCATCTGTTCACCCGTGAGGCGGCGCGTCACCATCCCGCGCAGCCCCTCACCGCCGCCGCTCAGCTTCTTGAACGACATCTGACCGTCGTAGGCGACCATCGAGCCGTTCTTCGCCTTCACGGCGTCCCCGGTCATGTCGACGGCCAGCACTTTGCTGCCTTGAAGTCGGAACATTGCCACGGGAGGACGGTAACCGGCAGATGCCCGGACAGGACAGGCCCTTGAGGAGGATCTCGACCCCGAAGGGACCCTGGGGGCAGCGGGAGGTTGACGGATGCCAGAATGGACGTCGCTTGTGCTTCCTTTCACAAGGGCAGCCGGGCACCGCGACGACTCGCCCCGCCGACCTCACCGAAGGTGACCCGTGGACATGAAGACCGCCTCCGCCCTCCGCCGCCTGCGCCTCGTCTCCGCCCCCGAGGCGGTCTCCTTCCTGCTGCTGCTCGTCTGCTCGGTGCTCAAGCGCACCACCGAGTTCAACGCGGTGCCGGTGATGGGCTGGGTCCACGCCATCCTCTTCCTGCTGTACCTGCTCTTCTGGGCCGACGCCTGGAACCGCACCAAGTGGCCGCTGCGGACCGCCGCGCTCTACTTCGCCCTCTCCGTCCTGCCCACCGGCGGCTTCTTCGCCGACCGCAAGCTCCGCCGGGAGGCCGAGAGCGCGGTCGGCGCGGCGTTCGCGTCCCGCGCGCACGGCGAGGACGAGGGAGCCGTGAAAGCGTGATCGTCGCCTTCTCCGTGACCCCGCTGGGTGTCGGCGAGGACGTGGGCGAGTACGTCGCCGACGCCGTCCGTGTCGTCCGTGAATCCGGACTGCCGAACCGGACCGACGCCATGTTCACCTCCGTCGAAGGCGAATGGGACGAGGTGATGGACGTCGTACGGCGTGCCGTGGCCGCCGTCGAGAAGCGCGCGCCCCGTGTCTCGCTCGTCCTCAAGGCCGACATCCGCCCCGGCGTGACCGACGGCCTCACGTCGAAGGTGGAGAGGGTGGAGCGCCACCTGTCCGCCGAGCGTTAGCCGCTGCCGCTGCCGCTGCCGCTGCCGCTGCCGCTGCCGCTGCCGCTGCCGCTGCCGCTGCCGCTGCCGCGCGCCGGCCCGATGCCGTCGAACCCCGGTCATTCAAGGACCGGGGTTTTCGCGTGCCTGCTGTTTGAGCGATCGCTCAAAACGCTGTACGGTCCTGTTCATCGGATTGAGCACTCGCTCAAAAATGTCGCCGACCTGGGGGTACGCGAATGGGGCTCTACGTAGAGGCACGTGTCCGGGCCGATCTGGACGAGCTGTGGGCACACAGCCAGGACCCGGCCCTCCACCAGCGCTGGGACCTGCGCTTCACCGAGATCCGCCACCTCCCGCGCACGGAGGGCGAGCCCCAGCACTTCCGGTACGCCACCCGTGTCCTGCCCGGTCTGACGGTCGCCGGGACCGGGGTCTCGGCCGGTGAGCGGGAGCGGCCGGACGGCACCAGGACCTCGGCGCTGCGGTTCTCCTCCCCGCACCCCCTCTCCCTGATCGCCGAGGGCAGCGGCTACTGGCGTTACGTGCCCGAGGGCGAGGGGGTCCGCTTCCTCACCGGCTACGACTACCGCCCCCGCTGGGGCCGCGCCGGCGCCCTCGCCGACCGGCTGCTGTTCCGCCCGCTCATGGGCTGGGCCACCGCCTGGTCCTTCGACCGCCTGCGCCTGTGGCTGGAGCGGGGCATCACCCCCGAGCGGGCCCTGCGCCGCTGGCTCGCCGAGGCGGCCGTACGGGCGCTGACGGTCGTGGCCGCCTGCGCCGGGCTGGCGTACGGGGCGCTGGTGGACCCGGCCGGCCCCCTCGCCCCCCTGGCGCTGTTCGCGACACCGGTGCTGGCCGTGTCGGCGGTGCTGGCCGCCCTGCTCGTGCCGCCCCTGCCCGGGACCCCGTCGGCCCGCCGCTGTCTGCGGACCCCGCCCCCACGCGCGCGTGCGCCGCGTCTGCTCGCGACCCTGAAGGGATAGCCGCCATGTACGGAACTGTTCCTCCGTCCTCGATCTTCCGGACGGTCATGGGCGCGGACTTCGACCGGCTGCACCCCGAGCTGCGCCGGCGGTTCTCGGTGGGGCTGGCGAGCGGGGAGGCGTGCACCGGCCGGGGCGTGATGGACCGGATCTGGCACGGACGACGTCTGGTGAAGCCGTTCCTCGCGCTCGGCGGCACCCGCAACATCCTCGTCCCGCGCGAGGGGCGGGACGTCCCCTTCACCATCGAGAACGTGCCGTACGCCGACCGCTTCGGCCGTGAGACGGTGACCTTCGTGCGTACCTTCGACCTGCCCGGCCGGCCCCGCCGGTTCGACGCCCAGATGGTGCTGAGCCCCGAGGGCGACCGTGTCCTCGACTATCTCGGCACCCACCAGCACCTCGCCAGTGATCTGTACTTCGGCGCCGAGCCCGACGGGTCGCTGCTGATCCGCTCCGGTGAACACCGCTTCCGGGAGGGGCCGGTCGACATGCGCGTCCCGGAACTCATCGGCGGCGAGGCGGAGGTGCGGGAGCGGTTCGACGAGCGGACAGGGCGATTCCGGATCCGGGTGCGGGTGGTGAACCGGCACTTCGGGCCGCTCTTCGGCTACGAGGGCTCGTTCGCGGCGACGTACGAGGACGTCCGGGCGTGCGGGGTCCGGGCGGGGCTGCGGCCGGTCCGTGAGGAGGCGCGGGCGTGAGCGAGGCGACCCGGGCGAAGCTGCTGGAGGGCGCGCTGCGGACCCTCGTCGAGCAGGGGATCGCCAAGACGTCCGCCCGCACCATCGCCGCGACCGCCGGGGTGAACCAGGCGCTCGTCTTCTACCACTTCGGGTCCGTGGACGAACTCCTCGCGGCGGCCTGCCGGTACGGGGCGGAGCAGCGGGTCGCCCGCCACCGGGAACGGTTGGCTTCGATCGGCTCGCTCGCCGAACTGCTGGCCTTCGGGCGGGAGCTGCACGCGGAGGAGCGTGCGCAGGGGCATGTGGCCGTCCTGGGGCAGCTCCTCGCGGGCGCGCAGACCCAGCCGCGGCTGGCGCCGGCCACGGCGGCGGGGCTGGAGCTGTGGATCACGGAGGTGGAGGGGGTGCTGCGGCGGGTCCTTGCGGGCTCACCGTTCGGGGAGTTCGCGGACGCGGGCGGGCTGGCGCGTGCCGTGGCGGCGTCGTTCGTGGGGCTGGAGCTGTACGAGGGGGTCGATCCGCAGGGGGCGGAGGCGGCGCTCGGCGCGCTGGAACAGCTCGCGGTGCTCGCGGCCGCGCTCGACGGCCTCGGGCCCGTGGCCCAGCGGGCGGTACGCCACCACCTCCGGAGGACCGCGGCGCAGTGACGCGGGCGGGCCGGGAGGGGCGCGCGGCGGAGGTGACGACGGGGGCGGCGGCGGGGCGAGGCGGATCGGCGCCGGTGGTGAGCGGGCCCGGCGTACCGAAAAGCGAGACGGGGCTGACCAGCATGTGACCGGCCGGTAAGGTCGATGCCGTGCCGAAGCCGCTCAGCCTCTCCTTCGACCCCATCTCGCGCGCCGACGAGCACTGGAAGCAGCGCTGGGGAAACGTCCCGTCCATGGCCGCCATCACCTCGATCATGCGCGCCCAGCAGATCCTGCTGGCGGAGGTCGACGCCGTGGTCAAGCCGTACGGGCTGACGTTCGCGCGCTACGAGGCCCTCGTGCTGCTCACCTTCTCCCAGAAGGGCGAGCTGCCGATGTCCAAGATCGGCGAGCGGCTGATGGTGCACCCCACGTCGGTGACCAACACCGTCGACCGCCTGGTGAGGTCCGGCCTCGTCGACAAACGCCCCAACCCCAACGACGGCCGCGGCACCCTCGCCTCCATCACCGACAAGGGCCGCGAGGTCTGCGACGCCGCCACCCGCGACCTGATGTCCATGGACTTCGGTCTGGGCACCTACGACGCCGAGGAATGCGCGGAGATCTTCGCGATGCTCCGACCGCTGCGGGTGGCGGCGGGGGACTTCGAGGAGAACTGAGGGCGTCCGTCGCCGGGCCGCCGGCCGCCTGACGCGTGCCGGTGGCTTCCCCGCCGAAGTGCCGTGTGGACGGCTGGTCCAGCGGTGATCGCTGCCATCCTGTCGCTCGACCGACATCCGGATGACCGAAGTCCGGCGCTGCCGACAGCGGGGCCGGTTCCTTGTCATTCATGCCAGGCGTACGTACGTGTGCTCGCAGTGTGGTCGTTGCCGGGAGCGCGGTGGTGTTCGCCGCGGCGATGACTCCGGGGGCGGCGGGACCGGCGCGAGCCAGTGCCACCGCATCACGAGGTGAACGGCGCCGGCCGCGGCCCTCGGGCCCGTGCCGGTTCAGGCCGCGGCGGGGTCCGGGGTCGCTTCCTTGATGATCAGCGGCTCGACCTCGCGGCTCACCTGGCGTTCGACGAAGAAGGCGGCCGTGGGCACGGTGCCCGCGAGCAGCACCCAGGCGAGGCGTCCGAGCGGCATCTTCGCCTTGCTGCCGAGGTCGAAGGCGAAGACCAGGTACAGCACGTACAGCCAGCCGTGCGCGAAGCCGACCACCGTGACGAAGCTGTCGAAGCCGTCGAGGTCCAGCAGACGCTTCCCGATCACGCCCGCCGTCAGAAGGATCAGCAGTACGGCGGTGACGTAGGCCATCACCCGGTAGCGGGTCAAGACGCTCTTCTTCATGGCGTCGAGCGTAACGGGTGCTTTTCGGCGCCTCGCGCGCGCGTCCCGTCCTGCGTCGCTGTCGCATACTAGGACGTCCTAGTAAATTGGGGACATGGACGCTGACGCCATCGCAGAGGGACGCCGACGCTGGCAGGCCCGTTATGACTCCGCCCGGAAGCGGGAGGGGGACTTCACGACGCTGTCCGGGGACGCGGTGGAGCCTGTGTACGGCCCTCGCGGCCGCGATGTGTACGAGGGGTTCGAGCGGATCGGGTGGCCGGGGGAGTATCCGTTCACGCGGGGGCTGTATCCGACGGGGTACCGGGGGCGGACCTGGACGATCCGCCAGTTCGCGGGGTTCGGGAACGCGGAGCGGACGAACGAGCGGTACCGGACGATCCTCGCCAACGGGGGCGGAGGGCTGTCCGTCGCGTTCGACATGCCGACGCTCATGGGGCGGGACTCGGACGATCCGCGGTCGCTCGGTGAGGTCGGGCACTGCGGGGTGGCGATCGACTCCGCCGCGGACATGGAGGAACTGTTCCGGGGGATCCCGCTCGGGGACGTCACCACGTCGATGACGATCAGCGGGCCCGCCGTCCCGGTCTTCTGCATGTACCTCGTCGCCGCCGAGCGGCAGGGCGTCGATCCCGCCGTCCTCAACGGCACGCTCCAGACCGACATCTTCAAGGAGTACATCGCGCAGAAGGAGTGGCTCTTCCCGGCCGAGCCCCATCTGCGCCTCATCGGCGACCTCCTGGAGTACTGCGCGGCCGGGATGCCCGCCTACAAACCGCTGTCCGTCTCCGGGTACCACATCCGTGAGGCCGGGGCCACGGCCGCGCAGGAGCTGGCGTACACGCTCGCGGACGGGTTCGGGTACGTGGAACTGGGGCTCGGCCGCGGGCTGGACGTGGACGTGTTCGCGCCGGGGCTGTCCTTCTTCTTCGACGCCCACCTCGACTTCTTCGAGGAGATCGCCAAGTTCCGTGCGGCCAGGAGGATCTGGGCGCGGTGGATGCGCGACGTGTACGGGGCGCGGACCGACAAGGCGCAGTGGCTGCGGTTCCACACCCAGACCGCCGGAGTCTCGCTGACCGCGCAGCAGCCGTACAACAACGTGGTGCGTACGGCGGTGGAGGCGCTGTCCGCCGTGCTCGGCGGCACCAACTCCCTGCACACCAACGCCCTCGACGAGACGCTGGCGCTCCCGAGCGAGCAGGCCGCGGAGATCGCGCTCAGGACCCAGCAGGTGCTCATGGAGGAGACCGGCGTCGCCGCCGTGGCCGATCCGCTGGGTGGTTCGTGGTACGTCGAACAGCTGACGGACCGCATCGAGGCCGATGCCGAGAAGATCTTCCGTCAGATCGAGGAACGGGGGCTGCGGGCCCATCCCGACGGGGTGCATCCGATCGGGCCGATGACGTCCGGGATCCTGCGGGGGATCGAGGACGGATGGTTCACCGGGGAGATCGCGGAGTCCGCCTTCCGGTACCAGCAGGCGCTGGAGAAGGGGGAGAAGCGGGTCGTCGGGGTCAACGTCCACCACGGCTCCGTGACCGGGGACCTGGAGATCCTGCGGGTCGGTCACGAGGTGGAGCGGGACCAGGTCCGGGCGCTGGGTGAGCGGAGGGCGGAGCGGGACGACGCCGCCGTGCGGACGGGGCTCGGTGCGGTGGGCGCCGCCGCTCGGGAGGGCGGGGACATGATCGGGCCGATGCTGGAGGCGGTGCGGGCCGAGGCGACGCTGGGGGAGATCTGCGGGGTGCTGCGGGAGGAGTGGGGGGTGTACACGGAGCCGGCCGGGTTCTAGGGGGCCGTCGCCTCGGGGTGCGCGCCGGGTGCGGGTGCGTGGGGGTCGGTCGCGCGGCTCCCCGCGCCCCCGGAAGCAGGGGCTTCGCCCGCTCCGCCCGACGCGCTCCCGCCGAGCCCCCGCAGCAGCAGGGCGGTGAAGTCCCGTACCCATGGCTCGTCCACCGAGCCCGAGCTGATCAGGGTGCGGTGGACC
The DNA here is from genome assembly GCF_055592645.1 of Streptomyces sp. NPDC041108. Lineage (NCBI taxonomy): Bacteria > Bacillati > Actinomycetota > Actinomycetes > Kitasatosporales > Streptomycetaceae > Streptomyces > Streptomyces sp. NPDC041108. The sequence goes on along the minus strand of NZ_JBVIYK010000003.1, from coordinate 31,268 downwards.
ACCGCACCGGCCACGACGTCGAAGATGAGGTCGACGGTGCGGGAGGCGGCGGCGGGATCGGGTTCGGGAGGGAGTTCGCCGCGGGTCTGGGCGCGGGCCCGGCCCTCCAGGACGAGGCGCTTCTGGCGGTCGACGATGGACGCGCGGATGCGTTCGCGCAGGGCCTCGTCGCGGGTCGACTCGGCGATCACCGCCATCAGGCCGCTCCTGGCCTCCGGCCGGGCCAGGATCGCCGCGAACTGGAGCACGACGCCCTCGATGTCGGCCGCCAGGCTGCCCCGGTCGGGGAGGCGGAGTTCGTCGAAGAGTTCCGCGACCGCGTCCACCACGAGTTCGTTCTTCCCGGCCCAGCGGCGGTAGAGCGTTGTCTTCGCGACGCCGGCCCGGGTGGCCACGTCGCCCAGCGTCAGCTTCGACCAGCCCAGGTCGACCAGTGCCTCCCGGGTCGCCGCCAGGATCGCGGCGTCCGCGGCGGCGCTGCGCGGGCGGCCGCCCGTGGCGCGGGAGGCGGGGGTGCGGCTCTGCATCCGCCGACCATATCCGGCCGTTGTCGAAATACTGGGCGGCAGCGTGAGGCAGATCACTGCGGAGTGGGTAGTGAGGGGTTCAGGGAGAGGTCGGGGGCAGTTACGCTACGAGTCGTAGCGTAAGCCGGTGATGGACACCCGGCTCTCGGGACGCTTTTCACCCGCGTGCTCGGAAGGGGGAGGATGTACTCATGCAGCCACGGAACATGTCCATGAGCGGAGTCGTCGACCTCGCCGCGGTGAAGGCGGCCCAGGAGGCCAAGGCGAAGGCGGAGCAGGCGCGCGCCGAAGCGGCACGGCAGGGCGGGGGAGGAGCGGTCTCCCCCGCGGACCTGGTCATCGACGTCGATGAGGCCGGGTTCGAGAGCGAGGTCCTGCAGCGGTCCACCCAAGTGCCCGTCGTCATCGACTTCTGGGCCGAGTGGTGCCAGCCCTGCAAGCAGCTCAGCCCGGTGCTGGAGCGGCTGGCCGTCGAGTACGCCGGCAAGTTCGTCCTCGCCAAGATCGACGTCGACGCCAACCAGATGTTGATGCAGCAGTTCGGGATCCAGGGGATCCCGGCCGTGTTCGCCGTAGTCGCCGGGCAGGCGCTGCCCCTCTTCCAGGGGGCCGCCCCCGAGCAGCAGATCCGCGAGACCCTCGACCAGCTCGTGCAGGTCGCCGAGCAGCGCTTCGGGCTCACCGGCCTCGTGGTGGACCCCGACGCCGAGGTCGACGCCCCCGTCGAGTCGGCCCCGCAGGTCCCGGCCGGCCCCTACGACCACCTGCTCGAAGCCGCCGTACAGGCCCTGGACGCGGGCGACTTCGGCGGCGCGGTGCAGGCGTACAAGAACGTGCTGAGCGACGACCCGGGCAACACGGAGGCCAAACTGGGCCTCGCGCAGGCCGAGTTGCTGCGGCGCGTGCAGGGGGCCGATCCGCAGGACGTGCGCAAGGCGGCCGCCGAGAACCCGGGCGACGCGCAGGCGCAGATCGCCGCGGCGGACCTCGACCTCGTCGGCGGGCACGTGGAGGACGCGTTCGGCCGGCTCATCGACACCGTGCGGGTCACGGCGGGGGACGAGCGGGACGCCGTACGGACGCGGCTGCTGGAACTCTTCGAGGTGGTCGGCGGCGACGACCCGCGGGTGGCCGCGGCGCGGCGCGCGCTGGCGCGGGCGCTGTTCTGACCCACTGTTGAACCCCCGCCCCGGCCGGGCGCCGGCCGTGCCGGGCGGGGGGCCGGAGCCGCTCGGTCCCGGAATGCCGGGACGGGTGGTGCGCGAGTGCGCGATTTGGCGATACGGCGACACCGCGGCCGCGTTTTACCAAATCTTGGTAAACGCGGCCGCTGTTACTGGCAGTAAGAGAATCTCGTCGATCTGTCGGGCTCTGTCCATCTGTCAACCATTGTGTCGCCTCACTCGGCGCCACCCAGGGTCGCTGGTCGATGCCGATGGGTCGTTGTTCGGTTATCCGTCCGTTACTAGCCAGTAACGACCCCCCTTGCGGGGGCGGCGAGAATGCACCACGATCGGCGACGCTCGGTCCTTCCCCGTACCCCGCCAACCAGTCGGGTCAACGGGTTTTCTGGGTCCCCACCGAGTAGAGCGGGCGACAGTGGCGCCTGCTCTTGGACAGGGGGGTCTCCGCCCGACGGTGGAGCCTGTCCAGCAGGTTGTGCGTGATGCGTGTCAGGCGCGACCAGTGGTTGTCGCTCGGGGGTGATCGCCGGTGAGTTCGGGCGCTTTTCGCGCCGCCGAGCGCAGGCGCTCTCCTTCCCGAGGACGTAGCACTTCTCCCATCCCTGCCTGGCTGAGCCGCCACCCATGGGGGCGAGCCGGTGTCAGGAGATGTACGTCCGAGAAGGAGGAAATATGGAGTCCCAGGTGCGTGGCGGGACCAGATGGAAGCGGTTCGCTGTGGTCATGGTGCCCAGCGTCGCCGCCACGGCAGCGATAGGTGTCGCCCTCGCGCAGGGTGCTCTTGCAGCGTCGTTCAGTGTGTCGGGCCAGTCGTTCAAGGTGACGGCTGACCAGCTCGACGGTACGGGCTTCTCGCAGTACGGAGCGCTCGACGAGGGCTACACCCTCAAGGGCGAGAAGACGGTTCACCCCGTCGCCGTTTCGGCGTTCAAGTCCGCGTCGATCACCAACATGTGCCAGTCGGTCGTCACCCCGGGCGTCCCGTTGCTCGGTAGCGTCAGCCTCAAGCTGACCGCCGGTACGGGCGGCAAGAAGGTCGAGGCCGAGAACCTCTACATCGACGTCGAGGACCTCTCGGCGGATGCCGTCTTCCGCGGCATCGACATCGGTGTGGCGGCCAAGGACGCCAAAAAGGGTCCTGGCATGAAGGGTGGCTCGGAGCAGGCCAACCCCTACGGGTTCGCCCAGCAGGCCGACTCGGCCACGCTGACCGACGTGAAGCAGACGGCGTGGGCCACCACTGCCGGAACCTTCAAGCTGAGCAACCTGAAGATGTCGCTCCACAAGGGCACGGTGGAGTGCTACTAGGCACTCCCTGGGCGGGTGAGGGGGCCTCTCGCTTCTTCGCCCGCCCGTCCCTCCCGCCGTGCGCTCCGCCGCGCACGCGCATTCCGTACGTGAATTCCGTACGCGCGCTTCGGCGTACGTGAACTTGTCACAGCAACACTGTTCCAGGGAGCTGTTGTCCATGAGCGCCGAGTCAACGGGGCAGAACGAAGACTATCTCCGCGTCCTCCGGCGGCGCTTCCGCGACTGGAGGGGCAGTCGTCCCTTCTGGGCGGGCCTGTTGGTACTGCTCAGCGGCTTCCCGATCATGTACTTCCCGTACGCGAACCTGCAGCTCGGCCACCTCACGCTCGCCATGGCGACGACCGGCGGCTCGGGCTCCCTCATCATCGGCGTGCTGCTGGTGGTGCTCGGGGTCAGCCTCTGGTTCCAGCGGCACGTCCGCACCTTCGCCGGTACGGCGGCGATCCTCCTGGCGCTCGTGTCCATCCCCGTCTCCAACCTCGGAGGCTTCGGCTTCGGCTTCCTGCTCGCCCTGATCGGCGGTGCGCTGGCCATCGCCTGGGCGCCCGGTCACGACGAGGCGCCGGTGCCGTCCACCTACCGGACCCCGGCACAGGCCGCGGCTCCCCAGGACACGGCGGCCGGGAACACGGCACAGCAAGGTGCGGTCCCCCTGCACAAGGGCGACGCCCCGGAGCCCGCGACCGCGGGTTCCATGAGCGGGGCGTCGAACGGCGAGGGCGACGACCTGTCAGGTACCACCCCCACGAACGGGACGAACGGGAGGCACAGTGCCGGCTGACGAGGTGACCCACGGGACTTCGGTGGGAGAGTCCCGTGCGAGAACCGGACCGCGGCACGCGGCACCCAAGAAGCCCCTTCTCACCCGGCTGAACATGCCGGCGGGCAAGGCGATAGCCCTGGCGGCCATGCCTACGGCGGTCCTCATGGGCATGGGCTTCACACCCACGCTGGCCCTCGCCGAGGACCCCGCGTCCAAGAGCCTGACGGCCGACGAGTACAAGGACTGCGTGACGGCCCTGGAGGCCGCCGAGGAAGGCGAGGACACCTCCGCCTCCCCGACTCCGTCCGCCTCCGCCACGGAGAGCGCCGACTCCTCGGACGACGCCAAGGACGACGAGACGAAGGACGAGCCGAAGGGCGAGGACAAGCCCGCGGGCGACGACGCCTCGGACGGCTCCGCCTCCGACGACACGTCCTCGGACAACTCCTCTTCGCCGGATTCAGGTTCCGACGACAAGGACACGACGGGCGGCTCCGCGTCGACCGACACCTCCGACAAGGCGGCCTCCGACAAGGCGACCGCGGACACGTCGTCGGACACCGCCTCGGAGAGCGACAGCGGCGGCAACGTGCTGGAGGACCTCGGCAGCGCGCTCGAGGACCTGTTCACGCCGGACGACAAGGAGCAGGGGAGCGACACCCCGTCCACGTCCACCAGCCCGTCCCCGTCGCCCTCGGCGGTGGAGAGCGGCACGGACGAGGACGAGGACTCCGGCTCGGACTCAGGCAAGGACGGCAAGGGTTCCGTCGACGTCACCGACAAGGTCGAGGACTCCGCCAAGGACGTCACCGGTACCGCCGACGACAAGACCGACGACAAGGCCACCGACGCCGAGGACACGGCGAAGGACACCGCCGACGACGCCGAGGCGACGCCGAGCCCGTCCCCGAGCGAGAGCACGGACCTCGACGACTGCTTCGTCGCCACGGACGACGAGAGCGGCGTGGAGCAGGGCATCCCCGCGCTGCCCTCCGAGCCCTGGTACCTGAACGCCAGCTCGCTGACGCTGAAGGGCGCCGACTACCAGGGCATCGTCAAGGTGAGGACGGCCGACGGCAAGGTCAAGGAGGTGCTGAAGTACGTCGTCTCCGGCGGCACCGACATCGGCGACCTCCACCAGACCGTCGACGACAAGCAGGCCGGCGTGACCTACCACGTGCAGGCCGGCAAGGGCACGACGTCCACGATCCGCGACGGCAAGACGGTCATGTACACCGAGAGCATCTCCGGCAACCTGCTCGGTCTGATCCCGGTGACCTTCGACCCGAAGCACCCGCCGCCGCTGAACATCCCGCTGATCTACTTCACCAAGGTGAAGGTCGTCCAGGCGGGCCAGTTCGGCGGGACGCTCACCGTGCCGGGGCTGCACCAGTTCACCACCAAGTGAACTCCGCCCCTCCCGCGGCCCGCTGAGCGCCGCACAGGACCCTTCCGGGAGCCGCACAGACCGAGGGCGCCCCCTGTTCCCAGGGGGCGCCCTCGGCGCGTTCGGGACGACCGTCGGCCGCGTCAGTCGCGGGCGCCGCCGCCCAGGTGGTGCACCCGGACCATGTTCGTGGTGCCCGGGACGCCGGGGGGCGAGCCGGCGGTGATGACCGCGATGTCGCCCTCCTGGAAGCGCTTGAGCTTGACCATCTCCTGGTCCACCAGGTCGACCATCTCGTCGGTGCTGTTCACGAACGGCACGACGTGCGACTCGACACCCCAGCTGAGCGCCAGCTGGTTGCGGGTGGACTCGTCGGTGGTGAACGCGACGATCGGCTGGGAGGCGCGGTAGCGCGAGAGCCGGCGGGCGGTGTCACCGGACTGCGTGAAGGCCACCAGGGCCCGGCCGCCGAGGAAGTCGGCGATCTCGCAGGCGGCACGGGCGATCGAACCACCCTGCGTACGCGGCTTCTTGCCCGGCACCAGCGGCTGCAGGCCCTTGGAGAGCAGCTCCTGCTCGGCGGCCGTCACGATCTTCGACATCGTGCGGACCGTCTCCAGCGGGTACGCGCCCACACTGGACTCCGCCGACAGCATGACCGCGTCCGCGCCGTCCAGGATCGCGTTGGCGACGTCGGACGCCTCGGCGCGCGTGGGGCGGGAGTTGGTGATCATCGACTCCATCATCTGGGTCGCCACGATCACCGGCTTGGCGTTGCGGCGGCACAGCTCGATGAGCCGCTTCTGCACCATGGGGACCTTCTCGAGCGGGTACTCGACGGCCAGGTCGCCACGGGCGACCATCACGCCGTCGAACGCCATCACGACGTCCTCCATGTTCTCGACGGCCTGCGGCTTCTCCACCTTGGCGATGACGGGGACCCGGCGGCCCACCTCGTCCATCACCTTGTGGACGTCCCGCACGTCGCTCGCGTCCCGCACGAAGGACAGCGCCACCAGGTCGCAGCCCATCCGCAGCGCGAACCGCAGGTCCTCGACGTCCTTCTCGGACAGCGCGGGCACGTTGACGGCCGCGCCGGGCAGGTTGATGCCCTTGTGGTCGGAGATGACACCGCCCTCGATGACCTCGGTCCGCACCCGGGGGCCGTCGACCTCGATGACCTTCAGCTCGACGTTGCCGTCGTTGATGAGGATCTGGTCGCCGGGGGCGACGTCACCGGGCAGGCCCTTGTACGTCGTACCGCAGATCTGCTTGTCGCCCGGCACGTCCTCGGCGGTGATGGTGAACTCGTCACCGCGCACCAGCTCCACCGGGCCCTCGGCGAAGGTCTCCAGACGGATCTTCGGGCCCTGGAGGTCGGCGAGGACACCGATGGCCACACCGGTCTCGGCGGAGGCGGCCCGGACCCGGTCGTAGCGGCCCTGGTGCTCGGCGTGACTGCCGTGGCTGAAATTGAAACGGGCCACGTTCATGCCGGCCTCGATGAGGGCGACCAGTTGCTCGTGGGAGTCGACCGCGGGGCCGAGAGTACAGACGATTTTCGAACGGCGCATGGGACGATCCTATCGGTTTGTTTCGCTGCGGAATATTCCGTCTGATGGAATAGCAAATGTGCGGCTATGCGCTCAGGCGTGTTACCGGCGTGTATTACTCGGCTGTTCTTCGCTCACTCGCGTCCTCTTCGCTCGTTTGGCGACCAGGGCATACGTTTGTGCCGCGATCTCCAGTTCCTCGTCCGTCGGCACCACCGCGACCGCGACCCGCGCACCGGCCGGCGAGATCAGCCGGGGCTCACCGCTGCGTACGGCGTTCAGTTCGCCGTCGACCGCGAGGCCCAGCCCCTCCAGGCCCGCCACGGCGGCCTCCCGCACGGGCGCCGCGTTCTCGCCGACACCCGCGGTGAAGACGACCGCGTCCACCCGGCCGAGCACCGCGCAGTAGGCCCCGATGTACTTCTTCAGCCGGTGAATGTAGATGTCGAAGGCCAGCTTCGCCCGCTCGTCGCCCTCGTCGACGCGGCGGCGTATTTCCCGCATGTCGTTGTCGCCGCACAGTCCGATCAGACCGCTCTTCTTGTTGAGGAGAGTGTCGATCTCGTCCGTGGACATTTCGCCAACGCGCATCAAATGAAAGATGACGGCCGGGTCCAGGTCTCCGGACCGTGTACCCATCACGAGTCCCTCCAAGGGGGTGAGCCCCATGGAGGTGTCCACGCACCGCCCGCCCCGGACCGCCGAGGCGGACGCCCCGTTGCCGAGATGCAGGACGATCACGTTGACGTCCTCGGGTGCCCTGCCCAGCAGTTGGGCCGTCGCCCGGGAGACGTAGGCGTGCGAGGTGCCGTGGAAGCCGTAGCGCCGGATGCGGTGCGCGTCGGCGGTCTCCACGTCGATCGCGTAGCGGGCGGCGGACTCCGGCATCGTCGTGTGGAACGCGGTGTCGAAGACGGCGACCTGCGGGAGGTCGGGGCGCAGTGCCCGCGCGGTGCGGATGCCGGTGAGGTTGGCCGGGTTGTGCAGCGGTGCCACCGGGATCAGGCGCTCGATCTCGGCGAGCACGGTGTCGTCGACGACGGTCGGCTGCGTGAAGCTCTGCCCGCCGTGCACGACACGGTGACCTATGGCGGCCAGTTCGGGGGAGTCGAGGCCGAGCCCGTCCGCCGCCAGTTCCTCGGCGACGGCCTTCAGAGCGGCCTCGTGGTCGGCGATCGGGCCGGTGCGCTCGCGGGAGGTGCCGCCGGCGGTGAACGGGGTGTGCTTCAGCCGGGAGTTCTCCTCACCGATCCGCTCGACCAGCCCGACGGCCAGCCGGGCACGGTCGCGCATGTCGAGCAGCTGGTACTTCACCGACGAGGAGCCGGAGTTGAGGACGAGTACGCGGGTGGCGGTCACGGTCTGCTTCCTGACGGGGTTCACTTGCCGGGGTCGCCGAGGGCGGCGGAGGTCTGGGCCTGGATCGCCGTGATGGCGACCGTGGTGACGATGTCCTGGACGAGCGCTCCCCGGGACAGGTCGTTGACCGGCTTGCGCAGCCCCTGCAGCACCGGCCCCACCGCGAGCGCGCCCGCCGACCGCTGTACGGCCTTGTAGGTGTTGTTGCCGGTGTTGAGGTCCGGGAAGACCAGCACCGTCGCCTGGCCCGCGACCTCGGAGTCCGGCAGCTTCGTCGCCGCGACACTCGGCTCCACGGCGGCGTCGTACTGGATCGGCCCCTCGATCAGCAGATCGGGCCGCCGCGCGCGCACCAGCTCGGTGGCCCGGCGCACCTTGTCGACGTCGGCGCCCGAGCCGGAGGTCCCCGTGGAGTACGACAGCATCGCGATCCGCGGGTCGACCCCGAACTGCCGTGCGGTGGCGGCCGACTGGACGGCGATGTCGGCGAGCTGCTCGGCGTCCGGGTCCGGGTTGACCGCGCAGTCCCCGTAGACCAGCACCTTGTCGGCGAGGCACATGAAGAAGACGGACGAGACGATGTCCGCGTCCGGCCGGGTCTTGATGATCTCGAAGGCGGGCCTGATGGTGGCGGCGGTGGAGTGCACGGACCCCGACACCATGCCGTCGGCGAGCCCCTCCTGGACCATGAGCGTGCCGAAGTAGTTCACATCGGACACCACGTCGTACGCCAGCTCGACGCTGATGTTCTTGTGGGCGCGGAACTGGGCGTACTTCTCGGCGAACATGTCCCGCCACGTGGAGGTCGCCGGGTCCACCAGCTGGCTGTCGCCCAGGTCGATGCCCAGGTCGGCGGCCTTCTTGCGGATCTGCTCGACGGGGCCGAGCAGGGTGAGGTCGCAGACACCGCGCCGCAGCAGCACCTCGGCGGCGTGCAGCACGCGCTCCTCGGTGCCCTCGGGCAGCACGACACGGCGCTTGTAGGAGCGGGCCTGTTCGAGGAGGGTGTGCTCGAACATCATCGGCGTGACACGGTCACTGCTCGGCGCGGAGACCCTGCCCCGCAGCTGGGCGGTGTCGACGTACCGCTCGAACAGGCCGAGCGCGGTCTCCGCCTTGCGCGGGGTCGCCGCGCTCAACTTGCCCTCCATGGAGAAGAGTTCGGAGGCGGTGAGGAAGGAACCCGTCTCGACGGCGACCACGGGGGTGCCGGGCGCGAGACGTGCGGCGAGGGTCAGGACCTCTTCGCTGGGCCGCTCGTTCAGGGTGAGCAGCACTCCGGCGATCGGCGGGGTGCCGGCACTGTGGGCGGCGAGCGCGCCGACGACCAGGTCCGCGCGGTCACCTGGGGTGACGACCAGACAGCCCGGGGTCAGGGCGTTGAGGAAGTTGGGCAGCATGGCCCCGCCGAAGACGAAGTTCAGCGCGTCGCGGGCGAGGCCCGCGTCGTCGCCGAGGAGCACCTTGCCGCCGAGGGCGTGGGTGATCTGGGCGACGGTGGGCGCGGAGAGCGCCGGCTCGTCGGGCAGGACGTAACAGGGCGCCGGGAGCGGCAGCCGGGAGTCCCCGAGCCGCTCGGCTATGTCGTCGCGGTCGGCGGGTGCGACCCGGTTGACGACCATGGCGAGCACGTCGCAGCCGAGGCCGTCGTACGCGCGGAACGCGTTGTGGGTCTCGGCGGCCACGGACTCGGCCGTCTGCTTGCGGCCGCCGACGACGGGGATGACGGAGGCGCCGAACTCGTTGGCGAGCCGGGCGTTGAGGGAGAGCTCGTCCGGGAACTGGGTGTCGGCGAAGTCGGTACCGAGGACGAGGACGACGTCGAAGTCGCGCGCGACGGCGTGGAACCGGTCGACGAGCGCCGACACCAGCTCGTCCGTGCCGTGCTGGGCCTGGAGCGTGGACGCCTCGTGGTAGTCCATGCCGTACACGGTCGCCGGGTCCTGGGTGAGCCGGTACCGTGCGCGCAGCAGATCGAAGAGACGGTCCGGCCCGTGGTGCAGCAGCGGCCGGAACACCCCCACCCGGTCGACCTGGCGGGTCAGAAGCTCCATCACCCCCAGCTCCACGACCTGGCGGCCGTCGCCGCGGTCGATCCCGGTCACGTACACGCTGCGCGTCACGTGTGCTCTCCGTTTCATGTGGGACGTGTAGGACGTGTGGTGCGGTTGGCGGGGGTTCGGTCGGCAGGGGTGAAAATCACCGCCGTGGCGGACGGAAACCCTCTTGACAATACCCCTGACCATGGATAAGGCGCCCATCAGCCCGGAGGGGCCCCCACGAGGGTGCCGGGCGGGGGCGGACGGGCGCGGCGCCCCCCTGGTTGCCGTGAAACAATCGGACTGGCTCATCAGTACCAGTACCGAGCAGGACGATCAGGACGATCAGGAGACCCAGCACGATGCGTATCGGAGTTCTCACCGCAGGCGGCGACTGTCCGGGCCTGAACGCAGTGATCCGGTCGGTCGTGCACCGAGCGGTCGCCCAGTACGGCGACGAGGTCATCGGCTTCGAGGACGGCTACGCCGGTCTGCTCGACGGCCGGTACCGCAGCCTCGACCTGGAGTCCGTCAGCGGCATCCTCGCCCGCGGCGGCACCATCCTCGGCTCCTCCCGCCTCCAGCGCGACCGCCTCCGCGAGGCCTGCGAGAACGCGCAGGACATGGCCCACCGGTTCGGTATCGACGTACTGATTCCGATCGGCGGCGAGGGCACGCTGACGGCCGCGCGGATGCTGTCGGACGCGGGCCTGCCGGTGGTCGGCGTCCCGAAGACCATCGACAACGACATCTCCTCGACGGACCGCACCTTCGGCTTCGACACGGCGGTCGGGGTCGCCACGGAGGCGATGGACCGCCTGAAGACGACCGCCGAGTCCCACCAGCGTGTGATGGTGGTCGAGGTCATGGGCCGGCACGCGGGCTGGATCGCGCTGGAGTCGGGGATGGCGGCGGGTGCGCACGGCATCTGCCTGCCCGAGCGCGCATTCGACCCGGCCGACCTGGTGAAGATGGTCGAGGAGCGCTTCGCGCGCGGCAAGAAGTTCGCGGTCATCTGTGTCGCCGAGGGCGCCCACCCCGCCGAGGGCTCGATGGACTACGGCCACGGCGCGATCGACCAGTTCGGCCACGAGCGCTTCCAGGGCATCGGCGCCGCGCTGGCGTACGAGCTGGAGCGGCGCCTCGGCAAGGAGGCCAAGCCCGTCATCCTCGGCCACATCCAGCGGGGCGGCACCCCGACCGCGTACGACAGGGTGCTCGCCACGCGCTTCGGCTGGCACGCGGTCGAGGCCGCGCACCGCGCCGACTACGGCCGGATGACCGCGCTGCGCGGCACCGACGTGGTCATGGTGCCGCTGGCGGAGGCGGTGACCGAGCTGAAGAGGGTGCCGAAGGACCGGATGGACGAGGCGGAGTCGGTGTTCTAGACCGGCCGACCGGCCGACCGTCCCGGCCGGGTCAGTGGGCCGCGGTTCTGCGGACCAGTGCCCAGAAATGGCCGATGATTCCGTCCAGGTAGTCGCGGCCCGCGTCGCCCGCGTCGGTGGCGGCGGTGCCGTTGGCCCAGGTGAGGGTGGCGGTCATCAGGTTCTGGTAGTCGGTGTGCATCTCCCGCAGGACGTCCTCCAGGAGGTGCCGGTCGAGGTGCCGGTCGAGGGACAGCAGCTTGACGGCCGGCCGCACGTGCGCCTGCCAGCGGGTGGTCACCGCGGCGTGGAGGAGTTCCCTGAGGCGGGCCTCGCGCCCCGTGGCGATGACGAGTTCGGGGATCGTGAGGTCGAGCGCGACCCCGAGGGCGGCCGCCTGGCGGTCCGTGCCGCGCCACTCCTCGCTCTCCTCCATCCGCAGATACGCGGAGAGTTCGAGCCCGGCCGCGCGGGCGATGTCCTCGGCGGCGAGACCCCGGGCCGTCCGGTGCTCGCGCAGGGTCCGGGGCGTGCCGATGAGTTCGGCCGTCGAACACCACAACACACCCGCGAGCGCGGTGAGTTCGGGGCCGGTGGGCGGGACGCCGCCGCGTTCCCAGGCGGCGACCAGGTCGGGGGTGACATAGGGGAGCCCGTACGAGGAGCGCATGCCGTACGCGACGTGCTCGGGCCCCATGCCGAGGGCGATACGGAGGCTGCGGGCGGCGGGGGCATTGAAGGGCGGGGTGGGGGCTTCGGTCGTCCGGAGGTCCGGGTGCGGCTGTGAAAGCGGCCGTTCGGGTTCATGGGCTGAGCGTCGGTGCACGCCCACAACGTAGGACCGCGAGAGGGTGGTGACTACGGGCTGTTCGGCCACAATCACGGATCGTGGGAACCTACGGCGGGTGCGGCGTCCGTGACTCCCGCTTTCCGGGGCCTCGGCGAGGGCGACGGGGGTAGGGATGGCCGCATGACACAGCTGGACGGACACATACGCGAGCGTCTACTGGCGCCGAACTTCTGGCACTTGGCGACGGTCGGGCCGGACGGGGCTCCTCAGACATCACCCATGTGGGTGGACATCGAGGCCGTGGGCGACGCCGAATACGTCATGGTCAACACCTCCGTGGGGCGGGTGAAGGAGGAGAACCTGCGCCGCGACCCACGTGTCTCCCTGTCCCACATCGACACCGGGAACCCCTACGACCGGGCCGAGATCCGGGGTCGGGTGGCGCGGTTCGTGGAGGGCGACGAAGCGCTGCGCGCCATGGACCGGCTCACCCAGAAGTACCTCGGGGAGGAGCGGTATCCGTGGCTGCTGCCCGGAGAACGGCGCCTGATGATCCTGATCGAGCCGGTGCGGGTGCGGCGGGTGGTGGGCGTGGAGCCGTTCCGTGCGGGGGTGCTGCCGCAGGGGTGAGGGACGAGGAAGCGGGCCGGCCGGCCGTGGAAGCCGGCCGGGCCCCACCGCCTCGCCCACGCGCCTCGGCCCCTCACCCCTTGACCGCCCCGCCCAGCGCGAACCCGCCGCCCAGCCGCCCGGCCACGCCCACGTACAGCAGGATCACCGGCGTCGAGTAGATCACCGAGAACGCCGCCAACTGCCCGTAGACCACCGTCCCCCGATTCCCGAAGAACTCGTTGATGCCGACGGCCGCCGGCATCTGTTCCGGGGTGAGCAGCAGCATGAACGGGACGAAGAAGTTCCCCCACATCATCACGAACGAGAAGACGGTCACCACGGCGACGCCCGGCCCCATCAGCGGGAGCACCACCCGCAGCAGGGACTGGAACGACGACGCGCCGTCCGTCCACGCCGCCTCCTCCAGCTCCTTCGGCACGCCGTCCATGAAGTTCTTCATCAGCCAGATGGCGAACGGCAGTTGGGACGCCGCGAAGAAGAAGATCGTGCCCTGCATGGTGTCGATCAGGTTCACCTGGACGAACAGCGCGTACACCGGGACCATGATCGCCGTGATCGGCAGGCTCGTCGCGAACAGGATCGTCAGGAGGAAGGGACGGTTCAGGCGGGAGCGGAAGCGGGAGAGCGGGTAGGCCGCCAGCGCCGCGCACACCACCGTCAGCGCCGTGCCGCCGCCGCACAGCAGCAGACTGTTGAGCAGCGGTGTGAAGGTGATCTCCGGGGTCAGGACGGCGTCGAAGTTGTCGAGAGTCACTCCGTCCGGGATCCTCACCGTCAGGTCCGCCCGCGGATCCACGGACGAGAGGATCACCCAGGCCAGCGGGAGCACGAAGGCCGCGGCGACGGCGAGGAGGCCGGCGTCGGCGGCCAGGCGGTGGCGAAGGGCACGGCGGGAGACGGGAGTCCGGTGCATCGGGGCCACCACCCTCACACCTCCGTCCGCAGCAGCCGCAGATAGATCACCGAGAACAGCGAACCCACCACCAGCAGCAGGAGCGCCACGGCCGTGCCGTAGCCGATCATGCTCTTCTGGAACGCCTCCTCGTACATGAAGAGAGGGAGCGTCTGGCTCTTTCCCCCCGGGCCGCCTCTCGTCATCACCCAGATCAGGCCGAAGACCGACAACGTCTGCAGCGTGATGAGCATCAGGTTCGTGGCGATCGAGCGGCGGATCATCGGGAGCGTGATGTGCCACATCCGGCGCCAGCCGCCGGCGCCGTCCACCTCCGCCGCCTCGGTGATCTCCTTCGGGATCTCGTTCAGGGCCGCCGAGTAGACGAGCATGGAGAAGGCCGTGCCCCGCCACACGTTCGCGAAGGACACCGCCAGGATCGGGAGGGTGTAGAGCCAGTTCTGGGGCGGGAGGTGGAGCCGGTCCAGCAGGGCGTTCAGCGTCCCCTCGCGGCGGAAGAAGGCGTAGAGCAGGAAGCCGGCCACCACCTCCGGGAGCACCCAGGCCGTGACGACGATGCCGCCGACCAGGGTGCGGACGGGTTTCGAGGCGCGCCGCATCAGGGCGGCCAGGGCCAGGCCGAGGGTGTTCTGGCCGAGCAGGGCCGAGACCACCGTGAAGACCAGGGTGAGCCGGACCGCGTTCAGGAACGCCTCGTCGCCGAACGCCGTCCGGAAGTTCTCGAAGCCGACGAAGGAGTCCTCGGCCTGGCCGGTGAGCTGGAGGTCGGTGAAGGCGATGTAGGCGCAGTAGGCGATGGGGCCGGCGAGGAAGAGGACGAGGAGGACGGTCGCGGGGGCGAGGGGGAGGGCTCGGGAGAGCGCCCGGACCGCGGGACGGGGCGCTCCCTCCACGGCCTGCCCCTTCATGCGCGGGGGCTCATTCCTCGATCACCTGGTCGTCCGTGGCCCTGCGCAGTTCCTCGTCGTAGTTCTCGGCCGCCTCGGACACGGTCGCGTCGCCCGTCGTCACGGACTCCATCGCCTCCTGGATGGCCGCGGAGACCTTGGGATACGCCGGGTAGGCCGGGCGGTAGTGCGTGCTCGACACCAGGTCGGTGAAGAACTCGATGCCGGGCTGGGCCTTCGCGTACGCCGGGTCCTCGGCGACGTCCTTGCGGACCGCGATCCCCGAGTTGGCGATGTACCACTTCCGGGCGTTCGCCTTCGACTGCATCGTCTTGACGAACTCGAAGGCGAGGTCGGGGTTCCCGGCCTTGGCGGGGATCGCCCAGGTCCAGCCGCCGGACATGCTCACCTTGCCGGGGGCCCGGCCGTTCTGCGTGGGCATGTGGGCGAGGCCGAGCTTTTGCGACCACTGGGGCCAGGCGTGGCCGCTGCCGGGCAGCCAGTCCTGGGGGAGCCAGGAGCCGTCGAGGTTGATGCCGAGCCTGCCCTCGGGGAGGAGTTCGCCGCGGACGCGGGTCGCGATGTTGGGGTCGAGGGCGTCGGAGACCTCCGGGCCGAGCTTCTCCCGGTAGACCGTCTCCACGAAGGCGAGGGCGTCCCGGAAGCCCCGTGTGCCGGCCTTCCACTTCTTCGACTTCCCGTCGTACAGCGGGTCCGCGCCACCGGTCGTGGCGCCGTCCGTGCCGTAGAGGAGCATCTCGAAGCCCTGCATGGTGGCGGCTTCACCGGCGGGTTTGCCCGTGTAGACGTTCAGGGGGACGACGCCGGGGACCTTGTCCTTGATCGTGCGGGCCGCTGTGAGGATCTCGGCCCAGTTCCTCGGCTGCCAGTCGGCGGGCAGGCCCGCCTTTTTGAAGATCGTCTTGTCGAACCACAGGCCACGGGTGTCCGTGCCGTCCGGAATGCCGTACGTCTTGCCGTCCTCGGCCTTCGCCGCGGTCCTGGCCGTGTCGATGAACTGGTCCCAGTCCGGCCAGTCCGCCAGATAGTCGTCGAGCGGTTTCAGATAACCGCTGGTGATGTCCGAGTTGATGAGGAACGTGTCCTCGTAGACCAGGTCCGGTGCCGTCTTCGGCGAGCGCAGCATCTGCTGGACCTTGGTGTAGTACTCCGAGTCCGGGGCCTTGATCGGGACGAGCTTCACCTTCTTGCCCGGATTCGCCTTCTCGAACTGTTTCCTGACGTCGGCGAGGAAGGTGTCCATCACCCGGACCTGGTTGTCCGTGGACTGTTTGTAGGAGACCTCCACGGTGTCCGGGTCGCTGCCGGAACCGCTGCCGCAGGCCGTGAGGACGCCGGGCGCGGTGATCGCCAGGGCCGCGGTGAGGAGGAGACGGAGGGGGGACCGGTGGGGGCGGGGTGCGGTGGGGCGCACGGGCACGACCTCCTGCTGGCTACGTCGTTGTGGCCTGGGTGGGTGCCCGGTGACCGTACGAGGAATGGTCTAGTCAGGTCAATGCGTGTGCACCGACCACCGGGATCCGCCGCGCGGCCGCTACCCCTTCACCCACCGGTACTGCAGTTCAGGCCGCCCCACCTGCCCGTACTGCGGACTGCGGGCCGCCCGCCCGGCGTCCACCAGGTGCTCCAGATACCGCCGGGCCGTGATCCGGGAGATGCCCACCGCCTCCGCCACCCGGGCCGCCGTCAGGCCCTCGCCCGCGTCGCGCAGTGCCACCGTCACCCGCTCCAGGGTCGGCGCGCTCAGCCCCTTGGGCAGGGCCGCCGGACCCGGGGCCCGCAGGGTCGCCAGGGCACGGTCCACCTCGTCCTGGCCGCTCGCCTCGCCGGCCGCCGCGTGGAACTCGGCGTAGCGGACGAGACGGTCGCGGAGGGTTGCGAAGGTGAACGGTTTCAGGACGTACTGGACCACACCCAGCGACACCCCTTCCCGCACCACCGTCAGGTCCCGGGCCGACGTCACCGCTATCACGTCCGCGTGATGCCCCGCCGCGCGCAGGGAGCGCGCCAGCTGCAGACCGTGCACGTCCGGCAGATGGAGGTCCAGCAGCAGCAGGTCCACCGGCATGCGTTCCAGGGCGCGCCGCGCCTCCGCGCCCGTGTGGGCCTTGCCGACCGCCGCGAAGCCGGGGACACGGCCGACGTACATCATGTGCGCGTCGGCGGCCACGGGGTCGTCCTCGACGACCAGGACTCTGATGGGATCGGCACCGGTCATACGTCGTCGCCTCCAGCCACTGTGGCCCGAGGGGCCTGGACAGCCTTGTCCCGCATGGCCGGGACCGGCCGCTCGCCGCCGCCCGTGCCCAGCGGCAGCCGCACCTCGAACTGGGCCCCGCCCCCGGCCGCCTCCGCCACGGTCAGCGTGCCACCGTGGCGGCGCGCGGTCTGCCGTACGAGGGCCAGACCCAGCCCCCGGCCGCCGGGGCCCGCCGGCTTCGTGGAGAAGCCGCGCTCGAACACGGCCTCCGCGTGGGCCGGGTTTATGCCGCTGCCCGTGTCCGACACCCTCAGCACCAGCACGGGGTCGTCCGCCGGTCCGTCCGCGCCCACCGGCCGGTCCGCCTCGTCCGTGTACGCCGTCACCGTCACCCTCGCCCCCACCGAACCCTGCGCCGCGTCCACCGCGTTGTCGATCAGGTTGCCCAGGACCGTCACCAGGTCGCGCGCGGGCAGCGACTCCGGGAGCAGGCCGTCGTCGATGCGGCTGTCCTCGGACACCACCAGCTCGACGCCCCGCTCGTTCGCCTGGGCCGCCTTGCCCAGCAGCAGGGCGGCGAGGACCGGTTCACTCACCGCCGCGACGACCTGGTCCGTGAGGGCCTGCGCCAGTTCCAGTTCCGCCGTCGCGAAGTCGATCGCCTCGTCGGAGCGGCCCAGTTCGATGAGCGAGACGACCGTGTGGAGACGGTTCGCGGCCTCGTGCGCCTGGGAGCGCAGCGCCTGCGTGAAGCCGCGCTCGGAGTTCAGTTCGCCCGTGAGGGACTGGAGTTCCGTCACGTCCCGCAGCGTGACCACCGTGCCCCGGCGCTGACCGCCCGACACCAGGGAGGTGTTCACCACGAGCACCCGTTCGGCGGTGAGGAGCACCTCGTCCACCCGCGGCTCGGAGGAGAGCAGGGCGCCCGTCAGCGGGGCCGGCAGGCCCAGCTCCGCCACCGAGCGGCCCACCACGTCGTCCGTCACCCCCAGCAGCTCCCGGGCGCCGTCGTTGATGAGCGCCACCCGGTACTGCCCGTCGAGCATCAGCAGGCCCTCGCGCACGGCGTGCAGGGCGGCCTGGTGGTAGTCGTGCATGTTGCTCAGCTCGGCGGCGTTCATGTTGTGCGTGTGGCGGCGCAGGCGGGCGTTGACGACGTAGGTGCCCATGCCGCCGAGGGCCAGGGCACCGGAGGCGACGCCGACGAGGGCGGTGAGCTGTTCCTGGACCCGGTCGCTGATCGCCTGGACCCGGATACCGGCGCTGACCAGGCCGATGACCTTGCCGTTCTCCATGATCGGGGTGACCGCGCGGACCGACGGGCCGAGGGTGCCCGTGTAGGTCTCGGTGATCGAACCGCCCTGCCGTGCCTTCTCGATGTGGCCGAGGAAGTGCTCACCGATCCGGTCGGGGTCCGGGTGCGTCCAGCGGATGCCGTCGGGGGTCATGATCGTCACGAAGTCGACGCCGGCGTGCCGCTGCACCTCGGTGGCGTACGGCTGGAGCCGCTCGGTGGGATCGGACGTGTGGATCGCCGCCCGGACCGACGGGGCGTCCGCGACGGTGGCGGCCACGGCCAGGGCCTGACGGGTCCCCGCCTCCTCCGCCTGCGAGCGGTCGCTGACGTAGGTGAACAGCGCGTATCCGGCCAGGAGGGCGGCGATGAGCACCGCCTGCACGGCGAAGAGCTGGCCGGCCAGGCTGCGGGGGCGGAGGCGGTGCGGGACGCGCATGGCAACAGTCTGCACGCACGGGTTGGCGTGAACTAAATGAACGGAAGGGTGACCGCCCTCACAGGGCGGGGGATAGTCGGCGCATCGACTCGTCCAGCACATGGACACCGACAGGGAGTACGACTCCCGCACCGGGACCTCCAACCCCGAGCCGCCGGGAGCCCGTCTCCCACCCCAGGGAGCCCCCCCAGCTCCCACCGCCGGAAACCTCGCGGTTTCCGGTCCGGAAGCCCGCCGGCTTCCACCGCCGGGAGCCCCGGCTCCCACACCCCCCGGGAGCCTCGCTCCCACCGCCGCCGGAAGTCCCCCAGCTGCCGGCTCCGGGAGCCCGCCGGCTCCCGACCCGGGAGCCGGTCTCCCACCCGGGAACCCGCCGGTTCCCACCCTGGGAGATCGTCTCCCGAATTCCCCCGGTCGTGAGCCGCACGCCGGAACAGCGAGCCGACGACGTCGTCGACGAGGAGGGCAGCCGTGGCCAGCAGCACCCATACGGCACCTACCGCTCCCGCCAAGCGGGACCGCACCCACTACCTGTACATCGCCGTGATCGTGGCCGTGGCCCTCGGCATCGCCGTGGGGCTCATCGCCCCCGACTTCGCCGTCGAGCTGAAGCCCATCGGCACCGGCTTCGTGAACCTGATCAAGATGATGATCTCGCCGATCATCTTCTGCACGATCGTGCTGGGCATCGGGTCCGTACGGAAGGCCGCGAAGGTCGGCGCCGTCGGCGGTATCGCCCTCGCCTACTTCACGGTGATGTCGCTGGTCGCCCTCGGCATCGGCCTGGTCGTCGGCAACATCGTCGAGCCGGGCACCGGCCTCGCGGTCACCGACGCGATCAAGGAGACCGGTCAGGCGCAGGTGTCGGCGGAGGCCAAGGACACCACCGAGTTCCTGCTGGGCATCATCCCGACGACCATCGTCTCCGCCTTCACCGGCGGCGAGGTCCTCCAGACGCTGCTCGTCGCCCTGTTCGCCGGTTTCGCGCTCCAGGCCATGGGTGACTCCGGTCAGCCGATCCTGCGCGGTGTCGAGCACATCCAGCGCCTCGTCTTCCGCATCCTCGCGATGGTGATGTGGGCCGCCCCGATCGGTGCCTTCGGCGCGATCGCGGCCGTGACCGGTTCCGCGGGCCTCGACGCCCTCAAGAGCCTCGCCGTGCTGATGCTGGGCTTCTACATCACCTGCTTCCTCTTCGTCTTCATCGTCCTCGGCGCGCTGCTGCGGGTCGTCGCGGGCATGAACATCTTCACGCTCTTCAAGTACCTGGGCCGTGAGTTCCTGCTGATCCTGTCCACCTCCTCCTCCGAGTCGGCGCTGCCGCGCCTCATCGCGAAGATGGAGCACCTGGGTGTCAGCAAGCCCGTCGTCGGCATCACCGTCCCGACCGGCTACTCCTTCAACCTCGACGGCACCATGATCTACATGACCATGGCGTCCCTGTTCATCGCCGACGCCATGGGTACGCCGATGTCGGTCGGGGAGCAGATCCCGCTGCTGCTCTTCCTGCTGGTGGCCTCCAAGGGCGCGGCCGGTGTCACCGGCGCGGGTCTGGCGACCCTCGCGGGCGGTCTGCAGTCCCACAAGCCGGCCCTGGTGGACGGTATCGGCCTCATCGTCGGCATCGACCGCTTCATGAGCGAGGCCCGCGCCCTCACCAACTTCGCCGGCAACGCGGTCGCCACGGTCCTCATCGGTACCTGGACCAAGGAGATCGACAAGGAGCGCGTGGGCGAGGTGCTCGCCGGGCAGCTGCCCTTCGACGAGAAGACGCTGCTGGACGACGGGCACGGCCCCGCGCCGGAGGCCGCCGCCGAGCCCGACGGTGAGAAGGAACTCGCCAAGGCGTGAGGCTCCGCCCCCGGCAGTGCTGAGGCCGGCCCTTCCGGGAAGGCCCCCGCGAACCCCGTACGGCCGGGTCCTCCCCCCGTAGACCCGGCCGTACGGTTCCACGAAGGACAACTGAACAAGCACCCCGGAACACCGAACGGCCAGGTCCTCCCCCTATAGACCTGGCCGCTCGGCTTTCGGCGTTCCTTCCTTCCTTCCTCCCTTCCTGAGTCCCCTCCCGCCTTCCCCGGGCTTTCCTTGACGTCGGGGTCAAGGAATACGGTCCTCTCATGCGCATCGGGGAGCTGGCGGAACGGGCCGGGACGACGACACGGGCGTTGCGGTACTACGAGGCGCGGGGGCTGCTGCCCGCGCGGCGGGCCGGCAACGGGTACCGGACGTACGACGAGGACGACCTGAAGCTGCTGCGGCAGATCCGCGTCCTGCAGGACTTCGGGTTCGGCCTGGAGGAGACGCGGCCCTTCGTGGAGTGTCTGCGGGCCGGGCACCCGGAGGGCGACTCGTGCCCGGCGTCGCTGGCGGTGTATCGGCGGAAGCTGGACGAACTCGACGCGCTGATCGGTGAGCTGGCGGCCGTGCGGGCGTCGGTCGGCGAGCAGTTGGCGCGGGCCGAGCGGGCGCGGGAGCGGCTGGCGGCCGAGGCGGAGGCTCCGGGGGGTCCGGAGCCGGCATGTGAACTGGGAGGCGGGGAGCTGTGATCAGGGCGGCCGGTGTGGCGGAAGTGACGGACGCGGACTTCGAGGCGGAGGTGATCGGGGCGGAGCTGCCGGTGCTGGTGGAGTTCACGGCCGACTGGTGTCCGCCCTGCCGGCAGATGGGGCCGGTGCTCACCGCCCTCGCCGAGGAGGAGGGCGGCCGGCTGAAAGTGGTGCAGCTGGACGTGGACACCAATCCGGAGACCACCAACGCCTACCGGGTGCTGTCGATGCCGACGTTCATGGTGTTCCGGGGCGGGGAGCCGCTGAAGGCCATGGTCGGCGCGCGGCCGAAGCGGCGGCTGCTGGAGGAACTCGCCGACGTGCTGTGAAGCCTCCGGCGGACCCGCTCCGAACTTTCTCCGAACACAGGAAATCCCCCGAGTGCATTGCGCTCGGGGGATTTCCTTGCGTATATTTGACGGTTCGCGACTTCGATGAAATCGAGTCGCAGAGAAGCTCAATGAGCAGAGTATATCCGGGCGGGAGTGGAATTGTCAAACACCGGCTTTTCGCATGATTCACACGATGAATTGCGGCGCGAGCAGGAATTCATCGACGGGGTGTACGCCCGCGTGGACGCCCTGCGCGGTGAGACCGAGACGTCCGTCACGGACGCGCTCGCCCAGGGTCACACCCCCCGGCAGGCCCGGCTGGAGCGGGACATCCTCGTCGCCGAACGCTCGGGGCTGCTGGCCGCGCTGAACGCCGTGGACGGTTCCCTCTGTTTCGGCCGGCTCGACCTCGCCGACGGGGACGTCCACCACATCGGCCGGATCGGGCTGCGGGAGGACGACACCGAGCGCACCCCGATCCTGATCGACTGGCGGGCCGATGTCGCGCGCCCCTTCTATCTCGCCACCGGCCACACCCCGATGGGCCTGCGCCGCCGCCGGCACATCACCACCGAGGGCCGCCGGGTCACCGCCCTGCACGACGAGATCCTCGACCTCGGCGACGCCACCCGCACCGGCTACGAGGACCCCACCGGCGACGCCGTCCTGCTCGCCGCCCTCGACTCCGCCCGCACCGGCCGCATGGGCGACATCGTGCAGACCATCCAGGCCGAGCAGGACCGCGTCATCCGTGCCCCGCACCAGGGGGTGATGGTCGTCGAGGGCGGCCCCGGTACGGGCAAGACCGCCGTCGCCCTGCACCGGGCCGCCTTCCTCCTCTACGAGCAGCGCGAACTGCTCGCCAAGCGCGCCGTCCTCGTCGTCGGCCCCAACCCCGCCTTCCTCGGCTACATCGGCGAGGTGCTCCCCTCGCTGGGCGAGACGGGCGTCCTGCTGTCCACCGTCGGCGAATTGTTCCCCGGCGTACGGGCGACCGCGGCCGACACCCCCGAGGCGGCCCGCGTGAAGGGGGACGCCTCCATGGCCGACGTGCTCGCGGCCGTCGTACGGGACCGGCAGACCCTGCCCGACCCGGTGATCGCCATCGAGCACGACCGGGAGATCCTCATGCTCGACGACGACCTCGTTCGGGTCGCCCGCGAGCGCACCCGCGAGGCGAAACTCCCGCACAACGCGGCCCGCGAGCACTTCGAGGGCCACATCCTCAACACCCTCACGGACATGGTCGCCGAACGCATCGGCACCGATCCGTACGACGGCACCAACCTCCTCGACGCGAGCGACATCACCCAGATCCGTGACGAACTCGCCGAGAACCCCGAGGTCTGGTCGGCCATCGGCCGGCTGTGGCCCCGGATCACCCCCCGCCGCCTGATCGCCGACTTCCTCGCCGAGCCCGACGCGTACCTGTCCGCGGAGGACGCCGACGCCGTACGCCGTCCGGTCACCCGGACGTGGACCGTCGCCGACGTGCCCCTCCTCGACGAGGCCGCCGAACTGCTCGGTGAGGACGACCGGTCGGCGCGGGCGCGCGCCGAGCGCGAGCGGGAGACGCAGATCGCCTTCGCGCAGGGCGTGCTGGAGGTGTCGTACGCCTCGCGGACCTACGAGTTCGAGGACAAGGAGGACAGCGACCCCGACGGCTCCGAGGTGCTGTCCGCGCACGACATCATCGACGCCGAGCGGTTCGCGGAGCGGCACGAGGAGGACGACCACCGCAGCGCCGCCGAGCGGGCGGCGGCCGACCGGACCTGGGCGTTCGGGCACATCATCGTCGACGAGGCGCAGGAGCTGTCGCCGATGGCCTGGCGGCTGCTGATGCGGCGCTCGCCGACCCGCTCGATGACCCTCGTCGGCGACCCGGCCCAGACCGCGGAGGCCGCGGGCGTCGGCTCCTGGGCCGACATCCTCGCCCCGTACGTCCAGGACCGCTGGGAGCACACCCGGCTCGCGGTCAACTACCGCACCCCCGCCGAGATCATGGCGGTCGCGGCCGGCGTCGTCCGCGCCGAGCGGCCGGACTTCGAGCCGCCCAGCTCCGTACGGTCCACGGGCGTACGCCCCTGGGCGCGGCGCGCGGCGGCCGGGGAACTGCCCGCCGAGGTCGCCAAGGCGGCCGCCGAGCTGACCCCGGCGGAGGGGCGGCTCGCCGTGATCGCGCCACGCGAGCTGCACCGGGCGCTCGCCGCCCGGCTGGACGGGGTGACGGCAGGCGCGGAACCCGACCTGACCAGGACCGTCGTCCTCCTCGACCCCCGGCAGGCCAAGGGGCTGGAGTTCGACTCCGTCCTCGTCGTCGAGCCGGCGCGCCTCGGCACGAGCGACCTGTACGTCGCGCTGACACGGGCGACGCAGTCGCTCGGCGTCGTCCACGCGGAGGACCTGCCCGCGGCGCTGGCGGAGGAACTGACGGTGGCGTGAAGTCGACGGGTGGGGGCTGTCTGGCGGCTACCCGCCAGACAGCGTTCCCGCCACCGTCACCACAAGTGCATCAGGGATCACCAACCCGTAACATTTATGGTCATCGTCACTGCTCGTGCACGGTTCATGCGGTATGCGTGTCGGTCATGGAAACACATCCGTTCGCGGCCGCCCCGGCCGGCGGCCCGGGCCTGGAATCGCTGCGCGTGGAGCCGCTGTTGACCGCGGAGTTCGACGCGGACCCGGGCAGTGTCTACGAGCGGCTGCGGAGCACCTACGGTCCCGTGGCGCCCGTAGGGCTGATGGGGGTACCGGCGTGGCTGGTTCTCGACTATCGCGAGGTGCTGGAGGTCCTGCGCAACGAAAGCGTCTGGCGGCGTGACGTCCGGCACTGGCGGGCGCGGGCGGAGGGGCGGCTGCCGAAGGACTGGCCGCTCCTGGCCGGGTACGAGGTCCGGCAGACCATGTTCTTCGACGACGAGGAACACCGGCGGGCCCGGCTGAGCCACCACTCGGCCATGCGGCCCTTCCAGGACGGCCACTCGCCCGAGGGCTGGGAGCTGAGGGCGGCCGTCGCACGGTACGCCGACGAGCTGATCGCCATGCTCGCGGCCGAGTCCGGGACGAGCGGGTTCGCCGATCTCGCGGCCCAGTACACCCGGCCGCTGCTCCTCATGGTCACGACCAAGCTGTTCGGCTGCCCCGTCGAACTCGGCGACGAGATGGTCATGGACCTGTGGCGGATGCTGGACGGCGGGCCGGACGCGGGGCCGGCCACCGGGCGGGCGCTGGGCGCGATGACCCGGCTGGCGGCCCACCGGCGGTCACGGCCCGGGGAGGACCTGACCTCCTACATGCTGCTGTCCGACCCCACGCTGAGCGACGAACAGCTGGGCCGTGAGCTGTTCATGAACGCGGTCTACCTGAACGACATCACCGGCAACATGGTCTGCAACACGCTGCTGGAGGTGCTGCGGGGCAACGCGACGGTCCGGCGGAGCCTGTCCGACGGGCAGCTCGGGGAGACGGTGAACCGGGCGGCGCTGGTGAATCCGCCGACGGCCAACCTGTGCTTCCGGTTCGCGGCGCGTGATGTGCGGCTGGGGAACTACTGGATCCGGGCGGGTGACATCGTGTCGCCGTCGGTGGCGGCCGCGCACCGGGATCTGCTCGCGGTGGGCTCCTCCCACCTCGTCGACTCCGCGATCAGTACGCGGGCGCATCTGGCGTGGGGCGCCGGGCCGCACCAGTGTCCCAGCGCCGCACGGGAGTTGGCGGGGACGATCGTGACCACCGCGGTCGGGCGGGTCTTCGATCACTTCGCTCGGGCGGAGCTGACCCTGCCGCCGGACCAGCTGCCCTGGCGGTCGGGGCCGGTGGTGCGGGGGCTGCGGTTGTTGCCGGTGCGGTACGAGCTCGCCGGGCACAGTGCGGCTCGGGGGGCGGTGAGGCGGCGGGACGGGGGTGGGTCGTCCGGGGTGTCGCCGGTGACCCCTTCGAGGGGGCCGTCGGGGGAGGCGGTGGTGCCGTCCGTGGAGCCGGCGGCGGAGCGGGTGGGTGAACGGGCGGGGAGTGGGTTGCTGGGGGCGTTGCGGCGGATGATGTCCCGGGGGCGGAGGGGTGGGTGACCGCCCCCGGGTTCACTCTCGTCCGCGGGGCCGGTGGGGGCCGGCCCCGCGGATCCCCGCGCCCCTGAGAAGCAGAGGCTTCACCCCCTGCTTCTCAGGACCACCCGCGCACGGACTCAGGCCGGGCGGAGCCAGACCGTGGAGAGGGGCGGCAGGGTGACGCGGATGCTGGCCGGGCGGGCGTGCCAGGGCTGCGGGTCGGGTTTCACGGGCGCCGGCGCCGTGGCGTCCGTCCCGCCGTAGGCCGCCGCGTCCGTGTTGAGGATCTCGCGCCAGGCCGGGACGTCCTCCGGGACACCGAGCCGGTACTCCTCCCGGACCACCGGGCTGAAGTTGGAGACGGCCAGCAGGGGCGTACCGTCCTCGGCGAACCGCAGGAACGCCAGGACGTTGTCGTCCGCGGAGTCACCCGTGATCCAGGAGAAGCCGGCGGGCCGGGTGTCCTGCTGCCAGAGCGCCGGTGTCCGGCGGTACTCCGCGTTGAGGTCGCGGACGAGGTCGCGCACCCCCCGGTGGTCGGCCTCGGCACCGTACGCGGGATCGAGCAGCCACCAGTCGGGCCCGTGCGCCTCCGACCACTCGGCACCCTGTGCGAACTCCTGCCCCATGAAAAGGAGTTGCTTGCCGGGGTGCGCCCACATGAAGCCCAGGTACGCCCGGTGGTTCGCCCGCCGCTGCCACCAGTCGCCCGGCATCTTCGACACCAGGGAACCCTTGCCGTGCACGACCTCGTCGTGGGAGATCGGCAGGACGTAGTTCTCGCTGTACGCGTACACCATCGAGAAGGTCATCTCGTGATGGTGGTGCTTGCGGTGGACGGGGTCCTTGGCCATGTAGTCCAGCGAGTCGTGCATCCAGCCCATGTTCCACTTCAGGCCGAAACCGAGACCGCCGAAGCCGCCGGGGCCGGTGTGGTGGGTGGCGCGGGTGACACCGTCCCAGGCCGTGGACTCCTCCGCGATCGTCACGACGCCCGGCACCCGCCGGTACACCGTCGCGTTCATCTCCTGGAGGAAGGCGACCGCGTCCAGGTTCTCCCGGCCGCCGTGCTCGTTCGGCGTCCACTGGCCCGGCTCGCGCGAGTAGTCGAGGTACAGCATCGACGCGACGGCATCCACCCGCAGCCCGTCGATGTGGTACTCCTCGCACCAGTAGACGGCGTTCGCCACCAGGAAGTTGCGCACCTCGCGGCGGCCGTAGTCGAACTCCAGCGTGCCCCAGTCGGGGTGCGCCGCCCGCTTCGGGTCCGCGTGCTCGTACAGCGGACGTCCGTCGAACTCGGCCAACGCCCAGTCGTCACGCGGGAAGTGGGCCGGCACCCAGTCCATCAGCACACCGATGCCGGCCCGGTGCAGGGCGTCGACCAGGTACTTGAAGTCGTCGGGGGTGCCGAGGCGCGCGGTCGGGGCGTAGAAGCCGGTGACCTGGTAGCCCCAGGAGCCGCCGAAGGGGTGCTCGGCGATCGGCAGCAGTTCGACATGGGTGAATCCGAGGTCGGAGACGTACGCCGGGAGCTGCTCCGCCAGCTGCCGGTACGTCAGGCCCGGCCGCCAGGACGGAAGATGGACCTCGTAGACCGAGAACGGCGCCTCGTGCGCGGGGGTCTGTGTGCGCCGGGCGAGCCACTCCTCGTCGCCCCACTCGTACCGCGAGGCGTGGATGACGGACGAGGTGTTCGGCGGGACCTCCGTACGGCGGGCCATCGGGTCGGCCCGCAGCGTCTTGGAGCCGTCCGGCCGGGTGATCTCGAACTTGTACAGCTCGCCCTCGCCGATCCCCGGCACGAACAGTTCCCACACGCCCGAGGAGCCCAGCGCACGCATGGGGTACCCCGTGGCGTCCCAGAAGTTGAAGGTGCCGGCCAGGCGCACGCCGCGCGCGTTCGGTGCCCACACGGTGAACCGGGTGCCGGTCACGCCCTGGTGGGTCATCGGCTCGGCGCCGAGCGCCCGCCACAGCTCCTCGTGGCGCCCCTCGCCGATCAGATACAGGTCCAGCTCACCGATCGCGGGCAGGAAACGGTACGCGTCCTCCGTCTCCTGCACGGCGCCCTCGTACGACACCAGCAGCCGGTACGCCGCCGGCACCTCCCGCAGCGGCAGCAGCGCCGAGTAGAAGCCGCCCCCGTCGTCGTGCAGCTCGGCCCGCAGCGTGTCCACCACCACGCTCACGCCGAGCGCGTAGGGCCTGAACACCCGGAACACCACACCCCCGGGCACGGGGTGCGCGCCCAGCACGGAGTGCGGCGCGTGATGGGTCCCGGCCAGCAGCCGTTCACGATCGGCGCCGTCCATCGCGGGGGAGGTGACGGGGTGGGCGAGGGCGGGTTCGTCGTGGGGGTCGTCGGCCGGCTCGGGGGTCTCCTGCCGGGGGACCGACGGCTGCGGCAGCACCGGTTCGGCGGCGGCCTGCTGGGGGACGACCGGCTCGGGGGCGGGTGAACCGGAGGTTGCCTGCTGGGGCAGCAGGGGCTCCGGGGCCGGTGATCCGGTCGACACCGGAGCGGAGGGAGGTGTCCCTCCGTCCGGCGGGCCGGCCGGGACCAGCACCGCGCTCTCCGCCTGCCGCGGCGACTTCACGGCCTTCCTGGCGACGGCACGCCGGGCCGCGGCCTCGGTCGTGACGACGTCCTCGGGCGGCGCGGCCTTCTTGGTCGCCGCCTGCTTCTTGACCCCTGCCTGCTTCTTGACCCCCGCCTTCTTGGCGGTGGCCTTCTCCACGGCGGCGGCGGTCTTCTTCACAGCGGCGGCGGTCTTCTTCACGGCGGCGGTCTTCTTCACCGCGGTGGTCTTGGCGACGGCCCGCTTGGCGACCGG
Organism: Streptomyces sp. NPDC041108; assembly: GCF_055592645.1. Lineage (NCBI taxonomy): Bacteria > Bacillati > Actinomycetota > Actinomycetes > Kitasatosporales > Streptomycetaceae > Streptomyces > Streptomyces sp. NPDC041108. The sequence continues at coordinate 2,834 of NZ_JBVIYK010000003.1, read as the reverse complement.
TTTCTTGGCGGCGGCCTTCTTCGAGCCGGCGGTCTTCGTGACCTGCTTCGCGGACACGGCGGACTTCGCCGGTGCGGTCTGCGCCACGGAGGTCTCCGCGTCAGCGGCCTTGGCGTCAGTGGTCCGAGCGGCAGCGATGTCGCCGTCCGAGGTCCGAGCAGCCGCGTCCTCGGCGGTCACCGTCTTTTTCGTCACGGCCTTCTCCGCTACGGCCTTCTCCGCTACGGCCTTGGCCGCTGCCGCCTTCTTCGAGGCGGCCGACTTCGCGACAGTCTTCGTCGACGCGGCGGGTTTCGTCACGGCGGTCTTGGCGACAGCGGCTTTCGGGTCAGTGGTCCGAGCGGTCGCAGCCTTGGCGGTGACAGCCTTCTTCGCCACGGCCTTTTTCGCCACGGCCTTCTTCGCCACGGCCTTCTTCGTCGCCGTCTTCTTCGCCACGGCCTTTTTCGCCACGGCCTTCTTCGCCACGGCCTTCTTCGTCGCCGCCTTCTTCGCCACGGCTTTCGTCGCTGCCGCCTTCTTGGCCGGGGCCTTCACGGTCGCGTCCCCGCTCTCGGCAGCACGCCCCGACGCGGGCTTCCCGGCGGCCGCATCGACCTCGATCGACTGCTTCGCCGCCGGTGTCCCCTCGCCGGCCTTCTCGGCCGCGGCCTCGACCTCCGCCGCCTCGACGCCCGCCGCCTTCCGGGGTTTCCGCGTCGTCCCTGCCGTCCTCACCGCCCGAGGTGTCTCCTCGGCGGCCGCGGCCCGCGTGGTGCCGGCCGGCGTGTTCGTCGCTCGCTTTGCCGCCGCCTTCTTCGTCGCCGTCTTCTTCGCGGTCGCCTTCTTCGCCACGGCTTTCTTCGCGGCCGGGTTGTTCGTGGCCGTCTTCTTCACCGGGGCGGCCCCCTCGACGGGGGGACCGGCGGGCTGGGTGCTGTCGTCGGACGGCGGGCGGGGAGTCACAGGTACTGCCTCCTCGGCAGGGGCTGGGCTGGGGCGGTGTCAGGGGGTGTCGGCGTTGGGGTCCGTGGCCAGCCGGTGCACGGCGGCCAGGGGCACCGGTAGCCAGTCGGGGCGGTGGCGGGCCTCGTAGAGGACCTCGTACACGGCCTTGTCGGTCTCGTACGCGCGCAGCAGCACGGGATCCGTACGCGGGTCGGCCCCGGCGACGTCCGCGTACCCGGAGCAGTACGCGGCCCGGCAGACGGTCGCCCAGTCGGCGGCCGGGGGCCGGAGGGAGTGCGCGGCGTAGTCGAAGGAGCGGAGCATGCCGGCGACGTCACGGGCGACGGGCTGCGGCAACCGCCGCTCGGCCAGCGGCTTCGACGGCTCGCCCTCGAAATCTATGAGGGACCACTCCCCGGAGGGCGAGCGCAGGCTTTGCCCGAGGTGGAGGTCGCCGTGTATGCGCTGGGCGGTCCAGGTGCGCCCCTCGGCGGCCAGGTCGGCGAGCGCCGCGAAGGCCGTGCGCAGACCGGGGACGTACGGCCGTAGCGCGGGGACGGCCTGGGCGGCGGCCTCCAGGCGCCCGGTCATCCCGTCGACGAGCGCCTCCAGTTGCGGCCGCCCGAGGGTGACCGTGGGCAGGGCCCGCGCCAGCGCCATGTGCACCTCGGCGGTCGTCCGGCCCAGTGCCCGCGCCTCGGCGGTGAAGTCCTCGCCCTTGGCCAGCACGCTCAGCGCCAGCTCCCAGCCGTCCGCCGCGCCGTGCAGGAACGGCTGGAGGACGCCCAGGACGTGGTGGCCGTCGCCGCCGGCGGCGGTCCGGTCCAGCTCCGCCACCATCCAGGCCACCGGCGCCGGCACCCGGGGGCAGCCGACGCGGGACAGCTCCCTCGGCAGTTCGAGGTCGGGGTTGTCGCCGGGCACGATCCGGCGGAACAGCTTCAGGATGAACGTATCGCCGTAGACGAGGGAGGAGTTGGACTGCTCCGAGGTGATCAGGCGGGGCACCAGGCCCTCGGGGATGTCGTGCCGGGTGTCCCGTCCGCAGCGCAGCTCGCCGATGTGGGCCTCGGTCCGCATCGCCTCCAGAAGGACCCCGGCGAGCCGCGGGTCGTGCAGCGCCTCGTAGATCGTGCGTCCGGCCAGCGGCCCCTCGGCCACGTGCCCGATCAGCGCGGGCGCCAGCCGTGGCGGCAGCGTCTCGCGAACGCCGAGCAGCAACTGGTAGCAGTCGCCGGGGTGGGCCGGGGCTCCCTGGGACGGCACCAGCGGCTGGTGGGCGCGGACGAGCAGGTGGAGCAGCCCGGCCTTGGCGGTGCCCGTGGGCAGCAGCTCGGTGGCCGCCACCAGACTGAACCCGGCGACCGGCCGGCCCTTCCCCGCGAACCAGCGCTGCCGTGGCAGCCACTCCCGCAGCAATGGCTCCAGGGAGAGGAGCAGCCCGGGGGAGGGCTCCGTGGCGGGCGGTGGAGCGGGACTTGGCGCGGTGGGGTGCGTGGCGGCTTCCGACATGGCCTCGCGTCCTTTCCCCGGGGGCGGGGTGTTCCTGTCTGCGTGCCCCGGGCGGGCCGGGAGAAACCGGCCCGCCCGGGGTTCGGGCCGGGCTTACACGGTGTCCTTCCGCAGGCGGAACCAGTAGAAGCCGTGGCCCGCGAGGGTGAGGAGGTAGGGCAGTTCACCGATGGCCGGGAAGCGGACTCCGCCGATGAGTTCGACGGGGTGGCGTCCTTGGTAGGCGCGCAGGTCGAGTTCGGTGGGCTGTGCGAAGCGGGAGAAGTTGTTCACGCACAGCACGAGGTCGTCCCCGTCGCCCTCGATGGAGGGTGCCTCGCGGAGGTAGGCGAGCACGGCGGGGTTGGAGGACGGCAGTTCGGTGTAGGTGCCGAGTCCGAACGCGGGGTTCTGTT